>NZ_PSTU01000004.1:0-100173 GCF_002931215.1 Pseudoclavibacter sp. Z016
CCTCCCTCCCTCCCTCCTCTCCCCGAACGTCGAAAGCGGACTTGTGGTCGTCAAACTCGAGGTTTGACGACCACAAGTCCGCTTTCGGCAGAGTTGAGGGGTGGGCGTAGCGAGGGATGCGGCTAGCGCGTTGTGCGCTCCGCATCCGCTGCCCCGTCGGCGCCGGCGACGAGGTCGTCACCAGCGTCGTCGGCGTCGGAGCCACGGAGCCGGGCGATGCCGCTCATGAGGTGGTAGACGACGAGCGTCGCCACGGTGCCGAGGACGATGCCGCCGAACGTGACCTGACCGCTGTTGATGGTGAAGTCGCCGATCGCGACGATGAGGCCGACGCCCGCCGTGAACTGGTTGGTCGGTGACGAGAAGTCGACCTTGTTCTCGAGCCAGATGCGCACGCCGATGATGCCGATCAGGCCGTACAGGGCGGTGGTGATGCCGCCGAGCACGCCGCCGGGGACGCTCGCGATGAGCACTCCCACCTTGGGCGAGAGGGCGAGGAGGATGGCGGCGATCGCCGCGACCCAGTATGCGGCCGTCGAGTAGACGCGGGTTGCCGACATGACGCCGATGTTCTCGCCGTACGTGGTCGTGGGCGAGCCGCCGCCGAAGCCGGAGAGCACGGTCGCGAGGCCGTCGGCGAGCAGCGCGCGGCCGGCCATGGGGTCGAGGTTGCGGTTCGTGAGCTGGCCGACGCCCTTCACGTGACCGACGTTCTCGGCGATGAGCGCGAGCACGACGGGCACGAACATGAGGTAGACGAGGAGGTGCTCGGCGGCGAAGACGGGGGCCGTGAACGTGGGGAGCCCGATCCACGCGGCCTCGTCGAGCCCGGCGAGGTCGACCTGGCCCATGAACGCGGCGACGATGTAGCCGACGACCACGCCGATGAGGATCGACAGGCGACCGATCATGCCCTTGAAGGCGACGGCGACGACGATGACCGTCAGCAGCGTGATGGAGGCGACGATCGGGGAGGCCTCGAAGTTGTTCTTCGCGGCGGGTGCGAGGTTGAAGCCGATGAGGGCGACGATCGTTCCTGCCACGACGGGCGGCATGAGCAGGTTGATCCAGCGCGTGCCCGCGAGGTTCACGATGAGGCCGACGACGGCGAGGAGCGCGCCGACGACGATGATGCCGGCGAGGGCGACGCCCTGCCCGTCGGATGCGACGGCGGCGAGGATCGGCGCGATGAACGCGAACGATGAGCCGAGGTAGCTGGGCACCCGGTTGCGGGTGATGAGGAGGAACAGCATCGTGCCGATGCCGGAGAACAGCAGCGTCGTCGAAGGCGGGAAGCCGGTGAGCAGCGGCACCAGGAATGTCGCTCCGAACATCGCGACGACGTGCTGCGCGCCGAGGCCGATGGTGCGCGGCCAGGTGAGCCGCTCCTCGGGGAGCACGATGTCGCTCGCGGGGACGTTCTTGCCGTCTCCGTGCAGTTTCCAGGGCAGTGCCACGGTGGTCTCGCTTCCAGGTCGTTCGGCGGGGTTGGGCCTGCGCGGGGGAGCGGCGCGTGACCTCTACGAGATTAGGGGATCGGGTGAGGGTCGGCGCGCCCGGGGTCGCGGCGGGGTCGGTCGCTGCGTTCGGTGCGCGCCTCGCCGGTCTCGCGCGCTGACTACGCTTGTCCCTGTTAACGCGAGCAGCACGATCAGGGGAGCCGCATGAGCGACAGCCACGAGTCCGCAGGCGATCACGAGCAGGCGGGAGCTGGCGACCTCGGTCACGCGGCGGCTCCGGCCCGCGCGACGATGGTCGCGCCGACGAGACGCGGCAGCGGCTCGACGTTCAAGGAGCGCATCGACACGTTCTTCGAGATCACGCATCGGGGCTCGAGCGTGCCGCGGGAGATCCGCGGCGGGCTCGTCACGTTCATGACGATGGCGTACATCGTCATCCTGAACCCGCTCATCCTCGGCGGCTTCTCGCAGGACCAGGCCACGCTCGACGTGGAGGGCGGTTGGCTGCAGGCCTCGCAGGTGGCGGCGGTCACGGGGCTCACGGCGGGTGTGATGACGATCCTCTTCGGTGTCATCGCGAACCTGCCGTTCGGTCTCGCAGCGGGGCTCGGCATCAACTCCTTCCTGGCCGTCAACGTCGTGCAGCAGGTGACGTGGGCTGAGGCGATGGGGCTCGTCGTCATCAACGGCCTGGTCATCGTGGTGCTCTCGGCGACCCGCCTGCGCGAGATGATCTTCCACGCCGTGCCGCCGCAGCTGAAGACGGCGATCACGGTGGGCATCGGCCTGTTCCTGGCCTTCATCGGGCTCGTGGATGCGGGCTTCGTCACGTCCTCGGGGAACGCGTCGCCGCCCGTCCAGCTGGGTGTCGGCGGCTCGGTCACAACGGTGCCGACGCTCATCTTCGTGGTGGGGCTCATCGTGATGGGCGTGCTCATGGCGCGCCGCGTGAAGGGCGCGCTGCTCATCGGAATCGTCGGCACGACGGTCGTCGCGGTTGTGGTCGAGGCGATCATGAAGCTCGGCCCGGCGTTCGAGAACGAGGGCGGATGGTCGCTCAACGTGCCGGTGCTGCCGACGCAGATCGTCTCGGTCCCGGACCTGGGCCTGATCGGCGCGTTCGATTTCGGCGCGTTCGAGCGCATCGGCGTCCTGGCGGGCGTGATGCTCGTCTTCACGCTCGTGTTCACGAACTTCTTCGACGCGGTCGGCTCCCTGACGGGTCTCACGCGCGAAGCGGGCCTGCAGGACAAGCAGGGCAACTTCCCTCGCCTCAAGTCGTCGCTGGTCGTCGAGGGCATCGGCGCCGTCGCGGGTGGCGCGACGTCGAGCTCGTCGAACACGATCTTCGTCGACTCTGCGGCCGGAGTCGGCGAGGGGGCCCGCACTGGCCTCGCGAGCGTCGTGACGGGCGTCATGTTCCTGCTCGCGATGTTCTTCACCCCGTTGACGCAGATCGTGCCGCTCGAGGTGGCCGCCGCGGCGCTGGTCGTCGTCGGTGTGCTCATGGTGTCTCAGGTGCGCGAGCTGAAGTGGGACGACTTCTCCGTCGCGCTCCCCGTGTTCTTGACGATCGTCATCATGCCGCTCACCTACTCCATCGCGAACGGCATCGGCGCCGGCTTCATCTCGTGGGTGCTCGTGCAGACCCTCACGGGCAAGGCCCGCAAGGTCTCTCCGCTGCTATGGATCGTGGCGGTCGGCTTCCTCATCTACTTCGCCCGCGGCCCCATCGAGGGCATGTTCGAGTAGTCCCGCTCGGCTGGCGGGATGCGTCCATCCCGTGACGTGACGCACTCGAGTCGGCCGGCTCCGCGGCACGCCGCAGCTGGCGTGCGCGGTGGGAAGCTGGCACTCCACTCGTCCCTCCCGAACGCCGGAGCAGCTCATGGACTCAGCCGCTGGACCGAACACGACCCCCCGAGGCCTCTCCGTCTCGGATCCGCTCGTCGAAACGCGAGACGGAACGCTTCGCGGGTCTTCAGGCGGACGCACCGAGCGCTGGCTCGGTGTCCGCTATGCGCAGGCGCCAACAGGTGATCGCCGCTGGCGTGCCCCGGTGCCCGTGGAGTCGTGGGCGGGAGTGCGGGACGCGCGAGCCCTTCCGCCGATCGCCCCGCAGCTTCGCATGAAGGCTGTCGACATGGGGGAGCGAGCGATGACGGATGAGGACTGCCTGTTCGTGAACGTGTGGCGTCCAGCGGCGGCCGGTGAACCTGGTGCGGCCCCGCGGGCCGTCATGGTGTGGGTACACGGCGGCGCGTACGTGATCGGGGGAACCTCGGAGCCGATATACGACGGGGCGGCGCTGGCGGAGCGCGGCGACCTGATCGTCGTGTCGCTGGGCTACCGTCTCGGCGGTCTCGGATTCCTCGAGCTCTCGACGCTCGAGGGAGCAGAGCAGGCGTTCGATTCGAACCTCGCGATGCGGGATGTTCTCTGCGCGCTTGAGTGGGTGCAGACGAACATCGGCGCGTTCGGAGGTGACCCCGAACGGGTGACGGTCTTCGGGGAGTCGGCTGGTGCAGGCATCGTCTCGACGTTGCTCGCGACGCCGTCAGCGCGGGGCCTGCTCTCCGCGGCGATCGTCGAGAGTTCACCGGCGACGAGCATGTACGGCCTTGCACGAGCGAAGATCGTGGCCGAGCGATTCGTCGCCAAGCTGGGCATCGACGATGCTGCCGCGCTGCGTGCGCTCCCGGTCTCGAGCATCATCGAGACCTCGGCCGAGCTGTTCGCTGAGATCCCGACCGAGTTTCCAGGGACGCTTGCGTTCGCGCCTGTCGTCGACGGAGATCTTGTCCCGGAGCATCCAGTGACGGTGCTCAGCGAGGGCCGAGGGTTGCCTGTTCCGCTCATCATCGGAACGAATCGTGATGAGGCGACGTTCTTCAAGGCCTCGAACTCACCACTGCTTCCGGTCGGTGAGCAAGCGCTGACGACCATGATCACCTCCATCGCCGCCGAGAACCCCACCGTCGAGATGCCGGATCGCGAGCACATCCTGGAGGCCTACGAGGGCGTCCGGCAACGGCTTGTGGGCCTCGGCGTGGTGAGGGATGTGGCCTTCCGGATGCCGACGGTCTGGATAGCTGAGGGCCATTCGCGGATCGCCCCCACGTTCCTCTACAGATTCGACTTCTCGACACCGCTGTTGAGAGTGCTCCGACTCGGCGCGACGCATGCGTCCGAGCTTTCGCTCGTCTGGGGCAACCTCGACACGGACCCTCGTGGACTGGCGTACAAACTCGGAGGGCGAAGGCAAGCCGGGGAGGTGTCTGACCGAATGCTCGCTCTCTGGACGTCGTTCGCGCGCGAGGGGAGGCCCACCGACGGGGGCTTGCCGGGCGCGGTGCCGTGGCCCGCGTTTGGGGCGGCCCGCTCGACCCTCGTCATCGACCATGCAGATCGGGTCGTCGACGACCTCGACGCGGACCTCCGTACCGCCTGGGGCGACCGGGCTTTCTCGCTCAGCTGAGCCGGGACCGGCGCCGGACGTGCGCTAGTACTGACCCGGGTACGATCCGCCGCCGGCCGGGCCGTAGCCCTGGTTTGCCGCGTACGCGCCTGCCCCGGCGAGGCGAGCGTTGGCTTCGCGCACGAACTGCGGGATGAGGAAGAGCTCGACGATGACCCAGATCGCGACGCCGAACATGAGCAGGAGCCCGATGCCGAGCCACGAGGTGGCGATTCCGACGAGGTACAGGACGAGCTGCGTGATGGCGATGCCGGTGCGCCCCAGATAGAAGTTGTGGATGCCGAGCCCGCCGAGGAAGATCGCGAGCACGTAGGTGATGCCGACCTCCTTGCCTCCGCTGACCACGACGGTCTGCTGGTAGAGCATGGGAGCCCCGGTCGCCTGCGACTGCGCTGGCGCGTACTGGCCCCACTGCGCGCCGTCCCAGTAGCGCTGTCGTCCTGTCGGGTCGGGGTACCAGCCTGCGGCGGGCGAGGATGGTGTGCCGTTCGCCTGCGACGATCGCGATTGGCCGTCGTCGGGCTGCGAGGCGTACGGGTCCGTTGGAACGAGGCTCATCGGGCACTTCCCTGCTGTCGAGTGGATGCGCGTCTCATGCTACCGAGCACCTCCGACATCGCGCGGGCTGGCCTGTGAAATCGTGCCCGGACGCCCGGCGCGAGCTACGAATGCGCTTCGGGAGCGCGACGGAGCGCGCGGCGCACGAGCAAGCCCTCGGCGATGAGGAGGGCGGCGACGATCGCGGCACCGAGGAGGAACCAGAGCACGGGGCCGACGACGTCCCCGGAAGCCCAGAGTAGTTCGCGGTCCTCGGTCTGCCAGGGCCAGAGGGCGCGGAGCGAGCCCGCCATGAGGCCCGTCATGAGGGCCAGCGTCACGCGGCGGTGCTTGGAGAGCAGCCACAGCAGCACCTGGACGAAGAGGGCGAGGCCCGTGATGGCGCCGACGGCGAAGATGGCGACGTACCCGAGGTCGAGCGAGTTGAGGGCCCGCAGCGTCGGCTCGTACATGCCGGTCGTGACGAGCACGAAGGAGCCGGAGACACCGGGCAGGACCAGCGCGCAGACGGCGACGGCGGCGGAGACGAAGATGGCGAGCGCAGATGGGTCGGCGTCATTGGCCGAGGGGAGCCCCGTGAGCACGAAGCTCAGGACCGCGGCGGGCACCGCGATGGCGTAGTCCCGCAGCTGCCAGCGGGCGCCGAGCATGCGTGCGGGGACGATGAGGGAGACGGCGATGAGTCCCGCGAAGAGCGCCCGCGAGGGGATGGGGTGCGCCTCGATGATCGGGGCGACGAGGCGGGCCGCGACGACGATCGCGACGAGCATCCCGATGCCGATCGGGAGCACCATGCCCCACCTCACCTGCGCGAAGTGCTCGCGAGCCCGGTTCAGGCCTCGGCGGCGCAGCGTGTCGGCGACGGCGCGGACGACACCCCGCACGAGGTGGCCGGCCGAGTCGATGAGGGTCTCGTAGACGCCGATCAGCAGCGCGATGGTTCCACCGCTCACGCCGGGGATGATCTCGGTCACGCCGATGAGCGCGCCCCGAAGCAGATTGGCGAGGACGTTGAGCGCTGACAAACCGGCCCTTCTCGGGCGCCGGGGTCGGAACGGCGCCGGATGCACGTGCGCCGGGTGACGCGGCGCAAAGCCCCCAGTCTGCCAGGCGCGGTGGGTGGCCGCACCCGAGCCGCTCTCGTGCAGGCGGCCCCTGAGGCCCACCTCGGGTCACTATTCACAGGGGATGCACACCATCCGCCCACACTCAGCCCGGCCGGGTTTCGCGCGCGTAGCGTGTCCGCCATGTCCCTCGAAACCAGTCCCGAACAGGTGAGAACGCGCCGTCGTCGCCTCAGCGAGTCCGTTCCGGCGGGCCTCGCCGGGATCGGCGCGGCGGCTCTCGGCGTCGGCCTCGGAGAGCTCGCGGCTGCGTTCCTGCAGACCACCGCGAGCCCCATCGTCGCGGTGGGCGCGCTGCTCATCGACCTCGCCCCGCCGTGGGCGAAGGACACCGCGATCGCCCTGTTCGGAACCGCGGACAAGATCGCGCTCATCGCGCTCGTCGCAGTGGTGCTCGTCCTCCTCGCCGCGGTCGCCGGGGTGCTCGAGTCGCGGCGCCCGCCGTGGGGTCGGGTCGTCCTCGGACTCATCGCCGCCATCGGCGCCGTCGCTGTCGCCACCCGCACTCCCTTCTCTCCGCTCGACACGGTGCCTCCGCTGCTCGCGATGGTCGTCGCCGTGCTGACGCTGCAGTTCCTCGCCAAGACCCTCGACGGTGCTGAGCAGCGCGCGCGTCAGCGGTCCCGCGAGGCGGCCGTCGCGGCGACGCGGAGCTCCGCGGTCGGAGCGACGGGCCGTGCCGCTGCGTCCGACGGGGACGAAGACCTCGACGTTCGCGGGGACGCGACGCCCGCCGGAGTCGATCGCCGCCGCTTCCTGATCTACACCGGTGCCTCCGTCATCGTCGGTGCCATCGCCGCGGCATCCGGTGCCGCACTCTCTGCCGGGACCCGCGCCGTCACGGCGGTGCGTGAGGCCATCGCGCTGCCGCAGGCGGCCGTGCGCGCCGCGGCGGTTCCCGCCGGAGCCCAGTTCGAGATCCCCGGTCTCCCACCGGTCGTCACGCCCAACGAGGACTTCTACCGCATCGACACCGCGCTGAGCGTGCCGCTCGTGAACCCGGAGGGCTGGTCGCTGCGCATCCACGGCCTCGTCGACAACGAGGTCACGATCACCTGGGACGAGCTCCTCGCCCTGCCGCTCGAAGAGAGCATCACGACCCTCATGTGCGTGTCGAACGAGGTCGGCGGCGGCCTCATCGGCAACGCCCTCTGGCTCGGCTACCCGCTGCGCGAGCTGCTGAAGCGCGCTGGACCACAGGCCGACGCCGACATGGTGCTCTCGAAGTCCGTCGACGGCTGGACGGCGAGCACCCCCATCGGCGCCCTCACCGACGACCGCAACGCGATCCTCGCGGTCGGCATGAACGGCGAGACTCTGCCAGCCGAACACGGATTCCCCGTGCGGATGGTCGTGCCAGGCCTCTACGGGTACGTCTCGGCGACGAAGTGGGTCGTCGACCTCGAGGTGACGCGCTTCGACCGCGTCAACGCGTACTGGACCGACCGCGGCTGGAGCGCGGAGGGCCCGATCAAGATCGGCTCCCGCATCGACGTGCCAAGCGGCGGCAGCCTCAACGCGGGCCCCACGACGATCGCCGGCTTCGCCTGGCAGCAGCACACCGGCATCGAAGCGGTGGAGGTGCAGATCGACGACGGCGAGTGGATGCCGACGGAGCTCGCGGCCCCCATCTCGGACGACACGTGGCTGCAGTGGAAGCTCGACTGGGATGCCCCAGCCGGCGAGCACTCCGTGAAGGTCCGCGCCACGTCGAGCGACGGCGAGGTGCAGACGGATGCGCGCGCCAACGTCGTCCCCGACGGCGCGACCGGCCACCACGAGATCACGGTCAACGTCACGGCCTGACGCGTCGCTGTCTTCTGCCCCTGCTTCCGCCCCCACCTGCACAGAAGTGAGCGAGACGCACCCTCGTCTCGCGAAGAACCTGCATCTGGCTGACGGATGTGCCGCAGCGGGCCGTTGACGGCACCCCGCTAGCCTGGTCGGGATGCCCCCACATTCCGCTCAAGCGCGCCCCCGTCCGTCGACCCTCCGGGATCTGCCGCGTGCCGCGTGGATCTCGGCCCGCGCGTCCACGCCGAACGTCCCGTTGGCGGTGCTGTCGGTGCCGATCTACGCGTTCTCGATCCTGCCGATGACCCTGCGGGGTGGCCTCTACCTCGACAGGACGCGCACGGGAACCGTGCTGTTCGAGCGCCGGAGGCCCATCCTCGACGGGTTTGTCGTCGCGCTCGTGACGATCGCGGCGTTCGTGCTCTGGGTGGCCTGCATCCTGGTCTTCGACGCCACGACCGTGCTGCTGCTCGGCTTCTCCGTCTACGCCGTGCTGCTCGCGGGTGCCGTGATCGCGCTGGTGCAGCCGGGTGGGACGACGCTGTCGGCGTCCGGTCCTGAGACCCCGAAAGGGGATCGGTGGATGGTCGCGGCCCTCGCGCAGCATCCTGGCACGCGGCTGACGGCAGTCATGCTCGCGAGGCGCCTCATCGAGCACGCGCCTGCCGGTTCCGTGCTGGTCGCGGCGGCGGCGACGGATGCACTGCTCGAGCGCTACGTGCGGGCCGGCTTCACCGCGGGGCGGGCGCGGCGCGTCTACCGCCTGGCGCCTGCGCAGACATAAAGAAACCCCGCCATGTAGAAGCTAGGCGGGGTTTCAGTGGCTCCGACGGGCGTCGATCCCGTGACCTCACGATTTACCAAAGGTGCGTTGCACGGCGTTGTGCGGAGTTGCTCGTTGCCTAGTCCTGCCTAGCATTCCGGGCCTCGCGCGGTCGCCGATGTTGCATCGTGGTGCACGCTGACGAGGCCAATCTGCGGAGTTTCTGCGGAGTGCAGGCTGGTGTTGCGGGCGGTTGCGTCGGCTGTTATCCGGGGAATCGCAAGCATCCGATGTCAGACGATAATCAGTCGCGTCGAGCACGGCGTCCGCCAGCTCTGGATCAGACGGAGTCGAAGATGGCCGACGGGCAGCCGCAGTACGAGATCAAGGTAGTCCAGGCAATTCGTGGCACCGAGGCCCGGACCATCGCCAAGTGGCAGCGCGACGGCTGGGAAGTTACGGGGCAGGTGCCCGGCACTCTCCGAACCGAGATCGCGATGCGCCGTCCGAAGGTAAAGCTGCCCGTTCGCGCATTCGCCATCGCGGGTGGCGTTGCGGTGGCTGTAGTCGCCGCAGTCGTGCTCGGCATCACATTCGGGTCCGACGGTGACGAAGCTGCATCGGTCGCCGAGACCTCGACGGCGACGGCGACGGCGATAGCGACCGAGACATCGGCTCCGGTGGCTGAGGAGCCGGCGCGGTCGACCGAGGCTGCGCCGGTCGCACTGACACCGGAGACGAACACCGACCTCACTGCGCTGCTCGCGCTCACGGACTCCTGCGCGCCAGAGGTCGCGGCCTTTGCGGAGAGATACAAGGGTCAGACTCTCAGCTTCCCCGCCAGTATTGGTGCCATGAACAAGCACGGCAGTTACGACACCAGGTACGACATTCTCATCAACGCGGGTGACTTCAGCGAGACCTCAGCGCTTGGCCCTGCCTTCCAATTCCGTGACAAAAACACCGTGAGCGACCTCAAGTTCGTGGGGCCAATCCGCGACACCATTGGCGTTGGCGACAACCTTTCCGTGACCGCCAAAGTGCTGGAGTACGAGGAGTCGACATGTCTCTTCCTGCTGGAGCCGGTAGAGACCTCCTTCCGCTAGCCCTCGACCTCCCGCCCTCGGACGAGAGCCGCCGTTGGTACGCCGCGCCGGACGGTGTCGACCAGGGCGTCGCGGAGGCGGGCATCGTTGGCTTGCCAGCGTGATGCTCCGCCGGGAGTGAGTAACTCGTAGGTCCGGCCGTCGTCGTGGAGGGGCAGTCGGTAGGCCGCTGCCTCGGGGCCGGTACGGCGAGGAGCTGAAGGCGTGTCTTGCGAGGCCAGAGGATTTGAACGTCGAGACCGGCAACGAGGGTGGTGGCGATCAAGGTCGCGAGGTTATCGAGCGGTGGTCGGCTGGCGCGGAGAACGAGCGGCGGGAGAGGGTTGCATGCGTCGTCGTCGTTGGTCATCAGAAGCTGAGTCCTGCCAGGGGATCGTCGTACTGTTCAGGCTGCTTGCGCTCCGTTGAGGGATGGTCGATTTCGCGAGCGGAGCCCTGGATCAGAGGCAGATTGCGCAGACCGGGCGGCAGGGTTCTGGTTCGGCTAGCGAGCGACAGCAGCAATAGCTGCAGGCGGGTGTCGTTGGCCGCCCAGGTGGCGTGGCCCTCGGGTGTTCGGATGGTCCAGCGCGTCTCGACAAGCTTGCCCTGCTTCGTCAGGGTGAGGGCCTCGAAGACCAAGCGGTAGCCCGTCTTGATTGGCGAGACAATGACCTGGCCTTGCCCAGCTGGCCGACGAGATTGGTGTTTGGGCCGTCGGAAAAGCAGACGTGCAAAAACGTCCTGCTCCTATAACGAGAAGGCGAGGCCATCGTGATCCTGCCCCCGCCAGTGAACATCGCCGTCGAGGTCCAGCGTGAAACACTCGATTGCCTCGATAGGGTCCGGCAGTCTCACTGCACATCCTCGGCGGTAATCCCGACGAGCGATGCCCGGCGACAATTCCGGTCGCCGAAGTGACGGCTAAGCGATCTAGTACCACTCTGTGTGGACGATGCTTGTAACGAAAGATGGCGCGCAGTGCCCGCCGCGTCCGTCCGCACCAAGCAGAATGCCGCGTCTCGAAACGTCGAGATGAAGCGTTGCTGCATATCTCATATCTCGGCTACTCGTCGAGGCGGGCCGCGTGAGCGAGGTTACCGTGGGCCATCTGGTCTGCTTTCCGCTCGGGCTCTGGTGGGGTGAAGCCGTCCGGCCACCGAGTTCTCGCGGTCCACCCGAAGGCCTTGTCTACCTGCTCAGCGGTCAGACCCGTGACTCCTTTCAAATTCGTGTGGAAGAGCTTGGTGCCGTCAAGGTTTGCGCCTTCCATCCTCGCGCCCACCAGGTAGGCACCTGTGAGGTCGGCATTCCCGAGTGACGCATGGCGGAGGTCGGCTCGCGAGAGGAGGGCGCTACGCAGTTGAGCTGCGTACAGCCGCGTGCTGAAGAGGACGGAGTCTTCAAGCGATACTTCTCGGGCAAAGAGGAAGCTCATGTTGGCCTGCGTGAAGTCGGCTTCGTTGAGACGAAGCCGGTAGACGTTCACCTCATCAAGCTCTAGCCGTCCAGCTGCTTCTGGAGTCGCGCCCAGGCGGCCAAGTGCCTCAGCAGCTGCCGCGTGATCCGTGGCTACGGACGGGTCACCCGACGACCCGAAAGGGCGAGTCCCGTATTCGCGAAGAAACGAAGCGAGGACGAACCTAACGGCGGGCTTATCGCGACTGGAATCCTGAGCGATCCGTTCGAGCGCGTAGATGCCTCCAATTCGAGCGCTCGTGCTTTCGCGATCTCCGAGTTGCTTCAACGCTTCGATGTAGAGCGAGGTGACATGTTCGTCGCTCTCGCGGTCGGCTCTGTCGCGGGTGATGGCGTCTCGGCTGATGGTAAGCACGAGTGTGAGCACCGCCAACCCACCGCCCGCAGCGAGGAGGACACTTTGCCGGGCGGATGCCACAGCGGTGAGTCTGTCGACGGGCGAGACGGAAACAAACTGCGGAGTTTCGCTCGGCACAGGAGCTGGGCTGGGAATTGATGTTGCGACTGGTGCCGCAACTGAGCTTCCGACCAGAGTCTGGTCCACCAGCCAGTCAGGTAGGAAGCTGAGCGCCACCAGAGCTAAGAGCACGTAGCCCGCGAGGACTCCGATCCACTTCCGACGTTCGCTGGGAGACCAGCCGATCTTGCGATTCGCCATGACGCGAGTGTAAAGGCCTCGAAGCATGACCGGCGGCAGCTAGTTGCTCGGGGTCGTACCTGGGAGAATATCGCCGTCTTCTGGCTCCGGTTTTGGGGGCGACTTCTCGGTCTTGATCTCGCCGCGCTTCAGAGCTTCACGAAGGAGAACAGCTCGGACCGTGCGCTCGTGCGGCTTCTTGAACGAGCGGAAGTCGACGTAGCAGTGCCCGGGGGAGCGTGGGTGTGCAGGGTCTTCGGGGAGCGCGCTATCGTCGACGACGTAGGTCTGGGCCAGCGTGACTTCTGAGACGGACACTGCGAATACGGCCTCGGATGGGGTGTTGGCGTTGTAGGTGTGCCAATCGCGGCTCTCCTGCGGCGTGACCACGGAAGCGCGAGCGTATGAAGGCATCCCCTTGTCGATGCTGGCCGGGCCGAAGGCGTTGATAGCGGGCGTGCCATCGGGGCCGAGCGTGTGCTTCGTGATCTGTCGATAGCAAAGCTCGGACCCGTCGTTGAGCAGGGACTCGCCCTGCGCAAGCTGAACCGCCGCGATCACTCGATCACCTCCTTCGTAGCGAAGGCGACAGCGGAGGACAGATCGAGAACGACGTCATGCCGTCCATCAAAGGAGCCTGGCGGGAGGTAGAACAGCGCGTACGCGCCGTTAGGTGTCACCTCGATGCTGCGAACTGCCTCGGGCGACGCCCATTCGAGAGAGATACCGCCGTCCTCGACCGGGAAGAGGTTCGGAAGCTTCGTGCCTGCTTCCTCGATCCTTTCAAGCACGGCTTTGGCGTGGTCGAGTGCGGCGAACACGATGGGCTCTGCTTCGTCGCCATCCCAACCGGCAGCCATGCTCGCCAACTCCCGAAGCCGCTCGCCCCAGGCGGCATCGGTAGTGATGAACTCCTCGACCGCAAGCACGTTTTTGATGCTGGTGGCGCGACCATCACGGAAGTTCACCATGGCTGTGATGCGGGTGATCGGTGCCAAGTCAGGTGCTTCGACGAGCGCTCGAATGTCCGCGGCCCGTGCTGTCTCTGTGTACTTGCCGCTCAGCTCGCCGTACTGCTCGCTCTCGAACCTGTAGGACTTAGCCCTGGCGTCGATCTTCGTGAAGCGGCCGACGAGGGTCGTCTCGTCGGTGCGCTTGACGACTTCGACTTCGGCGGGCTCCTCGGTCAGGAAGAAGTCCGCCTTGAAGAGCTTCTCCGATGCCTGAGCGCGAGACTCCACGGTGACGCTGACGGCCGGACCCTTTGGTCCTTCAGGGTAGAGCTGGAACGACTGATCGGGCGTCAGAGTTTCGCCGAGCGCGGCTACGCCTTCGAGGATTTCGGTTTCGATCTCGGGCGGCAGCTGAGGCAATGAACGGCCCGGCGTTGAGTCGTAGGCGGCCGCGATGGTGGAATCGATGAGGTTCTGGCTCGACTCCTGGTACTCGGCGTAGATCGCATGTTGCTCGAACGCGAGGTACACATCGGCGCTGCCGTCTTCGATTCGCTCGATGGCAAGGCTGATGTTGTCGTCGAAATCTGCGGGCAACTCCTCGTCGGGATACGCACGCGTCCACTCGGCTTCTGCTGCCGTGCGCAGGAGTCGCTGGTAGCGCTCCAGCTCAATGAGTGAGTCGACCGGCAACCGGCCGCCCTTGAACCGATCGCCGGTAAGGCGAATCCGGGTCTCGTCGGGCTGGCCGCTGTCCATAGAGAGCATCCTAGGGTGAACCGCCTACAGCGAATTATCTGTTGAGGGTCGATGGTCGGGGTTGGGGCACCCCCGTTTGGAAGTCAGATGGGACGCTGACGCGACGGTGAGCTCCAGCGGCAACAAGGAGCCGCCCGAGCGGCGGCTGCCATCGACTAGGTGGTGCACTTGCGTCGGGGCCGGTTACGCGCAGACACAGAAGAAGGCCTCGACGACAACGTCGGGGCCTTCGGTGGTTCGCGGGGCGGCAGATTCAATCTGCGGAGCAAATGCGGAGTTGGCTCCTGAAAGCCAACCCACAGACGCAAAGAAACCCCGCCATGTAGAAGCTAGGCGGGGTTTCAGTGGCTCCGACGGGCGTCGATCCCGTGACCTCACGATTTTCAGTCGTGCGCTCTACCAACTGAGCTACAGAGCCGGAGGCCGAGGCCTCGTGGCGACGCACTGATGTTCGTCACCGTTGCAAATTGCCCTCTTCGAGAAGAGGGCAAGATGCTTGGCGACCCTGACGGGACTTGAACCCGCGACCTCCGCCGTGACAGGGCGGCGCGCTAACCAACTGCGCTACAGGGCCTTACTGTGGTGTCTCAGCCTGGGCTGATTCATCCGTATTCGATTGCGACAGTTCAATGTACAGCATCTCAGCACCTGGTGTTGTCACGACCGTGACCCCAACGGGATTCGAACCCGTGTTAACGCCGTGAAAGGGCGCCGTCCTAGGCCGCTAAACGATGGGGCCGAGTGCTTGTAGCTGACTTGACTACCGAGAGAAAAGCATAGGGGCGTTTTTCCTTCGCGGCAAATCGGGTGCCGCATCGGTGCCTCTTCGGCGTGTCGTGGGGTGCTCAGGTGGTGGCGAGCGCAGGCTTCGTCGTGACCGGATGTTCCCCGAGATGCGCGGAATCCCGGTGCAGACGGCGACCCGGTACGTGATTTGTCACCCGGGTCTCTGTGACGCGCTAGGCAGATGTTGACAAACTTGTTACTGTTTCTCGTGTTGTTGGTGTGAAACGAGTGGCTGCAGTGGTAGATGCGGTCTCGCGTTGCCGCAGAGGCGTCCGCCTCGTTCCGCACCCAAGATTCATCACGAGGAGAGCGCATGCCCGCCACCAGGAGCCCGAAGCCCCTGCGACTTCGCAACCGCTGGCGCACACCGCTCGTCGGTGCGGCATCCGCAGCAGTCCTCGCCGCGTTTGCGCTCGCAGCCGGCCCAGCCTTCGCTGCCGATGACGGCTACGCGACCTGGGAGGACGTCGTCGCCGCAGAGGGCAACGTCGACCGCCAGGAAGCGCTCATCAGCGAGATCGAGCAGCAGATCGCAGACCTCGACGCGAAGGTCACCGCAGCCGCCGCGCAGGCGAAGACCGCAGGCGAAGAGCACGGCAAGGCGCAGACCGCGTCGAGCGAGAAGTTCGCCGAGGTCACCATCCTGCAGGACCAGGCCGATGCTGCCGAAGAGAAGGCATCGACCTCTCGTGAGAAGGCGGGCCAGCTCGCCGCCGCCATGAGCACGCGAGGCGCGGGCGACCCCAAGCTGGCGCTCTTCCTCAATCCCGGCGACGCCGACACGCTCCTCTACCAGCTCGGCACCATCAGCAAGCTCTCCGAACAGACCGACGGCATCTACAACCAGGCTGTGACCGAGAAGAACACGGCGGACGTGCTCGGAACGCAGGCGACCACCGCGCACGACGAGTTGGCGAAGCTCGAGTCCGAGGCGAAGACGAAGTTCGACACGGCGCAGGCAGAGCAGGTCGTCCTCCAGAACGAGAAGTACCTCGCTGACAGCAAGAAGGCCGACCTCCAGGCCATGCTCGCTCCGCTCAAGGAGAAGCGCGATGTCACCGCCACCGACTACGCGGCCGGTGAGAAGCTGCGTCAGGAGCAGGTCGCGCAGACCAACCGCGAGCGTGCCGAGGCGGCCGCCGCGTACCAGGAAGAGGCCTACGCGCAGGCCGTCGCCGAGGCTGAGGCCGCCGGCGTGCAGGCCCCGCCGAAGCCGGACATCTCCAGCGAGGCTCCGGCAGTGAACGCGCCGCTCGCGCCTGCCGACCCGACCGACACCTCCGTCGCGCCCGAGACGCTGCGCCCGCCGCAGCAGGTCACGCCTCCGCGCCAGCCATCGACCCCGCCGACGGCGACGGCCGACCCGACCGCTCCGGTCACGCCCCAGCAGCCGACCACGCCCGCCGAGTCCCCGGCCCCGGCACCGAGCCAGGAACCGGTCACCCCGCAGCCGACGACGGCACCGGAGCCGACAGCTGCACCGGAACCCTCGACCCCCGCTGAGCCACAGCCGACGGCAGCGCCCACGGCGGCTCCCGAGCCGGAGCCCACGAAGCCCGACATCGAGATCCTCCCGGAAGAGCCGCAGAAGCCTGACGTCGAGCTCGAGCCGGAACCCGAGCCGGAGCCGGAGGTCGTCCCACCGACGACGCCCGAGACCCCGAACGGTGTCCTCGCCGGCTACTACGGCCCGATCAGCAGCGGCGTCGTCACCGATGAGTACGGCATGCGCCTGCACCCGATCTTCGGCACCTACCGCATGCACAACGGCCTCGACCTCGGGGTCAACGGCGGCACGTGCGGCGCCCCGCTCTACGCGGTGCACAGCGGCACGATCACCTACGCCGGCTACAACGGCGGCTTCGGCAACCACGTCGTGCTCGACTTCGGCAACGGCACCGAGGTCTCCTACTCGCACATCATGGACGGCGGCATCAACGTCTACGTCGGCCAGACCGTGAACGCGGGAGACGTGCTCGCCTACGCCGGCACCACCGGTTCGTCCACCGGCTGCCACCTGCACTTCGAGCTGAAGTACTGGGGCACGCTGATGGACCCGAAGCCTTGGCTCGCCTCGGCAGGCATCTACTACTACTGATCCGCACGGACGTCAGCTGACGTCAGCGCGCACGAGAGGGCGGCTCCTCGCTTCGGCGGGGGCCGCCCTTCTGCGTGCCTGCGAGCCTTCTGTGCCCGGCCGCCGCCCGGCCGCCGCCCGTGCCGGCCGCCGCCCGTGCCGGCCGCTGTCCGCTGCTGGTTCCTGCCGGCCGCTGGCAGCCGCTGCGTCGTGTCGGTCGCTGCCCGCCGCTGTCCCCGCCCGCCGCCGCTGTCCGACTTGCGTAACGGTTCGGGTATCGGCGTGCTCTGAGGGCCCCTGCGGCTGGTTTCGTCACGCAAGTTGGACAGCGACGGGATCGGCCGCACCGGGCGCTGACCAACATGAGTGCAGATTGGGGCGGATTCGAGCGGATCGACGCCGCGAGCCCCAGATCTGCACTCATGTTGGTCACGCGCAGCGCCAAGTCCCCGCAGCGCCGAGTCCGCGCACGACCGAGTCCGCGCACGACGAAGCCCCGCAGCCACTTCTGCAGTGGATGCGGGGCTTCGTCAGCCGGTCACCGGTCTGGCCGGTGAGCTGCGCCTACTCGGCGGGCTTGTACTGCGCGATGGAGCGCTCGATGATCGCCTCGGCGGCGGCGGCGTCGCCCCACGCCTCGACCTTGACCCACTTGCCGGGCTCGAGGTCCTTGTAGTGCTCGAAGAAGTGCTTGAGCTGGTCCTTGGTGGAGTCGTCGACGTCGCCGAGGTCCTGGATCTTCGCCCAGCGGGGGTCCTTCGCCGGCACGCAGAGGATCTTGTCGTCTCCGCCGGCCTCGTCGGCCATGTTGAGGACGCCGACGGGGCGCACCTTGAGTCCGACACCCGGGAAGAGCGGGTACTCGAGCAGCACGAGTGCGTCGAGGGGGTCGCCGTCGTCGGCGAGGGTGTGCTCGAAGTAGCCGTAGTCGACGGGGTACACGAACGGCGTGAAGAGCACGCGGTCGAGGAACACGCGGCCGGTCTCGTGGTCGACCTCGTACTTGTTGTGGCTTCCGCGCGGGATTTCGATGACGACGTCGTAGCTGCCCATGGCGCTCCTTCGTTGCGCCTGGTGGCGCTCATTCTGTGTGGCTTGTCGGCGGGCCCGGTGTGGCGCTGCTCGCCGCACGAAACCGTTGGTTTCGTTCGGCTTCAGGGTAGTGGATGCGCCTCGCTCGGGGCTGCGGATGCGCGGTTCGCGTCGCGCGTTTCGGCGTCGGGCGCGGCGGGGGTGCTGTGTGACACCGGAATGATCGCCGGGCGCACGGTCGTGGCATGCTGGTCTCCATGGTTGATCTCAAGGAAGCGCTGCACGTCGATCCGTTCATCCCGCTCCGGGAGGGGACTGGCCAGGCGCTTCCGCACGCGTTGACGCTGGGCACGGCGTTGGCGGCTGGTGTGCAGTTCACGCTGCTCGGGGCCGCGCTGCTGAGCCTGCTGCGCCGCAAGCCAAGCCAGGTGCGGGGTTCGCGACTCGCGTGGGGCGCGTTCTCGCTGGTGAACTTCGTGGGTCCCATCTCCTACTTCCTCTTCGGTCGCAAGCGTTGAGCCGTCTGCCCGTTTCCGCGGCTCGCGGGTTCGTCCTTCTGGGATGTTCCGGCTTCGAGCGTGACGGTTCGCGCGGGCGCGTTTAGGCTGTACCTGTGTCAGATCGCCCTCGCCTCACTCCAGCTGTTGCCGACCTTCGTCGAGCCGTCCGTGGTTCTCTCCTCGGGCGCGTGCAGAAGGGCGACCGCATCCTCGTCGCGCTGAGTGGTGGTCCGGACTCGCTGGCGCTCGCTGCCGCGACGGCGTTCGAGGCGAAGCGCCTCGAGGTCGAGGCTGGCGCGGTCATCATCGACCACGATCTGCAGGAGGGTTCTGCGCGGGTCGCGGAGCGCGCCGCAGAGCAGGCAGCCGAGCTCGGGCTCGCCCCGGTGAGCGTCGTGCGTGTGAGCGTGGAAGACGTCGGAGCCGGTCCCGAGGCATCTGCCCGGGTGGCCCGCTACGAGGCGATCGAGGCGGTGCGCGTCGAGACGGGTGCGCCGTGGGTCCTCCTTGGGCACACACTGGACGACCAGGCGGAGACGGTCCTGCTTGGCCTGGCTCGCGGTTCCGGAGCGAAGAGCCTGCACGGCATGGCCCCGGTCACCGGTGCTCTGCTTCGGCCGCTGCTCGGCATCCACCGCGCGGTGACGGTGCAGGCGTGCGAAGACCAGGGGCTCTCGCCGTGGATCGACCCGCACAACAGCGACCCCGCGTACACGCGTGTCCGTGTTCGCGACACGGTCCTCCCGCTGCTCGAGAAGGAGCTCGGCCCCGGCATCTCGGAGGCGCTCGCTCGCACGGCGACGACGCTCCGCGAGGATTCTGAGACGCTGGATGCGCTTGCGCTCGAGTGGGCGCACGAGATCGTCAACACCGATGCGGACGGCCGCATCTCCCTCGATGTCGGCGGCATCGTCGCGCAGCCTCCGGCGCTGCGTCAGCGCATCTGCCGCATCGTCGCCGAGCAGGGCTTCGGCGTCTCGCTCACTCGTGGGCACACGATGGCGGTCACGGCGCTGGCGACGGAGTGGCGCGGGCAGGGCCCCGTCGATCTGCCTGGCATCCGGGTCGAGCGCGAGAAGGGTCGCATCCTGTTCGGGGCGACGGCTTCCGCGCACGACGACCACCTCGACGAGACCGCCTAGCTTCTACCGTTTCGCACACCGCGCTCGCTTCGTCGAGCGCTGAACCACCCAGGGAGCCAGGATGCGCGCTACTGATATTCCGAACGACGTCCGCGAGGTCCTCATCACGGAGGAGGAGATCCAGGCGAAGCTCGCCGAGATCGCCCGCCGTATCGAGAGCGACTACGCCGAGTGCGAGCCGCTGCTCATCGGTGTGCTGAAGGGCGCGGTCATGGTCGTGTCCGACCTGTCGCGGGAGCTGACGATTCCGCTGAAGATGGACTGGATGGCGGTGAGCTCGTACGGTTCCGGAACGGAGTCGAGCGGTGTGGTGCGCATCCTCAAGGACCTCGACACGGACCTCACGGGTCGCCACGTGCTCATCGTCGAGGACATCATCGACTCGGGGCTGACGCTGTCGTGGCTCAAGCAGAACCTGGAGTCGCGGGGCCCGGCCTCGGTCGAGATCTGCACGCTGCTGCGCAAGCCCGAGCGGCTCAAATCGGATGTCCCCGTGCGCTACGTCGGCTTCGACGTGCCGAACGAGTTCGTGGTGGGCTACGGCCTCGACTACGACGAGCAGTACCGGCACCTGCGCGACATCATCGTGCTCCAGCCGCACGTGTACGGCGGCGAGTAGGCGCGCACGCTCGAGCGGATGCGCCGCGCGCCTGCAGCGAACACTGGACGCCGGTGTCGGGGGCCGCGGGTACCATGACTTTCGATTGAGCGCCCTGGTGCGCTGGCGAAGAACCGGCTGAAAGGCACCGAGCACGCCACTCGAGTCTCGACTTATGAAGCAAGTTACCAAGATTTTCAAGAGCCCGATCTTCATCGTGGTGCTCGCCGTGCTGGTCATCGGCCTGGGCTTCAGTCTCATCAACGGCAGCGGCACCCGCGAGGTGACGACGCAGCAGGGCCTTCAGCTTCTTCAGGAGAAGAAGGCCGACAAGGTCGTCATCGTGAACGGCGACAACCGCGTCGACATGGAGCTCGCGCAGGCCGACCCCGAGTACGGCCAGAACGTGCAGTTCTACTTCGTGGATGCGCGCGCCGACGATGTCGTGTCGGCGGTCGACTCGGCTGCTCCCGCTGGCGGCTACGACGACGACGTGCCTCAGCCGAGCTGGCTGCTCTCGGCGGTGAGCATCCTGTTCCCGCTGCTGCTCATCGGCTTCTTCATCTGGATCCTCTTCGCGGGCGGCCTCGGTGGCGGCGGCGGTCGTGGGGTCATGCAGTTCGGCAAGTCGAAGGCGAAGCTGGTCTCGAAGGAGAGCCCGCAGGTCACGTTCGACGACGTCGCTGGCGCGAACGAGGCGCTGGAGGAGCTGCAGGAGATCAAGGAGTTCCTCAAGGAGCCGGCCAAGTTCCAGGCTGTGGGCGCTCGCATCCCGAAGGGCGTGCTGCTGTACGGCCCTCCGGGAACGGGCAAGACGCTGCTGGCCCGTGCGGTCGCCGGTGAGGCTGGCGTGCCGTTCTACTCGATCTCCGGTTCGGACTTCGTCGAGATGTTCGTGGGTGTCGGCGCGAGCCGAGTCCGTGACCTCTTCGAGCAGGCGAAGCAGAACTCGCCCGCCATCATCTTCGTCGACGAGATCGACGCGGTCGGACGCCACCGTGGTGTGGGGATCGGCGGCGGCAACGACGAGCGAGAGCAGACGCTGAACCAGCTCCTCGTGGAGATGGACGGCTTCGATGGGTCGACGAACGTCATCCTCATCGCCGCGACGAACCGCCCCGATGTGCTCGACCCGGCCCTGCTCCGTCCTGGTCGCTTCGACCGGCAGATCGGCGTGGACGCCCCCGACCTCGACGGACGCGCCCGCATCCTCGGCGTGCATGCCAAGGGCAAGCCGCTCTCGCAGGACGTCGACCTCCGTGTCATCGCCCGAAAGACGCCCGGCTTCACGGGTGCAGACCTCGCCAACGTGCTGAACGAGGCGGCCCTGCTCACGGCTCGCTCCAACGCGCAGATCATCGACAACGAGGCGCTGGATGAGGCGGTCGACCGTGTCATCGCCGGCCCGCAGCGTCGCAGCCGCGTCATGAACGACCAGGAGCGCCTCATCACGGCGTACCACGAGGGTGGGCACGCGCTTGCTGCCGCGGCGATGCGCCACACCGACCCGGTGACGAAGATCACGATCCTCCCGCGTGGTCGCGCGCTCGGCTACACGATGGTGCTCCCACTGGAAGACAAGTACTCGGTCACCCGCAACGAGCTCCTCGACCAGCTGTCGTACGCGATGGGCGGACGCGTTGCGGAGGAGATCGTCTTCCACGACCCCACGACGGGCGCGTCGAACGACATCGAGAAGGCCACGAAGACGGCGCGCAAGATGGTCACGGAGTACGGCATGACCGCATCCGTCGGCTCGGTGAAGCTCGGAGAGTCGTCGGCCGAGACGGTGTACGGCCAGCAGGCGGGAGCCGGGCGCAACTACTCGGAGTCGGTTGCGGAGACCGTCGACCGCGAGGTGCGCCTGCTCATCGAGCAGGCCCATGACGAGGCGTGGAAGGTCATCAACGACAACCGCGACATTCTCGACCAGCTGGCGGCGGAGCTGCTCGAGAAGGAGACGCTCGACCACATCCGCCTCGACGAGATCTTCAAGCCCGTTCGGAAGCTCCCGGAGCGCCCGCAGTGGCTGTCGAGCCCCGACCGTCCCGTGAGCGCGCTGCCGCCGGTGCCGCTCAAGCCGCACATCCCGGTCGACCAGATGGACCCGATCGAGCATGCGCAGGATGGCGGAGCCGAGCTCGGCTTCTAGGCCCCGCGCCACGCCGCACGGTGAGCGTACGCCACGCGAGAAGAATGCAGGCTCCCAGATCTGGGAGCCTGCATTCCTCGTCAGCGGGCGGGTCTCACGCGCTGCGCGGGTCGCGGCTCAGCGGGTGCCGCGCCTCGTCTTCTTGAGGGCGGAGACGGTCACGGCGACGCTGACGGCCGCGAGGGGCACGATGAGGATGGCCATCTGCAGCAGGTTCCATCCGAGCGCGAGGAAGAGCGCTGTCGCGCCGACGGTGACGACCCACAGCGCGATGGCGAGTGGTGTGGATGCGAAGCTCCGGAAGCCGGGCCGGTCGCCGGTCATGGTGACTCCTCTGCTCGTCGGTCCTTCGACCCTCTCGAGATCCACCGGGTCTTGTCAATCTGGCGGCGCCTCGCGCAGGGACCGCTGAGGGCGACGCGCGCGGCGAGGCCGGGGGTGCGCGACGGGTTCGATTCGCGGGAGGATGGAACCAGACCCGCGCCGCGGGCCACGCGGAGTGAGGACTTGCAGATGAACGACATCGATTCGGGGTCGGTGGGGCGCATCGACCTGGTGCGTGCTCAGGCGGCTGTCCGGGAGTTCCTGTCGGCGATCGGTGAAGATCCTGATCGCCCGGGGCTCGAGCGCACGCCGGTCCGTGTGGCTGAGGCGGCGCTCGAGCTGTTCGCCGGTGTCGGTGTGGATGCGCGCGGGCCGCTCGCGAGTGCGAGGTTCCCGGTGGCGGAGATCGAGTCGCCGTTCGAAGAGGATGCTGGGGTGGCTGTGACCGGGGGAGTGTCGCAGCCTGTCGTGCTGCGAGATCTCGCGTTCCGGTCGGTGTGCGAGCATCATCTGCTGCCGTTCTCGGGGCGTGTGCACCTCGCGTACGTGCCGTCTGCGTCGATCGTGGGGTTCGGCCGTCTGCACCGCATGCTCGAGACGCTCTCCGCGCGCCCGACGCTGCAGGAGCGGCTCGGCGACGAGCTTGTCGACGTCATGATGTCGGCGCTGGATGCGCGTGGTGCCCTCGCGGTGATCGAGGCGAGTCACGCCTGCGCGGGGCTTCGTGGCTCCCGCCAGCAGGCCGGCACCGTGGTGACGGTGTCGGCGCGCGGGGAGCTGTCGGACCCGGTGGCCCGGGCGGAGATCATGGGGCTGATCGGCTCGCAGTCCCAGGCGCAGGTCACCTCGGCGCCCGAGGTTCCCGAGGGCGCTGCCGGATCCGATCAGCCAGTCGCGGTGCAGGGGCAGGTGCTGCGCGGTGCGCGGTTCGATCCGGTGCGCCGCTCTCGCTCGACGGCGGGCGAGGACGACGCGCCGCTGTTCGTCGAGCAGGAGGCCTCGGGGTCCGAGCAGGCGCTGGCGTTCGAGGCGTCGGCCTCGGCCGCGGAGGCGCAGTCGGGTGCGGGTCTTCCGGCCGCGGAGACGCCGACCGAAGCCGAGACCGAAGCTGCTGGCTCAGCCGCGGTCGCCAGCTCGGTGGATGAGGCCGACGACACTGGCCCGGTGACGACGAACACGAGGCCGTTCGCCCTGCCGCAGCGCTTCACGAACCTGCTGCAGCCGGCTATCCCGAAGCGTCCGCGCATCCTGGGCATCCTGAACATCACGCCTGATTCGTTCAGCGACGGCGGCAGGTTCGAGGACCTGTTCAGCGAGAAGCGCCGCACGAAGCGGGCCATGCGGCGCGCTCGGGAGCTCGTCGACCAGGGCGCAGACATCATCGACGTCGGCGGCGAGTCGACGCGGCCGGGCGCGGTGCGGGTGCCGCAGGAGGAGGAGGCGGCCCGCGTACTGCCGGTCGTCAAGGAGCTGGCGGCGCTCGGTGTGCTGGTGAGCATCGACACGATGTACGCGAAGACGGCCGCGGCTGCGCTCGCACTCGGTGCTGAGTACGTCAACGACGTGTCCGGTGGGCTGGCCGATCCGGCGATGCTCGAGGTGGTCGCCGAGAGCCGGAGCCCGTTCATCCTGAGCCACTGGCGCGGCCATTCGGTGCGCATGAACGAGCTCGCCGACTACCGCGACCCGGCGGCGGAGATACTGGCCGAGCTGGCCGGTGCGCGAGACCGCGCCGTCGCGGCGGGGCTCGACGAGTCTCAGATCGTCCTGGATCCGGGCCTCGGGTTCGCGAAGCGCAGGGATGACAACTGGGCGGTGCTGCGCGAGCTCGAGCAGTTCGTGGCGCTCGGGCACCCGCTGCTCGTGGGCGCCTCCCGGAAGCGCTTCACGGGCGAGATGCTGCGCTCGGACGCGCAGGTGACGGAGCGTGACCTGCCGACGGCGGTCATCACGGCGCTGGCGGCGAAGGCGGGCATCTGGGGCGTGCGTGTCCACAATGTCGAGGCGAACCGGGTGGCGTTGGATGTCGTCGCCTCCTGGCGTGAAGGAGCACAGGATGACTGACCACATGAGCGGGCACGAGCCGGACCTCGATCGGCGGCGCGGTGCGGAGGTGCGGGCGGCCCAGGCGGTCGCGGCCGGCGGGCAGGCGCACGAGCACGCGTTCACGCGCGAACGGGTCGCGGATGCGAGTGGCGGCGGCGCCGATCTGGCGCCTGGTGCGGTGGCGGCTCTTCGCCCCGGCGCGCCCGAGCCTGAGCTCGACCGCATCCTCATCACGCGCATGCATGCGCGCGGGCATCACGGTGTCTTCGATCACGAGCGCCGCGATGGTCAGGATTTCTATGTCGACGCGGAGGCGTGGGTCGATGCGGCGGCGGCTTCGTCGAGCGACCACATCGGCGACACCCTGCACTACGGGGAGTGGATGCACGCGCTGCACGCGATCGTGACGGGCGAGCCGGTCGATCTCATCGAGACGCTCGCGGAGCGTCTCGCGTCGGCGACGTTCGGCTTCGACGATGCCGTGGCCGTGCGCATCACGGTGCACAAGCCGCAGGCGCCGGTCGCGCTGGACTTCGAGGACGTGGCGGTGAGCATCCTCCGTCACCGGCCGACGCTGCGGGGCGATCATCTCGAGTCGTCGGCGGCCCACGCGGTGTCGGCGAGCGCGGAGGACGACTTCCACGCCCGTGAGGCGGCGGCAGCGGCGGCGGCGCGAACGGCGTCGGACGCGGCGATCGTGATCGGCTCTGGGGGCGCTCCGAACGTCGCACCCGCTGAGCGGGCCCGTCGGGTCCGTCAGGCCGTGATCGCGCTCGGCGCGAACCTCGGCGACCGGGAGGCGACGCTGAGGTCGGCGCTGCGGAGCATCACCGAGCTGCCTGGCACGAAGCTCGTCGCGGCCTCGAGCCTCTACGAGACCCCGGCGCTCACCCTCGAGGGGGTCAGCGAGGAGGCGCCCGCGTACTGCAACGCGGTGGTGCTGGTGGACACCGAGCTGCCGTCGACGGAGCTTCTGCAGGCGCTGCATGCGATCGAGGATGCGCATGGACGCACCCGTGAGACGCGGTGGGGGAGCCGGACGCTGGATCTCGACCTCATCCAGGTGGCTGGCGAGGTCAGCAGCGGCGAGCTGGTGCTGCCGCATCCGCGGGCGCACCAGCGCGCGTTCGTGCTCGCTCCGTGGCTGGAGGTCGATCCGCGCGCGCAGCTCGCCCCTCACGGCAGCGTCGCTGAGCTGCGGGCCGCGGCGGAGGATCGCGTCGAGCGGATCGCTCAGTGAACCTGGCGAGCAGAACGAGGCCGGGCCTGCTCGTCGGGCTCGGCGTCATCGGCGGTGTCCTGGCCTGGTGTGTGGAGACGTGGCTCGTGACCTCAGGGCGCGCCGTCGTGGCGCCCCCGCTGACCATGCCGCTGACGCTTGTTGTTCTCGCGGGGCTGCTGCTGTGGCTCGCGTGGCCGATCCGCGCGTACACGCGCCGTCTGTGGCGTGAGCGTCGCGACGCCGAGTCTCGGCGGCGGGCCCCCGGGCTCGAGCGAGACCGGTCGTCGAACGACGGCGCGCGTCAAGAACATGGCACCAGGGGGCCACAACGTGAGGTGAAGGGGAGGCGTGTCGATCCGCAGTACGCGTTCCGGGTTCTCGCGTTCGCGCGGGCGGCGAGCCTCGCGTCGTCGCTGCTGGCCGGTGCGGCGCTCGGCGTCCTGGCGTTCGCGGTGACTCGCACGGTGCCGCCTGAGGAGCCCATCTGGCACGCGGTCCTCTCGCTTGCCGGGGCGGTGGCTCTGCTTGTTATCGGTCTTATCGCGGAGTCGTGGTGTCGCATTCCTCCGGGAGGCGAGGAGCCGTCGGCATCGCAGGATGCGGTCGCCGCGTAGCGGTCGTCGTTGAGCTGCCGCACCGTCGGAAAGGCGGCAAGTTCATAGGCATTCCTTTTTCGCATTCTCCGGGTATTTCGCTCGCATTCGAGAATCGCCGGAAGCGGGTGCCGCTGGTTGCTTTTCCGATTACTGTTGGCGACTATGCCAGAGGCTTCGTACCGCATTCTCATCATCGAAGACGATGGCGACGTCGCCGAGTTCCTGGAGACGGTGCTCCGGAGGCGCCTCGGGTGCGAGGTCCGCGTGCTTCGGGACGCGGTTGCGGTGCTGATGCACGTGAATGACTTCAACCCCGACCTGGTGCTCACCGATGTCGAGCTGCCGGGGGCGAACGGACTCGAGGTTCTCGGGAGTCTGCGCGAGATCAAGCCAGATCTGCCCGTCGTCGTCATGACGGCACACGCCTCCGTCGAGTACGCGGTTCGCGCCCTGCGCGATCGCGCCGACGAGTTCCTGCAGAAGCCCATCCCTGGGGCGGTGCTGGTGAGCACGGTGCAGCGTCTCGTCGAGGCGGCGAGGGTCAAGCGGGCGCGCAGCCCGCGCCGTCGGGTCCTCGCGATCGGCGCGCATCCGGACGACGTGGAGATCGGCGTCGGCGGCACGCTGGCGGCGCACGCGGCAGCCGGAGATTCGATCGTGATCCTGACGTTGTCTCGCGGCGGCCGCGGCGGTGACGCTGCGGATCGGCAGCACGAGTCGCTTGCCTCTGCGGAGTCGCTCGGTGCTCGTCTCTTCCTCGAGGACCTCACGGATACCGCCATTCCGAACAATGACCCGACGGTGGGCATCATCGAGCGGGTGATCGCGGAGACCGACCCGACGATCGTCTACACGCATTCTCGGAATGACCGGCATCAAGACCACCGTGCCGTGCACGAGGCGACGCTCGTCGCGAGTCGCAGGGTGGCGAGTGTGGCCTGTTATCAGAGCCCGTCGTCCACGATCGACTTCCGTCCGACGCGGTTCGTGACGGTCGACGGATTCACGGATATGAAGCTCGGTCTGCTTGCGCAATTCGCGTCGCAGGCCGACATCCGCGACTACCTGGCGCCGGACTTCGTGCTCTCCGCCGCACGGTACTGGTCGCGCTTCGGCACTGGCACGTACAGCGAGCCGCTCGAGGTGATCCGGGATGCGAGTAGCATCACTGCGGAGCGCGGCGACGGTGAGTTCGCGACGGTGCATAATCTGGGCACGACTGAGACTGAGAAGAAGAACCGCGCATGAGATTTCGAGTCCTGGTCACGGGTGCCGGCGGGCCGGCTGGGGTGGCGGTCATCCGTTCTCTCCTCGGTCGAGATGACCTCGAGGTGTTCGCCGCCGATATGGACGGCTGGGCGAGTGGCCTGTACCTCGTGGATGAGGCGCACCGGAGGCTCGTTCCTCCTGGCCTCTCCGAGGGCTTCTGCGATGCGCTGATCGACCTGGTCGCCGCAGACGGCATCGATGTGCTCGTGTCGACCGTCGACGTGGAGCTCCCGCCGCTCGCGGCGCGACGCGCGGAGCTCGGCGCGGTGCTCGCCGCGCCCTCCGCGGAGGCGCTCGCGACGTGCCTCGACAAGTGGCTGCTGGTGCAGGCGTGCGAGCCGCACGCACTGGTGCCGGCCACGGCTCTGCTCGACGACGAGGGCATCGCGCGCGACTGGGTGTTCCCGGTCATCGTGAAGCCCCGCAGCGGTGCGGGCTCTCGCGGCGTGCACCTCGTGCATTCGCGGGAGGAGCTCGAGGCGAAGACGCGGGATGCTGCGCTGCTCATCCAGGAGAACCTCCCGGGCGACGAGTTCTCCGTGGACGTCGTGATGGGTGCCGACGGCGAGGCGATCGCGGCGGTTCCCCGTCTGCGTGCTCGCGTCGATTCCGGCGTGGCGGTCGCGGGCAGGACGGTGCACCGCGCTGAGCTCGAGGAGACGGCCGCCGCCTGCGCCCGTGCGGCTGGGCTCGTGGGGGTGGCGAACGTGCAGCTGCGGTACAGCACCGATGGTCGCCCCGCGCTGCTGGAGATCAACCCGAGGTTCTCTGGCGCCATGCCGTTGACGATCGCGGCCGGTGTCGATATGCCGTCGCTCGCAGTGGATATCGCGCTCGAACGGCCGGTTCCGTCGCGCGTCGAGTTCCGTGAGGTCGCGAATGTCCGCTTCCTCGAGGATGTGTTCCTGCCCTTTGACGAAGTTCTCGCTCGTGACTGACACGAAGGCGGGTCCCGGTCTCGAAGCGCTGCTGCTCGGCGACTGGCATGTCCATTCCGATTTCTCGGACGACGCGGAGAGTCCTATCTCGGCGAACGTCCGTGCCGCCGAACAGCGCGGCCTGCTGACGATGCGTGCGACCGATCACGTGCGCGGCAGTACGGCCTGGGTGCCGGACTTCGTGGCTGCCGTCGTCGCGGCGAGGCGCACCACCGGGGTCGAGCTGGTAATCGGCGTCGAGGCGAAGATCATGGATGCGCGGGGCACGCTCGACGTGCCGAGCGACCTGCGGGTGGGGATCGGCGGGGTGGATGGCATCGTCATCGCCGATCATCAGTTCCCTGGTCCGGATGGCCCGTGGTCGCCGCGTGAGACGCGGGAGCGTCTGGCGGCTGGTCTTGCGGTCGAGGATGCACTCGATCTGCTGATCGGGGCGACGATCGGCGCGATGCGGACGGCCGGTGGCGGTGCGCAGCTGGCGCATCCCTTCTCGATCCTTCCCAAGGTGGGCATCGAAGAGTCTCAGCTCTCTGCGGAGCACCTCTCGGCGTGGGCGTCTGCCGCTCGTGAGACGGGAACCTCCATCGAGGTGAACGAGAAGTGGGTATGCCCGAGTTCGCGGGCGATCGAGGCTGCTCTCTCGGAGGGGGCGACGCTGGTCGCCTCGACGGATAGCCACCGTGCTGCTGACGTCGGCGTCTATGCCCGGGTTCGCGAGCTGCTGGCGGAGGTGCCCGCGTTCGGTTCGTCGGACGCCGGGGGGCTCGCGTGAGCGCCGACGCCTGGCTCGATATCGGCGGTGCGGTGCTGGCGACGATCTTCGTCGTGTTCGTCGCCATCGGCGCTATACCGGCCTTCACGATGGCCTACCAGTTCCTCATCGTGCCGCTGCACGCTCGTTTCAACCACTACGAGAAGGCTGCGCCGTACCTGCCGAACGTGGCCGTCGTCGTCCCTGCGTGGAACGAGGGGGCGGTGATCGGCGGGTCCATCGACCGGCTCATGGCCCTGGAGTACCCGCCGGAGCGGCTCAGGGTGTACGTCGTCGACGACGCGTCGACGGACGACACCCCTGACGTCGTCCTCGAGCGTGCCGGTCGGTACCCGGGCCGGGTCTTCCACCTTCGCCGCCAGAAGGGCGGGGAGGGCAAAGCGCACACCTTGAACCACGGGCTCCGCCGCGTGCTCAGCGAGGACTGGATGGAGGCGCTGCTCATCATGGACGCCGACGTCATCTACCTGCCGGATTCGATGCGGAAGATGACGAGGCATCTCGCCGACCCCGAGGTGGGGTCCGTCACGGCGTACATCAGCGAGGGCAGCCTGCGGAAGAACTACCTGACGCGGTTCATCGCATTCGAGTACGTGCTCTCGCAGGTCGGCAGCCGTCGCGCGCAGAATGTGCTCGGAGCTCTGGCCTGCCTCGCTGGAGGTGCGCAGCTGCATTCGCGCGAGAACCTGCTTGCCATCGGCGGGCAGATCGACACGAGCTCGCTGGCGGAGGACACGGTCACGACGTTCGAGACGCAGCTCTCCGGCCGCAAGGTGGTGTTCGAGCCGCACGCTGTCGTGCTGGCCGAGGAGCCGCGTCACGTCGGGGATCTCTGGAAGCAGCGGCTGCGCTGGGCCAGGGGCAACGTGCAGTTGACGAAGCGGTACAGCCACCTGTGGTTCCGGCCGTCGAAGGAGCACAAGCTCGGCACGATCTCGTTCGGCCTCTTCTGGTTCAGCGTGTTCCTGCTGCCGGTGCTGATGCTGCTCTCGTCGGTGGGCCTCATCGGGTTGTACCTGATGGATTCGCCGCTTGCCATGCTCGTCTTCCGCGCGCTCTGGATCATCGTGGGCTGCGCATACGTGTACATCATGCTGTTCGCGGCGCAGCTCGATCCGAAGGTGGGCAGGGTGGCGTGGCGCGAGGTGCTGCTGTTCCCCGGGCTGATCTCGATGATCGTGCTGCTGGCGGCGTTCTTCCCCGGCCTGTTCGAGCAGCGCATCCCGGCGATGTTCGGTCTGACGCTCACCGAGGGCGGATACGACGCGTGGAACCTGGCGATCTTCGCTTGGATCTCGCTGTGCATGGTCGCGGCGTGGGGCATGAAGCTCATCGACTCGACGAAGTTCGGCCGAGTGGTGAATCCGTTCCTCGTCTACCTCATCGGCTACGGACCCATCCTGTGCGCGGTGACGTTCGACTCGTACATCAAGGAGGCGCGCGGCGCCGCGATGACGTGGGACAAGACGGAGAAGAGCGGAGCCGTGCTGGCATGAGCGAGTTGGGTGAACGACGTCTGACGGAGGAGATCAAGCGGGACGCCAGAGCGGAGAACCGCCTGTACCTGCAGGCGACGCTGGCGTTGGTCGGCGTCGCAGTGCTGGTCGTCGTGAGAGAGGTGTTCTTCCTGTGAGCGCTGACCAGTTGCGGGTGCTGATCGTCGACGACAACGCGGACCAGCGCGAGCTGCTGCGCACGCAGTTCCGGAAGGCGGGGTGCACCGCGAAGTCGGCGGCAACGCTCGACGAGGCCCTTGCGAGCATCCGCGTGGAGGTCCCGGACGTCGCGGTGATCGATCTGCTGCTGGGGGTCGGGAGCGGCTGGGAGGTGCGCGAGCGGATCTGCGAGCTGGTTCCCGAGGTGGCGATCGTCATCTCCTCGGTGCTCGACGAGACCGACTACCCGAGCTCGGACGATGTGCTCCCGAAGCCGTTCACGGGCAAGCAGGTCAAGGGGCTTGTCGCGCGTCTGCGTGCGAGGCGCACCTGATGGCGGCGAGGGTGGTGATCGCGGATGACGACGACGACATCCGCTTCCTGCTCGAGACGGCCGCGCGGCGGGCCGGCTTCGAGATCGTGGGCTCGTACGGCGATGGGGTGAGCGCGCTGCGGGCCGCCCTCGAGTCGGTGCCGGATCTGCTGCTCCTGGACGTCTCAATGCCTGGGCTGTCGGGGCTCGAGGTGCTCGCGCGTGTGCGCGCCCAGGAGGGCGACGTTCGGGCGCACGCGATCATCGTGTCGGCCAATGCCAATGTCGTGGCGCAGGAGGCTGGTGAGGCGGCGGGGGCGGATGACTATCTGACGAAGCCCTTCTCGCTGGCCAGCCTCGTCGCCAGGCTCAGAGAGGTCCAGTCATGAGTGTCTCGGTGAAGAGTCCATTCGGCCAGTTCACGGTCGACACGACGTCGCCTGCCATCCGTCAGCTCGCGTCGGTGCTCGGCCTGCTGATAGCGCTCGGGGCCATCCTCCTCGTTCCCGGGGCCCTGATCACGGAGCCCGTTCCGGCGTGGACGGGGGTGGTGATCGTCGTCGCCCTCGCGGGAGCTGCCTTCCTGGTTCCGTGGGACACAGCTCCGCCGTGCACGCGGCTGATCCTCCCCATGGCTTCCATGCTCGCCCTTGGCCTCTTCCGCGTGGGAACCGGTGGGGCGCTGTCGATGTTCACGTCCCTCGTCCTCCTGCCGCTGATCTTCATCGCGACCGAGCCCGGGCGTCGGGCGATCTGGTGTGCCATCGGCACGCTGCTGGTGACGCTCGCGCTTCCCTACCTCATGGGGACGGCGCCGTGGAATGATCCGCAGATCCTGCGGATCGTCTTCACGCCGCTGGTGTTCGCGGTCATCGCGAGCGTCATCAACGAGATGTCCCACCGTGCCAGGGTGCAGGTGGAAAGCGCCAGGCTCTACGCCGAGGAGCGCGAGCGACGCCTGCTGGAGGTGCAGGCGAGCGAGAAGGCGCGAGAGGTGGCCACCCGTGAGCTGCGCGCCTCGGAGGCCTTCAACCTCAGCGTCTGGAACGCGGCGGTCCACGAGATCGCCATCGTGACGGAGCTCGACGGGACGATCGTGGCGTGGGGCCCCGGTGCACGCAATCTCCTTGGGCCGAGGTCGAGTGAGGTCGTCGGCCTGCGGAACATCACGGACTTCCTCTCGGAGGACTCCGCGTCCGCGATCCGCGGCGAGGGCGATGACGACGAGGACGGAAACCGTCTGCTGCGGCGTCTGGTCGAGACCGCGGGATGCAACGAGCAGGCCGGCACGCTGGTCGAGCTCGTGCGCGCCGAGGACGCACCCATGCCGGCGCTCATGACGTGTGCTCCTCGCAAGACGCCGGATGGTGAGACGGTCGGCCACATCTTCATCGCCTACGACATGACGCCGGTCAACGAGGCGTCTCGGCTCAAGGACGAGTTCGTGGGCACCATCTCGCACGAGCTGCGCACGCCGCTGAGCTCGATCCTCGGCTACCTCGAGCTCGCACGTGATGAGGAGAGCGGCCCGCTGAACGACGAGCAGCGCCACTACCTGGACGTCGCGGAGCGCAATGCGCAGCGCCTGCTGTCGCTGGTCGGCGACCTGCTCTTCGTCGCGCAGGTCGATGCGGGGAAGGTGCCGATGGAGTTCTCGCCGGTCCGTCTGGGGGAGGTCGTGCGGCTTTCCCTGGAGACGGCCCTGCCGACTGCTGCGCAGGCGTCGGTCGAGTTGGTCGGCGATGCCGGCGGCGAGGACGTCGTCCTCTCCGGGGACGCGATGCGGCTCGGGCAGGCGATCGACAACCTGATCTCGAACGCGGTGAAGTTCACTCCGGAGGGCGGCGTCGTCCGTGTCGGCGTGCGGCGTGACGGCAACGAGGTCGTGGTCTACGTCTCGGACACCGGTATGGGCATTCCCGAGGAGGAGATGCACCGTCTCTTCACGAAGTTCTTCCGCGCGACGACGGCCACGAAGCAGGCGGTCCCCGGTGTGGGTCTCGGCCTGAACATCACGCTCGCGATCGTGAAGGCGCACCGTGGGCGCCTCGAGGCGTCCAGCACGGTCGGCAGCGGCACGACCTTCGAGATGCATCTGCCGCTCTCCGCGCGCTGAGGGCGGTCCCGCGCAGGGCGGTCTCGGACGGTGGGGCGGGCTCGTCCGGTCGGAGGGTCATTCCCATCCGGGGAACGGGTCGTCGTAGTCGCGCCAGGCACTGGGGCCCGCGATGAGCTCCTCGTCGGTGAGGGCGCACTCGTGGAGCAGGCTGGCGATGGCGTCGGTGCGGAGCTGGCGCCCGAAGACGGCAATCGACGTGCCGAGGGGCGCTTCGGGGTCAGCGCTCGTGACGCCCGATGCCCCGAGCTGGATGTTGCCTCCCGTGCTCGACCAGTCGCCGACGTGATCTGTCCTGTTGGCGAGGCGGAAGTGGCCGCGTGATCTGGTGATGAGCCCGACCTGCTCGGGGGTGAGGTTCGCGAGACCGGCGGCGAGGCGCTCCGGGTGGAACGGTCGTGGCTCGGTGAAGACGGTGCAGTCGATGTGGCCGCGGGCTGGCGGGAAGTGCATGCGGTCGTCGAGGCGCAGCATCCATCCGGCGGTCGAGGCGAGCTGGTGTGCGAGCCCTGGTCGGATCGGTCTGAGGTGCCTGCCGAGATCCGAGGCCGCGGCCGGGGTGGTGATGACCGCCGTCGGGTTGAGCTGCTGGATGAGCGTGCAGGTCTCGCTGACGAGGCCTGAGGGGTGTGCGTCGGCTCCGGTGAGCACGACGATGGTGGCGAACTCGAGCTGCTCGGCGAGCGTGGCGGAGGTGTTGGCATCCTCGGGTAGCGGCGTGCCTTCTTGGAAGAGGAGGCGTCGGATGTCGCCGATGCTCGCGACGGTGATGAACTCTCTGGCCCCGACGGTGACGTCGGCGGTGTCCGGCGCGGAGGGGTGGCTGCGTGCCTCGGCGATGACGTGGTCTATGGCCAGGCCGACGCTCTGCGTCTCGGCGTCCGAGTAGAGCTCGACGATGATGTTGCCCCTGCGTCCGTCCGCAGCTTGCCGGAGGAGGTCGTCGGCGATGTCGACGCCGAGTTCCAGGGCGTTCGTCTGCTCGTCGCCGAACTCCGTGACGGGTGTCGGTCCGCTCGGTTCTCCGCACATGAGCGCGGTGACGAGCTGTCGGCCCGATGTCTCGAGCCCGCTGACGAGGGTCAGGCCGAGCGAGCTGGTGACGGTCTGGGCGCTTGGTCGATCGGAGGTCATAGGGCTAGTCTAATGAGAAACATTCTCAAGAAGGAAGGTCCTCGTGAAAGTTCGCAACTCGCTCAAGGCGCTCAAGAAGGTCCCTGGTGCGCAGATCGTGCGTCGTCGCGGCCGCGTCTTCGTCATCAACAAGAAGAACCCGCGCATGAAAGCCCGTCAGGGCTGAGCCCGTTCCCGTGATCGTTTCGCTTCGTTTAGGCGCGCGATCAGGGAGATCGGCCACGGTCGGCCCGGGCGGCTCCGAGAACTGCCAGAATGTCGGAGGGCGCGCTTCGGTGGGCTCTCCGACATCGGCAGCGGCGCGCAGGAGCGCGTCGATTGCGCACCTCTGAGGGGATTCTCCATGACTGTGCTCATCACCGGCGGCGCCGGCTACATCGGCGCTCACGTGCTCGCGGCCCTCGAGGCTCGCGGAGACAAGGTGGTTGTCATCGACGACCTGACGACGGGAACGGCGGAGAAGGTCGGTGCCACGCCGCACTTCGACTTCGACATCTCGACGACGGGTGCGGCGGACGCGCTGGCCGACATCATGCAGGCGCTCGAGGTGACGAGCGTCGTGCACTTCGCCGCGAAGAAGCAGGTGGGGGAGTCGGTCGCGAGGCCCGCGTGGTACTACCAGCAGAACATGGGTGGCCTCGCGAACGTGCTCGAGGCGATGCAGCGGGCCAACGTGAAGAGCCTCGTGTTCTCGTCATCGGCGGCGGTGTACGGGCTCGGCACGGGCTCGGACGAGCCGATCCGTGAGTCGGACGTGAAGAACCCCATCAACCCGTACGGGCAGACGAAGCTCGCCGGCGAGTGGCTTGTGCAGGCCGCGGCGAAGGCCGCAGGAATCACGGCCGTCTCGCTGCGCTACTTCAACGTCGCCGGCGCTGGCAGCGACGAGCTGGCCGACCGCTTCGCCCTCAACCTCGTGCCGATGATCTTCGAGAAGCTCGCTGAGGACAAGGCTCCGCTGGTGTTCGGCGACGACTACCCGACTCCGGATGGCACGTGCGTGCGCGATTACGTGCACGTCGTCGACCTGGCGGATGCGCACCTGGCGGTGCTCGACGCGATCGCGGCGGGCACGCCGGTCTCTGCCGAGTACAACGTGGGTCGCGGTGAGGGCTACTCGGTGTTCGAGGTGGTGGATGCGGTGCGTCGCGCGAGCGGCCTGTCGTTCGAGCCCGAGGTGGCTCCGCGTCGGCCCGGCGACCCTGCGCTGCTGGTGGCCGACGCATCCCGGATCACGGACGAGCTCGGCTGGACCGCGCAGTACACGCTCGACGACATGGTGACGTCCGCCTGGGCGGGTTTCGTGCACAACGGGGCCCCGCTCAAGGCGTAGCGGGGCTCCCGCTCGTCCGCAGCTTGGGGAAGACGAATGCGGCGTCACCTGCTGGCCACCGTCGCAGCCAGCAGAACAGGCAGCTGAGGCCGATCGCGACGACCGTGTTGATGATCAGCATCCAGGTGGGGTCGAGCAGGCCCCAGTCGCCGACCCACGAGGTGATCATGATCTGCGCGGGGTAGTGGACCACGTAGAAGACCACCGAGTTCCGGCCGATGTACTGCAGCCAGCGGGCGCTGTCGCCGTCGCGGCCGCGCGTCGCGCCGGTGAGGCGCCGCGTGATCATGATGATGGCGGCGACGCCGGCGAGCACGACGGGGATCCACACGAGCTCGTAGCGGTCGATGAGGCGGGTCGCGGCGGTGAGGGATCTGTCACTTGGCGCGGTCGAGCTGGTGTCGGAGACCAGGCGGAGCGCTTGGTCGAGGCCGAAGTAGGTGCCGTGGGTCTGGCCGATGAGTAGGGCCCCGAAGCCGCCGGCGGTCAGCGTGCAGGCGATGATCACCGGCCACCGCTCGAAGCGCGCGAGCTGGCCGCGGTACTGCGCGACGACGTGGCCGGCGAAGAAGAAACCCCCGTAGTAGGCCAGGTCTCCGAGCGGGACGAGGGGGACGATTCCGCGGGTGGAGAGGATCGCGCTGAGCGCCCAGAGTCCGAGCGGGACGACCGCGAACCAGGGGCCGCGGATGCGCGTGAGCAGGGGAGCGACCAGGTAGTACATCGCCAGGTAGAAGATGAACCACAGCCAGCTGAGAGCTATCCAGCTGCTGGGCTGCGTCCAGCCGTCCTGCATGGTGACGAGCCAGTAGACCGTGCCCCAGACGAGGTAGGGCCAGAGCAGCGTGCGCAGCTTGCCCGCGAAGTAGGTGGGGCCGGTCTTCGCGAGGGAGCGGCCGAGCAGCATGCCGGACAGCAGCAGCAGCGTGCTCATGCGGTAGGGGGCGAAGAACGTGTTGAGGTCGCTGATGAGGCTCGTCGGCGCGACGTCGATGAGGAAGATGGGGATCGCGCTGGCGTGGAAGGTGACGACCAGCAGGATCGCGGCACCGCGCACGAGGTCCATCCAGTGCTCGCGGCCCGAGGCGGGCGGGGTCGCCTGGCGCGATGGGCCTCGAGGCGACGGCCGCTCGGTGGGTGCGAGTGCGTGGGCTGGTGTGGTCATCGGGCTTTCAGACGGGGCGCGGGCGGGGGTCACCGTGCACGTGCCGGGCTCAGCTGCTCTCGTCTCGGGAAGACGAAGAGCGCATCCACGACGCGGCTGCGGCGGCGGAGTGCGACAGCGGCGAACGCTACGGCAAGTGCGGCCAGGATGCACGCGGTCATCATCATGGGCTGTGCGGTGACGCCCCAGGAGTCGAGCAGCTTCACGACCACGATCTGCAGCGGGTAGTGGACGAGGTAGAAGACGATCGAGTTGCGGCCGACATGCTGCAGCGCGCGGGACAGCGCGGGCTGGCGCGCGCCGTCGAGCGCTCCGCGGACGCGTCTCGCGAGCAGCATGGTGCCCGCGATCCCGGCGAGCACGACGGGAACCCAGATCAGGTCGAAGCGCTCGATGGCGCCGTTGTCGTCGGTTGCCGGTGTCTCCGCGCCGCCGAGGGCCAGGCCGTGCTCCTGGAGCACGAGGAGGACCGCGAAGATGGAGCTGCCGGCGAGGAGCGCGAGCATCGTCGGCGTCGTGTCGAAGCGGCGCAGCCGGTGCCGGTTCTCGGCGACGAGGTAGCCGGCGAAGAAGAAGCCGCCGTAGTAGGCGAGGTCGAAGAGGGTGCCGTCCGGCGCGGCGATGCTCAGCAGCCAGAGGGTCACCGGCACGGAGGCGAACCAGGGGCTCGGGATCCGGGTGAGCAGCGGCGCGGCGAGGTAGGCGAGGAACAGGCAGAGGATGAACCAGAGCCAGCTGCGGGTGACCCAGCCGTCCGGGCGCATCCACTCGGTCGCGTTCTCGGTGGCGATCCAGAAGATGACGAGCCACACCACGTAGGGCCAGGCGAGGGTGCGGAGCTTGCCGGCGTAGTAGCGACCACGCGGTTTGGCGAGGGCGAGGGAGAGGAGGAGTCCAGACAGCAGCATGAGCGAGGTCATGCGGAAGGGCGCGAAGTACAGGGTGAGGTCGTCGATGACCGTGCCCGGGGTGACGTCTGCGATGTGCATGGGCACGTCGATGGCGTGGTTGGCGATGACGAGCAGGATGGCAGCGCCGCGGATGATGTCGATCCACCGTTCGCGGTGGCGGGGGAGGGTCGCCGCGGGCTGTCTCGCCGCGTCGTGTGCTGCCATGAATTCCCCGTCTCGCCGTGTCTCGACGCTACACTTCCCGGTTTTCTGGGCCGGAACATGGCGAATCGAGACAAAGTTCGGACCAATTCCGGGGCTAAATCCCGGGGATTTGAGCGTGTCGGGGCAATCGAAAGTTCCCAGGGGAGTATCAGCTTGGCCGCTGGGCCGGTACGATCACATGGAAATGAAAACACGCAACCAGAGTGCGCGTCGTTGGCCCCAGCTGACACTGCTCGTGGTCGTGGCTCTCGCTGCGGTCGCGTTGGTGGCTTTGGCGTTCATGCCACGTGAGGCCCCCGCGGGGGCTGGCGCAGAACCTATTCTTACGATCTCCAGCTCAGAAGACGCCGGTTCGGTGACGAGCTCCGCTGGTGGTCCATCCGCTTCGGCGCCATCCGCGACCCCTGCGGGCACGGGCCTGACCGTCGCGTTCATCGGCGATTCCTACACCGAGGGTGTCGGCGCGAGCGACCCGTCCCTGCGCTGGACGACCCTGCTGGCTTCAGCCAACGGCTGGGAAGAGCTGAACCTCGGCGTGAGCGGCGCGAGCTACGGCCAGGGCCTCGAGGAGTGGAACTCCTACGCGCTCCAGGTCGAAGAGGCGATCGCGGCCGAGCCGGACGTGGTCATCGTCTCCGGCGGTCTGAACATGTCGGAGCTCGACCAGGAGCTCGGCGTCGAGTCGGTCTTCACTGATCTCCGTGCCGGTCTGCCGGATGCCCGCATCCTCGCGGTCTCGCCGTTCTGGGTCAGCACGGCATACCCCGCCCAGCTGGCGCTCACGAGCGAGCTCATCGAGGCTGACGTCACTTCCGTCGGCGGCCAGTACCTGGATGTCGGTCACCTCTTCGAGGACGAGTTCCAGTACTTCGAGCTCGACGGCCTGCACCCGGACGACGCCGGCCACCAGCTCATCGCGAACGCGGTCGACGCCGGCCTTCCGGTGGAGATCGGCGGCTGATCGTCGCTCGGCACCGAAGTGTGCTCACTCTGCGACTGATTGATCACATTTCACGAATTTACAGCCCAATAACATCACACCAGTAGTATGAGGCCGGGCTCGCCCCAGCTTGCCTGAGATACCCCCTGCGCTCCGAACCGCGAGCCACCCGTTTCGTGCCAGCCGCGAAAGCGGCAGCGGCACGAGCGCAAGAGACACACGGACGGACCTTTATGGAACTGCGCGACTACCTGCGAATCCTGCACAAAAACTGGATCATCATCTTGATCTGCACGCTTGCGGGGGTCGCTGGCGGTGCCGGCGTCTCGCTGCTGCAGACACCGAAGTACTCCTCGACGGCGGAACTCTACGTCTCGGTGCGCTCCTCTGACGGTGCTGTTGTCCAGGAGCTGAACCAGGGAACCTCGTTCGCCCGGCAGGCAGTGCAGTCGTACACGACAGTCGTCAACAAGGAGATCGTGACCTCACGGGTCATCGCGGAGCTCGGCCTCAACATGACGCCGGCGGAACTCGCCTCCAAGATCACGGCGACCAACGAGCTCAACACGGTTGTCATCGAGATCGCGGTCACTGACGAGGACCCGGTCCAGGCCGCGTCCATCGCGAACTCCGTGGCCACGAACTTCATCGATGTGATCGTCAACGAGCTGGAGAAGCCGGACGGCGCGTCGCCCAGCCTCGTGAAGATCGAACCTGTGCAGTCGGCTCAGCCCTCGGGAACCGCCGTCAGCCCTCGAGTGCCCATGAACGTCGGATTCGGCGCCCTGATCGGGCTCCTGGTCGGTCTGGGAATCGCCTTCCTCCGCCAGTTCGTCGACACGAAGGTCCGGAGCACTCACGACATCGCGCAGATCACTGACCGTCCGATCATCGGCACGATCACGTTCGACCCGGATGCCGGCAAGCGGCCGCTCATCGTGCACGAGGAGCCGAAGAGCCCGAAGGCCGAGTCCTACCGTGCTCTGCGCACGAACCTGCGCTTCATGGACATCGAGAACACTCGCCACAGCTTCGTCGTGACGAGCTCGCTCCCCTCGGAGGGCAAGAGCACCACGTCCGCGAACATCGCGATCGCGCTCGCCGAGCAGGGCGCCAAGGTCGTCCTGGTCGATGGCGACCTCCGCAAGCCGAAGGTCGCGACCACCATGGGCGTCGACGGCTCGGTTGGTCTGACCGACCTCCTGAGCGGCCGCGCAGAGCCCAAGGACGTCCTGCAGCGCTGGGGCCGTGGTCGCCTCTACGTGCTCCCCGCCGGACGCATCCCCCCGAACCCGAGCGAGCTGCTCGGCTCGCACACGATGCAGCAGGTCCACGACCAGCTGCTCGCCGAGCACGACTACGTCATCATCGATGCGCCCCCGCTGCTCCTCGTCACCGATGGTGCGGTGCTGAGCGAGCTCGCCCACGGCACGCTCCTCGTCGTCGCGAGCGGGCAGACCCCGCGCTCGGCGCTCGCCGGCGCGGTCGCCCAGCTCGAGGGCATCGGCTCCGAGGTCTCGGGAATCGTCGTCACGAAGGTTCCGACCAAGGGCCCTGACTCCTACGCCTACGGCTCGTACGGCGCCTACGGCGCCTACTACGGGACCGATGAGGCGGGCAACCCGACGACCGAGTACCGCAAGATCGGCACGGGGCAGATGCCGATCATCAGCGCGAAGTCCAGGCGCAACAACTAGTCCTCGAATGCGTTGCCCAGTGCGCGGACACCTCCGAGCACTGGGCAACGCGCACGTTCCTCAAGAAATCATCCCCCAGCCCGGTCTTCAGTCAGTCGGGTGAGATTCATGGAGAAGAAGCAGATGCGAGTTTCCGTTATCGGATGCGGGTACCTGGGAGCCGTCCACGCCTCGGCGATGGCCGAGCTCGGTCACGAGGTCATCGGCATCGACGTCGACGAGCGGAAGATCGAGGCCCTGGCCGCCGGTCAGCCACCCTTCTTCGAGCCCGGTCTCCCCGAGATCCTGACGTCGGCCACGGCGAGCGGGAACCTCGAGTTCAGCACCGATATCGCAGCGGCGGCCTCCGCCACGGTGCACTTCATCGCGGTGGGCACCCCGCAGGCCAAGGACAGCGCTTCAGCTGACCTCACCTATGTGGATGCGGCGCTCTACGGGCTCCTCCCGCACCTCAAGGCCGGGGACCTCATCGTCGGCAAGTCCACGGTCCCCGTTGGAACCGCGGAGCGTCTCGCCGCGATCGTCGCCGAACACGGAAGCGGCGCCACGCTCGCCTGGAACCCGGAGTTCCTCCGTGAGGGCTTCGCGGTCAAGGACACGCTCGAGCCCGACCGCCTCGTCTACGGCGTCGCTGACCAGACCGCGGCCGACGTCCTCGACGAGGTCTACGCGCAGGCCCTGTCCACCGGCACACCGCGCATCATCACCGACTACGCGACTGCAGAGCTCGTCAAGGTCGCGGCGAACGCGTTCCTCGCCACGAAGATCAGCTTCATCAACGCCATGGCGGAGATCTCCGAGGTCGTCGGTGCCGATGTCAAGGAGCTCGCGGATGCGATCGGACACGATGTGCGCATCGGTCGCAAGTTCTTGAACGCGGGTGTCGGGTTCGGCGGCGGCTGCCTCCCGAAGGACATCCGTGCGTTCACGGCCCGCGCCGAGGAGCTCGGACGTGGCGAGTCGGTCGCCTTCTTGAAGCAGGTGGATGCGATCAACCTGCGGCGTCGCCAGCGGGTCATCGATCTGGCTGTGGACGCGCTCGGCGGATCCGTGAACGGCAAGAAGATCGCCGTGCTCGGCGTGACCTTCAAGCCGGAGTCCGATGACGTGCGTGATTCGCCTGCCCTCGACGTCGCCGTGCAGCTCAAGGGGCTCGGCGCGAACGTCGTCGCGACGGACCCGCAGGGCATCGAGAACGCCCGTCGGCGCCACCCGCAGCTTCAGTACGTCGAGTCGACCGAGGAAGCCCTCCGAGACGCCGAGGTGATCGTGCTGGTGACCGAGTGGGCCGAGTATCGTGCGCTCGACCCGGCCACGGCAGCTCAGCTCGTAGCGAACCGAGCGATCATCGACGGCAGGAACGTGCTCGACCCGGCCGCGTGGCGTGAGGCGGGTTGGAACTTCGTCGGCATGGGACGACGCTAGCGGCGCGTGCTCGGAGATGCAGGTGCGCGGGGAAAGGCTCGAGCATCGAACGGGATCGTCAGACTCCGTTCGTTGACTCGAAACATAACCCGGTTAGGCTTGGAACGGCGCGAAGGGGGCATCCCCAGTTGACTCGGCAAGTCTCGGCGATTTTCGGGGAACACTGACCCGCCAGTCAAAAGCGAGTCTCGCAGGTGTGCGCGTCACGTCCGACTTCGCCTTGATCAGCAAGGAGTGCCGAGCATGACAGAACCGTCCAAGCATGCGTTGAGTAGGCGAGGCCTCCTTCGAGCGGCCATCATCGGCGGCGCTGTTTCTACGGTCGGATTGTTCGCGGCGCAGAACCCCGCACATGCCGCGACCGCGTCGTTGGCGAAAATACGCACGCTCAGTTCGACCTGGTCGCCCGCAAACCGGGCTTTGTACACGGAGACATCAGCGATCGCTGCCTACTACGAGCGCTCCCTGGCAGCGGTGACCAACGCGATGGTCGGCGATGGACCGATGGCGGCGGGAGCCGGTCGACACGTGGCACCAAGAGGGTGGTTCACGGGCAAGTACTGGCGAGCAGCAGCGTCAACATGGTGGAACGCGCGCACTCAGGAGCACATCTCCACGCTCGCCTACTTCCTTGCGAGCGACGAACCGTGGAATGTGGAATACCGGGGCAACCGTGAGCTGAGGCTTCGACTCCTCGCTGCGATAGAAACCTACGCAGCAACACAGCTCGCGGATGGCTTCTTCCCTGAGGATTCAGGCGCACAGAGCGATGCCGCCGTTCCGAACCCGACGGTTGTGTCTAGTCTTGCTGCCACTGCATTCGGGGTGCAGGCCATGGCTTCCACCTTCGGTCTTCTCACGAAAGATCGCGCGACTGCCCCCGCAGCAGACCATGGTGCAATTGACGCCGCGCTCTCATCGCTGCGAAGCATGATCGGCGAAGCCGTGGCGACTGGTCTCGACCCCAACTCGCAGCTCTGGGGCCGCGCTGAGATCGACGTTGCCAATCAGCCAATCGGCATGATCGCCGCGGCAGTGCTCGCGGCCTTCGAGATACCAGACGATCGAACGGCGCTTTTGGCAAACGTGCCCGCTACGTTGGCCATCATTGCTGAGCGTGGGATCTCGACAAGCGGCCACACCGTGGAGCGAAAGGCCTACGACTACGGGTATACGGCGAACGTTGCAGTTCCGGACCTTGCAGTCATCGCTCGCCTAGCTCGCGAGATGGGGCGAGCAGACGTCGCCACGACGACGGAGGACATCGCCCAGCAGGTGACTAGGTTCGTTACACACACAGTGTTCTTCGAGCCGACGCCAGGACCGGATGGCTCCCCGAACTACGTGGAAGGCTTCCACTACGCCGGCCTTTCCGCCCGCAACACCGTGTTCACCTTCCAGCCCTACGACGCGATTCCCGGAGCCTGGAAGGCGCCCCTCGGAAAGTCGAACCAGACGCAGAGCTCGCTGACCCCGAGTCGCGACCTGCTCGCGGTGACTCCCGAGTTCGCCGCGCTGCACCCCTCTCAGGAAGCGGTGCAGGCCTGGTTCGACAACTGGGTGAGCGACCCCGCCATGTACCCGATCACGGACTGGGCGGCGAGGGTGCTCTCCGGGAGCCGCGAGCTGCTCAGCCCACGTCGCCTTCTCGGGACGGTGCAGACCGTCGCGCCCGCCCCGAGCGATGCTGAGCGTCGCGCCTCCGCCGCCGACTACCCGTACTTCACTGCCGCGTCGAGCAATACACTGCTGGCGGACACCGCACCGACAGCACCTGAAATCTTGCCCCGCTGGTATGGGTTCGTGCAGAGGAAGAACTTCCATCTGGGCTTCCAGTACGGATTGAACAGACTTGAGAACATGGCGTACGAGGGTGATACGAAAGCTCGCCCGCGCTACGGCCCGGGGATCCTCTGGACTCCGACCCGAGGCACGGTCGTCCTGTCCTCCAACGAGCCCGTCGCGAAGCTCTCGGGCTCCAAGGTGGTCAGGGACAACGAGGCCATCGACCGGAGCTGGGGCACCTACGCTGGCAAGACGGCGACCGGGTACGCCGAAGCCCTCACCCCGATGATCGCGACCTCGAGAAGCGCCTCAGGTGCGGTGATGGGCGCCGGGGAATCCACTGGGGCGTTCACCGTGACCGCCGTGAGCTCGGCGAAGTCGCCAGTCATGACGACGACCCTGCGGTTCAACGCCGGCCGGGTCTTCGGCAGCATGCAGGGCGAGCAGGACCGGTTTGTGCGACGCGTTCAGACACCCGGCAGAACCGGATACCACTGCATCCCCCTGCTCCTGGGCCCGGAGGACCATATCGAGTTCTCCGTACAGCCGTCTGCGGTGGTCGGTGCGGTGGTCGACAGCTCGGTGAGTGGACGCCCGCTTGTCGTGAACTCGCAGCTCAAGTCCACGCTCAGAGTCTCGACCGACCGGTTCACCATCGTCACGGGCGCGAACCGGGCGAATCGGCTCACCTTCATGTTCTCCGAGGGCACCAGGGCGTCGGCGTCCGAGCTCTCGTTCCTCGTGTACGAGAAGACGTACCTGTCGACCGCGAAGCGGCGCGTGGTCGTCAAGGTCCCCCACGGGGCCGACTTCACGGAGACGATCGTGTTCGGCGACTGAACTGCTCGTCAGCTCACACGCGAGTCACCAAGAGAGCGGGTATCGTTTCATCATCATTCGGTGGTCACGACGACGTGCTTCCTACTAGCTCTGGAGGTTCTTGTGCGTCGGCTCGTTCTCTGGCTGTCCGTTGGCGCGTTCGTCGTCGTCGCGGCGCTCGTAGCGGCGACGATCGTCTACGTGTTCCCGGCTTCGGACGAGGTCGAGCATGCCAACGCCGTCATCGTCCTCGGGCCAGCGACGCCCGACCGTGTCGCGCTCGGCCAGCAGCTCGTCGACGAAGGCCGCGCCGATCGCATGATCATCTCGGCGGGGAGGCCCGGCTGGGCCTACGACAAGGCCTCCATTCCCGAGTGCCGTGATCGCACAGCTGACTGCTTCATGCCGGTGCCCGCCACCACTGCGGGTGAGGCTCTGAAAATTGCGGAGATTGCTGAACGCGACAGTTGGACCTCGGTCGCTGTCGTTACTGCGACGCCACACGTCGCCCGCGCGCGAACCATCTTCGAGTCCTGCAGCGGGATCGCCGTAGACGTCGTCGCACCCCCAGCAGTACTTGAGCCTGCGGGGTGGCTCTACGAGTTCGCGTACCAAACAGGTGGCTATGCGAAATTTGCCATCGTCGGCTGCGCACAACCTGACGCGGCGTAGAAGCTCGTGACGGCGCCAGAAACTGGTGGGTCGAAATCGCCGCTCAAGACAGCACTCCTCCTTCTGTGCGGGGTGCTGCTTGTCGCTCTCTCCGGGGTGCTCGTCTTCTCGGTCAGCGACTGCACCCAGCCGAAGCCGCCCCCGACGTCCAGCGAGGCCCTTCCGCCGACGAGCGCCGTGGCGACCCAGGTGCCGGTCGTCGTGGGCCTCAGCGTGGACGAGGCGGCCGCGCGGCTCGCTGAGGCAGGCCTTGCGCCGATCTACATCTCGGAGCGTGACATCGACTGGGATCCGGAGGACCGGATCGTCGTGACTGCCTGGCCCCAGTCCGGTGAGATCACGGAGGATGGGACGGTCGCCCTCCGCGTGTCGGCACCGGTGCGATCACCGCAGGGCAGCGGCTCGGGGAGCGATGCCCAGGCGCTTCTCGAACGGCTCTGGCAGGTGCAGGACTTCGCAGACGGGTTCGATCGACCGCACGATGGCGGCGCCGCGAGCTGGTACGTGGGCGAGGTCAGCGGCTCAGTCAGTGACGGGCTCCAGGTCGAGCTCCGCGCAGACTCGGGCTCGGTGAGCGACACCGACCGGCGGCGCTTGGTCGCTGAGATCGGCACCCTGGTCAAGGGCACGTACCCCGATCTCGAGAAGGTCGTGCTGACCACCTCGGACGGAGTGCCGGTCGAGTGGTCAGCGGCGTCCGGCGGCTGACTTCTTCCCAGACCGCCCTCGCGCCAGCTTGTCGAGGCTCTCCTCGTAGCGCGCGCACACGCCTTCCCACGAGTATTCCGCTCGGCCGCGAGCGAACGCACGAGCGCTCAGGTCCTCCTGCAGAGCTGGGTCGCCCAGGAGGCGGAGGACACCGTCCGCGATGGCTGACGGTGTGGGCTCGACGAAGACCGCCGCGTCGTCGAGCACCTCTCGGTTGTAGACGGTGTTCCGCGCCACGGTCGGTGCGGCGCACGACATCGCCTGAACGAGCGCCGGGTTCGTGCCGCCAACGCTGTGTCCATGGAAATAGGCTCCAGCGTGCTGCCAGAGCGAGTGCAACCGGTCGTCATCGCTGACGTGGCCGAGCCAGTGCACCCTGGCGTTCGCGTCTGCGAGCTTCTGCGCCTTGTCGTCGAGCTCGCCACCGTAGCCGGTTGAGCCGACGATGACCACGTGGTGCGTCTTCGCGACGGTCTCCGCCGCTTCGAGGAACTCGCCCACCGTGTTCTCCGGCACGAATCTCGCGACCGCCAGGGCGTATCCGCGGTGGGTCAGGCCGGGCTCGATGGGGAGGTCCTCCGGCACATCGCCACCGTAGGGAATGAAGACACCGTCACGACGGAAGTCCCTGCGCCAACGATCGCCGATGGCGTGCGCGTCGAAGACGAGCTCGTCCGCCCACCACGCGGTCGCCTTGGCTCCTCCACGGAACATGGCCTTCGCCAGGCGCCCCCACTTGGCGCGATCCCACTCGATGCCGTCGACGTTGAGCAGCGTCGGGACCCCGCGTGCGCGGAGGAAGGGGAGCCAGAACCCATTGGCGACGTTCATCACGAGCGCGACGTCAGGGCGGCGCCTGGACGCGTCGAACATGGCCGTCGCGCCATACGACAGCGTGCTGAGGGACTTCGACTCGATGCCTCGAGTCACGGGAGTGTGCACGCGTGGGTCGCGCGTCGGGTCGCCCTCTTTCGTGGAGCCATCCCTGCCGTAGACAGTCACGTCCCAGCCCTGGTCGACGAGGTACGGAGCAAGGCGCCGAACGGCTGTCTCGAAGCCGCCGTAGTAGCTCGGGTAACCGCGAGTACCGATGATCGCGACTGATCGATTCATCAGGTCAGGCCTCTTTCGCGTTGAGGTGGGAAGGGGGTGAACGTCAGTCCTGCGACTCGCAGGGCTGAGGTCGACCGACCTCCAGCGCAGGTGGGGGATGCGCTAACGGGGGAAACGAGCGCGACGCGATGCGATAGCTCGATCACGCTACACTCTATGGCATCCCCGATGACGGTCCTGTTTCGTGCGAAGACTCTTGCTTCTGCGAGTCAGGACCGAGCTGTTTGCACGTGCCTGAACCTACCGAAAGGCCCAGCCGATCGTGACTCGCGTCCTCCTTACCCATCCTGGTGCGGAGCTGTACGGAAGTGATCGCATGGCCGTAGCCTCGGTGCGTGCGCTCGTCGAAGCCGGCGACCAGGTGGATGTGGTGCTGCCGTCTGACGGACCGCTCGTGCCGCTCCTCACGGAGGCGGGTGCCCGGGTGCTCGTTCTCCCTCTTCCCGTGCTGCGCAAGGCGATGCTGCGCCCCCTCAAGCTGCTGCAGCTCGCAGCCACGATGCCGCGCACGATCGTTCGGTCGATGAGAGTCCTGCGTCGCCTCGAAACCGACGTGGTCTACGTCAACACGATCACGCAGCCGTGGTGGCTCCTCGCGGCGGCCTTGGCGAAGAAGCCGAGGCTCGTGCACGTGCGCGAAGCGGAATCAGAGCAGCCGGCGATCGTCCGCAAGGTGCTGCTCGCTCCGCTGGCACTCGCGACCCGAGTGGTCTGCAACAGCAAGGCCACTGAGCGATACGTGCTCGACGATGCGTCCGGCGTCACGGGCAAGACCTCCGTCCTGTACAACGGCAAGGACTGGGCCCCGTACGAGGCTCCGGTGTTCGAAGGGTTCGCGGAGCCCGTTCGCCTGCTCCTGGTGGGGCGCATCAGCCCTCGCAAGGGCACCGACACCGCGATCGAGGCTGTTCACCTCCTCAGGCAGCGAGGCATCGACACGAAGCTGACGCTCATCGGTGACGTGTTCGACGGGTACGAGTGGTACCGGGACGAGCTCGGCGCGCAGATCGCGAAGCACGGTCTCGAGGATGCCGTCGTCTTCGCCGGCTTCGACCCGGAGCCAGCGGAGCGCTTCGGGGAAGCGGACCTGGTGCTCGTCCCATCGCGGCTCGAGCCCTTCGGAACCGTGGCGGCCGAAGGCATGGCCGCGGGTCGGTGCACGATCGTTGCTCGCACGCAGGGTCTGGTGGAGATCGTCGACTCGGCAGAGGTCGGGCTGACCTTCGAGGCCGAGAACGCTGGGGAGCTGGCCGAGGCCTGCGCGCAGCTCATCGCCGACCCGGATCGGGCTGTGGCCATGGCTGCCGCGGGACGCGCCCGAGTCCTCGAGCGGTTCTCGACTGAGCAGTACGCGGCAGGGACGCGTTCCATCGTCGCCGAACTCGAGAAGAGCGTCTGAGCGATATGAAGGTCTGCATCGTCTCCGTCCCACTCACCACGAGGAGCGGCGTCTACCGCTCCACCTACGACCTCGTGACCGCCGCGCGGGAAGCCGGCCTCGACTGGTCCGGGATCATCGCCATGAGGCCGAGCGCACTCGGCTCCCCGCCGCAGGGCGATCTCGGAGTGCACGAGACCACGATCGACGTGCACGGCATGAAGCTGATCCCGGCGATCAGGCGGCTTCTGCTGAGCCGTGCCGAGTTCCGCGAGGCCGATGTCGTCATCACGATGATCGGCCAGAGCGACATCGCGGTGAGCGGCCTGGGGAGCAACCGGCCGAGCACGTGGGTCTCGTTCGTCCGCGGACTGCCGTGGCCGGCGCACGGTGAGGCGAAGGCGCTGCGCCGAGTGCTCCAGCGAGTTCTCGTGACCCGTGCCATGCGGAAAGCCGACGAGGTCTGGGCGACGACGACGGTGCTCGCCGACGGAGTCCGCTCTGCGGTCGATCCGGTGATCGTGCCGGCTGGGGTTCCCTCGGTCGAGCGCATCGCTGACGGGTCACTGGGACGGGACGGGCACCTCGTGTTCGCCGGTCGCCTCGACCGCGACAAGCGCCCACTCTTCTTCGCTGAGATCGTGCGCCGGACGGGGGCGCTGGCCAAGGCGTTCGGGGCTGGCCCCTTGCAGGGCGAGCTCGAGCAGTCACGGCCCGAGACGCTCGACATCTCCGGCTGGGTTGACCCGGCCGCCCTCTGGCAGGGAGCGACGGCCTTCCTCGGCACGTCGAGCCGTGAGGCGTTCGGCAGGAGCGCGGTCGAGGCCGCGCAGCACGGCGTCCCCGTGATCCTCTCGCGGGACTACGGTGCCGCACCGTTCCTCATCACGGACCCCGTGCTCGTGGATGCCTTCGTGCTGCCGAGCGAGCCCGTCGAGCTGTGGGTTGACGCGGTTGAACGACTCCTCGACGACGAGGTGCTGCGGCGACGGCTCTCGGACCACCTCGTGGAGAACGCACGCGAGATCACCATCGAGCGGTCGGTTGCACGCGTCGACGCTCGCCTCCGGGAGTTGGCGGCCGGCTGAGAGCCTGCCCTCAGGCGGCTTGATCCGGAGCGGCGACTGCTGCGGCAACCCGCGCACGCATGTCCGCGGCTCGGGCGGCTCGGGCTCCGCGCAGCGCCCGGTACAGGCGCACGTGTGCGAGGCCGGTGGTCGCCCACGAGCGACGCTCGGAGAAGGCGGAGGCTGACGTGCGCCGTGCCGGGGCATCCCGGTAGGCGGCTTCCAGCACCTCGCCCGTGAGTGGTCCCTGGTAGAGCGTGAGGAGTTCCGACCCCACCTCTCGCTGGAGCGCGAGGTTGGAGGAGCTGACCGGCGCGAGCACGGGGCACCCGAAGCTCAGCGCGTAGATGAGGGCGCCCGAGTTGTACATCTGGAGGTACGGGAGCACCACGAGTCTGCTCTCGGCGAGCTGATCGAGAAGCTCGGGGTCTTCGACGAAGCGCGCATCGAACGCCGTGCCGGGATGCGCATCCGCGAGCTGCTGGATCGTGTGACGGTACTGCGCGTTCTTCGCGGCACCGAGGATGACCAGGCTCGACCCAGGCAGCCGCTGCTGCTCGTAGCTCTCGATGAGGGACTCGATGCCCTTGTAAGGGCGAACGAGGCCGAAGTGGAGGATCTGGTGCACCACGCGTTCCTGAGACGCCCAGCCCCCCTCCTTGTGCTGACGCAGAAGTGGGACGTAGTCCCCGTGGGGCACGGTGACCCCCAGCGAGAGGTCGTTGTCTTCTGAGCTGTTGAGGTAGATGCGCACGTCGACGGCCCGGATCAGGAGGTCGATCGCGAACGCTGTGGTCCGCCGCCCTGCTTCGTGGGGCTTGAGATTGTGCACCGTCCACACCAGCGTCTTGCGGGTGAGCCGGATGCGCAGGACCAGGGCGACCAGGAGGAAGGACTTCAGGAGCTCACGCGCGGCGGAGGGGGCGACGACAAGAGCGTCGGGCCAGTGCAGGTGGAAGATGTCCCAGCGTCCGATGAGCGCCGTCTTCCACGAGAAGAACTGCAGGTCGACGTCGTCGGCGAGCGCTTGTGCGAGAAATGCCGTGTACGGGTTCCCACCTCCGGGCGGCCGGTTGTAGGACATCAGCACTCTGGGCTTCGGGGGAACGCTCGACATGTTCAGTGCCCTCAGCTCGCCGTGGTCCACAGATCGGTGGGGAAGGCTGCCTCGAGGGGCGCGGGGTCCCAGGCGGCAAGCGGGGCCTCTGTCGAGGCAGTCCGGGCAGGAAGCAGCTGCAGAGCCTCGTCGAGGTTCGAGGCGATCGTCCAACTGCTCCTCCCAGTGCCGCGGAAGTAGTCCTCGTACTTGAAGACCGGCTCGACGGGAGAGGCGATGAGCACGACCGGCACGCCGAGCATCTCGGCGAAGACGAGTGCGTGGAGTGAGCTTGTGACGAGTGCTTCGCTGCCGGCGATGCGGGCTGCGATCTCGTCCACGGAGCGCCTGGGGCTGAAGAAGTCCGGGTGGCTGCGGTACTCCCGCGCGTCGTTGAGGTTCGGGATGACGCTCAAGCGCCGGGACGGGAGGAGCGGGTGCCGCGCGCGCAATCGGTCGCCCAGCAGCAGAGCCGGGTCGCCGTAGACCTCGGGGGCGTCGATGCCGCGCTCGCGGCGAAGCCATTCCCGGGTGAGTGGCCCCCGCACAGCGCGCACGTCGAGTCGAGTGAAGCGGTGGGCTTGCTCGACCGTCTTGCCGTTGACGCCGGTTCCCCAGATCACGTCGTTGTCGCCGGCGAAGTGCATGACGGATCCGACGGAGAAGAGCGTTCGCGTCGAGTCCACCGCCTGGTGGGGGGCCGAGCCGAGTCGGGACTCGGCGACCTGCGCGACGACCTGCGGGCCGATCAGGTCACCGAAGTTGTTCTTCCGGGGCCCGAACATGCGACCCGCGAGTCGCAGACGACGGTACCGGTGGGGGTTCCACATGAATGCGGGCACACCGTGGACGTGCTTGAGCACAGGCTTCTCCTGGAATGTTCGTTGGGAGGGAGTCGTCAGCGCAAGCGCAGACCCTTGGCAGCGGGACGGATCGGCAGGGCGGCGACCGGCGGCGGCAGTTCGACGGGCTTCTTCGCGAGCTTCCCGCTGAAGTAGCCGAATGTGAAGAACCAGATGTGGAGGACGAAACCTCCCGCGAATCCCCATCCGGTCAATCCGACGACAACCATCGCCATGGTTAGCGTAAAGAGCGCCAAACCAGAATCTGAGTGCTGATTCTTCCTGTTGTAATCGCGGAGGCCCTTGATGACCAGCGCAACCATCGGTCCGAAGAAGAGTAGTGCCCCTACGACGCCCTGTTCCGCGGTGATGTAGTAGAACACATTGTGCACGGGCCACCCGCGGGCGGTGAGCGCATCGAACTGGCCGAAGTAGGTGATGTAGTTTCCTGGCCCGATGCCGAGCATGAGATTTCTACCGATGTGCTCCTGCGCGACGGCAAGAAGGTGCTCTCGTTCTCCACCGAGTGGGTCCTGCTGGAAGCGGGCGAGGATGGCATCGAGAGAGAGCGCGCCCACGAGCGCGATCGCGCCGCCAAACCAGATTCGTCGCTTCATGACGCCCTTGCCACGCTGAAGAATGATCCAGAGACCGAGCATGCCGATCAGCGCGATGAAGTTCGTGCGGCTCGCGGAGAGGCCCACGCCCAGCAGGCCGGCGAGCATCGCGAACGTCGCTGCGCGAGCGACGACCTTGTCGGTGGACGTGCTCAGCGGCAGCGCGATCGCAGTCAGGCAGATGACGATCTTCCCCAGGTTCCCGGGGTGCCCAGCCGTGCCCGCCGAGCGTCCGGATTCGAGGATCGAAGCTTCAGAGACGGCCGCGAACCAGGAGAGGCCGAAGCTCTGGCCCAGCGCGATGAGCGCTTGGAAGCCGAGGATGGCGAGGATCGCGAAAGCAAGCCAACGTTCGAGATGAGGAGCTGTCTCGGCCCGTCCGACGAACGTCCCGACAAACCAGGCGAGAATCGCGACGAGGATGAGTGTTAGAGCGTCTCCCGAGACGTGCGGATTCGTCCAGCCGGTGGTCACCATGAGGATCAGGTAGGCCACCAACGGGATGAAGACGACAGGAATCGGTAGCCGCGGCTTGGCGAAGATGGCGATGATGACGCAGATGAAGAGGCTGACCGTGGACAACGGCACCGGGTCGAACCCGAACAGGTACACCTGGCTGCGTGGGAAGAGCGCAAGGCCCACGAGCGCGACAAGCGCGACGGTGGTCGTGGCTCCCGTGACGCGAAGGCCAATCAGTGTCGCGACGACGATGAGGATCGGCAGGAGGACTTCGGTCATCGAACCAATTCCTTTCTCGGTGCGTCAGCGCTCTGCTGACTTTCGGGTTCCTTCATACTCACAGGTCAGCGCCGCGCCGTCACGCGGAGGATGCGGATGCGATGCCGCGTTCGACGAGTTCGGCTCGAGTGGGGAACGCGAAGTCGTCGAGGGTCTTCTGAATGTGGACCGGGGAGCCGAGGCGAGGCTCGCGCAGGGCCTCGTCGATGGAGACGGGGGTCGACCAGGGGAGGTCGACTGATGCGAAGTAGTCCTGGTACTTGAGTTCAGGCTCGCCGTTGACCGGTGCCACGAGCTTGACGGGGCGTCCGAGCGCATGCGCGAAGATCAGCCCGTGGAGCGACGAGGTGTAGACGAACTCCGCGCGGAGGATCTCGCGAACCAGGTCCTCAGGCTCGCAGTCGATGCTGACGAGGGAGAACTCGCGGCGGCGGCGGAAGAGCGGCAGGTCGCGGTAGTGGGGGATGAAGATGACCCGACCCGCCTCGGCCTGAGTCTCGGAGCAGGTCTTGGCGTAGATGGACTCGACTGCGAGACCGGGGTCGAGCTGAGACGTGACGTTCGAGGTGTCGTACCCGGCTTCGTCGAGGGCTCGCATCGTCAGCGGGCCACGCACGGCGCGGATGTCGGAAGGCCCCTCAGCCACAGCAGGCAGCTCACGCCCCTTCGTCCCGACCCCGCACACGATGTCACCAGGCAGCGCGCGATGGATGACGGAACCGACGAGCAGCAGGCGCCCGCCGATGTCGGTCAGGTTGTCCGGCTCGGCGTCGTAGAGGAATCGTACGAGGTCTCGATTGAAGAGGTCGCCGGCGTTGCCGACCCGCAGCTTGCCTCGTCGGGGGATCGAGAAACGACGGGTCCGGTCGACCGGGTCCCAGTAGAACGTCTTTACTGCCACAGTGCCTGCTCCTCGATTTCCGCGATGCCGAATTTCACGTCATTGACTCCGTAGCTGAGCCGAACCGTCGACCCGAGGACATCGGCCCCGGCGAAGTAGCTTGCGCTCAGCAGATTGCGATTGTGGACGCCTCGTCGTGGGAGTGCGCTTGCGACCGAGTGCACCAGGCGGTGCGTCGAGAACTCCACCGTCGGTGTCGTCGTGTCGAGCCGAGAGATGCGCACGGGACGTCCGACGTAGGCGCGCTTGGACCGGATGGAGAAGCGCTCGTGCGCCATGAGCACGAGCGAGCCATCTGCGGTCAGGCAGGGCTGAGAGCCGATGGTGGTCGCTCGGGGAACCCTCACCGGGTACTGGGCGTCGTGCCGAGTGAGCTCGAAGGTGATGTCCGGCGTCTCGCCAACCTGCCCGTCGACGCGGAGGAGCGTCATGAGCGGTTGCAGGCTGTAGATGCCTCCAAGCTCCCCGTCGGAGAGCTGGTGGAACGCCCAGTTCTTCTCGATGCGCTGCCGTTCGGCGTTGGCGAGCTGCACCCGGCTCGGTGCGGACAGCAGGGGGGCGACCCTCATGATGAAGATGTCGTTCTGAGCTCCGCTCGGCCATCCCGTGTTGAAGGTCGCGAACACCCCGTCCTTCGTCGCGAAGAGCTTCGGGTCGGCGACCGGGGCGACCCCGTGCGAGCCTGCGTGGGCGGTGAGATCGACGACCGTCCAGTCGTCGCTCCCGACCGGGGCCGAGGCGAGATATGCCCGGAATGGCTTCTGGCCGCTCTCGTCGAGCGCTCGGAAGGAGACATGCAGTGCGTTGTCGCGCTCGAGGACGCACACGTTGAAGACGTCGCTCAGGCCAGCGTCGTGTGCTGCCGAACGCAGACTTGTCGACAGCGCCAGGTTCTGGCGTCTGACCAGCGTGCGAAAGACCATTCGAACGTGACTCCTCGTAGCACTGCGGGGGGATGTCACGCGGACCGGCGACGCAGTTTTCGTACCAGTCCGATGATCGTCGTCCGCTGCTCACGACCGGCGACGAACCACAGGACGCCGAGATACAGTGCGAACGCGGTGATGGCCGCTGGCACGGTGTACCCGACGACGCGGGGCTCAACCGCAGCCCACGGTGTCAGGTCGAGGATCAGCAGCAACGCGACCATCGGGACGGCGGCAATTGTACATCGGATGAGCTGCCCCATGTAGGGGCCGATGGCGATCGAGGCCTGCTTCGCAAGCAGCACGAGGCGCAGCGGCCAGAGCAGGATCACGCGGACGCTGCGGGAGAGCGCCACCCCCTGGATGCCGAACGGCAAGGCGACGAACAGCAGAATGACGCCCACGATGTTCTGGGCGAGCGCGAGTCCGAAGGCGGATTTCGCTCGACCTGCTGCGATGAGCACGCTTCCATCGAAGTAGGTCACGGAAACCAGGATGATCGACGGGATCAGGAGCTGGAACACCGGAATCGAGGCCACCCATTCCTCGCCGAAGAGGTAGGGGATGAAGTCCGGCGCGAGCAGCCCCAGGATGAGGAAGACCGGGATCGCGACTGCGGACGAGGCGAAGGTGAGGCTGCGCATGACCACGTTGGTCTTCGCGACGTCTCCCTGTGTTCGGGAGAAGGTGGTCAGCGAGACGCGGCCGACCACCGAGGTCACGAGCTCCGAGGTGATCGTGAGGATCCGCTGCGCGAAGAAGTAATAGCCGAGCGCGGTGGGATTGATGGCAGCGCCGATGACGAGCTTGTCGATGTTCGCCTGCGTCGCGCTGAGCAGCTCCACGCCGAGGACGCTGAAACCGATCGAGGCCATGGAGCGCAGCGAGGTCCAGGAGAACTCGAACTTGGGACGCCAGCGCGAGGCCGCCCAGAGCGTCACGAATCCGACGAAGCTCTGCACTAGGGCCTGCCCGACGAGCGCCCAGACGCCGTAGCCCATGATCGCCATGGGGACCGCGACGCCGGCGCCGGCCACCGTGCCCGCGAGCTTGCGGATGGAGAGCTGCTTGAAGTGGAAGTCGCGTTCGAGCAGTGCCGCCGGGGTGCTGCTCAGTGCGGCGAGCACGATCGCGATCGACTGCACACGCAGGACATCGCCAAGCTCCGGTTCGCCGAGCAGGAGCGCGATGAGCGGCGCGCTGAAGAAGAGGGCGACGTAGATGACGACGGAGATGCCGAGGCTGGTCCAGAAAGTCGTCGACGCGTCTTTGGGTTCCAGGGTGAGCCGCTGGACGAGCACCTTGTTGAAGCTCGAGTCGACGAACACCTGCAGGATCGCGGTGAAGACCGTGGAGAGGGCGAGGAGCCCGAAGTCTCCCGGTGCGATGAACCGAGCCAGGAGCGCGAAGACGCCGAGCGCGATGAACCGCGAGGCCCATCGCTCGAGGACGATCCATCCGATGCCGCGGACAGCTTTCGCGCCGATTCCGTCGTCGTCGGGTGCAACGGTCATGGTCTGGTGGCCTCCAACTGCTGGTAGCGCGAACCAAGCGGCCCGCATGACATTATCAGGGGCGTGCGGGCTTGGGTCCTACCTTCCCCGCCGTTGCGCTTCTGCTGGCTGGGCCGTCTGCGAGGCTCATCCCGCGAGAGTTGGACTGACGGCATTCTGTGCTCGTGGAAATTTCTCGCCCATATATCTCTTAGGCTCGTTTCCAAAGCGAGGTGCTTCGCACACCACCTGCTGCGGACCAAAGCGTCCGACTCGAGCAACCGCCCGAGAATCTGCCCTGTCGTGCACGAAAGTTGGTACCATGCGCGAATCGTGGATGGACGCGATGCGAGGGATCGCGATGCTGCTTGTGGTTCTCTTTCATGCTGGTACTGGTGTCGCCTACTTCGGGGATTTTTATCCGCGTGGAATTGATGTCTTCAACCAAGTGGTCGAGCCTTACCGAATGCCGGCGCTCATGTTCTTGTCCGGTATGTTGTTGCACAGATCGCTCTCCAAGTCGGCATCGCTGTACTTCGGGGGTAAAGCACGCAAGATCGCGTGGCCATACGTGCTTTGGAGCCTGATCGGCTTGATGTTAGCTGGCGACGTCATTTTCGCTGGGGCGCTGGTGCGCGCAGCACCGATCGGTGGTGGAGGTGTGGCTGCGACGCCCCTTTATCTGGATTATTGCTGTCGCTTCGGTTGCAGTCTCGTCATAGTTCAACGTGGTCGGGTTTAAAGTAGTGTGCGAACCAATTTTCGTGCTTGGGGTTCTTGGGTTCATCTACTTGGCGATGAGCTGGGTCCCACTCATCTCAACTGGGAAGCCTGCGCAATTTCTAGAATATCCTGTTGTGAATTCGATTGTCTTGTGTATCATTCACCTCTTTGCGATTAGCGTTGCGGGAACACTGCCGGCGATGGTGGATGCAATCGACACGTATATGCAGTATTCGATATTCGTGATCTTTGGGCTTGGGTCAGGGATACTTCTCATGCGGGGTGGCAACCGTGGCTGAATGGACTGTTTGTGTGGCCGTTTAGTCGCCGTGTTTCTGTGTTGTGGAGGCCGCAATTCAAGTGTGTTCGTCAAATAGCGCTTCATCCACTAGGCTCCTGGTATCCCCCGACGTTGGAGCCCCTATGAAGAAGTTCCACGCCCTTGTCTGCGCGATGCTCGCCGGACTCCTCGTCGGAGGCCTCGCCGCAGCCCCCGCAGCGGCAGAGCCTGCCCTGGTGGCGCAGGTTGCCAGCGAGGAGCCCGAGCTGCTCTCCCTCGAGATCGTGTCCTCCCTCAAGGTCAAGGGAGGCGAAGAGATCCGATTCAACTGGACCGTTCGCAGCAAAGCGGACATCGACTCCTCTTACGTGAGCCTGCAAGCTGTAACCCCGAAGAGAGGGGAGCAGGACTATCAGGACGTTGGCTTCGACGTCACGGAGCCGACCACGCGGGACGGGGACATCGTCTCCGGAACGGACTCGCTCGTCGTGGGCGGGTCGTCTTGGGGTGCGCGCACTTGGTACGTCTCCGTCTTCCGGTTCGTTGATGTCGAAGGCAACATCCTCTTCGCGTACCACGGCGACAACGACACGGTCGCGAATGTCCCGAGGATCCACGTCGATGGCAGGAATGGTGACAAGGACGGCCCCGAGCTCTTGTCTGTGTCCATGGACCCGCCTGGCGACCTGGTGCTGGGCGACCAGTTCACCATCGACTACACCGCACGGGACCCAGCCGGGGTTGCGAGCGTCGGCTTCACCGTCTCTACTCCCGATGGGTCCGAGCGGGCAGCGGGGTCCGCGCCGGACCGCGTCGACGGGGACATCGTCTCTGGAACGGTCACCTTCACGGTCGATCGACCGTATTGGAGGATCAGCGAGTACACAGTGGTGAGTTCACGGCTGCGCGACTCGTTCGACAACGCGCGGGTGATCAACGCGACAGACAACGCGATGCTCACCGCGCTGCCGTCCTTCAACGTGACCTACATCGGGGGGCCTGACAACACGCCTCCCGAGTTCGTGACCGCGAGGTTCCTCTCGCCTCAGATCATCTGGGGTCAGCAGGAAGTGCTCGTCGAATGGCGGGCTCGAGACGACAGCGAGATCCAGGACATGGTGGTCATCCTCGAAGGTCCGGATGGCGAGGAGTACGTGATGTACAACCGTGGTCTGATTCCCCGGACGAAGGACGCAGACGGCCTGTTCACCAGCATTGCGTTCACCCACTTCGAGCCTCCCGCGGGCCCGGACGGAACCTACACGGTCACCGGCATCGCTTTCAGGGACATCTACTACAACATCAGCGTCGTGAACGCGGAAGACAACTGCATCCTCGCGTCCCTGCCCACCTTCACCTTCCTCGGCTACGAGGTCACCGAGCCCCCGACGCCCACGGCTGCCCCGACGCCCAGCGAAACCGAGGTGCCGGCGGTGTGCCAGACGGCCGCCCCCACCGAGTCGCCGGTTCCGACGGAGACTGCTGTTCCGACGGGGACGGCGCTTCCGACGGAGACTGCTGTTCCAACTGAGACGGCGCTTCCGACCGAGACGACGCCTCCGAGCGAGACGGCTGCCCCGACGGAGACGGCCGTTCCGACGGAGACGACGACAGCGACCGCCACGCCCACTTCAACCCAGGCGCCGACCGCCTCGGCCCCGCCGGAGACGGCTCCTCCCACCCAGTCCACGGAACCGGTGCCCGGCGAAACCGAGCCCGAGCCCACCTGGTGGGCAACGCCGACCGTGCATCCAGTGCCATCCGAATCCGCGACCCAACCAGCGGCCCCTGGATCTCCGTCCGCATCATCGACCGCTGGCGTGCCGGCGGCGACCGCAGCACCGACGGATGGCGGAACAGGCCTCGCGACGACCGGAACCGACGGAGGCGGCCCTTGGCCGATCTTCCTCGCCGGGAGCGGCCTGCTCCTCGGGGCTGCCTTGTTCCTCGGGCGGCGGATGCCCACGAAGTCGCAGAAGTAGCGGACCTGCCGCGAAACGCGCAGGACCTCGCGGACCGGGCTTCGAAACCTCCTGGATACCGAATTCCAATACGCTAGCTCCATGCGCGCACCAATAACCAAGGCTGTCATCCCCGCGGCAGGCCTCGGGACTCGCTTCCTGCCTGCCACGAAGGCCATCCCGAAAGAGATGCTCCCCGTCGTCGACCGCCCCGCCATCCAGTACGTCGTGGAGGAGGCTGTCGAGGCCGGCCTCTCCGACGTGCTCATGATCACCGGCAGACACAAGGCGTCGCTCGAGAACCACTTCGACCGCGTGGCCGAACTCGAGACGCTCCTCGCGGCTCGCGGTGAGCACGAGAAGCTCGCCCGCGTGAACGCCGCGACCAACCTCGCCGACGTGCACTACCTCCGTCAGGGCGACCCGCTCGGCCTCGGCCACGCCGTGCTGCGCGCCAAGCAGCACATCGGCCACGAGCCGTTCGCCGTGCTCCTCGGCGACGACATCATGTCCTCCGGCGGATCCCTGCTCAAACGCATGATCGAGGTGCACGAGCAGACCGGCGCCAGCGTCGTCGCGCTCCAGGAGATCGACCTCGACCAGATCTCCGCGTATGGAGTCGCCGCCTACGACACGAGCATCCCGCGTGAACAGGGCGTCGTCGGCCCCGACACGATCCAGCTGACCGGGCTCGTCGAGAAGCCTGCCCGTGAAGACGCACCCTCGAACCTCGCCGTCATCGGTCGCTACCTGCTGCGCCCCGAGGTCTTCGAGGTCCTCGAGCGCACAGCCCCCGGCCGCGGCGGGGAGATCCAGCTCACCGACGCCCTCGAGGTGCTCGCCGGCGACCCCGAGGCGTTCGGCGGAGTCGTGGGCGTCGTCTACGGCGGACGCCGCTACGACACCGGCAACAAGCTCGAGTACATCAAGGCGACCGTCGAGCTCGCGAGCCAGGACCCGAAGCTCGGCCCCGAGCTCCGCCCTTGGCTGCAGTCCTTCGCGGCGCAGATCGCCGACTGAGCCGAGACGATCACGAGACGGGGACCCCGCGCAGGACGCGCCGGGTCCCCGTTCTGCTTCTCGCCGATCTCCGCGCCCTCGTTCACTAGCCGGTCACCTAGTGGACATCGGCTGATTTCCCCGGGCCTCTACGCTCGCCGGGTTCATCCCCCGACCGTTAGGCCGAACCCCGCATGCGCATCACGACGTCACGACGACGCCTCGCTTCCACCATCGCTGTGACGACCGGGCTGGGGGTGCTCCTCTCCGGCTTCGGCGCGGGGGCAGCATCCGCCGCCGAGCCGTTCACCGACGACCAGCTCGCCTACGACTACCCGTCGAACGCCGAGTACGACTACGTGCCGATCATGGACCAGTTCTCCTGGCTCGTCACCGACCGCGCCGACATCATCGCGCTCAACGACAGCCAGACCGTCGACATCAACACCTCGACCACCCCCGAGCAGGTCGAGCGCGCGATCGTCGACCAGTACGACGACATGTCGGTCTCCATGGCCGACGGCCTCGGCGAGAACCTCGGTGCGATCTACACCGAGGCGCGCCTCGCGGGCGAGCTCCCGAAGATCGACGCACTCCTCGCGAAGAGCGGCGGCCTCGTCGGCTACTACTCCTCGTCGAACCCGTCGAAGAACTACTTCGACTACGACCGCCCTTACATCCGCTTCCCCGAGCTGCTCCAATACCGCGACAAGGAGGGCGGCGACGCCTGGGACTCCACGAGCGGCGCCTACCCCAGCGGTCACACCTCGCAGGCGTACTGGCAGGGCACGTCGCTCTCGATGATGCTGCCAGAGCTCGCCCCGCAGATCCTCGCCCGCACCTCCGAAGCCGGGAACAACCGCATCGTCATGGCAGCGCACTACCCGCTCGATGTGATGAGCGGACGCATGATGGGCCAGCACATCGTCGAGCGCCGCATGAGCGACCCGGCGTTCCGTGAGCTCTTCGCCGAGGCCGAGGCCGAGCTGCGCGGCGTGCTCGAGGCCGGATGCGGCGCCGCCCTCGCCGACTGCATCGAAGCCGACACCCCGTACCTCTCCGAGGACGACGCCCTCGCGCTCTACGAGCAGCGCATGTCGTACGACTTCCCGCAGATCGCGCCCGCCGGGGAAGCCGTGACGATCCCCGCGAACGCCGAGTCGCTGCTCATCACGAGCCACCCCGACCTCACGCCCGAGCAGCGCCGCCAGGTGCTCGAGCTCACCGCGCTCGACTCCGGCTACCCGCTCGATGAGGGCGCAGAAGGCAGCTGGCAGCGCCTCAACCTGGCCGCCGCCATGGCAGCTCAGGTCGAGGTCGACGCCGACGGGAACATCAGCCTCGTCGACGCAGGAGCCGAGCAGCCCGAGCCCAGTACGCCGGGCACCGCCGAGCCCACCGTGACCCCAGCCCCGACGGTGGCGCCCACCGCCACCACGGAGCCCACCGCGTCCGCGACTGCGGCGCCTACCGCCTCGGCGACGACCACGCCCTCCGCCTCCGCCACGTCGACGACCGCACCGGTCGCTGGCGGCGGCAACGCCGACAACGGCTCGGACGCGCTCGCGACAACCGGCGCCGAGAACGTCGGCGCTGGCATCCTCGCCGCATTCGCGCTGCTCGCGACCGGTCTGACCGCACTCGTCGTGCGGAAGCGCTCCGCGAAGACGAACAGCTAGCAGACGGCGAGAACACGAGGCCCGCAGGCCCGCCGCGCCCGGAGCATCCACCAGCTGTCGGGGCGGCAGGCCTGCGGGCTTCGTCTGCCGCTGATCGACTCGAGGCCGGCCGGTCCGCCCCACCGAACTTCCTGCGCATCCACGGCAACCACTGGCGTCGTCGTTCACCTCGCGGTGGACTTGACCCATGGCAAAGACAACACGCGTGCTCAGCGTCTCGGTTCCCGTCTCCGACGTGGACGCGGCGCTCGCCTTCTACACGGACGTGCTCGGCTGCGAGCTCGTCATGGACGTCGAAGCATGGCCAGGCGCCCGCTACGTCGAGGTGCTCCCGCCTGGCTCGAGCGTCGGCATCGTCCTGCTCCCGCACGACAGCGAGATCCCCATCGCCGTGCGCCTCGGCACCACCGACGCGCAGGAGGCACACGACCGGATCAAGGCCAGCGGCGTCGAGCTCCACAACGCCGAAGTGCTGCGCTGGGAGAGCGTTGCACCCATGTTCTCGTTCGAAGACCCAGACGGCAACGGGCTCGTCTACCTGGAGGACCAGCCCGGCCAGACACCGGGGGAGTAGGGGCGCGGATGCGCGAAGACACCCGCACCCGCACCCGCCGCTCGCGCAACGCCGCACGCATCCTCGTGCTGGCCGCTGCCGTCATCGGCGTCGTGCACGCCGCCTTCAGCGCCTCCTGGGCGCTCGGCGGAACCTGGCTGCTGTCGACCATCGGGGCGATCGCCGTCGAGTTCTCGAGGCGAGAACCACTGGAGTCCGGCCTCCTGCTGGGCACCGTCGCGCTGGTCAAGCTGCTCGCCGCCCTCATTCCCGTCGCTCTCGACGCGCAGCGGATGCCGTGGCCGAGAGTGTGGCGCGCCATCTGCTGGGTGGGCGGCCCCGGCATCGTGCTCTACGGGCTCGTCAACATCGTCGCGAGCGGCGCCGTGCTGCTCGGGGTACTCGTGCCCGAAGGCGGCTACGACCGGGATGCCATGATCGGGCACGCCCTCCTCTGGGACCCGCTCTTCCTCCTCTGGGGGCTCGCCCTCACCGGCTGGCTCTGGCTCACGAGGCCAGTGGCCCGGAGAGTGCCACCGACCCCCGAGAGACGCGTCAAATAAACTCGACCCCATGCGCGTGCTGCTCTGCGAAGACGACGACCAGTTGGCAAGGGGGCTGAGCCGCGCTCTCAAGCACGCCGGACATCGCGTCACGCGGGCCGCCGACGTCGCAGAAGCCCTCGCCTGCATCCGCGACGAAGTGCCCGAGCTGGCACTCGTCGACATGTCCCTCCCCGACGGGCTCGGCACGCAGATCATCGCGAAGCTGCGCCAACATCCGGCCGTCGGCATCATCGTCGTCAGCGCGCACGGCCGCGAGCAGGACCGCATCGCGGGGCTCCGCGCCGGCGCCGACGACTACGTCACCAAGCCCTTCAGCGTCGCCGAGCTGCTCGTCCGCATCGAAGGCCTCGCTCGGCGCACCCGCGAGATGCGCCGCTCCACGAGCATCCCCGAGTCTTCCGTCATCGAAGTCGGGATGCTGCGCCTCGACACCGAGACGCGCACCGCGACCATCACCCCAGATGACGGCGCCACCCCCACCGCTCAGGCGCTCACGCAGAAGGAGTTCGAGATCCTCCGGCTCCTCGCGGCGCGGGCAGGACAGCCGGTGACGCGCGAGGACCTCCTCGACCGCGTCTGGGAGAGCAGCGTCGAGACCGGCACCCGCTCGCTCGACACCCACATGGCCACACTGCGCAGCAAGCTCGGCGACACCGTCACCATCACCACCCTCCGGGGCGTCGGCTACAGCCTGACGGCACCCGCCAACCCGGACGGGCCCACCTGATGCACCGGCGACTCGTGCTGTGCGCCGTCCCGCTGCTCGTGCTGCTGCTCATCATGATCGCCGTGCCCACCGCCGTCACGATCGCCGACCGCCACTCGGCGGAGCTCACCAACGACCGCCTCAACGATGCCGCCCGCTTCTCGACCGCCGCCTACACGGCCATCGGCACCGATCCCGTCCGCCTCCAGGCCGAGCTCGACGACTACGCCGAGCTCTTCGACACCCCCACCTGGCTCCTCAACCGCGACGGGCAGATCATCCACTCGGCGGGCCTGCCCTACGCGGTCGACGACGCCGACCTCGCGCTCGTGGACGCCGCCCTCTCCGGGCAATCGCCCGACATCACCACCACCGTCTGGCCGTGGGGGCCAGAGCGGCTCACGATCGTCGCCCCAGTCGGCCGCGACTCGCAGGTCGTCGGCGCCCTCGTCTTCGACGTGCCCACCGAAACGGCCCGCGCCACGATCCTGACCGAATGGCTCATCCTCGCCGCAGGGCTGCTCGTTCCCGGCGCCGTCGCCTTCTGGCTGCTCTGGCCCATGTCTCGGTGGATCCTCCGCCCCGTGCAAGAACTCGAACGCTCCGTCGACGCCGTCGCGCGCGGCGACCTCGACGCGAAGGCCGGCACCGACGCGGGCCCGAGCGAACTGCGGCTCCTCGCGTCCACCTTCAACTCCATGGTCGGCACCGTCTCCGCGACCGTCACGAGGCAGCAGGAGTTCGTGTCGGATGCGTCGCACCAGCTGCGCACGCCCCTCGCCTCCACGCGCATCTCGGTCGAGAACCTCGAGCCGTACCTCCGCGACGACGTCGAAGCCCGAGAGGTGCACGCCGAAGCCATCGAGACCATCGACCGCATGACCGGCACCGTCGCGGGACTGCTCGACGCGACCCAGTTCCAGAGCCGGCCGCCGCGCATCGCGGCGATCGGCGACGCGCTCGCCGGGGCGGCGTTCCGGTGGGCAGAAGCCGGAGCGCGAGCCGGCATCGCCGTGCAGACCGTGCACCTCCAGGGGGAGACGCTGGAAGTGCAGGAGCCGGCCGGCGGCCTCGACGCCGTCGTGAGCGAGCTCGTCACCAACGCCATCAAGCTCTCCGGCGGCACCGAGGTGCGTGTCGCTGGCAGGCCGGACATCGGCTCGCGCAGCTACGTGGTCACGGTCGACGACAACGGCATCGGGCTCGCATCTGACGACCGCGAGCATGCCACGCAGCGCTTCTGGCGCTCACCCCGCACCAGCAACCTGCCGGGAACCGGCCTCGGCCTGAGCATCGTCGCGCAAGCCCTGCGAGATATCGGGGGCGGGCTGACGCTCGCGGATGCGCCCGGCGGCGGCCTCCGCGTCGAAGCCGCGGTGCCCCTGGCGGAATCTCAGTCCTAGCCGAGCGGAGCATCTGCTAGCGATAGACCTCGCGACGGTGCGCGGCACGCACGATTGTGATGACGAGTTCCTCGTCGTAGATGTCGTAGATGACGCGGTAGTCGCCGATGCGAACTCGCCACGCGGTCTCCTCGCCCACCAGCTTGCGAGCCCCTTGCGGGCGTGGTGTTTCCGACAGCGACTGGATCGCATCCAGCACGCGCAGTTGGACTGGGCGAGTCAGTTTGCGGACCTGTTTTGCGGCGGCCGAGGTGAACTCGACGCGGTAGGTCACGCGCCGAGCTCACCGCGAAGCTCATCGAGGGAAACCCGGTCGCCATCATCTGCCGCTTTCGCATGGCGATACGACTCAACATCGCCATGCATCTCGAACGACTCCAGAGCTTCGAGGTCCGCGACGCTGACGACGACTGCGGCGAGCTTGCCGTTCCGAGTCACTCCCACCCGTTCACCGGCATACATGGCCCGACCGAGCACGTCGGAGAGCTGCTCGCGAAGTTCTCGGGTGCTGATCTCACGCGTTACGGAGTCCATGTGTCAAGAGTAGACGTTGTGTACACAGTTGTCACCGGTTGCTGGCGAGTGGCCCCTATGGCTTGTTCGCCGTGAACCAGCCGGCGGCCCCGGGATGCAGCGCGATGGGAGTCGTCCCCGCGCCCGTCCGAGGGTTGATCTGTCCCGCCTCAGGGCGCACGTGCGACAACGCATCCGAGTTCTCGAACAGGCAGGCGGTGAGGAACTCGGCCAGCGAATCCGCCATGCCAGGCCTCACCGCGAGCACCGTCGGCACCGCGAGCGTCGTCGCCGCCTGCAGGCCCTCGTACATCGTCGACGGGATCGTGACCGGGAAGTACACGAGCGAGAAGCGGTCGATGAGATGCTCCGCGTTCGCGCCGACGTCGATGAAGCGCACCCGCTGCCCGGCGCCGATCTCGCTGATCGCAGGGGTGGGCATGCCCGTGAGGCTCGCCGCCGCCTCGACCGCGCCGCCCGCGAGCGCCGCCACGGAATCGGCCTGCGAAAGGCTCACGTAGTCCGCCTCGACGCCCAACTCGTCCAGGATCGCCGACGTCGTGAAGCGGGTGCCAGACAGCTCGAGTCCCCCCGCGATGGTCTTGCCATGCAGGCCCCGCAGGTCGGTGATGTCCGAGTCCTCCGGAACCACGAGGTGCAGCACCGAATCGAAGACACGCGCAAGCGCTACGATCTCGCCCCCGAACTCCGCAGCGACATCGACGTTGATGAGCGCCGCATCCACCTCGCCCGAGCTCAGCAGCTGCGCGTTCTCGAGCGACGAGGCGGTGTCGCGCACCAGCATCTCGCCGGCCGGCCACGAGGCGTTCACCGCGTCGGCGTAGGCCGCCCCGATCTCCCGGAACACCGCCCCCTCTGGGCCGGTCGCGAGCGTCAGCACCTGCCCGGAAGGCTTCGGCGAGGCGCACGCCGTGAGCGCAAGCGAAGACAGCGTGGCCGCCGCGCCTCCCAGGAACGCTCGCCGCGTGAGGCCGCCTGCTGGCAGCTCAACCGACGACATCCACGGTGCAAACGCCACGGTTCGAGCCTAACAAGCGGGCATCCGCGACCGAATGTCAAGAACACCTTAAGGATGCGCCGAGCCCCTGGGCTCCTGGCTTGTGGGCGCCCACCCTTGGAAGACGAGCCGTCACCGATGACGCACACGCTGGAGTTCAAAGGAGAACACCGTGACACACGACTCGAGCCCCGACAAGGGCAAAGCGGTCAAGACCACCCCGAGCTCACCAAGTCGGGCAGCAGGCAGCACCCCTCCCGTCAAGAAGAAGAAACCGTTCTGGCACCACCTCTACGTGTGGGTGCTGGTCGGCATCGCGCTCGGCGTCGCCGTCGGCCTGATCTTCCCGGCCTTCGCCTCCGAGCTGCGCTGGCTCGCGACGCTCTTCATCAACCTGGTCAAGGTCGTCATCGCGCCGACCATCTTCGCGACCGTCGTCGTCGGCATCGCTGGTCTCGGCAACCTCGCGAAAGCGGGCGGCCTCGCCCTGCGCACCGCCGTCTACTTCAACATCACCACCGTCGTCGCCCTGGGCCTCGGCCTCATCGCCATCAACGTCTTCCAGCCGGGCGCCGGCCTGAACTACGACGTCGCGAGCTTCGACGGATCGGCCGCCGACGCCACCATCGCCGACGCGGGCGACGCCGGGGGAGAGGGCCTGCCCGGCTTCATCCTCGGCCTCATCCCCACCTCGTTCATGTCGGCGTTCGTCGACGGCCAGCTCCTCCAGGTGCTGCTGCTCGCCATCCTGACCGCCATCGCGATCGCCATGCTCGGCAAGCGTGGCGAGAAGGTCGTGCGCGCCATGGACTCGCTCGCGAAGGTCATGTTCGGCATCATCAAGATCGTCATGTGGGTCGCCCCCATCGGTGCCTTCGGCGGCATCGCCTTCACGATCGGCAAGCACGGCGCCGAGATCCTCGGCAACCTCGCCTTCTTCATGGGCTCCTTCTGGCTCACCTGCCTCATCTTCGTCTTCCTGGTGCTCGGCCCCATCTGCCACTGGGCTGGCTTCAGCATCTTCAAGTACCTCCGCTACATCAAGGACGAACTCCTCATCGTGCTCGGCACCTCCTCCTCCGAGACGGTGCTGCCCCGCATGATGACGAAGCTCGAGGCGGCCGGCGTGCCCAAGCACGTCGTCGGCCTCACCATCCCGACCGGCTACTCGTTCAACCTCGACGGCACCGCCATCTACATGTCCATGGGCGCCATCTTCATCGCGCAGGCGTTCGGGGTGGATGTGCCCATCGGCACCCAGATCGCACTCCTCGCGTTCATGCTCATCTCCTCGAACGGAGCAGCGGGCGTCTCCGGCGCAGGTCTCGTGACCCTCGCCGCATCCATCGCCGCGTTCGACCACATCATCCCCATGGTGGGGCTCGCGCTCATTGTCGGCATCGACCGATTCATGTCGGAGGGCCGTGCCCTCACGAACCTCACCGGCAACGGCATCGGCACACTCGTCATCGCCCGCTGGACGAAGGCGCTCGACCGCGAGCGACTCCAGGAAGTGCTCGACAACCCCAACGACATCGACGTCGAGCACCTCATGAGCCTCGACGGCGAAGAGGAAGCCGAAGCGCGCGCCGAGGGGGAGCGCAACCTGGAGCTGGCATCCGACAGCATCGACCGGAAGACGGGGTTCGCGGTCGACGGGCCGGCTGCGGACATAGCTGAGGGGGCCTCGGACCGCAGGGGCTCCTCCAGCGAGTCGAACGCCCGCGGCTGACCGGACACCGGCAGGGGCCCGCGGCGTCGATGTGACGCCCCGGGCCCCTTTCGCCGGCGCGCCGTCGCGCCGCCGCCGCCACCTTCTCCGCCGCCGCTGACCAACTTCAGTGCTGATCCGGCCGCTTTCTGCCCGAACTGGCGCGAAACGGCCGTCTGAGCACTGAAGTTGGTCAGGGGTCCCACCGACCCGGCACCCGCGCACCCGCGGGTGCAGTGGCGCCGGACCGTCCCGAGCACGCTTCGCAGCCCAGCCAGTCGTTCAGCCCCGATCTTGGTCCGGAGGGGGCGGAAGGAGCTGCCGATGGGCGGCGAACTCACACGCCGCGACCCACGCTTCGGCCGCAGAAAATGACCGCTCCGGCTCGCCCATCTCAGAGAGGCGGTTGTGCAGCGACTCGCGTGCAGTGACCAGGTACCGGTACGTCGGTTCTTCCAACAGGCCGTCGTTCCACGCACGCGTCACCTCAGCGAACTCATACGCGCCCCGGTGCTGGATGCTTTCCGCCGTGCACGTCGACGAGTCGTGGATATAGTCCAGGCTCAGAAGCTCTTCCACGACAAGTTGCAGCGGGATACCCCCTCGCGAGTAGTCCGCAGCAATACCGTAGGGTCCTAGCAGTGCCGGGCGAGAACCCTTTGGTTGGGAGCGCCGGGCGACCCTCGCGAGAATGCTGAGTGCTGGCACCGGGAGCTCCAATGCCTGCGCGATGTGCTCAACTGAGTTCAGGCGCAGAAGGTCCAAGAGCTCTCGATGGAAGCTGGCGTGATCGACATTCTGCTGCCGCAGATGGTCCTGAAAGGCACGCGCCCCGTTCTCCGAGCAGGAATGCACTGCTCACCTCCACCACCTTGTGCGATTCCCGCAACGTATCGCCGGTGGATGGGACGCGCCTCGGTCTGAGGTCAGGGTTTCGCGGTCTCGACCGCCTCCCGGTCGGTCGAAACGCCTCTCACATCACTGGTCTCCACGGCTCGCATGGCGTCTTTCAACGCTCGAACGGAACTGAAACCAGCAGATTCAGCGGCGCGGTGCCAATCAGTGCTCGAAGGTCTGAGGGAGGGAAGGAGAGTCCGGGCGCGGGCCACGCGAACGCGGCGAATGTACGCTCCCGGGGTTGTGCCGATCGAACGGAAGATTCGGTTGAGGTGCGTGTGGGAGATGCCCAGCGATTCCTCGAGCTGCCGAACTCCGAACGTCACCTCGCGCAGACGCGCGGACACCATCATGAATGCCGCGCTCAGGAGGTCCTCGTACGCGTTCCCATCCAGGGTGTCATCGTCTGGGTCGGTGGACAGCGTTGCTGCGAGCAGGTACTCGATCCCACGCTGCCACTTGCTGCGGCTGCCCCTCAGCGGAGAGAGTGATGGCGCCGACTTGAGTGAAGCCAGCGCAGTGGCGATCAAGACGTTGATGTCGTACTCATCGGGCGTGACGACGAGGGCATCTGAGGCGAACTTCGGCGCATCGATGGCAACCCGTGAGGCTGGCGTGATGCAGACGATACGGGAAACGGCCTGGGCGGCATCCATCCTGACCTCACCTGTTGGACTCTGAACGAGCATGCTCTTCGCGGCGAGCTCGAAGTGGGTGCCCGAAGCCTCGATGGAGTGGACCCCCGAAACTCCGACCGTCGTCGTCAACAGAGGGATGTCAGAGTCATCGCCCGAATACTCGAGGGTTGCCGGTGTGTGCCACAGCCTCATGAGGGCGAAGTGATCAAAGGTTCGTACGTCTGCTACGAGCCTGAAGTCTGAGGAATTCGACCGAACGTTCCATCCGCGTCGCTGGAACCAGGCTGCGGCTTCCCCATCCGCTAACGCGACGCGCTCATGGTCAGACAACTCGCGGTACCTACCTCACTGGCCGGAAAAGTTCTCAAGACGTAGCTACATTGCTCAAAGAATGTGGGCAAATCCCCGGGCATTGAAGTTCCTAGAGTGACCTAAAAGTTCCGCCTGAGCAAACCCTATTTGCAACAATGTTCCACCATCCGAACGCACGTTCGTGCAGATGGCTGCGCTCGCAGTGACGCCCTATTCTCCACTCGAGTCTAGGCGCTCGCGGCGAAGAGTGTTCGGTTTTCACCATTGAGGCCACGAAGTTGCAGCCCCGGTCATGTTTTGACGCAAGCGCGGGTTGCTGCGAGCCTATATTTGGCTTTGCTGAACAACGCAAGCCTTTGGAACATATTCGCCTTAATAGGTGAAATTCGCGTAGGATGAACGGGCTCGCTGCGTTGCCAGGCGACAGAAGATCGTTCGCTTCCAGATGCACCCCAGCTGAGGTCGCCCGCCCAGTCGCCGAGGTCCCCCCCCCGTTCATTCTCGGCGCACCCACCAACGGAGGTCGCACCCCCGATGCGCGAACGTTCTCCTCAATCCACCTATGACGTCCCGCCCAGTCCCGATCTCCCCGTGGAAGTATTCCGAGCCGCCGAAGTCATGCTGCACGTCCTCGAAACTCAAGCCGCTGCCGCCTCGGATCCTGGAGGGCAGACCCAAAGCTCGCGAGGGCTGGCCGCCTCCATTGAGGGGATCGACGAGGGCATCAGCGAGGAGCACACGATCGGCGCCAGCCTGATCATCCAGTTCTGGCTGGCCAACAGCCTTGCGCACGAGCGGCGGAGCGATCTCACCGACGTCATCCACGAGGTGCGAAGCTACCTGTCCACCCTCGCCGGTGCCCGGTGAAGCGCCGCGCGCGTGTGGACGACCTCGACTACCGTGTTGAGGTCGTCGCGTTCCCGGACGGACCGGGCTCTCGGCCCTGGCGGCTCCTCGCCGCAGAGGCGCCCGCGAGCTCACGGCTGCACATCGCCAAGACCGTGTCTCCTGATCTCGGATATGTTGCTATCGCCATCATCGCGTGCGAGGGGGAGACTCTTGCGGGGGCTGCGGCTAGGGTCAGGATGCTGCTCATCCCCAACCCACGAGTCTCCGAGCGAGCCGTTCGAAGTGTGCTCCAGCGTGGCCGCGTTACCAAGGTGCTGTCCGGCGAATGCCCCGCCGAGTTCTACGGTCCGCCCTCGAGTGCATCCGGTCGCCAAGTGAGCGCCGATCGTGAGTGGGAGCGGTGACGACTCCCGCACAGGGCGGAACTTGAAGGTCGATGGCAGGAACTTTCTCGTAGGCTCTCCCTAAGCTCACTAAGGGTGCAGCTGTTCTTTCGAGGCATGGCGCCCGGCAGGACGGTCAGAGACTGCTCGCGCGATGGTGCGCCTAGCGGTGAACACCTGACGGAGGATCTATGGCCACACGGACTGCTGGACCGGCGGGCCTGTTGCTGACCGTCGCGGGAGTTCTGGCGATCGGATGGTCGCTCCTCGGCGTTCTGGTGCAACGCATCCAGCCGGAGGCGGCAGTGCTGTCCGCGGGACAGCTCTGGGGTGCGGTTCCGGCCGTCGTGTGCGTGCTCATCGTCATCGCCTGGCGGGGGCTCCTCTCGCAGGTCGATGCGGGTCCCGTGCGCGTGCGTGCGTCCGTGCTCGGCGCAGTCGTAGCGGTCGGCGTTCTCGGCGTCGAGGCCTGGTCGAGCGCGATCTGGGGGTTCGGCAGCGGCCTCGTCCCCGGATGGGTGTCGGTCGGAGTTGTGCTCATCGCGCTGGCTCCGGCGGTTCAGGACTCGTCGATCTGCCTCGCTGCACGCCGCGATCGCCCCTGACTGACGCTCAGCGCGCCCGTTTCAACGACTGGTTCAGCGCCGTCGCTGTCCAACTTCAGTGCAATAAAGACCGAAACCGGCTGCTGAAGCGCGCTGGGCGCGTTTTCTGCACTCAAGTTGGACACGCACGCGTCCACGCGGGGTCGCCGAAAGGGGCGAGGCACCAACCCTGCGTATCGCCTACGCCGCGGGGGCGCCGAGCTCGCGGGAGATGCGGTCGGCTGCGGCGATCGCGGCAGGCGCGAGGGCTTCGATGCTGAGGCCCGGGTACTCGAGCTCGATCGAGGACACCGAGAGGCCGTGCGTCACGGCGCCGGTGTGGTCGCGGATGGGTGCCGAGACGCACACGGTGCCCGTCTCGTTCTCGCCCAGGTCCGTCGAGTAGCCGCGCTCGCGGACGCGGGCGAGCTCCTCGTGCAGCAGGCCGAGGTCGGTGATCGTGAGGTCGGTGCGCCGGGGCAGGCCGACGCGCTCCGCAAGCGCATCCACTCGCTCGGGCGCCCAGTCGGCGAGCACGACCTTGCCCATGCCGGAGCTGTGCAGGGGCACGCCGAGGCCGACGCGCGAGCGCATGCGGTACGGCTTCGCCGAGTCGCGGCGGATGAGGTAGACCATCTCGCTCTCCGTCGCGACGCCCACGTGGATGGTGCAGTCGACGGAGGCGGCGAGCTCGTCGACGATGGGGCCCGCGACCTGCGAGATGTCGACGCTCGCAAGCGCCCGGCCCGCGAGGGCGAGCAGGTTGGGCCCGGCCCGGTAGCCCTGCTCGGAGTTGCCTCCGAGGTAGTGCTGCGCGACGAGGGTGCCCAGGATGCGGTGGACGGTGGCCTTCGCGAGTCCGGCTTCGGCGACGATGTCCGTGAAGCGCGGATGCGCGAGGGCCGCCGCGAGCACAAGCAGCGTCTTCTCGCTTGCGCCCGCGGGCGGGGTCGGCGACTGGCCTGCGTCGTCCATCCTGACCACCCTCGTTGTTGGAGTCGTCACCGCATCGCGGTGATCGGGACAGAGTCCATGTCGTCGAACGACTGGTTCTCGCCGGCCATCGCCCACACGAACGAGTAGCTGGAAGATCCTACTCCCGAGTGCAGCGACCAGCTCGGGGAGAGCACGACGTCGCCGTTCGCGACCATGAGGTGGCGCGTCTCCTTGGGGTCGCCCATGAGGTGCACGACCCGCTGGTCCTCTTCGAGGTCGAAGTAGTGGTACACCTCGGTGCGACGGTCGTGGGTGTGCGCCGGCATGGTGTTCCACATGCTGCCGGCGTGGAGGCTCGTGACGCCCATGACGATCTGGCAGCTCTTGACGCCGTTCTCGTGGATGCACTGGCGCAGCGTGCGGCGGTTCGACGTGACCTGGTCGCCGAGCTCGCGGATCGTGCCCTCTTCGGGGGTGACGAGGGTGTTCGGGTAGGCCGTGTGCGCGGGGGCGCTGAAGCCGTAGAACTTGGCGGGGTCGGCGGCGTCGTTGCTCTCGAAGGTGACGTCGACGGTGCCGCGGCCGAGGTAGAGCACGGCGGTCTTCGCGAGCTCGTAGCGCTCGCCGTCGGCGACGACGGCGCCGGCGCCGCCCGTGTTGACGATGCCGAGCTCGCGGCGGTCGAGGAAGTTCTCGCTGCGAAGCTCGTCGACGGTCTGAAGCGTGAGGGGGCTGTCGGTGGGGACGGCGCCGACGGTGACGACGCGGTCGAAGTGCGTCGCGACGACGCGGATCTCACCTGGCGTGAGGAGCTGCTCGACGAGGTAGCGGTCACGGAGTGCCTGCTGGTCGAGGGTGGGGATGTCTTCCGGGCGACCCGGGCGGTACTGCTGGGACAAGGGAGTTCCTCTCGTGATTCGTTCGTGGCACGTCTATAGTAGGTGAATGAAACCGAGTTCCGCCAGGTGGACCTGGCCTCACGCGAAAGGGTCGCTATGACCAGCTTCGACCTCACTGGAAAGACCGCGGTCGTCACCGGCGCCCGCCGCGGCATCGGCCTCGGCATCGCCACGGCACTCGCTGAGGCGGGGGCGGACATCATCGCCGCGTCCTCCCAGCAGGAAGCCGACGGCGGCGAAGTCGGGGCGCGTGTCCGCTCGCTCGGCCGCAGCTTCGAGGGCCACGGCGTCGACTTCACCGACCGTGCCGCCGTCGAGCAGTTCGGCGCATCCGTGAAGCACGCCGACATCCTCGTCAACAACGCAGGCACCATCCGCCGCGCGCCCGCCGCCGAGCACTCGCTCGACTGGTGGGACGAGGTCATCCAGGTGAACCTCTCGAGCCAGTTCGTGCTCAGCCAGATCGTCGGCGCGGCAATGGTCGAACGCGGCAACGGGCGCATCATCTTCACCGCCAGCCTGCTCAGCTTCCAGGGCGGCATCAACGTGCCCGGGTACACGGCGTCGAAGTCGGCCATTGCGGGCCTCGTCCACGCCCTCAGCAACGAGTGGGCATCCCGCGGCTTGACCGTCAACGCGATCGCCCCCGGCTACATCGCGACCGACAACACCGAGGCGCTGCGCGAAGACAGCGACCGTTCGCGGTCCATCCTCGAGCGCATCCCCGCGGGTCGCTGGGGCGAGGCAGAAGACCTCGGCGGTGCCGCCGTGTTCCTCGCGAGCCCGGCCGCTGCCTATGTCACGGGCGTCGTCCTCCCCGTCGACGGCGGATGGCTCGCACGATGAGCGCCCTGTTCGAGGGCCACTCCGTCGTTCCCCTCTCCACGCCGAGCACGCAGGCGCAGGCCGAGGCGCTCGCCGACGGTCTCGTCGCGGGCGGCATCGGCATCGTCGAGATCGCACTGCGCGGCGACGGGGCACTGGATGCACTGCGCCACATCGCGGGGCGCCCCGACCTCATCGTGGGTGCTGGCACCGTGCTCGACACCGAGCAGGCCAAGCAGGCGCTGGATGCGGGGGCGCAGTTCCTCGTCTCGCCCGGACTGTCGGCGGAGGTCGTCCGAGTCGCGCAGCACGCAGACGTTCCGATCCTCCCGGGAACGCTCACGCCGAGCGACATCACGGCGGCCCGCGACCTCGGGCTGACGCAGCTCAAGCTCTTCCCGGCGGGCAACTTCGGCGGGCTGTCCCTGCTCACCACGTATGCCTCCGTGTTCCGCGGCATCACGTTCATGCCGAGCGGCGGCATCAGCATCGCCAACCTCGCCGAGCACCTCGAGCATCCGGCGGTCTTCGCCGCGAGCGGAAGCTGGCTCGGCAGCTCGAAGCTGCTCGACGAGGGTGCAGACGCGGTCGCCGAGGCGGCCCGCGCGGCCGCCGACATCGCGACCCGCGTGAGCGCCGCCAAGGTCGGCCGCACGTGAGCGGCATCGTCACGATCGGGGAGGCGCTCGGGCTGGTGATCGCGCGCCGGGCCGGCGGCTTCGACCTGCAGTCCGACGCGGAGATGAGCTTCGGCGGTGCGGAGAGCAACGTCGCGATCGCCGCCGCCCGACTCGGCGTCGAGGCCGCGTGGATCGGCCGGGTCGGCGATGACGCCGTCGGCAGGCGCATCCTCCGCGCCCTCAGGGCCGAACAGGTGCAGCTGCACGAGACGGTCGACACGGATGCACCCACCGCGATCATGCTCAAGGACCGGCCCCGTCCGGGCCGCAGCCGCGTCACCTACTACCGCGGCGGACTCGCCGGCAGCCGCATCACGCCGGCCGACGTCCCAAGCGAGGCCATCGTTGGTGCCCAGGTCCTCCACGTCACGGGCATCAGCCTCGCGCTCAGCGACAGCGCCGCCGAGACGGTGCTCAGCGCCGTCCGCCTCGCTCGCGAGCATGGCGTGACCGTGTCGTTCGACGTCAACCACCGCAGCAAGCTGTGGTCGGCCGAGGCCGCGGCTCCCCGCTACCGCGAGCTCGCCGCGCTCAGCGACATCGTCTTCGCCGGAGACGACGAGGCCGCCATGCTCGTCGGCGAGGCATCCCCGCTCGAGCAGGCCCGCGCCCTGCAGGCCCTCGGTCCCCGGCAGGCCGTCATCAAGCGCGGCGAGCACGGCGCGTCCGGCGTCGACGGCGACCTCGAGGTCGAGGTGCCCGCCTTCGCGGTCGACGTCGTCGACACGGTCGGCGCCGGCGATGCCTTCGCGGCCGGCTACCTCGTCGAGCTCACGCGTGGGGCGCCCCTCGAGCAGCGCATGCTGACGGCCGCCGCGTGCGGAGCCAGCGCCTGCCGCAGCGACGGCGACTGGGAGTCGCTGCCGAGCTGGGGCGACCTGCGCGAGCTCGTGGACGGCGTCGGCGACGCCGTCCAACGCTGATCCACCCCGGTTCCTCTCAACACCCCCGATGTCAGCGAAGACAGAAGACAGGAGTCTGCTCACATGACCTTCGAGATCGGCGAAGAGCACTTCCTCCTCGACGGCGAACCCCACCGCGTGCTCTCCGGGGCGCTGCACTACTTCCGCGTGCATCCCGAGCAGTGGGCCGACCGCATCCACAAGGCCAAGCTCATGGGCCTCAACACGATCGAGACCTACGTCGCCTGGAACGCCCACGAGCCCCGCAAGAGGGAGTGGGATGTGACCGGCTGGAACGACCTCGGCCGGTTCCTCGACCTGATCGCGGCCGAGGGGATGCACGCCATCGTGCGCCCAGGCCCCTACATCTGCGCGGAATGGCACAACGGCGGGCTCCCGACGTGGCTCACCGCGATGCCCGGGGTGGGGCTGCGACGCTCGGAACCCAGCTACCTGCACGAGGTCGAGACCTACTTGCAGCGCGTCTACGACATCGTCGCGCCGCGGCAGATCGACGTCGGCGGCCCCGTGGTGCTCGTGCAGATCGAGAACGAGTACGGCGCCTACGGCAACGACACCGCCTACCTCGAGCGGCTCGTCGAGGTCACCCGCGAGGCTGGCATCACGGTGCCGCTCACGACGATCGATCAGCCCACCGACCAGATGCTGAGCGACGGCAGCGTCGACGGCGTGCACCTCACCGGCTCGTTCGGGTCGCGCGCCGACGAGCGCCTCGCCACCCTGCGGCGCCACCAGCCGACCGGCCCGCTCATGTGCGCCGAGTTCTGGGACGGCTGGTTCGACTGGTGGGGTGCCTTCCATCACACGACGAGCGTCGAGGATGCGGCTCGCGAGCTCGACGCTCTGCTCGCCGCCGGCGCCTCCGTGAACTTCTACATGGTCCACGGCGGCACCAACTTCGGCCTCACCAACGGGGCGAACCACAAGGGCAGGTACCTGCCCATCGCGACCTCCTACGACTACGACGCGCCGCTCGACGAGGCAGGGAACCCCACCCCGAAGTTCTTCGCGTTCAGGGACGTCATCGCGAAGTACGCCGACGTGCCGGCGGAGACCCCCGCCCTCGCGGTCCCAGCTCCCGCGTTCGAGGTTCCGCTCTCCGTCGTGGCACCGGATGCGTGGCTCCCGCCCGTCAGTCCCGAACGCCACACGACGCCCCCGACCTTCGATGCCCTGCAGCACCTGAGCGCCCTGGTCGCCTACGAGGCCGAGCTGCCGCGCGCATCCGCACCCCGCCTGCTGGAGTTCGAGGAAGTGCGCGACTTCGCTTGGCTCTCCATCGACGGCGTCCCCTTCGGCACGCTGTCGCGCACCCTCCACGAGACGTCGATCGTCGTGCCCGCCGGGACGCGGCTGCGCGTGCTCGTGGAGGAGCAGGGTCGCGTCAACTACGCCGAGCGCATCGGCGAGGAGAAGGGCATCATCGGCACGCCGCTCCTCGACGGGGCTCCCCTCGAAGGCTGGACGGCGACGCCCATCGACGTCGCTGAGGCCGGAATCGCGATCGGCTCGGCGCTCACCAGCGCACCCGGCGCTGCTCTTGCTGCGGCCGACGCATCCGCGCCACTGGCTCATCCCGAGACGCCGCTCGGGCTCACAGGGCTTCGCGGAGAGTTCGAGCTCGAAGCGCCGAGCGACCTCTACCTCGACACCGCCAAGTGGGGCAAGGGGTACGCCCTGGTGAACGGCTTCCTGCTCGGGCGCTATTGGCGCAGCGGACCGCAGCAGACGCTCTACGTGCCGGGCTCGGTGCTCCGCGCCGGCGTCAACACGGTCGCGATCGTCGAGCTCGAGGTGACGGCGTCTCCCGTCGCTCGCTTCGTCGCGCAGGCCACGCTCGGCCCCCTCGAGGAGTAACCGGGGTCCGCCCCGCGCCCCGCACACCCGCCGGCCCCTGCGCCCGCCCCGTCTGCGACGCTGCCCGGCGTTTCGCCCTCTGGGAGCGGTCTCAGAGGGCGAAACGCCGGGCAGTGATCGGCGATAGGGCCCGCCGGGCCCTATTGCCGGGAGGCTCTTGCTACTGACCTCGGCGACCGAGTCGTCGAGCACCCAGCACCGCTCCGCCGCCGACAAGCGCCAGGCCGAAGAGGACCGCCGCCAGGGGGAAGTCCGCGCCGGTCGACGCCAGCCCCTCCGGAGTCGGCGTCCCGGTGTCCGATCCACCCTGAGGCGTGGATGTGGGTGCGGACGTGGACGTGGGTGCGGATGTGGATGCGGAGGTGGCTGACGGCGAGGGCGTGGCGCCCCCGGTCGGAGCTGCCGTGGCCGTCGCGGTCGGCGGGGTAACGACGGGTCCGGGCTCCTGCCACATCGTCGGCGTGACCGGCGTGACGGTGATGCGTCGTAGCGTCGCCGCTCCGCCCTCGGACCAGGCGGTGATGGCGTCCGCGCCCTCGTTCGGGAACACCTGATCGGTGATGGTCACCATCCCGTCCGCCGTGAAGAGCTCGACGGATGCGCGATCCAGGTAGAGGGAGAAGGTGACCGAGCCGTCGTCGTCGAGGGCGACCGGCGCATCCTCCACCGATGCGAAGGCGGGGTGGAAGTCCACGTTGCCGGAGTTCGTCCGGTCGACGAACAGGCGTCCCTGCGCGGCGTCGTAGCCGATGCGGGTTCCCGACTCGGCGTCCCCGAAGACCGTGATTCCCGCCCGCTGCGCCTCGCCCGGTTCCAGGGTCACCTCGAGTTTCACGACGTCTCCCGAGAGCCCGAGATCCACCGCGCCATTGAGGGCGACGTCCGTGCGCGTGGCCGCGCCTGCCACGTCGAGCTGCTCATCGACCTGGGGGACGACCTGCTGCTTGAGGCGCGGTCCCGCTGGAGTCGAGGTCAGGACGACCTCGCGCGGGAGCGTCATCGAGCTGCGCCACGTCGAGGTGGGAATGTCGTTGGCGTAATCCCAGTTGTTCATCCAGCCCTGCATGATCCGGCTCCCGTCCGGGGTGCCGAAGTACGAGACCGTCGCGTAGTAGTCGCGGCCCCAGTCGAGCCAGTCGTAGCTCTCGAGCGTCGATGGGACGCTCGTGTCGGCGAACATGATCTGGTCCAGCATCAGGTGGCCCCAGCCCGACCTGTTCTGATCGACCGCCTGAATCGTGGCCTGCTGTCCGCGGAGGTCGGAGACGTCCCAGCTCGACCAGTCGAGCGTCTCGCTGTTCCTGCCGGTCGCCGTGCGCACGACTTCGCCGTCGACGATGAGGTTGACCGCGGTCTCCTCCGAGCGAAGCTGCGAGGGCTCGTCGCCGATCACGAGGTGATCGAAGGTGAGGTGCCCCCAGCCTCCTGTCGCCTCGTCTCGAACGCGGAGCTGCGCATCCTTGCCGGCGAACTCGCTGATGTCCCACGACTGCCACGTCATCTGCCCGGCGTTGGCACCGGTCTGCGTGCGCACGACGCTGCCATCGACGAGCAGCTCGACCTGGAGGGTGCCGTCGGTGCGGTTGCCCCCGCCGACGAGGAAGGAAGCGAAATCGCCGTCGAGCGTGAAGGAGGGCGACGTGATCGTGCCCGTGTTGTCGTCTCCGAGCGGCCCGCCCTCCCACGTGTTGACGCGCTTGTCGCCGAGCGCGTACTCGCCGCTCGTCGTCGAGGGACTGCGTGCCGGGTCGAGGGCGAAGTCGCCCGTCGCCTCCCAGCCTGAGCCGAGGAGGTTCTCGCCATCGGCGAGCTCGAAGTCGAAGACGGTGGTGCCCGCCGGCGGTTCGTTCCCGAGCTGCGAGCCGTCCACGTGCGGGTGGTTGCCTCCGCCGACGAGCAGGTTGATGACGTCGGATTCGATCGTGAACTGCGGGGACTCGAGCGAGCCCACCGGCCAGTCCCCGCCGTGGAAGCCGTTCGCGAAGCCGGCTCCGATGGCGCCCTTGACGGGGCCCTGGCCTGGCAGCGCCCCGGCCGCCGGTGCAAGCCCCCACGGGCCATCGGCCTCGTTCCCGGACTCGTTGGTGACGGTCCACCCGCTGAAGTCTCCGCCGTCGAAGGTCGCGAACGGGGTTCCTTCTGCCGTGGTGCCTGGCTCGACGGTGGTCTCGCTCGTGAACTCGGTGCCGTCGAAGTCGCCGACGAAGTACTGGCCCCCGCTGCCGCCAGCCACGGCACCTGGGTTGAGATTGACGACCATGACCCATTTCGTCTCATCCGGGTTGCCGTCGACGGGCAGCTCGAAGAGCTCCGGGCACTCCCAGATGCCCTCCGTGGAGTTCGCGGGCCCGAACTCCGAGAGGTGCTCCCAGGAGCGCAGGTCGGTGCTCTTCGCGAGGATCACCTTGTGGTCGACCGCCTCGACGGCCGCCATGACCCAGTACGCACCGGCCGGACCGTCGTACCAGAAGACCTTCGGGTCTCGGAAGTTGGCGGAGCCGCGGTCGTAGACGGGGTTGCCCTCGTGCTTCGTCCAGGTGTATCCGCCGTCATTGCTGTAGGCGAGCGACTGGGCCTGGAGCCCGGGGTGCGTCGGATGATCCTGGGTGTACGCGCTCGTGTAGATGGCGACGAGCGGGGGCTTGTCTCCGGTGCCGAAACCGGAGCTGTTGGTCTCGTCGACGACGATGGAGCCAGAGAAGATGTCCTCGATCGCGACTCCGGAATCGTCGAAGGTCTGGGGGAGTGCGAGCGGCTGCTCCTCCCAGTGCATGAGGTCGGTGGAGGTCGCGTGGCCCCAGCTCATGTTCCCCCAGCGTGTGCCCTCTGGGTTGTGCTGGTAGTAGAGGTGATAGACGCCGTCGACGTACACCATGCCGTTGGGGTCGTTCATCCAGTTCTTCTCGGGGGAGAAGTGGAACTGCGGGCGGAACTGCTCCTGTCCCGCCTCGGCCGACTCCTCGGCGGTGGCTGTGGCGGCTGTGCCGGCGAGGACGGCGAACGCGATGCTGGTTGCTGCCAGCGCGGCGAGAGCCTTCCGCATCGGTCTCGGGTGTCTCGGTGACGTCGATGTCATGGATTCGCTCGATTTCTTCTCAGTGCGTCGAATGCAACGGACTGGACTGACAACGATGTCAATCCATTTCGAGCGATGCTAGAGACTGTCCACCGGACAAAGCAAGAGTCGATTGGCGTCGACCTCGATGGGAGGGGGTGATGGCCTCGTCAGGAGGTGGGGGCGAGGATCTCGCCGCTGCCGCGCTCGATGAGGCGGGTTGGGACGGTGACGCGCTGGGCGGGGCCACGGTCGCCGCCGAGGCGGTCGAAGAGCAGCTCGGCGGCGCGCTGCCCGATCTGCTGTGGGTCCTGGGCGATCACGGTGACGCCGGGAACCAGCAGGTCTGCAAGCGGGAGGTCATCGAAGCCGACCAGTGCGATCTCGTTCTGCAGGCCCCGCTCCCGGAGGGCGCGCAGGGCCCCGATTGTGACGAGGTTCTGGGCGCTGAAGACCGCCGTCGGTGGCGTTTCGGAGTCGAGCAGTCGGCCGAGCGCCGCGCGCGAGGTCTCCTCGTCGTGGAGCTCCGTGACGATCGTGGCGAGCCGTGTGGGGATGCCGGCCTCACCCAGGGCTTCGAGGAAGCCTCGACGGCGCTCTTCGGCCGTCTGGATCGAGAGCCGGTCGGTGAGGAGCGCGATCCGCTGGTGGCCGTGCTCGATCAGGTGTGCCGTCGCCCGTGCTGCCGCGGCCTGGTTGTCGCTCGAGACCACGTCGAGGTCAAGCCCCTGGGGGACGCGGTCGACGAACACGGCCGGGATGTCCCGGTCGCGGAGGGTGGTGAGGTAGGTGGGCTGCTGGGTCGTCGTCAGGATCAGGCCGTCCACGCGCCGTCGCATGAATGCGCTGACGGCACCCTCCTCGCGGGTGGCGTCGTCGTCGAGCGACGATGCGAACACGGCCACGCTGTGGTGCAATGCCGCGTCCTCCACCGCGCGGTGGATCGCGGCCGCGAACGGGTTGTCGACGCTGCCGACCAGGAGGCCGATCGTCCGGCTGCGTCCGTCGGCTCTGCGGAGGTTCCCGGCGGCGAGGTCCACGTGGTAGTTCAGGGCCCTGACGGCGTTCCACACTCGCTCGGTGGTGGTCGCGGACACGTTCGGCTCGTTGTTGACGACGCGGGAGACGGTCTTCACTCCGACGCCTGCGAGGGAGGCGACCTGCTTCATGGTCGTGCGCGAGCGCCCGCTCGCGGGGTCGTCTCGCCGAGGTGCTGTTGTCACGATCGACCTTTCTTTCGACGGCCTGTTGACTCTACTCGGCGCATGGAGTACAAACGTCGTTGACAACGTTGTCAATCAACGCAGACGATCAGGGGAATTCAATGAAGAACCGCAATCCAATCGCTCGGAAGCCATTTCTCGCCGCCTCCTCGGTGCTCGCCATCGCAGCGCTGACGCTGACGGGATGCGCCGGAGCCGACCAGGGCGCGCAGGGTGGGGGAGATGGCGACATCGGCGTCTCGCTCATCGTCAAGACCAACTCGAACCCGTTCTTCATCGCGATGCAGGACGGCGCGCAGACGGCAGCGGATGCGAACGGGGTGACGCTCACCCTCGCTGCAGGCAAGGAGGACGGCGACGAGGACACGCAGATCCAGGCCATCGAGGCGGCCATCTCCAAGGGCGACGCGGGAATCCTCATCACCCCGAACGGGCCGGCCGTGCTCGACGCAGTCCAGAAGGCTCGCGACGCCGGCCTGTTCGTCATCGCCCTCGACACCGTGCCGGACCCGGCGGACTCCGTCGACATCACCTTCGCGACCGACAACTTCCTCGCCGGGCAGTACGTCGGCGAGTGGGCAGCGGACTCGCTTGGTGGCAAGGATGCCGTCATCGGCCTCATCGACCTCTTCGACGACAAGGCGGTCTCGGTCGACTACAACCGGAACCAGGGGTTCCTCCAGGGCATGGGCATCGAGCTCGGCAGTGACACGGTCAACGGCGACGAAGCCCCGCAGGGGAACTACTCCGGCGGACAGGGCGGCAAGTACACGATCGTCGGGAACGAGGCATCCCAGGGTGCCGAGGACGGTGGGCGCACGGCGATGGAGAACCTCCTCGCCAAGAACCCGGACATCAACGTCGTCTACACCATCAACGAACCCGCCGCCTACGGCGCCTACCAGGCTCTCGAGGCAGCGGGCAAGAGCAAGGACGATGTCACGATCGTCTCGATCGACGGCGGATGCGCCGGTGTCGGCCAGGTCGCCGACGGCATCATCGACGCCACGAGCCAGCAGTACCCCGTGAAGATGGCGGAGCTCGGCGTCGAGGCGATCGCCGAGCTCGTCGGAACGGGCAGCACCCCGGAGACCAGCGAAGGCCTGGACTTCTTCAACACGGGTGTCTCGCTGGTGACCGACCAGCCCGCTGACGGCGTGGAGTCCATCGACACGACCGAGGGTGCGGAGCTCTGCTGGGGCACGAAGTAGTCCAGCACCCGTCGCGACAGCCGCACGGCGCCGCGACGCCTCTCGCCACTGCAAGGAAGTGAACTCGTGACTCAGACCTCTCCTCCCACCTCATCTCTCGACCTCGCCGCCGAATTCCTCGACCGGCGGACCCCGCTCGATCGGGTCCGCGGCGTCCTCCACCGCTATCCGGCCATCAGCCCGGCCGTCGTGCTCGTGATCGCCATCATCGTCTTCGGCACGATCAACCCCAGGTTCTTCGCCCCGGGGAACCTGTCGCTCATCCTCGACCAGGTCTCGGTCGTAGGCACGGTCGCCATCGCCCAGACGCTCATCATCCTGACCGCAGGCATCGACCTGTCGGTCGGGGCTGCCATGATCCTGGCGTCGATGGTCACCGCGCAGACCGCGGTCCAGAACGGGTTCCCGGCCCCGCTGGCGCTGCTCGCTGGCCTGCTCGCCGCGCTGGCCGCGGGCACCCTCAACGGGTTCCTGGTCACGAGGGTCAAGCTGCCGCCCTTCATCGCGACGCTCGGCACGCTGAACGTCTTCGTCGCGCTGACGCTGCTGTACAGCGGCGGGCAGACGATCCGCAAGGCGGAGATGCCGGAGCTGCTCACGTGGACGGCCACGGCCTTCCCGGTCGGCGACGTCATGCTCACCGTCGGCGTCATCATCATGTTCGCGCTCTACGTGCTCGTCGCGTACGTACTCGGGCGGACCGCGTGGGGGAGGCACGTCTACGCGGTCGGTGACGATGCCGAGGCCGCGCGACTGGCGGGCATCTCCACGACGAAGGTGCTCATGAGCGTCTACGTCGTCGCCGGTGCCGTCCTCGCGGTCGCCGCGTGGATCCAGATCGGCCGATCGGGTGCCGCCAGCCCCAACGCCGGCGCCGACCTCAACCTCGACTCGATCACCGCCGTCGTCATCGGCGGAACCTCGCTCTTCGGCGGGCGGGGAATCATCTGGGGAACGCTGCTCGGGGCGATCATCGTGGGCGTCTTCCGAAACGGCCTCTTCCTTGCAGGCGTCGACGGTCTCTATCAGACCCTCGCCATCGGAATTCTCGTCATCGTCGCGGTCTCCGTCGACCAGTGGATCAGGAAGGTACGCAAATGAGCCTCGTAGCAGACGCGGTCGAGCCCACGACAGCACCGAAGGGGGTCCCGGTCCTCGAGGCGAAGCGGCTGGTCAAGACCTTCGGCAAGGTCGTGGGGCTGGATGGGGTGAGCCTTCAGCTGCACGCCGGAGAGGTGCTCGCGATCATCGGCGACAACGGCGCCGGGAAGTCGACGCTCATCAAGTGCCTCACCGGCGCCTACGTGCCGGACCAGGGGGAGCTGCTGCTGGACGGCGAGCCGGTCCACTTCAAGCGACCGCAGGATGCACGCGACGCTGGCATCGAGACCGTGTACCAGAACCTCGCGGTGTCGCCTGCGCTCGACGTGGCATCCAACCTCTTCCTCGGGCGTGAACGGCGCAAGCCCGGCATCGCGGGCACGGTGTTCCGTGCCCTCGACACCTCGGGGATGCGCAAGGAGGCCCGCGAGCAGGTCCAGCGCCTCGGCATCTCGACGCTGCAGGACGTCACGGTCGCCGTCGAGAACCTGTCAGGCGGTCAGCGGCAGGCGGTCGCGGTCGCGCGGGCAGCGGCGTTCGGATCGAAGGTCGTCGTGCTCGACGAGCCGACGGCGGCCCTGGGCGTCCGGGAGTCGAAGCAGGTGCTCGAGCTCATCGAGCGGCTCCGCGAGCAGGGCGTTCCCGTCATCCTGATCTCGCACAACATGCCGCACGTCTTCCAGGTCGCCGACCGGATCCACATCCAGCGCCTCGGGAAGCGAGCGGCGACCATAACGCCGCAGTCGCACACCATGACCGACGCCGTCGCGATCATGACGGGGGCCGCTGATGCGTGAGGGCGAGGACGGCGCATCGGGCGCTGAGCAGACGACGCTCTACGCGGAGTTCACGGCCAGGCCCGGCACCGAGGCCGCAGTCCTGGAGCTGATCCTCGCCTACGCCGAGGTCGTGCGAGCCGAGCCAGGCAATCTGGAGTTCCAGGTCTACCGCAGGCAGGAGGCGCCTGCCCGATTCCTGGTCTTCGAGATCTACGCGGACGACGCCGCGTTCCAGGCCCACCTGGCGCATCCTGCAGGGCAGGCCTTCAACGACCGGCTCACCCCGCTCATCGAAGAGGCGCAGAGCGAGCTGAGCTTCCTGCGCTCGACGGAGCGTTGATCGGGATGCGAGGCACCGCAGACACCGCAGACGTGGCGCCCGGACTGTCAACCGCCAGCGTCCTCGTCATCGGCGAGGCGCTCGTCGATGTCGTCCACCGGGTGGACGGGAGCATCGACGAGAGCCCAGGGGGAAGCCCCGCGAACGTGGCGCTCGCGCTCGGACGACTCGGCTGTCGCCCCCGCCTGCTGACGCGGATCGGCGACGACCGGCGCGGCGAGGGCGTCCGCGCGTGGCTGCAGGCGTCCGGCGTCGAGATCCTGACCGGAGGGGGATCGAGCGCCGGCGCCACGTCGACGGCCACCGCGTTCCTCGACGAGTCGGGGTCGGCGCGCTACGACTTCCAGCTCGACTGGGACGTCCGAGTCGATGACGCCGTGACTGCCGGCATCGTGCACACCGGGTCCATCGCGGCCCTGCTCGAGCCGGGCGCACGCGAGGTGCTCCAGGCGATCCGGCGACTGCGCGGAGGTGCGCTCGTCACCTACGACCCGAACATCAGGCCTGCACTCCTCGGCGATCACCGCGAGGTCCGTGGGCGCGTCGAGGAGATCGTGGCGCTCGCGGATGTCGTGAAGGCCAGCGACGAGGACCTCGCCTGGCTCTACCCCGGGGAACGCCTCGTCGACGTCGCCAGCGCCTGGCGTGCGATGGGCCCCTCGGTCGTCGTCGTCACCGCAGGGGGCAGCGGTGCCACCGCAGTGACCGAGGCCGGAACGACGGACGTCGCCGCGGCCTCGGTTGCGGTGGCCGACACGGTGGGCGCCGGCGACACGTTCATGTCGGCGATCATCGAGGGCATGCTCCGGCTCGGCTTCAGGGACGGCGCGGCCCGCGGGGCCCTCCGCCGCATCGATCGCGGAGACCTGAGCAGCCTGCTGGAACGAGCGGCAAGGGCGGCGGCGATCACCGTCTCCCGTCCCGGCGCAGACCCGCCCTCATCTGCCGAGCTGGCTGAAGAGCCCCGGCCACGCGTGCCCGTCTCGGCCGCGCTGGACTGAGCACACGGGCGAATGCGCCTCAGCGGACCTCGAGCTCGATGATCTCGAGGTCCGCGAAGGTCATCTGGCCGCCCGCGGCGAGCAGCCGGATGCCGTCGTCGGCTGGCAGCGGGAACACACGATGCGAGTGCACCTCGAACCCCTCGCCGACGAAGACCTCGATGCTGGACCGGTCGACGAGGATCCGAAGGTGGAGCGATCCCGTCGACGCGTCGATGCTCGTCGTCGTCGCGCCGCCGCTCGGGCTCCACGTCTCACCGCGGTCCACGGAGATCGAGGCATCCGCGAACGACAGCCCTACCCCGATGCGCCGAGCACCCCCGCTCGCGCGACGGAGCTCCAGCCCGGCACCGGTGGGTGGCGAGCTCGGGTCCCAGCGCAGTTCGCAGCGCAGCTCGTACGCCACCGCCCGCACCTCGAGGTCCGAGAACCCGGCGACGGCGACGGTCCCCAGCGCATGGCGTCGAGTGGCGTGCTCCAGGAGCGCGGCCGGTGGCTGAGCGCTCAGCGCGTAGCCGCTGCCGCGTCGGTGCAGGCGAAGCTCCCGCACGATCATGTCGTCGCCGTTGTACCCGTCGGTCACCATCGATGGCGCATTGTGCGGGTAGTCCCAGAAGTTCGCCCAGCCGATGGCGCGGCGCAGCGACTCGTCGACGTCTCCGCCCGCGTCATGCGCGTCGTAGGTGACGGCGCCGTAGAAGTCGAACCCGTGGTCGAGCCACAGGGCCTCCCGCTCGTCGCAGGTGAAGGCCGAGCCATCGAACTCGCCGACCCAGTAGGCGTACGTCGCGGGCAGGCCCCTAGCCTTGCCGTTCGCACTCGTGCCGAGGACCCAGTGCCGCGTGCCGTCGCTCGCGCGCATCCGGAACAGGTCGGGGCATTCGAGGAGGCCGATGCCCTCGATGCGATGCTCGCCGACCCGCCGCCAACCGTGCAGGTCAGCCGACACGTAGAAGCCGATCGTGTCGCCCTCCGCGTGGAGCATGCACCAGCGCGCACGGTCGTCATCCCACACGACCTTCGGGTCGCGGAAGTCGACGACCCCGGGGTTCGCGAGGACGGGGTCGGGCGGGCCAGGCGTGAAGGTGCGCCCGCCATCCGTCGAGACCCAGAGGTACACCGCCTGCACGCCAGCCGGCGCCTGCGTGACCAGCCCGACAACCGCGTCACGTCCGTACCCGGCCGTGTTGTGCGCATCGACGACGACGGAGCCCGACCAGCAGTCCCCGTTCCCGTTCGCGAACTTGGGGATCGCCGTTCCCTGATCGCTGAAGCGAACGTGGTCCCGCGTGGTCGCGAGCCGCCACGAAGTTCCGATCCCGCCCTCGACGTAGTCGTCGTTCGCCAGGTAGTAGGAGAGGTACTCGTCGCCCACGCGGATGGGGCGCTGCGGATCGTTCTTCCACCCGCGGGGCACGCTCATGTGGAACGCGGGACGGAAGGTGGTCGGTGCGGTGCTCGTCATCAGGTTCCCTCGGGGGTGGGTCGGTGCCGTGTTCAGTGCAGCTGGATCCGGTTGTGCTCCTCGGCGCCTGCCATGTGCCACGCGGTCGCGCGCGTGACCGCCGCGTTCCCCTCGACTCTCGCGCCGAGCGCATCGGTGCGGGTGGGGTAGACACGAGCCGTCAGGGCGATGCCATCGCAGAACACCTCGATCGAGGACCGATCGACGACGATGCGGAGACGCGAGGGGCGCTCGCGGTCGTCGGCGGTGCCCGGCTCCGGCACCGTGCCGGCGAGGCGCGAACGGTCCGCGGTCGTGTCGGCGGAGGACCGGGATCGGTCGAGGCTCAGGTGCAGCGCTCCGTCCCGGCGAGCGAGCTCGACGACACACGCCTCCTCGCCGTCCGGGGTGGCGAGAACGGTCACGGCGAGCCGGCGACCGTCCCCGACGAGCGCATCCACCTCGATGTCGAGGGTGTCGCCAGACCAGTCGCCGGCGAGCTCGTGCGTTCGCAGGGCGGCGAACTCCGGAACCGGCTCCTGTCGGACGACGCCGTCACGGTCGAGCCACAGGGTCCGGGGGAGGGCCATGGCCCCCGACCAGCCCGAGGCGATCATGGCCTCGTCGGTGCGCCCCTCCTGCATCCACGACCAGAGGATGCGTCGGCCCGCCTCGTCGCGGTACGTCTGCGGGGCGTAGGCGTGGCGCCTCCCGAGATCGAGCCGCTGGACACGGTCGATCTGGAACCGGTCATCCCGATACCTCCCGAGGGCGATCAGCGGATGCAGGGTCGCGCCCTCGTGCCAGGCGGAGAAGATGAGCGCGTGCGGGTCGCCGCTCGCGGCGTCCGGCGCTGCCGTCGCCGCGGTTCCAGCTGAGTCGCCGGGGAGCAGCCGGAAGAAGTCGACGCACTCCCACATCGTTCCCGTCCAGTCCGGGTCGTCGAGAGCGATCTGGCCAGCGGGGAGCGACGCGAGCGGGCCGATGAGCCGCCACTCGCGGAGGTCCGTGGACTCGTAGAGGAATGCGCACCCACCGTCTCCGCGCACCCCCGAGCCGATGAGCTGGCGCCACACGTCGCCCTCGCGCCACACGCAGTGGTCGCGGTACGCCGTGAGGTCACCTTCGGGAGGGGTCGAGATGACCGGCTCAGGCAGCGGCGACCACTCCTCGAGATCGGCCGAGCCGACGGCGAGGCACGGCAGCTCGCGGAGCCCCTGGCGGCCAGAGTAGACGAGCGTCGGCGTGCCAGCGTCGTCGACGAGCACGCCGGACCAGCAGCCGTCGCCGTCGGCGCCCTCTCCGGGGCGGAGCGCGATCGGACGATCGCGCCAGTGCACGAGATCGTCGCTGACGGCGTGACCCCAGTGGATGCGGTTGTGCACCGGAGCTTCCGGGTTGTGCTGGTAGAAGAGGTGGTGGAGGCCGTCGATCTGCGCGACCCCGTTCGGGTCGTTGAGCCAGCCGGCCGGCGAGGTGAAGTGGAAGGCGGGGCGAAGCCGGTCCGATTGAGCTCTCATGAGCTGCTCGTCGGCGCGGACGGTGGTGTCGGTCATTCGTTCTCCTCGGGTGCGAGCACCCAGTGGTCGTTGTCGGCGTCGACGATGCGGCGCGAGAGCGCTGGCCCGGAAGTCCACGCGGCGATCTCCTCCCGCAGGCGGGCGCGAACGCCGACATCCGGCGCGGAGCTCCGATTGGGGTCGGGGACGGCGCCGACGAGCAGGCGCGTGTAGGGGTGGCTGGGGTTGGCGAGCAGCGTGGTCGACTCGCCGCCCTCGACGATCCGTCCGCGGTGCATGACCAGGATCCGATCGGCGAGGTACCTCGCCGAGGCGAGGTCGTGCGTGACGTAGAGCATGGCGATGCCGCGTTCGTCCCTGAGCCCGGCGAGCAGGTTCAGCACGCCGATGCGCACGGAGACGTCGAGCATCGACGTCGGTTCGTCGGCGAGGATGACATCGGGTTCCACGGCCAGCACACGCGCGATGGCGATGCGCTGCCGTTGGCCGCCCGAGAGCTCGTGCGGGAATGCGCTCAGGACCTGGCGATCCAGGCCCACCGACTCGACGAGCTGGGCGCAGCGTTCGTGCACGTCGCCCTGGCCCATGCCGTGCAGCTGGAAGGTCCGCTCGAGGACCGCCCCGACGCGGTGGGCCGGGTTGAGCGATCCGAAGGGGTCCTGGAACACCATCTGCACGCGGTTCCGGTAGGCGCGGGAGGCTGAGCGGCGCTCGGAGCGCAGGACATCCACTCCGTCGAGCTCGACGGTTCCCGAAGTCGGCTGCTCGAGGCGCGCGACGCACCGCGCCAGCGTCGACTTGCCCGACCCGGACTCGCCGACGAGCGCGACGATCTCACCGCGGCCGATCGACAGGTCGACGTCGGACAGGGCATCCACCGCGCCGCGGCGGCCGAAGAGGCCGGCACCGGGGAACCGCTTGGAGAGGCCCCGCACGCGCAGGACGGGTTCGTGCTCGGTGACGACGCTCATCGCGTCTCCTCCTCGATCAGTGCGCCGCTCGGAGCGACGAGGTGGCCAGGGGCGACCTCGACGAGGTCGGGGACATCGGTGAAGCGCACACCCTCAGCCAGGCCGGAGAGCTTCGTCCTCGGGCCGCTGATCGGTGGGAACGCCCCGAGCAGCGCCCGGGTGTACGGATGACGCGCGCCGTTCCGGATGACCGCGGCGGGCGCGACCTCCACGATGCGGCCGGCGACCATGATGCCGATGCGATCGGACAGCTCGAGCATGAGCGACATGTCGTGGGTGATGAACAGCACGGCGAAGTCGAGCTCCTGCTGGAGGTCCCGGATCTGCTGCAGGATGTCCTGCTGCACCACGACATCGAGGGCCGTCGTGGGCTCATCGAGGATCAGCAGGCGGGGGCGGAGCGAGCAGGCCATCGCGATGACCACCCGCTGTCGCTGGCCGCCGGAGAGCTGGTGCGGGTACGAGCGGAGACGGTCCGCGCCCACCCTGACCATCTCGAGGAGCTCCCCTGCGCGGCGCCATGCGTCGCGCTTCGAGATGCGCTCGTGAGCCCGCAGCGTGTCGACGAGCTGGTCGCCGATGCGCATCACCGGGTTGAGCGAGCTCATCGCCGATTGGAAGACCATGGCCACCTCCCGCCAGCGCCAATCGCGAAGGCGCCCGGCGTCAATGCTCAGCACATCCTGGCCGTCGAAGAGGATGCTGCCGCCCGTGATCCGGGCCGGCTCCTTCAGCAGCCGCATGATGGCGTTCGCGCACGTCGACTTCCCGCAGCCGGACTCCCCGGCGAGGCCGAGGATCTCACCCTGCGCGATCGAGAAGGACACGCGGTCGGCGCCGCGGACGGACCGCTCGTCGCTGACGTAGTCGACCGTGAGGTCGCGGACTTCGAGGACGCTCATCGTGCCTGCTCCTTGCGGTCGACGGTCGTGGGTGCCGTTGCGGTCCGCGCGGTGCGCGGCCTCCGGAGCCGTGGGTTGGTGACCTCGTCGACCGCGTAGTTGCAGAGGGCGAGGGCGAAAGCGACGAGCGCGATCGCGAGACCGGAGGGGACGAAGATCCACCACTGGCCGATCATGAGCGCGCCGTCGCTGGACGCCCAGAACAGGTTGGTGCCCCACGAGAGGGTGTTCGGGTCGCCGAGCCCGAGGAACTCGAGGCCGGCCTGCGCTCCGATCGCTCCGATGATGCAGGCGAGGAGCGTGGTCATCACGATCGATGCCACGTTGGGCAGCATCTCCCGCAGGATGATCGACAGCGGTCGCTCTCCGGAGGTGATGGCGGCGCCGATGTAGTCCTTGCCGCGGATCGAGAGGCCCTGAGCGCGGAGCACCCGAGCGCTGCCAGCCCAGCCCGTGATGACGAGCACCGCGATGACCGTGCCGAGTCCCGGCGGGAGGAACGCGGCGAGCAGCACGAGCAGCGGGAGGCCGGGAATCAGGAGGAAGACGTTCGTCACCAGCGAGAGCGCATCGTCCACGCGCTTGCCGAAGAAGGCGCTCGTGAGCCCGACCACGATGCCGACGAGCGTCGAGAGCACACCCGCGACGAACCCGACGAGCAGGCTCGAGCGAGCACCCCAGACGGTGAGCGCGAGCACATCCTGCCCCTTCGCGGTGGTGCCCAGCAGGTGATCCGCGCTGGGTGGCGTTGCTCCGCCCGACCCGATCCGAGACGGGTCACCTGGGAAGATCACGGGTGCGGTGAGCGCGAGCACCACGAACACCAGCAGGATGATGAGCCCGGATAGCGCCTTCTTGTTGCGCAGCAGGGCGCGGAGCAGGCGCGTCAGCTGACGTCCGCGCGAGCGGTTCTGCGCATCCGGCTCACGGGTGGCGATCGAGCTGGTGCTCGGCGGTTGGCTCGCGTCGCGGACGGCTGAGGCGTGCGCGAGCGACTCGGGGCTTTGGATCGACATGGGTACCTCTCAGCGCACGCGAACGCGCGGGTCGAGTCGGACGTAGATGAGGTCGACGAGGAAATTCGCGAGGAGCACCGCGGCGGTGATCGTGAGGAACAGGCCCTGCATGAGCGGGTAGTCGAGGCCCTGGACGGCAGCGAGCAGCTGGTAGCCGACGCCCGGGTAGGCGAAGACGACCTCGGTGAGCAGAGCCCCGCCGACGATGAAGCCGAGGCTCATCCCGATGGAGGTGACGCTCGGGAGCAGCGCGTTCCTGGCCCCGTACCGGAGCATGACGCGCGACGAGCTGAGCCCCTTCGCTTCCGCCATGAGGATGTAGTCCTCCGAGTTCGTGGCGATCATCGTGTTGCGCATGCCGAGCATCCACCCGCCGATCGACACGAGCACGATGGAGAGCGCAGGCAGGACGAGGTGCGCCGCGACGTCGCTGATGAACACCGGATCCCACGACGGGGTGAGGCCGACGCTGAACGCGTGCCGCAGCGGGGCCCACCCGAGCATGACTCCGAAGACGTAGAGCGCGCCCATCGCGAGCCAGAAGTAGGGGAACGAGCCGATGAAGACCAGTAGGGGCGGGACGATCGAGTCGAGCACGCCGCCCCGACGCCACGCGGCCAGGATGCCGAGGAGGTTGCCGATGATCACGGCGATGAACAGGGACACGGCGCCGAGGAGCAGCGTCCACGGCAGCTGCTGGGCGATGACCTCCGTGACGGGGGTCGGGAACCTCGAGATGGAGACGCCGAAGTCGCCGGTGAGGATGCGCACCAGGTACTCGGGGTACTCCTGCCACCATGGGCCGCCGTTGACGCCGAGCATCTCGCGAAGGGAATCGACCTGCTCAGGGTCGAGCCGCTGCTGAGAACGCGAGAGCATGCGCGTCACGGGGTCTCCCGGCATGAGACGCGGGAGGAGAAAATTGAGGGTTATGGAGACCCAGAAGGCCAGCAGGTAGAACCCGAGCCTGCGCAGAATGAAGCTCACGACATCCTCCTCGATGGATGGAGCGGGTGGAGTTGATGGGATGGCGACGCGGCCCCTTCAGGGCAGGCGGCGGCTGGGCCGCCGACCGGGGTACGGCCCGGCCGGCGGCGAGAGAAGGCGGCTGCTACTCGGCGGGTGTCAGCTTCGTGAGCACGAGCACGGTGGTGGAGGAACGGGTCGCGAGGGTCGCGTACGGGTCCTCCTCCGTCGGCCAGCCGACGAAGCGCTCGGTCGTGTACGCACCCCATTCAGGGCCCGAGAATAGGGGGACGACCGGGGTCTGCTCCGCGAAGAGCTGCTGCAGGCCCGAGGTCGCGGCTGCCTGCTGCTCCGGCTCGGACGCGCTGGCCAGCTCGGCGAGCAGCGCATCGGCGTCCGCACTGCCGAAGCGGTGGTAGTTGTCGAAGGTCTGCTCGCCGACGGGAACGACGGTCTCCGTCGACATCGTGTTGCGGTAGTACTGGTACGGAGTCGGCGCGGCGGCGCTCCAGACGATGCCGGTCTCGAAGTCGCCGGTCTCGTATCCGGCGACGACCGAGGCCCAGTCTGGCGAATCGACGGTCGCCTGGATGCCGAGCTCGCCCAGGTTCTGCGCGATGATGTTCGCGACCGAGAGCCAGTCGCTCGACGTCGAGCCGACCGAGATGGTGAAGGAGAACGGCTGGCCGTCCGGGGTGGTCCGCGTCCCGTCTGCGCCCTCCGGGTATCCAGCCGCGTCGAGGAGGTCTGCCGCCGCTGCGAGGTCGAGCGAGGCCCAGCCGCAGGAGCTCGCGACCGCCTCGTCGCGCCAGGTGTCATACGCGCCAGAGAGCCCGGTGCAGTCCGCCGCCTTCGTGTAGCCGGACATGCCGACGTCGACGATCTGCTCGCGGTCGAGTGCCATGGACAGCGCCTGCCGGACGCGGACGTCGGAGAACATCGGGAGCGTCGTGTTGAGCTGCCAGTTGATCATCGATCCCGTCGGCGGGAACCAGTAGTGCCGCTTCTCGGGGTCGCGGTCGACGAACGCGGTCTGGATGTTCGGAATGTACTGCGGGGCCCAATCGACATCGCCGTTGATGGCCGCCAGGTTGGCCCCGTCGTTTCCGGCGAACGCCAGCATCCGGATGCCGGGGATGTTCTGGGCGCCCTCCTGCCAGTAGTTCGGGTTCGGCAGGAGGTCGAACGACTGCGCCTGGAAGTTCGTGACCTCCGTGTAGGGGCCGGTGCCGACGGGCAGAGGGTTCTCGAAGTTGCCGGGATCTTCCTCGGCCGCCCAGATGTGCTCGGGGACGAGCGTCAGCTGGCCCAGCTCGTAGAGCGCCGGGCTGTACGGCTTCGAGAGCGTGAACTCGACTGTGTCCGCATCGACGGCCTTGGCGTCGGCGAGGTAGTCGAATCCGCCGAGCAGCTCGCGCTGCAGGTCGACGGTGAACACGACGTCGTCGGCGGTGAACGCCTCGCCGTCGGACCACAGCACGCCGTCGCGGAGGTCGAAGGTCTGCGTGAGGCCGTCACCGCTCGTCTCCCAGGACTCGGCGAGCCACGGCACGGTGTCCCCAGCGGCGGGGTTGTAGATGAGCATCGACTCGTAGATCGCCTGCTGCGTCATCGGGGCGGCGGTCGGCGAGAACGGGTTGAAGTTCTGGCTGAACGTCCCCATGTCCTCGCGAGGGATCGTCAGGAGTGCTTCACCGGCGCCGGAAGCGGACGCAGTGCAGCCGGACATGGCGACCGCGGCAACGGCGCCCATGCCGACCACGGTGACGACGCGCTGTCTGATGGATAGGGTCATGGTGTCTCTTTCTTCGCGTGCGTAGGAGTTCGCAGGGCAGGGATTTGCTCGATCATCGGATTCGACCTCCGATGGACGAGCGCGAGCGCAGCGGGCAGGCGATCTCGATCTGTCGATCGGTGATCGTCTCGCCCGCTGCCAGCGAGGTGAGCATGGTCACCCCTGCCGCGCCCATCTCCTCGAAGGGAAGGGCGACGGTGGTCAGGCCGGGTCGCAGGTAGCCGGCCAGGATCTCCTGGTCGTCGAAGCCCACGACGGAGATGTCCTCGGGAATCCGGAGCCCGCGTTCCTTGATGGCGTCATAGGCGCCCATCGCGACGCGGTCGTTGCCGCAGAAGATCGCGGTCGGTCGCTCGGGCAGATCGAGGAGTCTGGTGGCCGCGGCGTAGCCACCATCCGCTGTCCCGTCGCTCGACTCGATGAGCTCGTCGCCGAGGGGGAGCCCCGCCAGGCGCATCTCGTCGCGGAGGCCCGCGAGGCGGCCGACCGTCGCCGCGATACCGGGGGAGAGCGTGATGTGGCCGATGCGCTCGTGTCCGGCGTCGAGGAGCGCGCGAGCAGCCGTGCGCCCGCCCTGGCGTTCATCGGGGACGATGCTCGGCACTCGGTTGTCGAGGTCGTAGCAGTTCACCAGCACGCAGGGCACGTCGTGCGCGTTGTCCGGCACGCGGATGCCGCGATGCCAGGTCGCGGCGATGATGATGCCCTCGACCCGCTGCTCGAGCAGCTTCTCGATCGCGAGCGACTCCATGGTCGGCTCCTCGTCGCTCGGGGCGATGAGGAGGAAGCTGCCGAGCTCCCACGCGGCGGCCTGGGCGCCCTTCACGATGTCGACGGCGAACGGGGCCGTCACGATCTCCGTGACGAGGCCGTACCATCCGGTGCGCTGGACGGCGAGTGCTCTGGCTGCCGCGTTCGGGCGGTACCCGAGCTCGGCTGCGGCATCGCGGATGCGGCGCCTGGTGCCCTCCGGGATGGCCGCGTCCGTACCGTTCAGAGCGAAGGAGACTGCCGTCCGGCTGACGCCCGCGTGGCGTGCCACGTCGGCCATCGTGACTGCCTTCGCACGCACGGGACCCCCGTGTGCCGACGCATTCTGACCGCTCATTGGAATCCTGTCTTCGTTGACTAACTCGCGTTAATGCGAGCGATAGGAGCACAGTACGACACTGACTAACGCGCGTCAACTGGAGCGCTGGCCCTGTCCTCGCCGAGGCGTCGCATCGTAGCTTTCGCCCCATCTGCGACGCTGCCCGGCGTTTCGCCCTCTGAGAGTGGTCTCAGAGGGTGAAACGCCGGGCAGCGTTTGCGGTGTCTGGGTTCTGCGGCGGCTAGGCGTCGCGGGAGTCGCCGCCGGAGACGGGGGACCCGCTCGAGGTCGCGTCGCTCGCGGCGCGGCCCGCGCTGGCGGCGCGGGGCGCATCCGCAGCGTCGGCCGCCGTCTCGATGGGCTCGTCCTGCACCGTGGAGCGCTCGGACTTGCTGCGGTCGTTCCGCGTCTTGAGGAGGCTCGCGATCGTGGCGACCGCGATGGTCGCTCCGATGAACGTGAGCGAGAACCAGATCGGGATCTCCGGCACCCACAGCAGCGGCTCGCCGCCGTTGATGAACGGCACCTCGTTGACGTGCAGGGCGTGGAAGACGAGCTTCACGGCGATGAAGCCGAGGATCACGGCGAGGCCCTGGCTGAGGTAGACGAGGCGCTCGAGCAGTCCGCCGATGAGGAAGAACAGCTGGCGCAGGCCCATGAGCGCGAAGGCGTTCGCGGTGAACACGATGTACGCCTCGTTGGTGAGCCCGTAGATCGCGGGGATCGAGTCGAGCGCGAAGACCAGGTCGATGAAGCCGATCGCGACGATCGTGAGGAGCATCGGGGTGACGAAGCGCTTGCCGTCCTTCTTCACGGTCATCTTGTCGCCGTGGTACTCATCCGTGACGGGCAGGATGCGGCGTACGAAGCGCATGAAGGCGTTGTTCGAGGGGTCTCCGTGGTCGCCCTTGATCTGCTGGTAGGCGAGCACGAACAGCAGCGCGCCGAACAGGTAGAACACCCAGGAGAAGTTCTCGATGAGGGCGGCCCCCACAGCGATGAAGCCACCGCGCATGATGAGCGCGATGACGATGCCGATCATGAGCACCTTCTGCTGGTAGATCTTGGGCACCGCGAAGCCGGTCATGATGATGAGGAACAGGAAGAGGTTGTCCAGCGACAGCGCCTTCTCGGTCAGGTAGCCGGCGAAGTACTCGCCGCCGTAGCGCCAGTCGGTGACGAAGCCGATGCCGACGCCGAACAGCAGCGCGAGGCCGATGTAGAACGCCGACCAGCGAGCGGATTCGCGGATGGTCGGCTCGTGCGGCTTCCGCACGTGCGCGAAGAACTCGTAGACGAAGAATCCGATCGTCACCGCGATCGTGATCAGCCAGACAGAGGTCGTGACCTGCATGGGGGTACTCCAAAGGGGGATTGGTGTTCGACAACGACACCAAGGTCTCCTCCGCCCCGACCAGATCAGCGACGCTGACATGGTGGAGCCGATGCCCCGGAACGTGGAATCACGCTCGTATTGACGGGCACACCGCAGACGGGAGTACTCCCCTTGCTTCGGAAGAGCTTAGGGGGATGTGCGGGCAGGAAGGCTGGGAGAACGCCCGCAAGCGGCTCAGCTGTCGCGAGGCGGCGCCGTGGAGAGTCGCGAGTTGAAGCTCGGGCTGAGCACGGTGCGGTGCACGGGGCGCGTCGGGTCGGCGATGCGCGCGAGCAGGGTCGTCACGGCGGCCCGCCCGAGTGAGGACCGGGGCGGCGTGACCGCGGTCAGCGCCGGGGTGAAGAGGTCGGCGACCTCGTCGTCGTAGGCGACCACCGACAGGTCCTCCGGCACGCTCAGCCCGCGGGCGAGGGCGACGTCGATGATCGCCATCGCCTCCCGGTCGGAGTGCACGAGGAGGGCCGTGACGCCCGCCTCGAGGACCGCGTCGAGCACGGCATCCACTGCCCCCGAGAATCGCGGGTCGCGGCGGTCGGGCAGGATGCGCTCGACATGCTCACCTGGCGTGAGGCCGAGCTCGCGGCACGCGGCGGACCAGCCCGCGATGATCTTGCGCGAGGTGGGGGAGTTCCGCGAGATGAAGAGGCCGACCTTGCGGTGCCCGAGCTGCGCGAGGTGCCGGGCCGCGAGCACGGCCCCCAGCGCGTGGTCGGTGGTGACCGATTCGGCCGGGGTGCGGTCGGGGCCGACGACGGCGTCGCGTTCGGCGAGCACAAACGGCAGGCCGGATTCGTGCAGCCACTCCATGACCTCGCGCGCGTGGTCGGTATCGGTGTTGGGCGCGACGACAAGGCCGGTGACGCCCTCGTGCTCGACCATGCGCTCGAGCACGGGCCGCTCATCCTGCATCTCGTAGGACGTGCCGCGGAGCAGGAGCTTCGCGCCCTGCTCGCGGGCCGCCTGCTCCATGCCGCGGATGACGCGCGGCCAGTAGAAGTCGAGTGACGGCACGAGCACGCCGATGGTCTGCTGCGCGCCGTTGTTCGCCTGGCGCGCCTGCAGGGCCGGTGCGCCGTCGGGCGGGAGCACCGCGCCGCCGTGCACGCGCACGAGCAGCCCCTCCGCTTCCAGCTGCTGCAGGTCGCGTCGCAGCGTTACGGGGGTGACATCCAGAGCGTCGGTGAGCTCGGCGACCCGCACCGCGCCGGACGCGAGTAGCCGCTCGAGGATGAGGTCCCGCCGCTCGGTCGCGAGTCGTGATCCCTGTTCCATCATTCTGTGACCCCCACAGCTTCTGTCTGCCCGAGGGGCAGTGTCGAGTGCTCTTGTCGCGCGGTGACGGTCAGCGTTGACCGGTGTGCGACGTCGAGGTCGAGTCGCACGAGTCTAGGGCCCCACACGTCCGTGAGCATCGGATCGTCGAACTCGATGGGCGTCAGGCTCGCGTGCACGCCCTCGTCCCATGTGATGCGGATGCGCGGGGCGCCGGCGAGCGGGGTCACCGTCGCGCCGCGGCGAGCGGGGCCGGCGCTGGCGCTGTCCTCGTCGCCGTCGCTGGCGCTGTCCTTGTCGCCGTCGCTGGCGCTGGCGCTGTCCTCGTCGCTGGCGCTGGCGCTGGCGCTGGCGCCGTCGCTGGCGCTGTCCTTGTCGCCGTCGAGTGCGACCTCACCGGCGAGCAGAAGCCGCAGCTGCGTCGCACCGGCGGCTCCCGCTGCGGAAAGTTGTGGCGAAGTCCGGTTCGGGTCGCGCCCGATCGCGTTTGCCCACAACTCTGCGCCCGCCGCGGGCTCTGCGGCCACGGCCGCGGGCTCTGCGGGGGCAGCTGCGGGCGCGGGGGAGGTGGTGGCGTCTGCGGGCGGGGTGGCCGGATTGGGCG
>NZ_PSTU01000016.1:0-93863 GCF_002931215.1 Pseudoclavibacter sp. Z016
GGATGGGGGCGGGGATGGGGATGGGGATCATCCCGGAGACGCAAATGACGCGAGACATCTCGAAGATGTCTCGCGTCATGGTGTTCGTGGCGAGTGAGGGATTCGAACCCCCGAATGCTGAGCAGTCTGATTTACAGTCAGATCCCTTTGGCCGCTTGGGTAACTCGCCAGTGCACAGCGCAAAGCGCAAACGTGCAGGCTAGAGACTACCGACTTCCACCCGGTTTGTCGAAACGACCCGACGAACCGCCACGCTCGCGAGATTGTCGGCGGGCCTCGCTACCATGGACGGCATGGCAGATTCCTCGTTTGACGTCGTTAACAAGGTCGACAAGATGGAGGCGGACAACGCCGTCAACCAAGCGCAGAAGGAGCTCGAGACGCGCTACGACTTCAAGGGCGTCGGCGCCTCGGTCGATTGGTCTGGCGAGAAGCTCCTCCTCAAGGCCTCCAGTGAAGAGCGCGTGAAGGCGGTGCTCGATGTCCTGCAGACCAAGTTCATCAAGCGCGGCTTCTCGCTGAAGACGCTCGATGTCGGTGAGTCCTACGCCTCCGGCAAGGAGTACCGCATCGAGGCCTCCCTCAAGGAGGGCATCGACCAGCCGAGCGCGAAGAAGCTCACCAAGCTCATCCGCGACGAGGGCCCCAAGGGCGTCAAGGCGCAGATCCAGGGCGACGAGCTCCGCGTCTCCTCGAAGAGCCGCGACGACCTGCAGGCCACCATGGCACTGCTCAAGGCCGCCGACGTCGAGGTCGACCTCCAGTTCGTCAACCGCCGCTAGTGCCACCCGGGGTCGCAGGCGGCCGCGCCGGCTACGACCCGAGCACGGCCGTCGGGGCGCTGATGCCGTGGTACCCGGAACTCGGTCTGACCGGGTTCTGGTTCGGGCTCGTCGCCACCATCTACGTGCTCATCATCGTCACGGCAGTGGTGGTCATCCCCCGCAACCGACGGCCCACGACGGCGCTCGCCTGGATCATCACGATCGTCCTCATCCCCTACGCCGGGGTGATCCTGTTCTTCCTGTTCGGCACCAACCAGCTGCCGACGAGGCGGCGGCGAATGCAGGCGCAGGTCGACGGCATCATCCGCGATGCCACCGACCAGATCGCCCCGGCGGAGCGCGCCATCACGCACCCCTCCTGGTTCGAGCAGGTCACGAAGCTCGGTGAGCACCTCACCGCGATCCCCCTCGCCGACGGCAACCGCCTCGAGCTCCACGGCAGCTACAACCGCTCCATCAGGCGCATGGCTCGGGAGATCGACCAGGCGGAGAGCTACGTCAACGTGCTCTTCTACGCCATGAGCCACGACGACGCCACGGCCCCGTTCTTCGATGCCCTCGAACGCGCCGTGCAACGCGGCGTGAAGGTGCGGGTGCTCTTCGACCACATCGGCTCCATGCGGTACCGGGGCTACAAGAAGATGAAGCAGCGCCTCACCGAGATCGGCGCCGACTGGCACCGCATGCTCTCGCTGTACCCGTGGGAGGGCGGCATGCAGCGCGTCGACCTGCGCAACCACCGCAAGCTCCTCGTCGTCGACGGACGCACCGCGTACCTCGGCTCGCAGAACCTCATCTCCCGCGACTACCACCGTGGCCCCAAGCCCGGCACCGACGCCCTCAGATGGAAAGACCTCATGCTCCGCATGGAGGGCCCCATGGTGACGGGGGTCAACGCCGTCTTCATCTCCGACTGGTACGCCGAGACGGAGGAGCTGCTGACCGACGTCTTCGAGAACGACCCCGTCACCCCCGAGCCCGACGAGGCGGAAGCAGAGATCGAAGCGGGCGACCAGGAAGACGTCTTCCCCTGCCAGCTCGTGCCGAGCGGACCAGGCTACGAGAACGAGAACAACCTCCGCCTCTTCAACCAGCTGCTCTACGCGGCCCGAGAGCGCATCGTCATCGTCAGCCCCTACTTCGTGCCGGACGACTCGCTCATGTACGCCATCACGACGGCCGTGCAGCGAGGGGTGAGCGTCGAGCTCTTCGTCGGTGAGATCGCCGACCAGTTCTTCGTCTTCCACGCGCAGCGCTCCTACTACGAGGCGCTCCTGAGGGCCGGAGTGAAGATCATGCTGTACCGGCGCCCGTACATCCTCCACTCGAAGCACATCACCTTCGACGACTCCGTCACGCTCATCGGCTCCAGCAACATGGACATGCGCTCCTTCACGCTCAACGCCGAGCTCATGCTCATGGTGCACGGCGAGGAGTTCGTGAACCGGATGCGCGAGGTCGAGAACGGGTACCGGCAGCGCAGCTACGAGCTGACCCTCGAGGAGTGGCAGCAGCGACCGATCCTGACGCGCGCGCTCGACAACGTCGCCCGCCTGACGAGCGTCATCCAATAGGAACCCGCTCGAAGTCGCGTTTCTCGATCGAGGCCACCCGGACGACCGAAAGTACCTTCAGCCGACGGCGAGCTCCCCCAGTTTCGCGCCGCGGTCAGAACGACCGATGCGACGCGGCTCAACCGCCGGCTGAAGTCTGTGCCCCGGACCATTCTCGCCCGGGAATTTCTTCCGCTCTCTGCGTGTACTCCGAGCGTACGAGGTGAACCGTCATTCCGCGATGGGGAGAACTCCCCTCCTCCTCAGGTGGGGGTGGAACCCCTATTCACCGCGGGAAATGCGCGTCATCTCCTCGCGGTCCACGACCTTGATCCGCTCGCGACCAGCCGCCTCGCCGAGCGCGAGCTCGTGTGCATCCAGACGACGCCAACCCTCGAGGTCAGTGAACCGCACATCACGTGACTCGAGGAGCTCGACGACGGAGGCTTCGCTCGGGTCGACCGGAGTCCACCAGTTGCCCTGGTCGGCGACGAGGTGCGTGACGGTCTCGAGCGCATCCGACTTGGTGTGCCCGATGAGGCCGATGGGGCCGCGCTTGATCCACCCGGTCGCGTACATGCCGTTGACCTGCTGGTTGTCGTCGTCCCACACCTGACCCTCATGGTTCGGGATGACGCCGTGGTGCTCGTCGAAGGGAACCCCGGGAAGCGGCGAGCCGAAGTACCCGATGGCCCGGTAGACGGCCTGCACCGGGTGCTCGATGAACTCCCCAGTGCCCCGCACGCCACCCTCGGCGTCGGGCTCCGTGCGCTCGATGCGGATCGCGCGCACACGCTCGCCATCTGGCCCATCCTCGGTGAGCACCGCATCCGGCTTCGAGTAGAAGTGAAGGTGCAGGCGCCGCGATGCGGTGAGCTCGCGCTCGCCCCGCCACTTGCCCATGATCCGGCCGATGACCATGAGCTGCTTGTTGGTCTTGGCGAGCTCGGCCGCGGCTGGGTCGCGATCGAAGTCGTCCTCGTCGACGATGATGTCGACGTCAGGGATCTCCCCGAGCTCGCGCAGCTCCAGGGGCGTGAACTTCACCTGCGCGGGTCCTCGACGCCCGAACACGTGCACATCGGTCACGGGGCTCGCCTCCAGCCCGTCGACGACGTTCTGCGGCACCTCGGTGGACAGGAGGTCCTTGGGGTGCTTCGCGAGCATGCGGGCCACGTCGAGCGCGACGTTGCCGTTCCCGATCACGGCGACCTCCCGCGCCTCGAGCGGCCAGGTGCGCGGCACGTCGGGGTGCCCGTCGTACCAGTTCACGAAGTCGGCTGCCCCGAAGCTGCCGTGGGCGTCGATGCCGGGAATGTCGAGGGAGGCGTCGCGGATGGCCCCGGTCGAGAAGATCACCGCGTGGTAGTGCTGCTTGAGGTCGTCGAGCGTGATGTCCTTGCCGAACTCGACCCCACCGAAGACCCGCATGACACCCGACTCGAGCACCTCGCGAAGGGCGTTGATGATGCCCTTGATGCGGGGGTGGTCAGGGGCCACGCCGTACCGGACGAGCCCGTACGGCGCCGGCAGCTTGTCGAACAGGTCGATCGAGAGATCGAACTGCCGCTCCATCTTCTGCAGGATGTCTGCCGCGTAGATCCCGGCTGGTCCTGCGCCGACGATGGCAAGGCGGAGCGTGGTCACATGTCCTCCAGAGAAGGGGTCAGGGGGTGAGCTGTCTCGCGAACAGCTCGGTCAGCGGTCGCGGCTGACGACCTCCGCGGCGAAGCGCTCGAGGGCGTTCTTCGCGGGGCCGGCCTTGACCGGCCGCAGCGCCTCGACGGCGAGCGTTACCCAGTTCTGGGCCTCGTCGACCGTCAGCTGCGTCACGCGGTGCTCGCGGAGCTCGCGGATGATGCCCGAGATCTCCTCCTCGCTCGCGCGAGTCTCCTCGGGCTGCTCGTTGACGCCGGCGACCCTGGACCGGATGCGTTCCAGCAGGTCGCGGCTCGCCTCGTCGGTCGCGGCCTGGCGCTCGAGCAGCAGCACAGGCAGCGTCTCGACGCCGGCTCGCAGATCCGTGCCGGCCAGCTTCCCCGTCGCGTCCGGGTTCTGCTGCAGGTCGATGACGTCGTCGGCGAGCTGGAAGGCGACGCCGACGCGCTCACCGTACTCGGCGAGCGCCGAGACGACGGATTCCGGTGCGCCGGACACGATCGCGCCGAACTGGGCTGCAGCGGAGATGAGGGAGCCGGTCTTGTCCGCGAGGACCCCGACGTAGTGGTCGATACGGTCCACATCCGCGGCCGGCCCTGTCGTCTCGCGCATCTGGCCGAGCACGAGCCGCTCGAAGATCGTCGCCTGCAGGCGAACGGCGCGCAGGCCGAGCTCCGAGAAGAGGAGGCTCGAGCGGGCGAACAGCAGGTCACCGGCGAGGATCGCGATGGAGTTGCCCCACTGCAGGTGCGCGGCGGCGACGCCTCGACGCAGCTCCGCCTCGTCCATGACGTCGTCGTGGTACAGCGAGGCGAGGTGGGTGAGCTCGACCGCGGCAGCCGCGGTGATGACCTCGTCCGAACCGGGGGTGTCGCCGAACTGCGAGGCGAGCACGGTGAGCATGGGGCGCAGGCGCTTGCCGCCGGCGTTGAGGAGGTATCGGGCGGTGACGTCGGCGATCTCGTCGGCGTACTGGACTTCGTCGCGGAGGCGGGTCTCGACCGCGGCCAATCCGGCGTCGAGGCGCTCGCGCAGCACGTCGGAGTTCGGACCGTCGAAGAGGTCGTCGGTTCCGCCCGGCACCACAGTGCTTCGCGCCTTCCGGCGCTGTTCGGTCTTGGGGAGCTCCACGCTCATGTCTCCTGGTGGTTCAGGTTCTCCGCTCGAGGGGGTGCCCTCGGGCGGACTTGGTTGGGGGTTCAGGCCGGCGCCCTGCCGGTGCCTGCTGGCTTGCTGCTCCCTAGCTCGGGACGCTGCCGGAGTCGGCGAGCGGGACGAATCCCTTGTGCAGGGCGACCACACCGGCGGTGAGGTTGCGGTACTTGACCCGCTCGAAGCCCGCCTCGCGCAGCCAGGACGCCAGCTCACGCTGTGCGGGCCAGGCGATGATCGACTCGTTCAGGTAGGTGTACGCCTCGGGGTCGCTGCTCACGAGCTTCACGATGGTCGGCATCGCGATCTGCATGTACGCGCGGTATCCCGTGCGGATGAGGGCCTGCGGCGGCGTGGAGAACTCGGCGATGACGAGGCGCCCGCCCGGCTTCGTGACGCGCAGCATCTCCTGGAGCGCGACCTTCGGCTGCTGCACGTTGCGCAGGCCGAAGCTCACCGTCGACGCGTCGAAGGTGTTGTCGTCGAAGGGAAGCTTGGTGGCGTCGCCCTGCACGAAGTCGATGTTCGGGTTCGCGCCGTGGATGCGCTTGCCCTCCTCGATCATGCCCGCGGAGAAGTCGAGGGCGGTGACCTTGGCGCCCGCGTCGGCGAGGACCTTGCTGACCGTGCCCGTCCCCGCTGCGACGTCGAGGATCTTCTCGCCGGGCTGCGGGGCGATGGCGTGCCGCGTCTGCACGCGCCAACGCGCTGCGTTGCCCATGCTCAAGATGTCGTTCGTCTCGTCGTATTTCTTGGAAACACGGTCGAACATCGACGACACCTGCTCGGGTCGCTTGTTCAGGTCGGCTTTTGTCACCAGATCATCCTACGTTGCGGCGCACGTCTCGCCCTGGCCGTGTTCCAGTGGATTGCTGGGGATAGTCTTGCCGTCGTGCCAGCTGTGATCCTCCCCCGCCTGCGCGCACGGACGATCGAGGTCCCCGATCCGGGCGATCTCCTCCGTTTCGCGTCGTCGACCTCCCCCCTCGTGTGGCTTCGTCAGGGCGATGGAGTCGTCGCGACGGGGAGCGCGTGGCGCGGCGAGTTCACAGGTGCGACGCGAATCCCGGACTCCGCCGCCGCCTGGCGGGACGTCGTCGGGGCGGCCGAGATCGACGATGCCGCCCAGGTGACGGGCTCTGGCCTCATCGCGTTCGGCGCGTTCGCGTTCGCCGCCGAGTCGGGGGCGCGCAGCGTCCTCGAGGTTCCCGAGCTCGTCGTGGGGCGTCGAGGTGCGCGGTGCTTCGTGACGGCGATCACCGCCGACGGCTCGACTCCGGAGCCGCGCCTCCCCGACGCTGCACCTGTCGGCGACATCGACGCCGCGGCGACGCTCACGGACGGCCTGATGTCCGGCGACGAGCACCGGCGCGCCATCGACCGAGCCCTCGACCTCATCCACACCGGTCACCTCTCGAAGGTCGTGCTGGCGCGCGAGCAGCGCGGCTCCCTCCCGGAGGGCGCCGACCGCCGCCGCCTGCTCGCGAGGCTCGCCTCCGCGTATCCGGAGTGCTGGACCTACGCCGTCGACGGACTCACGGGCACGAGCCCGGAGACGCTCGTGCGTGTGCTCGAGCGGCAGGTCTCGGCGCGGGTGCTCGCCGGCACGGCCCCCCGCGGCAGCGACGAGGAGGCCGACGCGCGGGCCGAGGCGAGGCTGCGGCACAGCGAGAAGAACCTGGCAGAGCACCGCTTCGCCGTCGAGAGCGCGCTCACCTCGCTCGCGAGCCTCGACACGCACGACGACCCGGGCACGGGCCTGACGAGCAGCCGCGTCCCCTTCACCCTCAAGCTCCCGAACCTGTGGCATCTCGCGAGCGATATCCGCGGCACCCTGCCTGCGGGAGTGACGGTGCTCGATCTCGTGGATGCGCTCCACCCGACGGCGGCCGTCGGCGGCACCCCGACACCCACGGCCCTTGATGCGATCCTCGCCCTCGAGCCGTTCGACCGACAGCGCTATGCCGGCCCAGTGGGCTGGGTGGGCGCTGGCGGGGACGGCGAGTGGGCCGTCGCCCTGCGCGGTGCCGAGATCGACGCGAACGGGTCGATCACGGCGTACGCGGGCGGCGGCATCGTGGCGTCCTCGGACGCCTCGGACGAGTACCGGGAGACGCAGCTGAAGTTCCGCCCCATCGTGGAAGCGCTCCGCGGCGACAGCACCGGCGGGCCGGACGAAGAGGACTTGCGATGACAGAGGCACCCAACAGCAACGCGGCCCTCGGCCGCACGGAGCTCCCTGAACTCGACCGCGCCGCGGCCGCCGCGATGTGGGACGCCTACCGCGCCGCCAACCCCGGTGCCGCCGCCGCCGCGCCCGAGTACTCGGTCGAGAACTTCGGCGACAGCGTCGAGCTCGCAGATGAGCTGCTTGCGCTGGTGACGCACGGACCGAAGCGCGCTACCGCCGCGCTCGTCGAGGAGTTCGCCGAGGAGGGCGAGCTGCTGCCCCGCATCGGATCGCACTGGATCGCGTGCGATGGCCGAGGCAGGCCCGTCGTCGTCATCCGCAGCACGGAGCTGCGCGTCGGCCCCTTCGACAGCGTCGACGAGGCCTTCGCCTACGACGAGGGCGAAGACGACCGGAGCCTCGAGAGCTGGCGCCGGGAACACCAGCGCTACTGGGAACGCACCCGGGCCGCGGTCGGTCGCGAGTTCACGCCGCAGCACGAGGTCGTCTTCGAGCGGTTCGGCGTCGTCTGGCCGCCCGAGCTCGCAGACTGAGCTACGCGCTCTCGGCGAGACGCCGCTTCTCGGCCTCGACGTCGAAATCGGCGGCGGGCCACTGCAGGTCGAAGCCACGCAGCGCATCGAGCAGCAGGCCCTTCACCACGAGGCGGGAGAACCACTTGCGATCGGCGGGCACGCAGTACCAGGGCGAGGTCTCCGTCGATGTGCGCTGCAGCGCGATCTCGTAGGCCTCCTGGTACTGGTCCCAGAGCAGGCGCTCGTCGATGTCTCCCGGGTTGAACTTCCAGTGCTTGTCCGGGCGCTCGAGCCGTTCCGCGAGGCGCGCGCCCTGCTCTTGTTTCGAGATGTGCAGCATGACCTTGATGAGCTTCGTTCCGGATGCGGCGAGCTCGTTCTCGAAGTCGACGATGGCACCGTAGCGGCGCTCGATCTCCTCCGGCGGCGCGAAGGAGCGGACCCGCTGGATGAGCACGTCCTCGTAGTGGGAGCGGTCGAAGACGCCGATCTTGCCGGCGGCGGGCAGCTGCTTGCGGACGCGCACGAGGAAGTCCTGCTCGCGTTCCTCGGCGGTCGGCGCCTTGAAGGAGGCGATCTGCACCCCCTGCGGGTCGACGCCACCGATGACGTGACGCACGATTCCGCCCTTGCCGGACGTGTCCATGCCCTGCAGGAGCAGCAGCACGGAAGGCGCCTCGAGACCCGCTCGCGAGTTCGCGAACATGCGCTCCTGCAGCTCCGCGATCTCGTCGTCGTGCTCGGTGAACAGGGTTGCGGCGTCGACTTTCTTGCCGGTGAATCCAGGGGTCGAGCGGGGGTCGAGCGCACCCAGATCGAAGTTCTCATCGACGCGCAGCACTGCAGCGTCTTCGGTGGTGAAGTGAGGCATGAGGACAGGCTAACGCCACCCGCCGACGCTATGCTCTGCTCGCGCGAACAGCTTTCGCGACGGAGCGGAAGCGGCGCCCAGCAGAGGAGAAGCACATGGGCATCGAGAACATCACCGGCAAGGCGCAGGAGTTCCTCAAGGACCCGCGAGTCACCGAGGCGCTCAAGAGCGAGAAGGCCGAGGACATCAGCGACAAGATCCTCGACGGCGTCGCGAACGCCGCCCAGAAGGCGACCGGCGACAAGTTCACCGATCAGATCAAGGGTGCACGCGACGCGGCGGACAAGCAGGTCGGCAACCAGTAGCCCGATGCCGCAGCGCCGCCGCCGCTCGGAGCGGCGGCGCTACTCCCCGACGCGGGGAACGGCGATCGTGCCGGTCTGCGGATGCGTGGTCGGCATCCGGTCGCGCGCGTACGTGATGCTCGAGTACCCGTGCGGCACGGGGTGCCCGTCATCGCCGAGGCTCACGAACACGATCTTCTCGATCGAGAGGATCGTGCGCCGTGTGATCATGTTGCGCACGACGGCGCGCATCGTCATCGACGTGCGACCGAAGTGCGTCGCCACGAGCCCCATCTCGATGAGGTCGCCCTGCTGCGCGGACGCCTCGAAGTTGATCTCCGAGATGTACTTGGTGACGCAGCGGTAGTTGCCGAGCTGGATGATCGCGTAGATCGCGGCCTCTTCGTCGATCCACCGCAGCAGGCTCCCGCCGAAGAGGGTGCCGTTCGCGTTCAGGTCCTCCGGTCGCACCCACTTGCGGGTGTGGAAGTTCATGTCTCCCTCGGCGGCGGCGCGCGTCTCGGGGTTGGGGGATGTAGGGGCCATCGGTCCTCCGCTGCTCAGGCCGGACAGTGCACGGCTAGCATATGTCCTGACATTTCACTCAGCCTCGCTGCAGAGGCACCTCGATGAGGACGCGCTCGTGCTCCCGAGAGACGAGCGCGCGCTCCAGCTCGGCACGTGTCTCGACGCGCAGGTAACTCCAGCCGTAGGCCCTCGCGAGCGACTCGAGGTCGACCGCGGTCGGCGTGTACAGCACCCGTGCGTGCGCGGCGGAGGCGGCCGTGCGAGCCACCTCGAGATCGTCGAAGATCGTGCCCCCGCCGTCGTTGCCGACGATGAGCTGCACGCGGGGCGACCACTCGCCACCCTGTCCGATGAGCAGCGAAGAGGCGTCGTGGAGGAAGGTGAGGTCGCCGATGAGCGCACGCGTCACGCCACCCTGTGCTGAGACGGGGCCGGCGAGCTGGCTGCCCACGGCGACGCCGAGCGTCGTCGCGACGGTGCCGTCGATGCCGGCGAGTCCCCGATTCGAGTGCACTCGCACGGGCTTGCCCGGCACGTGAGCATCGAGCACCCTGATGAGGGTGGATGCGCCGAGCACAAGCCGGTCGTGGGGCCAGGTGGCGCTCCAGACGGCCTCGACCAGCATCCGCCTGTCGACCTTCATGCGCGCGACGGCGAGTTCCTGCCTGGCGAATCGGCTCCGAACGGCCTTGTCGCTCGACCTCGACGCCTCGATGTCTGGCGCTGGCGGCTGCTCCGCTGAGGCCGTGACGATCTCCCGACTCGCGAGCACCCACTCGCGCAGCCAGGAGCGCGACTCGGCCCGGGACTCGGCGTCGCCCGCGGAGACGGGATGCACGCGCACGGCCTCGACGTGCGCAGCGACGGCGCGGCCGGGGTTGTATGGCTCGCCGCCCGTCGAGCCGACGACGACGGCGTGCACTCCCTCGCGGGCGATGAGCTGGGGAATCTCGCGGCTGAGCGTCGGATGCCCGAACACGAGGACCCGCGTGACAGCATCCCGGAGATCCGGCCGAGGGGAGCTCGCGCCGAGGAGCTGTCGGTACGCGAGCACGAGGTTGCGGCCGTAGCGCGAGCCGCTCGACGCCTCGGCGATGAGCGGCCAGCCGCCGGCGTGGGCGACCTCCTCGGCCACCGGGCCGGCGCCAGCCCCGGCGATGACCAGCGTGCGCTGCCACTCGGCCGCGTCGACGTCGAGGACGTCATCCGCATCGCTGGCCTGGCTGACCTCGGCGACGCGGTCGCCGCCGGGAACTTCGCCCGGGTCGACGCCCTCGGCCCAGGCTTCGAGCGATGGGACGGCGACGCTCAGCGGGTCGCGGAAGGCGAGGTTCAGCTGCAGCGGTCCGGTCGTGGATGCGGCGCGCAGCGCGAGGCGCTCGGCCTCCGCCGACTCCGCGGGTGCACCCGTCGGCGCATCCACCGCCTCGTGCACGATGTTGGGCCCGAAGATCCCGGGCTGCGTCGTGGCCTGGTTCGCCCCGATGCCGAGCAGCTCCTCCGGCCGGTCTGCGGTGACTGCGACCAGGGGGACCCCGGCGTGGAACGCCTCGAGCATTGCGGGGAGCAGGTTGGCGACGGCGGTCCCCGAGGTGGTGATGACGGGCACCGTGCGGGCGGTCTCAGCGGCCAGACCGAGGGCGAAGAAGCCGGCCGAGCGCTCGTCGATGCGCACGTGCAGGCGAACGGCGCCGATTCGCTCGAGCTCGGCCGCCACGAGGGCGAGGGCCTGCGAGCGCGAGCCGGGGCAGACGACCAGATCGGTGACGCCGAAGCGCACGAGGGAGCCCAGGAAGTCCAGGCTGAAGTCGACCGCCGGGTTGCCGGTGCGCGGCATGCTCGCCCCGGGTGCAGGCGCACGCGACTCAGCGCCCACTGTGGGGCGCTGGGAGTTGGAGGCTTCGGTGTGGGTGTGCCGCTCAGGCACGGGGCGACCCGTCGCCCTGAGTCCAGTCGTCTTTATGCTCGATGGGCTCTTCGTGCTCGCCGGGCTCGTCGTCGTTGGCTGCCGGCTTCTCGTGGCCCTTGCGGGACTTCTTGCCGCCAGACTCTGGCTTCGTGGACTTGTCCGACTTCTCGCCGGAGGACGCCTCGTCGTTCGCGTCCTCGAGGGCCGTCGCAACGCCACCCTCCGAGACCGGGCCAGTGGGGGCCGCGGCCGGGAAGTCGACGTCGTCGAGAGCCTGCAGCTCCTCCTCGAGCTTGCGGATGCGCTCATCGCTGTCGGACTCGATGCCGATCGAGCGCAGGAACGTCTCGTCGTCGTCCGGGGTGGTCTGCACCGGCTTCGCGGCTGCCGCGTTGCCGCGGACCTTGCCGAAGAAGAGCCAGAGGAGCGGACCGACGACGGGGACCAGCAGCACGACCACGACCCAGACGGGCTTCGGGAGTGCGCGCGTGCGCTTTGCGTCCGTCATCGCGCAATCGACCACGGCGAAGATCGTCACCGCGACGACGATGACTGCGGCAGTAATGAGGAGGCGAGACATGGTCCCCCGAGGATACGCGACTTGCCTCCGCCCGAGCTGGTGATGCCTTCGCCCTCCGCGAACCGTGCTCGGCGCGAGTACGGGGCGGACACCGGGCGTTCAGGGAGTCGGTGAGGCGCGCATCCGCCTCGCTCGTAGAATTGCGGGATGAACTCGAAGCGCGCCTGGCTCGTCTACTCCGTCATCAGACTGCTCGCGTTCGCGATTCCGTTCGCGGTTGTCATGCTGGCCCTGCCTGCCTGGCAGTGGAGCTGGCTCGCGGGAGCTCTTGTCGGTGCCATCATCAGCGCCTGCATCTCGGTGATCTTCCTGCGCGGCACCCGCCAGAAGATGGGCGACGACCTGCAGCGCCTCAGCGAGCGCAAGGACGCGCGCACCGCGGACGACAAGCTCGAGGACGCGGCCCTCGACGGCGAAGCGGGCCCCACTTCGACCGCCGCTGCCAAGCCAGACGTCGATGCAGCTCCAGACGCAGACGAGCTCACCGCACCCGAGCAGGCGGACGCCTCAGCTCACGCCGACGAGCCGGACGCTCCCGAGAGCACCCGACCGAGCGTCGGCTAGCGCACGTACCCGCTGAAGACGATGCCGAGGCCGAGCAGCAGGGCGTAGGCCAGCGTCGCGAAGCTCGTCAGCATCAGGGCGAGGATGAGCTCGCGCGGCTTGCGGGCCGTCGACGCGATGAGCACGGCCGGGGCCGCCAGCAGCAGGGCGAAGAAGGTGAAGACCGCGTTGCGGTACGCGATGGCGAAGAAGATCGCGAGGACAAACGGTGCAAGCGTGAAGACGCCGAACAGCCACCGCGACACGACCGGACCGACGAGCACGGCAAGCGTGCGCTTGCTCGCGAGACGGTCCTGCTCGATATCGCGGATGTTGTTGACCATGAGCACCGCGCACGCGAAGAGGCCGATCGCCGTCGCCATGATCCACACGTTCGTGGAGACGCTCCCGATCTGCACGAACGTCGTGCCCGCGGTCGCCACGAGACCGAAGAAGACGAACACGAACACCTCGCCGAGGCCCGCGTAGCCATACGGACGCTTGCCGCCCGTGTAATACCAGGCGGCGACGATCGCGGCGGCGCCGACGGCGAGCAGCCACCAGTGCCCCGAGGCCACCACCAGGAAGAGGCCGGCGAGGGCGCCGAGGCCGAAGAAGATGAACGCGACGAGCCTCACGCGCTTCGGCTCGACCAGGCCGGACCCGGTGAGCCTGGCGGGCCCGACCCGGAAGGCGTCGGTGCCGCGGATGCCGTCGGAGTAGTCGTTGGCGTAGTTCACGCCGATCTGCAGGCACAGCGCAACCGCAAGGCAGGCGAGGGCGCGCACCCAGTGGTACTGGCCGGGCTCGCCGTCGACGATGGCACCGGCCGTGCCGAGCAGTACCGGGGCGATCGCCAACGGGAGCGTCCGCAGACGTGCACCCGCGATCCAGGCGCGCGCATCCAGCTTGCGCACCTCCCTCGCCTTCGGCCGTGGCCGCTGCGTGGGGTTCGCCTGCTGCTGCTTCCGCTGTCTGTTCTTCTGTTTCTGCGCCACGGAGCGATTCTAGAGGGCGGTGCAGACCCGCATCCCTGCGACGACGGCTGGCGCACCCCAGAAGCGAGCTCCTCAGCCCGTTCCCCGGTCAGCATCACGGTGGCACTATGAGACCACCACCCCCGTCCCGATCGACATCCGCTCGACAGGAGAACCATGACTGCCCGATCACGCGTGCGCGCGGCCGCCATCAGCGCTGCGGCCGCAGGCATCGTGCTGCTCGCCGCTCCCGGCGCCCTCGCGACGCCCCTCGGCGATCCGGCGGTGAACGGAGGCGCCCAGGCGCGCGCGTACGTCGCGCTGGGCGACTCGTACTCCTCGGGCTTCGGGCTCGTGCCGTTCAGCGAGGAGCCCGCCCCTGGCTGCTTCCAGGCACTCGCGAACTACCCGCACCGCATCGCCGACTCGCTCGGCCTGGCCCTCGACGACCGCACGTGCAGCGGCGCCGTCACCGCCGACATCCGCGATGCCGAGCAGGTCACCGCGTCCGGCGCGAGCGCACCGGTGCAGTCGGCGAGCCTCTCCGCAACGACCGAGATCGTCACCCTGTCGATCGGCGGCAACGACCTCAAGTTCTCGGATATCGCCGCTTCCTGCGTCGCCGCGAGCTCCCTCGGCCCCCTCGTCGCCGACCAGACCGTCCCCAACTGCCGATCGCAGTACGTCGTCGACGGAGGGGGTGTCGAGGTCGACGCCCTGAAGGACCGCATCGACTCGCTCATCGCCCCCGCGCTGGCCTCGACGTTCGCCCTCATCGCCGAGAAGGCGCCAAACGCCGACATCGTCGTCGTCGGATACCCCGCCATCACACCCGACCCCACGAACACTCCGGTCGGTGGATGCTTCTCCCCCGCCTTCACCTCGGCGGGCTACCCGGAGAACTCCTTCCCGTTCACCGACGTCGACACCGCGTACCTGCACGAGACGGAGGTCCACCTCGACGAGGCCATACAGACGGCGGCCGAGGCGAGCGGCGCCACCTTCATCTCCACATTGAAGGCGACTTCCGCGCACTCCGCATGCTCGACCACGGAGCCCTACATGAGCGGCATCACGCTGGAACCCGGTGAGGGAGGGTCGACCACGCCAGGCGCATCTCTCAAGCTCGGCGCGCTCCACCCCAACGAGGCGGGCGTCGCCTACCTCGCCGAAACCGTCGGGGCGGAGCTGCAGGCACTCCTCGAGCCGGGCACGCCCGAGACGCCGACGCCAACGCCGACGCCAACGCCAACGCCAACGCCAACAGCGACCGCCACCGAGCAGCCGACGGCCACAGCCGCGACCACGGCCACACCCGCAGCACCACTCGTCATCGCCGGCGTGCTGGTCCTCGTCGGAGCCGGCATCGCCACGACGATCATCCTGCGCCGCCGCTCGGCCGCAACCAGACGCCCACCTGAGGACGACCCCGAGGCCTGACACGGCCCGCAGGGTTGATCGGCAACCCGGCGCTCAGCCCTCGCCGACTCCGCGGGCGAGCCCCGCGACCAGGCGCTCCAGCGATCGGCGGTCGGGCTTTCCGCTGGGCAGATACGGGATGCGCCGTGCAAGCACGAGCAGCGCCGGGCGAGCCGCGCGGCCAGCGGCCCCCGTCGCCTCGCGAACAGAGCGCCAGCGCTCGTCGCCCGCGAGGGCACGTGCGTCCAGCAACGTCGCCTCGGCGCCGGGCGGGGGGCCGCCAAGTGCCCAGCCGGAAGCCTCCACGACAAGCGCGGGCACCTGCCCCCACTCCTCGGACGGCGCGGGGACGACAACCGCGTCGGTGAGGCCGTGCAGCTGGCGCACGATGCCCTCGACCCGGTCGAGGAGCACCTTCTCACCCCCGGAGACGATGACGTTGTCGAGGCGTCCGGTCACCACGAGCCGCTCTCGGCCCGTGGTCTCATCGCGCTCGAGGCGCCCGCCGTCGCTCGTTCGATACCAGCGCTCGCCGCCATCCTCGATGAAGGCCTCCGCCGTGCGGCGCGGGTCGCCAAGGTAGCCGGCCGCGAGCACGGGACCGGCCAGCTGCACCTCACCGTCGCGGATGCGGATCCGCACCCCGTCGAGCGGCTCACCGTCGTAGAGACTCCCGCCGCTCGTCTCGCTCGACCCGTAGCTCGTCGCGACGTTCCAGCCGAGAGCCTCGGCCCGCGAGCGAAGCGCGGGCGGCAGCGACTGCCCGCCGACGAGAATGGCATCGAAGCGAGCAACCACGTCCGCGACCGCAGGAGACGCATCGAGCAGGCGCGCCAGCTGAGCGGGCACCAGCGAGACGTAGCGCCGGTCGGCGGTGAGCTCCGCGGCGGCGCGCGCGAACCCTTCAGCCGTGAAGTGGTCATCGCCCAGCACGACGGGCTCCGTGCCGGCCAGGATCGACCGCATGAGCACCTGCGCGCCCGCCACGTAGGAGGCCGGCAGGGTCAGCAGCCACTGGCGAGTGGGCTCAGCTGCGCGCGCCCTCCCGAACAGCAGGTCGAAGCGCGCGTACGTCGCCGCAGCGGATGCGCGCAGCGCGTCTGCGGTGAGCATGACGCGCTTGGGCTCCGCCGTCGACCCGCTCGTCTCGATCACCAGCACGACGCCCTCCGGCACGGCGCCGAGCGCCTCGCCGGCCAGGCCGAGTTCACCCGACGCCAGCGCGCCTGCTGGCGGCTGCGTGGGCAGCACGGCAGGACCCGCACCGCTCAGCGCGCTCCGGAGCGCGGACGTGACCGCGGACGTGTCACTCGCATCCACGCGGACCAGCGGACGCGCGCCGCCCCTCCCGGGCTCAGCACCCACGTCGAAGCCCCCGCCCCAACGAGGCGCCAGGGATCCGCGACGTCAGAACTGCCACGGGAACGGCGACCAGTCGGGTTCGCGCTTCTCGAGGAACGAATCCCGCCCCTCGACGGCCTCATCCGTGCCGTAGGCCAGGCGGGTCGCCTCGCCGGCGAACACCTGCTGCCCGACAAGCCCGTCGTCGACCGCATTGAACGCGAACTTCAGCATGCGGATGGCCGTGGGCGACTTCGTCAGGATCGTCTCCGCCATGCGAACGGCCTCGACTTCGAGCTCCGCGTGCGGCACGACCCGGTTGACGGTGCCCATCTCCATGGCGCGCTCCGCCGAGTACTCCTCGGCGAGGAAGAACACCTCGCGCGCGAACTTCTGCCCGACCTGCTTCGCGAAGTACGCCGAACCGTAGCCGGCGTCGAACGACCCGACGTCCGCGTCCGTCTGCTTGAACTTCGCGTGCTCGCGCGACGCGATCGACAGGTCGCACACCACGTGCAGCGAATGCCCGCCCCCAGCGGCCCACCCGGGAACGACCGCGATGACCACCTTCGGCATGAAGCGGATGAGCCGCTGCACCTCGAGGATGTGCAGCCGACCGTTGCGGGCCGAGTCGATGGTGTCGCGCGTCTCCCCGTCGGCGTACTTGTAGCCGTCGCGACCCCGGATGCGCTGGTCGCCGCCCGAGCAGAACGCCCACCCGCCGTCCTTCGGGCTCGGGCCGTTGCCCGTGAGCAGCACCACGCCGATGCGCGGGTTCATGCGCGCATCGTCGAGGGCACGCGCGAGCTCATCGACCGTCTGCGGGCGGAACGCGTTGCGCACCTCTGGCCGGTTGAAGGCGACGCGGGCGATGCGGCCCGTCAGATCCTGGTGGTAGGTGAGGTCGGTGAGCTCCTCGAAGCCCGGGACGGTGCGCCAGCGCTCGGCGTCGAAGAGTTCGGAGACGAAGGCAGTCATGCCATAACGCTATCCGACGAGCGGGCAGGGTCCTGCGGGGCGTGCACCCGCCGAGTCCGAGCCTCCGAGCGTTGCGCCGCTACCAGAGGGGCGGCGCGACGGGGAGGGTGCCGCCGTTCGCCATCAGCTGGATGATCGTGTTGCCGACCAGCCACGCGGGGGGTGCCCCGAACGGCAGTCCGAGGATGATCGCGAAGATCGCCGCACCCCTGGCGCTGTTGAAGATGATGCCCCAGAGGGCCATCGCGATCGTCAGGAAGCCCGCGATGCCGGCCGTGAGCAGCCACATCTCGATCTCGAACTTGCGGTCGATGCCGAACAGGTTCGAGGCGTAGAAGAAGACGAAGACGTCGGCGAGCACCGTGATGAGCACCCCGAGGAGCGCCCAGTGGCCGGCCGACCAGCGGCGCGGGTTGAAGGCGATCTCGTACCAGGTGCGCTGCACGAGCGAGCCGTGCCGATACTGCGGCTTCCCGTACCCGAGCCTGCCACTGCCGCCCGTCGAGACGACCCGTTGGGGGCGGTGCCCTCCAGAGCCGGAGCTGACGAGGGCGTCACCGAAGTCCTCGTCGGCCGGCGGAGGGCTGAAGCGAGGTGCGGGGCTGGAGAGGTTCGTAGACATAGGAGTTTGCGTCCGGCATGACCGATCGATGCCTCAGCCTAGCGCGATCCGCGCCGAACGTCCCCAGCCGGAGAGACCTTCCCGGGACCGCGCGAGACAATGGCGGCATGCAGCTGCCCGAGATCGACGAGCTCCTCGACCGCACGCACATCGTGACGCTTCCCCTCGTGACCCGATTCCGAGGGGTGGATGCACGCGAGGTGGCGATCATCCGCGGCACCGTCGCGTGGAGCGAGTTCTCGCCGTTCCTCGAGTACGGCGACGCGGAAGCCGCGAACTGGCTGCGCGCCGCGATCGAGTTCGGCTTCGATGAGACCCTCGAGCGTCACGCGGAGGGCGAGATCTGGGTCAACGCGACCGTGCCCGCCGTCGGGGAGGCCGCGCTCGACGGCGTGCTCGCGCGCTTCGACGGCTGCCGAACGGCCAAGGTCAAGGTCGCCGAGCGAGGGCAGACGCTCGCCGACGACATCACCCGGGTGGCCGGCGTGCGCGAGCGCCTCGGCGCAGATGCGCGGCTGCGCGTCGACGCGAACGGCGGCTGGTCGGTCGATGACGCCGTCACCGCTCTCCGGGCACTGGCCCGCTTCGGCCTGGAGTACGCGGAGCAGCCCTGCGCGACGACCGCCGAGCTCGGCGAGCTCAGGGGCCGCCTGCGGGACGCTGGCATCGAGGTGCCCATCGCCGCCGACGAGTCCATCAGGAAGGCCGATGACCCCCTGGAGGTCGCGCGCCTCGGCGCAGCTGACGTGGTCGTCGTGAAGATGCAGCCCCTCGGCGGGATCCGCCGCGCGGTCGACATCGTCGCGTCGGCGGGGCTTCCCGCGACCGTGTCGAGCGCCCTCGACTCCTCGGTCGGCATCGCGATGGGAGCACAGCTCGCCGCAGCCCTGCCAGCGCCTCGCCACGACGCGGGCCTCGGAACGGCGTCGCTGCTCGCGGAGGATGTCGTGATCGAGCCGCTCCGCCCGCGCGCCGGGCGCATCCCGCTCGCCCCCGTCACGGTCGACGAAGCCGCGCTCAAGCGGCTCGCCTCCCCTGCCGAACGGCAGGAATGGTGGAGGGAACGGCTCCGCCGCTGCCATGCCCTCCTCGCCGGAGGGTCTGCTCAGATCCCCGAGTAGGCGTGCAGTCCCTTGAAGAACACGTTGACGACGCCGAAGTTGAACATGACCGTCGCGAAGCCCGCGATGGCAAGCCACGCCGACGGCGTTCCGCGCCAGCCACGCGTGGCACGAGCGTGGATGTAGCCCGCGTAGACCACCCAGATGATGAAGGTCCACACTTCCTTGGTGTCCCAGCCCCAGTAGCGGCCCCAGGCGCGCTCAGCCCAGACGGCCCCCGCCATGAGGGTGAAGGTCCAGAGGATGAAGCCGATGATGTTGATGCGGTAGGCGAGGTTCTCGAGGCGCACCGCGTCTGGCAGCGCCGAGAGGAGCTTGAGCTTCGTGGGCAGACCGGCACGCACGCGCGCAACTCGACGAGTCTGCAGGAGCTGCGCGGCGCTGAGGCCCGCGCCGATCGCGAGGCAGCCGGTCGCGAGCGACGCGACGAACACGTGGATGACGAGCCACACCGACTGCAGGGCGGGCGCAAGCGGCACGACATCGACGTAGAAGCCGAGCGTGGCGATGCCGAGCGTGATGACGGTGAAGCCCGTGATGAAGGTGCCGAGGAAGCGCACGTCGGCCCAGAAGCGGGCGAGGAGGAAGACGAGCACGATGAGGAGCGTCGAGGTCATGGAGAACTCGAACATGTTCGACCACGGCACCCGGTCAGCGGCGATGCCGCGGAGGGTGGTCGCCGCGAGGTGCACGACGAACGCGGCGATGGTCAGCCACATCGCGATGCGCAGCGACGGCGTCGCGCGGGTGTCGCGCCAGGCGTCGCCCGACTCGGTGCGCGTGGACGCGAGAGACACCGAGCTCGCGGGGTCCTCCATCGTGTAGCTGGCCGGCTCGGACACGTCGCGGTCTGCCGCGACGCCTTCATGCGCGGCTGCTCCTGCCGGGGCTGTCGCGCCGACGAGCGCATTGCGGCGCGCGGCGGTCGCTCCGACCGCCGACTGCCGTTCGGAGCGTTCGGCTGCGCGTGCGCTGCGACCGGCCAGGTCCATGGCGAAGGCGATGAACGCGATCGAGTACACCGCCATCGCGACGTAGAGGAGCAGGTTCGACCAGCTGGACAGCGTTTCGATCATGGAGCTTCCTGAGTGGGAGAAGAGGCGAGCGCCGCGCCTTGGCTGCCGGCGCCAGATGGTGAGCTTTGGGTGGCCTCGGGGCCTTGAGATGCCCCGGCGGCGCGGGCCGGCGACGCAGGTTCCGCTAAGCCTACGATCTTTCTCGTGTGGGCGTCGAGGAGATCATTGACCGAGGCGGCCAGCTGCGGGTCGTCTCCACGTGCGAGGCCCGCGTACTCGACGAGCACGGTGCCGTCGGAGCGGGTCGTGGCCTTCACCCAGAGGCGGCGCCGCGGCACGAGCAGTGACGTGAAGAGGCCGCCGATGATGAGGATCGCGAAGATGAGCACCGGTATCTGCGTCGGGTCCTCGTGCACGTCGAAGGACGCGTAGCGGGGAACCTCGCCGAGCTCGATCGTGCCGAGGCCGTTCGGCAGCTCGGCGGTCTCACCCGGCCGGAGCTCGATGGGCTTGAAGTCGAGGTCGCGCGCCGCGATGGGCGTGAGCGTATCCGTGTCGAGCGTGTACACGGACCTCGGGACCCCGTCGTCGAGACCCAGGTCACCCGAGTAGACGTTCAGGGTCAGCATCGGGTCGCGGAGGTCGGGATGGTTCGAGGTGAGCGCACCCGACTCGAGTTCGACCGCTGAGGGGTAGAAGAAGCCGAGCATGCCGATCTGCTCGTCGAGCCCATCCGGGACCTTCACGACGCCCATGGAGGTCAGGAAGGCGTCCTGCGGGAGGAACGGGACGAAGTCGGAGAAGACCTCGTTGCCGTCCGGGTCGCGCACCGTGATCTCGGGGGCGTAGCCGTTGCCGAGGAGGTAGCTGTCGGTACCGGCGAAGCGAAGCGGGTCGTTGACGCGCACCGTCTCGGTCTTCGGCTCGCCGCCCGGAGTGTTGACGGTGACGTTCGCCGCGTAGTCGGTGGCCTGCCCGATGGCGTTCTGGTTCTCCTCCTCGTACGTGATGTCGAAGGAGTCGAGACGCATCGAGAACGGCGCGAGCACGTCCGGCGTGAAGAATCGTCCCGGGTTGAACGACGAGTAGCTGACGAGGCCGTTCACGAACGTCTGGCCCTCGACGAGCACACGCTGCCCGGACCAGGTGAAGCCACCGCCGATGCCGACGGCCACGATGATGCCGACCATGGCCGAGTGGAAGACCAGGTTGCCCGTCTCCCGCAGGTAGCCGCGCTCCGCGGACACGGAGATGCCGCGCTTGCCCTCATCGAAGATGACGGTGCGGTACTTCTTGTCGCGCAGCAGCTTGGCGGCCTCGTCGATGACGGCGCCGCGCTTCGGGTCGAGCGACGAGTCGAGGACCTGCGTGGAGTAGGCGTCGAGCCGCGAGAGACGCGCGGGAGTCTTCGGCGGCTTCGAGCGCAGCGCATCCCAGTGGTGCTTGATGCGCGGGATGATGCAGCCGATGAGCGAGACGAAGAGCAGCAGGTAGATCGCCGTGAACCACGGGGAGCTGTACACGTCGAACATGCCGATGTCGTCGAGGAACGGGGCGATGTCCGGGTACGTGTCCTGGTAGACGATGACCCCGTTGGGGTCGCTCGAGCGCTGCGGCACCAGCGAGCCGGGCACGGCGGCAATGGCGAGCAGCAGCAGGAGGAGCAGCGCGGTGCGCATGCTCGTGAGCTGACGCCAGGCAGTGCGAAGCCAGGCGACGAGCGCGGATGCGCGGCCGGGCTTCTTGATGTCGCCCGGCTTGTTCGGCATGCTCGCGCGCGCGGCGCCTGATGCGGTCTTCTTCGGTTCGCGGTCGCGGGCTTCGAAGCCGTCCTTCCCCGCGTCGAAGTGGTCAGAGGGCCGGGACATAGCCGCCGATCGTCGCCGCGAACGCGGACATGAAGTGCTGCCAGACGCCGATCACCATGAGCAACCCGATGAGGATGAGGATGCCGCCGCCGACGAGGTTGATAGTGCGGATGTGCTTCCGCACCCAGTTGATGCCCGTCGTCACGCGGCCGATGCCGAGCGCCACGAGGATGAACGGGAGGCCGAGGCCGATGCAGTAGAAGAACGCGAGGAGCGCTCCCCGGCCGGGGGAGGCGAACTGGTAGCTGAGGGAGTTGATCGCGATGAGCGTCGGCCCGAGGCACGGAGCCCATCCGACGCCGAAGACGATGCCGAGAAGGGGCGCTCCGAGCAGGCCGGACGGCGCGAACTTCATGCGCGCGGTGCGCTGCATGAACGACACCTGGCCGATGAACACGACGCCCATGACGATGACGACGACGCCGAGCACCCGCATGATGACGCGCTGGTACTCCATGAGCCAGAATCCGAGCAGCCCGGAGGCCGCGCCGGAGAGGACGTAGACGACGGTGAAGCCGAGCACGAACAGCGTCGCGCCGAACGCGACTCGGCCGCGTCCGGTCGTGAGGCGGGCGAGGAGGCCCCGCTTCGCTTCGGGCTGGTCAGCGAGTCGCGATGCGCGTGAGGAGGACTCGGCTGCGGGACCCGAGTGCGCTCCGACGCTCTGGCGAGCGGGGACCTTGGCCGGCGCATCCTGTGCCACTGCGCCGACGAGCCCGAGGTAGCCGGGCACGACCGGCAGCACGCACGGGGAGGCGAAGGAGATGAGGCCGGCCAGGACGGCGAGCGGGATCGCGAGGAAGAGCTGGCCGCTCACGATCGTCTCGCCCACCGCGCTGCCGGGGGCGATCGCCGTCAGCGCGGAGGAGGCGAGCAGGGGGGTCGTCACTTGCTGCTCTCTGCGAGCGTGTCGGTGATCATCGAGTTCAGGATCGAGGGGTCGATCGGCCCGCGGATGACGGAAGCGACCCGACCCTCGGCGTCGAGCACGAGCGTGGACGGGATGGCCTGGGGAGGCACGTTGTCGGCGAAGGCGAGTCGCACACTCGCGTCGTCGACGTCGAGGATCGACGGGTACGTGATGCCCTGCGTCTCGGCGAAGGTCTTGGCGGTCGCCGCCTGGTCGTAGATGTTGACGCCGACGAACTTCACGCCGTCGTCTTCGTGCTCTTCCCAAGCTGCCTGCAGGTCGGGGGCCTCGAGGCGGCAGGGCGGGCAGGAGGCGTACCAGAAGTTGACGACGGTGACGGAGCCCGCGAGATCCTCACTGGAGAGCTCGTCTCCGAACTCGGTGACGCCACCGAACTGGATCGGGTCCTGTCGTTCGCCCGCCGGGAAGATCTCGTAGCTGCCGTCGCCCGCGACGTAGCCCTGATCTCCCCCGGCGGCGTAGTCCTGGGCGAGCGGCTCGTCTCCGGAGCAGGCGGCGAGCGCCAGCATGGTGGCGACGCCCGCGGTCGCGAGGGCTGCACGGAGGGTTCGGGGAAAGCGCGACGTCTTCACGCTCTCTGAGCGGATGGTCACACGGCTCCCTCATCGGTGGCGGCGCCGAGTTCGTGCGCCGCCGGTTCGCGGTAGTCGGCTTCCACGAAGCCGGTTGCGGGGTGGTACTCCAGCGTCGTGATGCTCGAGAGCGAGCACCGCCGGTGCTTCGGGTTGTGCGCGAGCGGCTCCTTCGAGAGCGCGCGGTGCACCATCCAGATCGGCAGCTGGTGAGAGACCACGATAACATCGCCGCCATCTGCGAGCTCGGCCCCGTCGAGCACCGCCTCTCGCATGCGGGCGACGATGGACTTGTACGCCTCGCCCCAGCTCGGGCGCAGGGGGTTCACGAGCTTCGGCCACGAGCCAGGGCGACGCAGGGCTCCGTATCTGCCCGTCATCCGTCGCCCCTCGAAGGCGTTCGTCGGCTCGATGACGCGTTCGTCGATGACGGGCTCGAGGCCGAACAGCTCGGCGATGGGTGCCGCCGACTCGCGGGTGCGCTGCAGCGGGGAGACGACGAGGCGGGTGGCGGGCACGGCCCTGGCGTGCAGGTCCTCGGCTGTGACGCGCGCCATGCGCGCGCCGAGCTCGGAGAGGCCGAAGCCGGGGAGGCGCCCGTAGAGGAGCCCGTTGGGGTTTTCGACCTCGCCGTGGCGGACGAGGTGGATTCGCTGTGCCGCCATGCGCTCCAGTCTACGAACCGCCACCGACACTGCGGCACAGGATGCGCATCCGCACCCCAAGCTGTGCCTTGTTGTCTTCCCGCTCGCACGCGTCTGCGCCTCGGGTACCCTTGCGAGGTGACTGATCGCGCCCTCATCTCCTCCCTTTCCACGCTCGAAGACGGCCCCGTGCTTGTGCAGGGGTGGGTCGATACGGTTCGAGACCAGAAGAAGGTGCAGTTCGTCGTCCTCCGCGACGAGAGCGGCGCCGTCCAGCTCGTGAACCCGCGCGCCGAGGGCCGCGAGGCGATCTCCGACACGATCTCCGCGCTCGCCCAGGGCAGCTTCATCTCCGTGCGCGGCCAGAAGAAGGCCGACGAGCGCGTGAAGCTCGGCGGCCTCGAGGTCAAGGTCGACGAGATCGTCGTCGAGACCGCGGCGCTCCCCGAGACGCCCATCGCCGAGGACACGTCGATCGACAAGCGCCTCGACTGGCGTTTCCTGGACCTGCGCATCCCGCGCAACGCCCTCATCTTCCGCATCCAGACGACGTTCGCGCACGCGTTCCGCACCTACTGGGTGGAGAACGGCTACGTCGAGCTGTTCACCCCGAAGCTCATGGCCTCGGCGTCCGAGTCGAAGGCCGAGCTGTTCAAGGTCGACTACTTCGACACGAGCGCGTACCTCGCGCAGAGCCCCCAGTTCTTCAAGCAGATGGCGATGAGCTCGGGCCTCGGCAAGATCTTCGAGATCGGACCGGTGTTCCGCGCTGACCCTTCGTTCACGTCGCGCCACGCGACCGAGTTCACGGGCATCGACGCCGAGGTGAGCTGGATCGAGTCGCACGAGGACGTCATGCAGATGCAGGAGCAGCTCATGGTTGCCGGCCTGCAGGCGGTCAAGGACGCCCACGGCGAGGAGATCAAGGCGCTCTTCGACGTCGACATCGTCGTTCCGTCGCTGCCGTTCCCGCGCATCCCGCTGCTGGAGGCTCGAGAGATCGTCGAGGCCCGCGGCCACAAGCTCGAGCGCAACGACCTGGACCTCGACCCTGAGGGCGAGCGCCAGATCGCGGCGCACGTACAGGAGACGTTCGGTCACGAGTTCGTGTTCCTGACGGACTACCCGGCTTCGATCCGGCCGTTCTACCACATGCGCCACGAGGGCGACGAGTCGCTCACGAAGAGCTACGACCTGATCTGGAACGGCGTCGAGATCTCGACGGGGGCTCAGCGCGAGCATCGCGTCGACGTGCTCGAGGAGCAGGCGAAGCAGAAGGGCATGGAGGTCGACGAGCTCGGCTTCTACCTCGACTTCTTCCGCTACGGCGCACCGCCCCACGGTGGGTTCGGCATGGGCTTCGCGCGCATCCTGATGCTGATGCTGCACCAGACGACGCTGCGCGAGGTCACGTACCTGTTCCGCGGCCCGAACCGCCTGCAGCCGTAAGCCACCCGGCAGCCTGCCCTGCCGAGTTTCCCCAGAGCCGTCCGCGCGTGATCGCGGGCGGCTCTGCTGCGTTCGGGGCGCGCAGCACCGCGGTCGACTGAGCGCTAGCCCGCTTCGCGGACGCCGGCGTCCTGCGCCAGTTGCGACACGCGCTGGTGGCTGATGCCGAGGACTTCTGCGATGTCTCGCATCGTGAGCTGCTCGTCGCGAAGGCGGGCCACGGCCGACCGCATGCGGCGTGAGGCGACAGATTGGGCAGCGGCTGCCGCCGCCGCCGCGTCCTGCGCGCCGTGAACAACGCCATCCGTCGCTGTGTCGAACACTGGCATGAGCGCGATCTGCACGTCTGCCGCTGGAACACCTTCGAGGAGCTCGACCGCGTCCGCGACCTGCTCCCTGACGTGCTCGAGGCGCTTCACCTGCGTGAAGAGTCCTGGCACCTCTGGCACCTCGACGGCCCACCAGGAACCGGAACGGGTCGCCCGCGCCGTTACCTTCATCGTTCGATTCCCATCTGTCTGAGGATGGCTCTTGCCGTCCGCTCGTTGATCTCACTGTGACGCGGCACGACGGTCCTCGCGCCCCCGATCACGACCTTGGTGTGGCTGGCGCCTTCGGTGAGCACCATCTCGAGTCGCTGTTCGGCTGCATGTCGACGCAGTCGCCGGAGAAGGTCCAAGCGTTTCACATGTTTGTCCAGAGGTATAGACGGATACTGGCAATAGCTCTTGACAAATTTCGAGCGGCTCTGCTGCGTTCGGGGCATGGGTCAGCGTCGTCGGGAGACCTCGTGACCGGGCGGTGGTGGCGCGCAGGGAAGGTCGTCGCCGCGGCGGCTGGTGCTCTCGCGGACGTCGGGGCTCGCCTCGAAGGGTCCGTCTGGGCTGAAGAGCACCCCGAGGTGGTAGTCGGCGTGGTCTCGGAACCAGAGGGACGCACCTCCGGGCACCCCTTTCAGCTCCTCCCACGCCTGCCAGAGCCCGCCGAGGCGGAGCACCGCTTCCGGGGAGTCCCACCAGCGCGCCGACCAGACGCGCGTCCGGCCGTCGACTCTGCGCGCGCAGCTCCGAGCGACGAACTCGGCCACGAAGTCGGCGAGGCACGCGAACTGCGGTCCCGGAGCCCGCGCGAGTTCGCTCGAGGTGCCACCCTGGCTCTGCTCCTGATTCACGGCAGTGTCCCCTCTCCGCGTTCAGCCCCGTCGCGTCCTGCGGCGTCGCCGCGTGGTTGGTGCGCGGTGATCGACGCGCGGATGCGCGCGGCGTGCGGACCCTGCATCCACGATCTGGTCCTGATGAGGGTGGGGCGGCTGCCGGATGCGAGCACGAGCGCACGCCCGCGCGGGAGCGCGCTGAGTTCGGCGACGTCGAGGATGCGCTCTCGATGCAGCTGCTTCGAGACGGTGCGGTGGCCTCGTCCATAGCTCAGCGAGGAGAGCTCGCGGTCGTGGTCGCCGACGAGCTTGGAGAGCTCGTCGAGGAAGGCCGCCTCGCTGACGCCTCCCCCGTAGATCTTGATGTTGGCCGCCGACCAGAGCTTGCGCATGCCGCCTTCGCCCCAGACCTCGGCGCCCTGCGACCAGGATTGCAGGATGGTGATGAGCACGATGCCCCGCGAGCCGTAGTGGCTGTACAGGTCGGGGAGGCTTCGCCAGCGGCAGACGTTCGCGGCCTCGTCGAGGACGCCGAGCAGCGGCCGAGCGAGCCGTCCGGACAGTGAGGCGGAGGCGAGTTCCTCCGCTGCCTCGGCCACGGCGACGGTGAGGGCGGTGACCAGCGGGCCTGTTGTCCCCTGTCCTTCACGGGACAGCGAGTAGAGCGTGTCGGTTCCGCGGACGAACTCGTGCGGGTCGAACTGCGGCCTCGTGTCGAACTCCCCGCTCGCTGTGATCCACGGGGCGAGCGCGCCGTTGGTGAGGCAGGACGCCATCTGCTGCGCGGTGCCGTAGATGCCGCCGCGTTGGCGCTCGGGCGCGCTGATCACCCCCTCGAGCTGGTCGGCGATGAGGCGGTACCCCGCATCCCGCAGGATGCCGACCGCATCGTCGTCACCGGGCCGCGTCACCCACCGGTACACCTCGGTGATGCGGGTGCCTGCGAGGGCCCCTGCCAGGAGGAGCGCGGCGAGGAGATCCTTCGCAGCTGGGTCGAAGAACGCGTCTGCCCTCGAGCCCGGCTCCCGGGATCCGCTCGCGAAGTGCTCGGCGAGCTTTCCCGCCTGCACCTCGTCGGTGACGTAGCTGAGCGGGTCCCACCACCACTCTGCGGCGTCGCCTGCAACACCCTGCGGGTCGAACACCCAGACTCGCCCGGCCTCGGCGCGCACGCCCCGGGTGGCGTCGACGACATCCCGCTTGTTGGACGTGACGATGACGGCTCCCGGCGCCTCGACGATTGCGGGGATGGCGAAGGCCGTCGACTTCCCGGTTCGCGGGCCGCTGATGTTGATCTGCATGTCCTCCCAGCTGCCGAAGACGGGTGAGCCGCCCGGCAGGCTCGTGCCGAGCCGCACGCCGATGGGGCCCGCGACGCCGAGGCGCTGGCTGCTCGCACGCGCCCCGCGGGCGCTGATGCCTGCGATCTCCCGGCCCCGCCCGAGGAGCGCCGCAGAGCGGTCGAGGCGTCGACTGCCGGTGCGATGCCCGCGAGCGAGGAGCAGCGTCGCCGAGACCGCGAGCGCCAGACCGAGCGCGAGCGCCATCGCAACCCCGGTCGCGGTGGCACTCCAGCGGACGCTCCCCCGCAGCACCCCGAAGAACAGCGCGAACACGTCGTCGGGCAGCGGCTCGCTCGGGCGTTCGACGTTCGCGGCGACCCGCACGGAGAGGTTGGTCCCGCCGATGGCGACCACGGCGGCGGTGAGTCCGATCCACAGCAGCACGGCTTCGGCAGCCATGCCGCCCGGGCCCCGCTTTCGCGGCGCGCTCATCGCCGTATCCGCTCCGGGTCGAGACCAGCTGACGGTTCCGGGCCCAGCCCGGCCACACGGCTCGGCTCGTGCCAGAGCTTGTTGGTGTCGTTGATGCTCGCCTCTGCGGCGGTGAGCTGCACGTCGACCGGGATGCCAGGCCTGCCGCCGACCTTGACGAGGAACTTGCCTCGCCCCGGTGGCTCGGCCTCTCTGCCGCTGGCCGCGTCCCAGGCTGGCGGGTCCTGCCAGCCGATGAGAAGTTCCTGCTCTGCGAGCGACAGGGGCACCGCGGAGGTGAGGCGCGGCATCTCGGCACCCGGCAGTCCGCCGCAGATGACCATGCCGGCGCGTTCCACGAAGCCCTTCGCCTTCATCCGCTCTGACTCGGTGGGCAGCGCGAGCAGGTCGCTCATGGTGTGCGAGATCATTGCCATGCCGACTCCGCGCTGGCGATTGAGGCGAGTGAGGGCGTCGACTCTGTCGACCATTCCCTTGCCTGCTCGCAGCGCGCGCCAGAGCTCGTCGAGGATGACGAAGTAGTGCCGGCGGGGCTCGAGCCCCGCATCCGCGAGCACGTTCGCGACGTTGACGGTGCCGAACCCGGCCGACCAGCAGGCGAGGAGCGCGGCCGCCTGGAGGTCCACGTCGGAGTCGTCGATGGACGAGACGTCGTACACGACTGGCGCGTCGCGTCGCATGGGGTTGGTGGTCTGGCGGGAGAACGTCTCGCCGAGCCTGCCTCCGCCGACGAGCCCGATGAGGGAGGCCTCGAGGTCTTCCGTGATGGCCTTGTACCTGCTGTCGTCTCCGCGGTCGAGCGCAACCGCGCGCACCTCCGGGGGGCCTGCACGCACGACCTCGAGGAGGTCGCCGAGAACGGGCACGCCGTCGTGGTGCTGGTCGAGCCACTTGAGTGCCCGGTCGAGGATCGTCTCCTCTCGATCGCTCGGCGGCTGGAGCCGCATGATCGTGAGGAGGGCCGACACCATCGTGTGCCTGCGGCCATGCGCATCGGCGAGCACTTGGCCAGCCTCGGCGTCGAAGCCGCTCGCCCTGAGCCGCCGCGCGGCGGCCGTCGCCTCTCCCGGGTCGAGCACGTTGAGGTAGCCGCGTCCGCGCCCGAGCGAGATGACCTGCCCGCCGAGGGCAGTGATCATGTCGACGTGGTCGGGTTTGAGGTCGCCGAGCACGAGGGGCATGACGCCGTAGCCGGCGAGGCCTGTCGCCATGCGACGCACGAGCGATGACTTCCCGAGCCCGGGCTTGCCGAGGATGAACGCGGAGGGGTTGCTGATGAGCTTCGCCCGCTGGAACCACGAGATGGGGTCGCAGCAGAGGGTCGCGCCGGTCTGCGTGTGCCGCCCGAGGGGCACCCCGATCATGGGAGTTCCCGTGCCGACAGCGAAGGGCCAGAGACCGCACACCTGGACGGTGGTGCCGCGCCATTCGTCGGGCGCCTGGACGTAGGTGGATGCGCCCCGACCGCTCCCGCTCCAGCCCCTGGGTCCCGGCCGCTCGGGTGGGCGCGCCCGTTCCTGGGTCGCCTGCTTGCGTGACCTGGCGTGTGCTCGTCTCATAGCTTCTCTCTCAGTTCGCTCGGCACTCGCAGGTGCTTGCTGAGGACCAGGCCGAGCGGGAGCGCCGCGGCGAAGGCCGAGTCCTGGGATCCGTAGACGGGGCGCAGGCGGAGGCGTGCTGTCGCGGCGAGGTTGTCGACGGCCGCTCGTGCGTCGAGCTCGTGGGCGGCGTCGAGCACTGTCGCCGTGACGAGCACTCCGAAGTTGATGAGGCCAGCGCCGGATGCCTCCTCGCTTGCCGTCGCGGCGGCGGCGCGGACGGCGAGCGTGTCGCGCGCGGCGGGTTTCGAGGTGGAGGTCTGCCTGAACTGGGCCGCGCTGAGGTCAGCTTCGACGAGTGCCGCTGCTCTGGCGGCGTCGATGGGGCGGTAGAGCAGCGTCACCCGCTTGCGCGCGATGTCACGATGGGGCGCGAGGAGCCGCGCGAGGACGCTCGACTGCACGCTGCCCCTGGGTGCGACGGTCATCGCCCAGGTCGTCGAGTAGGCGGAGTCGTGACGGTAGCCGGCCCAGCTGGCGCGGGCCGCCGCCGGGCCGACGTCACTCCAGCTGAGCTCCGGGATCTCCCCTCCGGCGTGCGCCTCGTCGATCAGCACCGCGGCTGCCGGGTCGTAGGCGACTCGGACGATCTCGCAGAGCTCCTGCCCGGTGAGCGGTTGCGCGGCGCCCGCGCCGGTTGCCTGGAGCCCCGCGCTGAGACCGGGGAGCCGCGCCGCGAGCTCGCGCGCCATCTCGTCCGGCGCCCTCCTTCTGGCACCGACTCGGAGGGCCCCCTGGAAGGTGAGCGCGACGAAGGCCTTCACCGTGGAGGAGCCCTCCGGGTACCCCGCGACGGTCTCCTCGAGCACCGCCCGCGCGAAGGCCGGCGCGTTGGGGTCGATGTTCATGGCGACCTCTCGCCTGAGGCGAGAGCCGGAGTCGGGGGCCGTCTCGATCGTCACCGACGCCGCCTCGATGCCCGGTTCGTCGCCGAGGCTGGAGAGCCAGTGGCCCCACTCGGCGACCCAGGAGTCGATCTGCTCCTGGTCGACGAGCGCCGCGCCATCCGGGTCCGTGCCGAACACGACGGTGTAGCTGCCGACCGCGGGCGTCAGCAGCAGCGCGAATGGCCGGCCGTGCGAGTCGACGTGCTCGCTCAATCTGGTCGGCGCTGCGATGCCCGGCAGCTGGAACGTCGCCCACGGCACTCGACCGACCGGACCGGACCGGTACGCGGATTCGCCCCTCGCCCGCGAGAGGCCCCAGCCTGAGTGGGCTCCGAGCCGCGACAGCGCGTTCTTGCCGTGCGCGTCGCGCACCACGAGCATCAGGAGCGCGACGCCGATCCCCGAGGCGACGATGAGCGCAGCGATGAGGCCCGAGATCATGACGGCCACGACGACGAGCACCAGTCCGCCCAGCAGGAGCGCCGTCCCCACCGAGCCGAGACCGAGCAGTCCCGCTGACGTCGGCTTCCGCCAGTTCCCGTAGGTTCGCGTCTGTCGTGTCATCGAGCTATCGACCACCGCTCGGGTCCTCTCCTGTTGTCCGTTCTGCGACCGCGATCGCGGCGTCAGTGCCGTACTGGACGGCTTTCTTCAACGGTTGAACGCCTGCGATCGCTGCCGCGACGTACGGCCCAGCGAGGGCCTTGCCTGCTCCCGCTGCGGCTGCCGCACCGCCGGAGGCAGTACCCGTCGACGCGGCTGCGCGTGTGCTCCCCGGCGATGCCGCAGATGTTCCCGCCGCAGCGGGCACCGCCCGCGGGCTCGGTCCTGAGCCGCGCGACGCAGGGCCGCCGCCTGTCGAGGCACGCCCTCCGCCGCGCGGGACGCTGCTCCCCTGGGGTGCTGAGGCCGGCCTCGGTCGTGCGCCCTCTGGCACCCGATCCGCGACCGAGGTGGCGATCGCGGCACCGCCCCCACTCGAGGCGATCGCGCCCACCATGGGCGTAACGAATCGCATGAGCGCGGGGAGCGCGACGATGGCGAGCACGAGGATCACGATCCCCGTGTAGGTGGTCAGCACGGCGCCGCTCTCGGCGCTCGGGGCCGCCCCGGTCATGCGAAATCCGGCGGCGTAGACGATCGCCGCGGCTGGCTTGTAGAGGATGAAGGCGGTGAGCCAGGCGAGGCAGCGCTGGAACCAGCCCCGGCCGAGCTCGGTGTTCGTCGCCGAGGCCGCCAGCGGGAGGATTCCGGCGAGGATCACGAGCATCCCCCCTCGCACGATCATGAGGAGCACCTGGACGACGGAAACGAGGCCGACGATGACCCCGATGAAGAGGCCGTTCACGACCCCGGAGAACGCGGCGGGACCGGCAGTCCCGCCTGCTGCGCCGGCGACACCGGCGATCGAGGTTCCGAGCATCACACCGACGTTGTCCTTGAAGCAGTTCGGTGTTCCGTCGAGGTCGCATTCGAGCGACTCGTCGATGATCCAGGTCGAGAACGAATCGCCGGCGCGGACGAGCAGCCACACGATCGTGAGGCCGACGCTGGCGACGACCACCAGTGTGAGGAGGCTCTTCAGCAGCTCCTGCCCTGGCCTCGCGCGCTGCTCCCAGGCCATGCGAGCACCGCCGATCATGACCGACACGATCGCGCAGACCCCAGCCAGCCACCACGTCGACGACTGCAGGAACGTCGCAGTGTTGGTCGCCGCCGCTGGGGCCGTGGGGATGAGGGCCGACACGAGCGACGAAGCTCCCGCGATGAGCACCCCGCCAGCGAGCACCGCGAACAAGCGTCCGTGGAAGGGGACGCCGTCGCCTGAGCGGATGCGCAGCCCCACCATGACGGCCAGGAAGACGAGTCCGATGACCGCGACGGTGCCCGAGATCCAGCTCACGTAGCCGAGGACGGTCCCGAGGTGGGTCTCGATGTCGCCCGTCGGCGCTGCCGGCGCCGTGCCAGAGGGCGCGCCGGTCGTGCCGAGGTCGGGCGTCGGGACGTCGACCCACATCGTGCCGAGAGTCGAGAGCTGCTCGGCCATCCACTCGTTGATGTCGTTCTGGAGGGCTTCCCGTGTTCGAGTCCACACCGTCGAGGCGATCTCCTTGGAGTAGCACTCGAAGTCCATGAGTCCGCAGTCGGCCATCAGGCGCTCCATCTCACGTAGCCGCCGACGTCGCCAAGCGACTGCAGGCGCACCGGAGCAGGCTCATCGCTCGGAATGCGCCAGTCGCCGTCGACCCAGACGAGGTCGATGACGGCGGCGATGAAGCTGGTCGTCCCGTCGACGCTCACACGCTGGGCGACGTCGACGCGCGCGGTGCCACCGTCGAACGCAAGCAACCGGTAGCCCACGATCTGGAGTCGCACGCCGGAGCCTCCCGAGCCCGAATCGGCGAGCAAGGACTCCCGATGCTGGCCTGCGGCGAGTGCGTAGTCGAGGAGCGGCGCTCGAAGCGCGGGAGTGTTCGACTGCACGAGAAAGTTCGCGGCGGCGAACAGCGCCCCCTCGGCTGAACGTTGGAAGCAGTATCCGAAGCCGTCCTCGTGCAGTGCCGCCGGGCCCGCTTCCGGTGAGCTCGGTGCCAGGTTGACGTCGACGTCGCGCCAGCTGGTCGCCGGTGCGATCAGGAGCTGCCTGTCAGCGGGAGGCAATGAGGTCCGCTCCGGTTCGCGCAGCCCGCAGCTGCTCGGAGAGGCGGCCGCGACCGCGCCGGCATCACCGGGCCCGGGCTCGGGACCCGCAGGCGTGGCACCCGCCGAAGCGGATGCCCGCTGGCCGTCGCCCACTGTCATCTCGCCTCCGGATGTGCCGCCACCGAAGGCGGCCTGGATGGAGACCACGACGCCGGCCACGACAAGCAGGGCGACGCCCAGCGCGGCGACGATGAACCCTGGCCGGCTCCCGGAGGAAGCCCTCCGGCGCTGCGCTGACCGCCGTTGGAACGATCCGCCGCTCGGCATGATGCTCGCCCTCCCCGCATCAGACGAAGAAGCCGACGAGGCTGGTCGCCGCCGAGATGATGATGACGCCGCCGAGCGCCATGCCGATCTTCCCCGCGTGCTCGCCGCCCTCGCCTCTGCGTGACTGGATCGCCATCATCGTGCCGGCCGCGATGAGGCCCAGGACGCACACGGCGAGACCGATCCACTTCACCCAGCCGAGCAGCGTCGTGAGCCCCTCGGTGCCTGGAGGCTGCACGGGGTCGGGGTCGGGGAGCGTCGTGAGGTGCGCTGATGCGTCGAGCAGCAGGTCGGTGAGTGCGGCGATCGTCATGGTCGGTGGTCTCCTGTCGAGATGAACGCGGGAACGCGCGATGAAGGGCAGCCCCGCTCACGGCGGGCTCGAGCCGTCGCCGGGCAGTCGAACCGCGAGCGCTCGAGTCAGCTCGCCGTGGGCCCACCGGGGACATGAGCCGGCAGGTCGACGACCTCAGACGGTTCGTCGGCGTGTGCACCGGCTCGGTACAGGAATGGACTCTACGCACGGTCGAGGGGGCTGCGAGGAGTTATCCACAGCCACGATCTGGGGCCTCCCGAGCCACCTAGATTGGTCCTCGCCGCAGCCGGTCTGCGGCGAGAAGGGGGTGCTCCATGCGCCGAAGAATCGCTGTCGCCGGGCTTGCCGCCATGGCCCTCGGTGTGAGCGCAGGCGTGAGCGGCTGCTCGCCCGCCGAGGTACCGAGGCACGCTCCAGCCACCGCTCCAGCTTCGCCATCGGTGCCGACGCAGCTCGCCCGCGGACCGCAGGATGAGCACGTCGACACGCACCTCCCTGGGCCGTCTCCGACGCACGACGAGGCCTCGGATGCGGAGGCTCTGGCCGTCGCATCTGCCGCCATCGAGGCGTACCTCAGCCGCAAGACCGAACGACGCGCCTGGCTCGAAGCGCTGGAACCGCATCTCACGGCGTCGGCGATGGCCGCGCTGAGCTCGGTCGACCCTGCCACCATCCCCGGAGCCTTCCTGACCGCCGCGACTCACCTCGAGCGCCACACGAGCGGGTACCTGGCTCACGTCACCGCACCGACCGAGTCGGGTTCCTACCGCCTGCTGCTCGTGCGCGACGGCAGCTCCGGGCCCTGGCTCGTCGCCGAGATCACGGCCAAGGAGTCGAGCTCGTGAGCACCCGGAACGGCCTCTGGTGGGGCGTTGCGATCGCGGTCCTGCTCACGCCGGGTCTGCTGCTCGGCGCGCTCGTGGTCGCGGCCATCGCGAGCACCGCGCTCGTGGGTGTGGCCGCCTGCGCGACGCCCGACTTCCCGTTGCCGGGCGTCTTCTCCGACGCTGGGCCCGAGGCGAAGTCGAGCGTGGGCATGGAAGCCGAGCCGAATTCCGCGGCAGCGCTCGAGGTGAGCACCATGATCGGCGCAGATCATGTCGAGTTCGCCGGCGCGCAGCTGTCGAATGCGGCCCATATCCTGCTGGCGGGCCGCGCGGCTGGACTCGGCACGCGCGATCAGGTCATCGGCGTCATGACCGCGATCGGCGAATCGACACTGCTGGTCATCGACCACGGCGACGAGGCTGGCCCTGATTCACGTGGCCTGTTCCAGCAGCGCGACAACGGCGCATGGGGCAGCTACTCCGACAGGATGGACCCGCGCATCAGCGCGGACCACTTCTTCGCAGCACTGCTCGCGGTGACCGAGCGAGACGCGCTCACCCCCTCCGAGGCAGCTCACCGCGTGCAGGGCAACGCCGATCCGGCGCACTACTCGAAGTACTGGCAGGCAGCCGTCGCAGTCAGCGAGACGATCAGCGGGTCCAGCACGGGCCTCGGCGACGGAGCACTCGCTTCCGGTGCCAGCGCGATCGGCTCGGATGGCGATGGATGCGGCGCGGCGGGAGCAGGAGCAGCCACCCCTGACGGCGGCAGCCGCACGGCGGTGAGCCCGGGCGGCTGGGCAGCTCCCGGTCTGGGCGGCATCACCGACACGTTCGGCAACAGGTTCCATCCGACCGACTTCGAGTGGCGGATGCACAACGGCATCGACCTCGCCGCCGGCGGCTGCGGGGGCCAGATCTGGGCCGCGCAGTCGGGCACCGTCATCGAGGCCGAACCGGACAGCTCCGGCAACGGGACGATCGTCGTCGACCACGGCGGGGGGCTCATCACCAAGTACCTGCACATGGAGGCGGACGGCTACCTCGTCGGGGTCGGAGCCACGATCGCGGCGGGGCAGCTGATCGGCATCACCGGCACCAGCGGGCAGTCGACCGGCTGCCACCTCCACTTCGAGGTGGTCGTCGACGGCAGTCGCGTCGATCCCCTCCCGTTCCTGGCGTCCCGCGGGGTGAGCTTCTGATGGCGAGGAGGCGACGGTCCGACCCAGCGGAGCCCGGCATGGCGGTGCCCCGCTGGCCGCGGATCACCGCGCGGCTCGGAGTCGAGGGCCAGGGGGAGCTGTCCTGGAACTCCGTGGTGCACCGGATCTCCGCGTCGGATCGCGAAGCGGCACGCGCCGACATCGTCGCGCGGTGCACGCGCATCGCGCAGACGATCGCACGCCCCGTCCGACTCGAGCTGCACGAGCGCGACCGGATGCGCGCGCTGGTGGTGCATCCGTCTGGCGCCGCTGAGCCCGGAGACGCCGAGGACGGGCCAGGCCGCACCGAGCCGGACCTGCCAGCGCCGGTGGTGGTGACCGGCACGTGTCGCGCGTGCGGCTGCACCTCGAGCGCCGCCGACACACGGTGCCAGGAGTGCGGCGCCCTGGAACCGCTGAGTCGCAGCGCCGAGACTTCGACCAGAGCAGCGAGGGCGGTTCCCGCGGAGGACGGTGCGGGCGAGCGTCGACGGACCGGCAGACGCGAGCTCCGTCGAGAAGCGCCGCAGCCGCAGCCGCAGCCACAGCCGATCGCACCATCGCCCACGCTCTCCCGAAGATCCCGAGAGAGATCCAGGCAGCAGGGGGCGGGTCGCGCGTCTGCGCGACCGCTGCCGTCGCCCCGAGCCCTCGTCATCGAGTTCGACGACAGCTCACGCGCGGTCCTCTCGGGCAGCGCGGCGCTGGGCCGCAACCCGTCGCCCGTCGACGGCCGCATCCCGGTTCGCGTCGACAGCCGAGACAGCACGGTCTCCCGCACCCACGCGCTCGTCGACGTCGACCACGCGGGCCGCATCCTCGTCACCGACTACCACTCGACACACGGCGTGCACCTCAGCGGGAGACGCACCTCGACGTTCGAGCCGGGGGTCGTCTACCGCGTCCCCGACGGCGCGCAGCTGCGGCTCGGCGACGTCCGCTGCCGGGTGAGCACCGAGACCGCCGGCGCTCGCTGAGTGCCCTGGCAGCGACCGGCCGCTCCTACGCGCGGGACGCAGCCGCGAGCGCGACATCCAGCCGCTGGGCCTCCACGAACCACTGCGAGTGCTGCACCCCGTCGACGAGGACGACCGGGATGAGCTCGCCGTACTGCCGCTGCAGGGCCTCATCGTCGAGGATGCTGAGCACCGACAGCGCGGCGCCGTGACGAGCCGCCACCTCCCGCACCACCGGCTCAGCCTGCTCGCACAGGTGACAGCCCGGCTTGCCCAGGAAGGTGACCTTCGGAACGCGCGCATCCGTCATGCCTCGAGTCTCGCAGACGAGTGCCCCGAGACGGCAGGCGCGCAGGTCACCGCCGGTCGAGCACTCGACCGGCGATGCGGCGCCTTAACGCAGAAAACGCCTGACCCGAGGGCCCGGCGCTCTGCGTCGTCGCGACTACTTCTTGTTGCGACGCTGGTGGCGAGTCTTGCGAAGCAGCTTGCGGTGCTTCTTCTTCGCCATGCGCTTGCGGCGCTTCTTGACTACTGAACCCATAGGAACATCCTTTATCTACAAGTACGAGGTGTGCGCAGCGGTGGGCTGCGGCATCGCTCGCGTCAGCTTACACGTCACCTGCCGGTAACCCTGTGTCCAGCGGAACTCAGGCAGTGTGCTGGTCGAGCTCATCTCCGCGGCCGGACTGCTTGATGGCCTCGGAGACCGCCGACTCCGGCACCCGGAACGAGCGGCCGAAGCGCACCGCGGGAAGTTCACCGGAGTGCACGAGTCGGTACACCGTCATCTTCGAGACCCGCATGAGTTCTGCCACCTCGGCAACGGTCAGGAACCGCACATCAGACAGGTCGTTTGCCATGTGTTGCAGCTCCAAGGTGACAGATGATCCGCGCGTTACGGAAGTGAAGTGAGTGTCAATTGAACACCTTATGGCCCAGAGCACTGCAGAAACAAGGTCCAGAGCGAATCATGCCGTGCCACGGATTCGCGATTCCACCCGCGAGGAGTAGCATGACCGACGCCTCGCGCACGCGCGGCGTCGTCGACGGTGCAGTGAATTGGGGATGGGATGCGCACTCCGCGGGCCTCGAGCATCCCCGCACCCGTGGACACGGATGGGCTGCTGCGGCGCATCGTCGCGGCCGTCGGCCGGAAGATCGACGACTTCGCCCACCACACGCCGTCCCGGTTCGCGGTCATCATCTTCACGAGCATCATCCTGCTGTGGACGACGATCTACATGCTGCCGATCTCCTCGGCCGACGGAACCATGACTCCGTTCCATGAGGCGCTCTTCACCGCCGTCTCCACGATCTGCGTCACGGGCCTCTCCGTGGTCGACATGGCCACCCACTGGTCGGGCTTCGGCCACTTCATGGTGTGGCTCGGCATGCAGGTCGGGGCCATCGGAGTGCTGACGCTCGCGAGCATCATGGGCGCGATCGTCACGCGGCGCCTCGGACTGCGGCAGAAGCTCGTCGCGGCGAGCGACAGCAACGCGCTGCGCACGCACGCCGGCCCCGTCTCCGAGTCGCAGGCGGTGAAGCTGGGCGACATCGGCGGGATCCTCGCGACCGTCGCGATCTCGCTCGTCATCATCGAGACGATCATCGCGATGCTCATCATCCCTCGCCTCCTGATCGCGGGCGAGCCGCTCTGGGACGCGATCCTCGACGGCTTCTTCTGGGCGACGTCGGCGTTCACCAACACGGGGTTCATGCCGACGAGCAGCGGCATCGCGCCCTTCGCGACGGACGTGTGGATGCTCACGTGCCTCGCGACGGCCGTCTTCCTCGGCAGCCTCGGCTTCCCCGTCATCTTCGCCCTCACGCGCTGGGTGAAGACGAAGCAGCGCATCTCGGTGCACGTGAAGCTGACCCTCTCGACGACCGTGCTGCTGTTCGTGCTCGGCGCGGTCGCGATCTACTTCCTCGAGGGCGACAACCCCCAGACGATCGGCGCGCAGGACCCGTGGTTCCGGCCGGTGACGGCGGGCTTTATGTCCGCCATGACCCGCTCCGGCGGCTTCTCCACGATCGACCTCGCCGACGCCGACCCCGCCACCATGCTCGCCATGCAGATGCTCATGTTCGTGGGTGGCGGCAGCGCGTCCACGGCGGGTGGCATCAAGGTGACGACGCTCGCGATCCTCTTCCTCGCGGCCTTCGCCGAGGCGAAGGGCGTCAACGACATCCAGGCGTTCGGCCGCCGCATCCCGAACGATGTGCTGCGCCTTGCCGTCAGCGTGACGCTCTGGGGGGCGACGATCGTGGCGGTCTCCTCGATCTCCCTCATGCACTTCGCCTCGGTGCCCTTCGACGAGGCGATCTTCGAGGCGATCAGCGCATTCGCCACCTGCGGCCTCTCGACGGGGCTCACCGGGGACCTGCCAGAGCAGGGCGCGTACATTCTCTCCATCACCATGTGGCTCGGCCGCGTGGGCACGGTCACCATGGCCGCCGCGCTCGCTTCCAGCGAGCACAAGCAGCTGTTCAGGCTGCCCGAAGAAAGGATCATCGTTGGGTGAGCCGATTCCACACAATGCGCCGGTGCTCGTCATCGGCCTCGGCCGGTTCGGCGCTGCGACCGCGGGCCAGCTGCAGCGTCAGGGCCGCGAGGTGCTCGCGGTCGACACCGACGAGGGACTCGTCCAGAAGTGGGCGGAGCGGGTGACGCATGCCGTGCAGGCGGATGCACGGAACATCGAGGCCCTGCGGCAGATCGGCGCGCACGAGTTCGCCGTCGCCGTCGTCGCCGTCGGCACGTCGCTCGAGTCGAGCGTGCTCGTCACGGCGAACCTCTCCGACCTGAAGGTGCCGCAGATCTGGGCGAAGGCGATGTCGGCGACACACGGCAAGATCCTGGGCCGCATCGGCGCGCACCACGTCATCTACCCGGAGCGAGAGGCCGGCGAGCGCATCGCGCACCTGCTCTCGGGGCGCATGCTCGACTTCATCCAGTTCGATGACGACTTCGTGCTCGTGAAGCTCTACCCGCCGAAGGCGATCCGCGGCGTCCCCCTCATGGAGTCCGGCGTTCGCACGAAGTACCGGGTGACGGTCGTCGGGGTGAAGAGCCCGGGCAAGCCCTTCACCTACGCGATGGCGGACACGGTGGTCTCGAACCACGACCTCGTGATCGTGTCCGGCTCGGCCTCCGATGTGGAGCGCTTCGCGGCGCTCACGTAACCGCCCCGGCGACCCACGGCACGTGACCGGTCCTGCGCTGCTCGCTGTCGAAGACGTGCCCCATGCGCTTGCTGTAGTGGAGCATGATGCTGCGCTCGACGACACGCACGTCACCGTCCTGCACGATCTGCATCTCCACGTCCGGCGCCTCCGCGAGTGAGCTCAGCCAGACGATGGCGTACAGGTTGGCGCTGCCTCCCGCGAGCGCCGCGCAGGCGCGCACCGACTGGCGCTGGCTGATGCGGGCTGCGGCGCTGTAGAGGCGGCCGGCCGGCACGACCATCCACAGCACGAGCGAGTAGGGCCAGCGCGGCTGCTCGAGCTGCACGTCGATGCGCTGCACGATGTGTCCGGACCGCACGGCGCGGTGCACGAACCTCCTGGCGTGAGCTTCCGAGACGCCGAGTGCCGATGCCAGCTCGCTGCTCGGCGCTCGTCCGTCGCGCTCGAGGACGCTGATCGCCGTCGCAAGCGCGGGACTCGGCGAAGGGGCCGAGGAGCCGCCATCGCGAGCCTCGACAGTTCGCGGGGCTCCGCCGAGCCCCGAGCGCCAGTGCGAGCCATCGAGGAACATGCGAGTCACGAGCATGGAGCGCATCCGCACGACGTCGCCGTGAGAGGTGAGACCCACTCGGAGGAAGCGTCGAAGCTCCTGCACGTTCGGCACGAGCACGGTCAGCATCAGGTCGTGATCTCCCGTGATGCCGGCGATGGTGACGACGCGCGGATGCGAGACGAGCGCCTCGACGACCGTCTCGACGGTCCCCGGCCGACACTGCACGGCGATGATGGCCGTCACCACTCCGGAGTTCCATCCGACGTGCGTCGTGACCCACGCGGAGTCCGCTGCGTGCAGTCGCTCCCAACGGCGCCGAGCCGTGGGCGCGCTGACGCCGAGGGACTTCCCGATCTGCGCCCACGGCGCGCGGGGGTCCTCCTGCATGACGTCGATGAGCGCCAGGTCCGTTTCGGACAACGCGGGTGCGACTTCAACCGGCTCAAGATCCATATCGAACATCTTGGACCCAATTCCAACTCAGAACAGCCGTCGTAACAGGACCGTAAAGCAGAATCTCAACACTCAGGACAACGAAGTCCCCTCGAACATCGGAGTGCACATGCCTCGGACTGACACCACGGAGCTCACGCTCGCGGAGGCGCCAGGACTCAGCGGAAGGATGCTGCGCGGCGTTGAGCGCGTCGGCAACCGCCTCCCGCATCCGTTCTACCTCTTCCTCATCCTCGCCGGCCTCGTCGCCGTCGCCTCCGCCATCGCGGCGGGCCTCGGCGCGACGACGCTCGACCCGGCCACCGACGAGATCGTGCCGATCCAGAGCATCCTGTCACCGGATGGCCTCGTGTACGCGGTCTCGAGCGCGATCGAGAACTTCGTCACGTTCCCGCCGTTCGGCCTCATCATCACCGTCATGCTGGGCATCGGCGTCGCCGAGCGCACCGGCCTCCTAAGCACCTTCATGCGAGCGACGGTGCTCTCGGCCCCGAAGTGGTCGGTGACCTTCGTCGTCGTGTTCGTGAGCCTCATGGGCAACCTCGCCTCCGACTCGGCCATGGTGATCCTCCCCCCACTCGCAGCGGCGGCGTTCCTCGCCGCGGGCAGGCACCCGCTCGCGGGCTTCATCACCTCCTACGCCGCGGTCGTGGCCGGGTTCAGCGCCAACATCGTGCCAGCCGGCACGGACGTGCTCATGTCGGGCATCACGACGAGCGCCGCGCAGATCGTCGACCCTGGTGCCGAGGTGTCCGTGGTCGCGAACTACTACTTCTTCGCGACCTCGACAGTCATCCTCTCCGTGGTCATCACGTTCGTCTGCCAGCGCTTCCTCGAGCCGAAGCTCGGCACCTTCGTGCCCAACACCGACGCCCTGCCGAGCGCACTCACGCCTGACGCCGACCCGCAGCCCGTGACCGCCAGGGAGCGGCGCGCGCTCCTGGTCGCCGCGGTCGCGATCGTCACCTACCTGGCCATCCTGGCGACGCTCCTGCTGCTGCCCGGCTCCGCGCTGCAGGGCGAGGGCGGCGAGATCCTCCGCTCCCCGTTCATGTCGAGCATCCCGATCTTCATCCTGCTCATGTTCCTCATCGGCGGGGTCAGCTACGGCATCGCCTCCGGCACACTCACGACCTGGGGGCAGGTGCCGAGCATGATGACGGACGCGGTGAAGGAGCTCGTCCCGTTCATCGTCGTCATCTTCACGGCCGCTCAGGCCATCGCATGGTTCTCCTGGTCGAAGCTCGGCCTCCTCATCGCGACGGGCGGCGCCACCGCGATGGAGGCGACGGGGCTCGGCGGCATCGGCGGCCTGATGATCTTCAGCGTCTTCGTCTTCCTCCCCGCGCTGCTCCTCGCCAGCGGCTCCGCGCTGTGGACGCTCCTCGCACCCATCTTCGTGCCGATGTTCATGCTCAACGGCGTCGACCCCGCCTACGTGCAGGCTGCGTTCCGCATCACGGACTCCGCGTCGAACCCGCTCGTGCCGATGAACCCGATGCTGCCCGTGGTGCTCGGCCTCATGCAGAAGTGGGCGCCGAAGGGAGGCCTCGGCACCCTGTTCAGCCTCGTCATGCCGTTCACGATCGCGATCTGGGGCGTCTGGCTCCTGCAGCTCCTCGTGTGGGGCATCTTCGACCTGCCGGTCGGCCCCGGACACAGCCTCATGATGGGCGGCTGATGCCGACCGACCGCAGCCGATCTCCCAGAACCCCGATCCCACCCAGTGGAGGAACACCGCATATGAACACCAGCACAAGCATCCGAACGGACAACGTCCCCGCCATCGTCGACGAGCTGAGCGCGCAGCTGCCAGCGCGACTGCCCCTGCTGGTCGACGTCGCCGCCGACCTGCACGCAAACCCCGAGATCCGCTTCACCGAGGTGCACGCCGCAGCGAGGCTCACGTCCGAGCTCGAGTCGGCGGGTTTCGCCCTCGAGCGTGGCTTCGCCGGCCTCGACACGGCCTTCGTGGGCCGCTGGTCGACCCCGGATGCGGGTGAGGACACCCCCACGATCGCCGTGTTCTGCGAGTACGACGCCCTCGAGGGCATCGGGCACGCGTGCGGCCACAACATCATCGCGGCGAGCGGACTCGGCGCGGGCATCCTGCTCAAGGACGCCCTGACCGCCGCCCCCGGCACTCCCGCCCACGTCGTCGTGATCGGCAGCCCCGGCGAGGAGGGTGCGGCAGGAAAGGTGCCCATGATCGAGGGCGGCGTGCTGGACGGCATCGACCTCGCGATCATGGTGCACCCGGGGGCCACCAACACCGTGGGCGGCTCCACGCTCTCCCGAGTGGCACTCGACGTCACGTTCACGGGGCGCGCCAGCCACGCTGCTGCGAGCCCCGAGACGGGCATCAACGCGCTCGACGCCTCCACGCTGTCGCTGACCGCCATCGGGCTGCTCCGCCAGCAGCTCACGGACGACGCCCGAGTGCACGCCATCGTCACGGATGGCGGCCAGGCGCCCAACATCATCCCGGAGCGCACGGCGCTGCGGATCTTCATCCGCGCGGCCGAGCGCGACCACCTGCTCGAGAACGTCGTGCCGAGGGTCCGCGCCTGCTTCGAGGGGGCCGCGATCGCAACCGGGTGCACGGTGCTGATCGAGGAGAACACGCCTGCCTACTACTCGCTCATCTCGAACCCCGTGCTGGCGGACATCGCCCATTCGGCCTTCGATCGCCTGGGCCGTGAAGTGGGCGAGGAGCCCATAACGGGCTCCACCGACATGGGCAACGTCAGCCACGTCGTGCCGTCGATCCACCCGATGATCCAGCTCATCCCGGACGGAGTTGCGCACACGCGCGAGTTCGCGGCAGCCGCGGGCGGCCCGAACGCCGCTGCGACCATCGCGGACGGCGCAGCCATGCTCGCCGCGACTGCACTCGCCGTATTCCGCGAACCGAGCCTCGCGGTCGAGGCGAAAACGGCGTTCGACGCACGCTGACCGATCCTGCGGCGGGTCCTGGACGCTGCTGCGACGAAGCCCCTCGGATGGACGCTGGGTCCATCTCGAGGGGCTTCTTCGCGCCCAGCCAGTCGAGCAGAGCGGCGGGCGCTACTCGCGTCCCCGGTTCGTATCGGCTGGCGGCGCCCAGTCCGACTGCTGCTGACCGTGGTTCGGCGCCTGTCCGTCGCGCTGAGGCGGCACCTGGCCGTAGTGCTGCGCCGGAGCCTGGCCGTAGGCCTGGCCGGCTGCGTCGCCGTAGGTCTGCATCGGCTGCTGCGCGGCCTGCTGGGCGAGCTGCGCCTGCTGCTGCGCGTAGAGCTCGTAGGCGGCGCGCGCCGCTTCCTCCTTGCGCTGCTTGGCGGTCACGAGCGGCGCAGTCGTCGTCTCGACGTCTTCCTTCTTGGCACGCCAGATGACAAACGCCGCGACGATCGCGAGGAACGCAGCAGGGAGGAGCATGATCGGGCCACCCGCACCCTCCGAGCGGTCGATGCCCTCGCTGAGCTGCCCCGTGAGCACGGAGGGGATGAACAGCATGACGTTGTTGGCCGCGTGGATGAGCACGGCGCTCTCGAGCCCACCCGTGTACTTGACGGTGACCGACATGATGACGCCGAAGAAGAAGTAGTACCCGATGAGCCACCAGTCGCCAGCCCCGTGGGCGAGGCAGAACAGCGTCGCGGAGACCGCGGTGCCGATGATGAAGGAGAGCTGCGGTGAGGCGAACCAGGAGCCGGCCGCGCGCTGGAAGCCGCCGCGCGCCACGTACTCTTCCGACGCGGCCTGGAAGGGCGTCGTCAGCAGCACGAACACGAGCATGAGCATCGCCGTGCCGTCGATGTTGACCTCGGCTGGCTCGAGCAGGAACAGCCCAGCCGAGTAGACCGCGAAGACCGGGACGATGACCAGGGCGAGCTTGCGGAACCACGCCCACCGGAAGCGGCCCGTGACCGACGAGATCGTGCCGGGCCGGACGCCGAACAGCATCCGCTGACCGAGGTACGCCAGCGGGAGGAGCGCCGCGAGCGCCAGGTTGTTCGTCACGAAGATCGCGGGTGTCATGGGGACGATGCCGCTCTCGACGGCGTCCATGAGCTGCTGCTGGCTGATCTCCCCGGTCAAGGTGGAGATCAGGATCCCGAGACCGCCGATGGTCATGGAGCTGATGAAGAAGCCGACGACGAGGAACGCAATGAAGAGGAGCCCCCTCCACCATCCCTTGCCGCGGCCGATCGGGCTCAGCGCATGGTCGTACGTGAGTCTGCTGCTGCCGGTCGCGGGTTGCTCGGTGAGCGGTGCACTGCCGGTCGGGGTCGGAGTCATGCCGTGGTTGCTCATGCTTCGACGCTACCGACGAGCGGATGCCCGGGGATCAGCCGCACGATTGATTCCTCATCCGATCTCTCCGCTGCGCGAGGGAGGCCCCAGGGGTGCGGCTACGTCAGCGCTTGTGGGCGACGAGGTCGCGCAGGAGCAGCCGGTCGACACGGTTGCCGTCGCCGGCCAGCCAGTCGCCGACCTCGCGCAGCAGCGATTCCGTGGTGGCGAGCCTGACTCGCTGCCAGGTGAGCGCGTTGTCGACCTCGAGCGCCCCCTCACGTTCCGCGACGACCGTCATCCACCCCCGAACCACCGACATCTCGCCGAACAGCTCGTGGAATCGCTCGACGGCGTGCGGGAACTCCGCCGCGGGCGAGGAGAAGGCGACGCCGTTGTGCGTGAGCTCGCCGTCTGCCGAGATGCCGTAGGTGCCCGGCGCCCAGAGCTCGTCGTTGATGAGCGCCACGCGGCGGCCGCTGATCACGGCGTGCGCGATCGATCCGGTGCCCTGGCCTGGAACCCGGAGGCCATGCACGATGCGCACGCCTGGGATGCGGAGGAGCTGGGCGAGGGGTTCGCCGACCGAGCGCTGCGCGAGGAATGCCCGCATGGGGTTCGTGCCGCCCGCGGTTCCGCCGGCGTCCATCGCCGTCTGGCCTGGTTCACCCCAGACTCGCCTGCCGTCACCCGCCGGGGGCGCGGATTCGTTGGCAAGCTGGACGAGGAGTCGTTCGCGGGTCACCGCGACGCGGCGCTGCGTGAGGCCGGACCAGGCGAAGTAGCCAGACACTGCAGCTGCGAGGTAGATGGCGGCCTGCACGAGCAGGCTCGCGAACGCCGGGTTCTGCATGCCTGCAGTCGTCGCGAACAGGGACATGACACCGAGCGTCGCCGACAGCACGCCAGCGACGACGGCCACCACGAGTGTCACGAGCCACAGCACGAGAGCCCAGCGCTGGGCTCGGACACGCAGTCGCAAGGTCAGCCAAGCCGCGCTGACCGCCACGTAGGCGAGCACCGCGGGCCACATGGTCGGCTCCTCCCCTGGCCCGAACGTGGGAACCGTGAGGCGCACGAACGACGCGTCGATCAGGAGCAGGAGCGCACCGATGACGACGATCGCAGCGTGAATCGAGACCGCCATCAGCTCACGGCGCGTGTACGGACGCTTCGCGGCGACCGCAGGCGGCCAGTAGGCGGGCTGCTCGGGCCAGCGCGTGCGGAACCACGCCATGCGCCGCACGTCGAAGACCTGCGCGGGGATGCGCGACGGCGGCGGTGCGTCCCGCGTCGCCGGCTCTGCGTGGGCGCTGCGACGAGGGGCGGAGGCGGCCGAGTCCCGCTTCGTGCTGGCGCGAGGGGGCGTGCGGAATCGCCCGCCGCCACCGGCTGAGCGCCTGCTCGTCGGAGCCCATTGCGCGCGCTGCTGGGTGCGGACATGACGCGAGCCGCCACCGGCGAGCCACGCATCGTGCTCCCGCCGCGTCGTCTCGTCGGTCAGTACCTCGACCGCCAGTCGCACCCTGACGAAGTCGTCGGAGCTGCCGCCGAGGTCGGGGTGGGACTCTCGCTGCCTCGCACGCCCGACGCGACGGACCTCTTCGAGGGACGCCGTTCTGGAGACGCCGAGCACGAGGTAGAGGTCTTCTGTGAAGACGTGCCGTCGACCGCTCATGGCCGTCCCTCCCGCTCCTGGTTCAAGTGCCCAAGCCTACGCAGTGATCGCCTCGTCGCCCGTCGCCGTGCGGGCGAGCGCGAGTGTGGACTCAGGAGTTCTCTGCGGCCAGCTCAGCGGATCGGCGCCGGTTCGCGTCGAACGCACGCTCGAAGAGGCCGGCGAGGTCGGCGTCCTGCAGCACCGCGACGGAGCGCTCGGTTGTTCCCTTGGGGCTCGTCACCCGCCGACGCAGCTCGGACGGCTCGGTCTCGGGATCGCGGACGACCATGCCGACTGCGCCCTCGAACGTCCCGACGACCAGCTGCCGCGCGAGCTCCTCGTCGAAGCCGAGGCGCCTGGTCGCCTCGAGGTACTGCTCGATGAGCAGGAACACGTGCGCTGGCCCCGAACCGGAGACCGCGGCAAGCGCATCGATGCGGTCCTCGTCGATGGTGGCCACCCTGCCGACGCTCTCGAAGAGCGCGACGGCGACCGCGAGCGCGGCCTCGCCTGTCGAGTCGTTCGCCGCGAGGCCCGTGACGCCGAGACCGATGCTCGCGGGCGTGTTCGGCATCGAGCGAACGATCTGCGCGCCGTCGGGAAGCCGTGCCGCCAGGCTCTCGAGACGCACGCCTGCCGCCACGGAGATGACAACCGCGTCCGGCTTGAGCACCGGCGCGATCTCGTCGAGCAGCTCGCCGATCAGGTAGGGCTTGACGCCGAGGACGACGACGTCAGCTTCTTCGACCGCGGCGAGGTTCGCACGCGCATCGGACTCGAGCGCCGTCGTCGTGACCCGGTCGTCGCTCTCGCCTGCCGCCGCAGATGCCGCGGACCTCGTCGTGACGTGGACCCGTGCCCCTTCGCCGAGGGGCGCATCCAGCAGCCCGCGCAGGATCGCGCCGTTCATGTTGCCGCCGCCGAGGAACGCATAGGTGAGTGCCGTCATACCGGGATTGTACGGATGCACCACCGACATTCGCCCGCCGTGCGCCCTCGCGCGCCGCCTCCCCGCCGCCCGAGGACAGGGTCGGTCGACGCCGCGTCGGCGTCGCGACTGTACGGATGCACCATGAAGGACGCCGCGATGCAGCACCTGCTCTGAGAGGCGCCAAGGTGGCCTCGGTATGCTGGCCGTTACTCGTCACCGTCGAAGGGGAACTCGTGCCGAATCAGGAACTCGCCGCTCACATTCGCGAACTGCTGCTCGAAAACGTGCACGTGGGCGAGGTGCTGCAGGTGCGCAGCGTGGAAGTCGATGACCGCGTGACGCTCGTGGGAGTCCGCGTCTCGGTGCTGAACCTCCCGCAGGTGCTCGATCTGCCTCCCGTCCTCGCTCAGCTCCGCGCGCTCGTGCGCGAGGCCGCCCCGCACGCGGAGTCGATCTTCGTCGAGCCCGACGTGACCGAGCGACACAACGTGCACGTGAGCACCGAGTCGATCGTCATCCGCTCCGTCGACTGACCTGCGAGGGCTCCGCGGCGCTCAGTCCCGAAAGAACCCGCGTACGAGCGCCGCGCATTCCGCTTCGCGCACCCCCGCGATGACCACAGCACGCTCGGGGAGCCTCCGGTCGCGCACGAGGTCGTAGCGCGAGCCGACGGCGCCGGCCTTGTCGTCCCAGGCGCCGTAGACGAGCGTGCCGACCCTCGAGGAGAGGATCGCCCCAGCGCACATGGCGCAGGGCTCGAGCGTGACGACGAGCGTGCATCCGTCGAGGCGCCAGACACCGAGGCGCTCGGCCGCGCGGCGGATCGCCACCACCTCCGCGTGCCCCGTCGGGTCCCCGGTCAGCTCCCGCTCGTTGTGCGCCGTGGCGATGACCTGGCCCGCAGCGTCGGTGACGACCGCACCGATGGGCACGTCGGCGCTCGCGAGCGCCAGCTCGGCCTCACCGAGGGCGATTCCCATGAGCTCGTGCAGGCGCTCGTCGACGTGGAGTGACACGCCGCCCATCTTCCCATCACGGCCACGATCTCATCGACCGGATGTCACCGGGACGCCTCCAGCATCGTTACTCTGTATTTCATGCGCCTGCACGTAGCCGACCACCCGCTCATCACCCACAAGCTCTCGGTGCTGCGGGACGAGAAGACCTCGTCGCAGCAGTTCCGCTCGCTGGTCGAAGAGCTGGTGACCCTCCTCAGCTACGAGGCAACCCGCGACGTCCGCACCGAGTCGTACGAGCTGCAGACCCCGGTCGCGAAGACCACTGGCCTGCGCATGACGGACCCCGTTCCTCTGGTCGTCCCGATCATCCGCGCGGGCCTCGGCATGCTCGACGGGTTCCTGAAGCTCGTCCCCAACGTCGAGGTCGGCTTCCTCGGCATGCGCCGCAACGAGGAGACGCTGCAGCCGGAGACCTACGCCAAGCGCCTCCCGGAGAACCTCGCGAACCGCCAGTGCTTCGCCCTCGACCCGATGCTGGCGACAGGCGGTTCACTTGTCGCCGCGATCGACTTCCTGTTCGACGCGGGGGCAGTCGACGTCACGGCCATCTGCATCGTCGCATCCCCGGAAGGCATCGAGAAGATGCGTGAGGCGTTCGCCGACAAGAACGTCACGGTGGTCGTCGGAGCCCTCGACGAGGGGCTGAACGAGGACGGCTTCATCGTGCCGGGACTCGGCGATGCGGGCGATCGCCTCTACGGCGTCGCGGAATAAACTTCGCGTCATCTGTTGACATGTGCCGTCACGGGGAAAGATACTGGCGGCATGACGAACATCTCGCGACCCCTGACCGCCATTTCGGCGACGGGAACCGCTGGCATGATGATGCCCAGCAGCGTGATGTGCTGTCGAATGTGCCGCTGACTCCGGAACTCACCCTCCGTCGAGTCGCCGCATTTCCCGCCCCCTTCTCTCATGACGGCCCGTCCCATGGAGAAGGAGCCCTGCGCCCCTTGGGCCAGCGTGGTCGCGCTGCTCTCTGCACCCGACCGCATCCCGCCGAGGCTCCAGCCCCTCGGCACCGTCCGCGAACCGTCGCGGGCAGCACCCGCCCGCAGGTGGGTGCCATGAGCATCATCACCTCGAAGGACTTCCTCCCATGTCGCTTGCTACCGACTTCCGCCGCCCTCGCACCCTGAATGCCGTGACCCAGATCCCAGAAACTCCTCGCCCCGCCTATGTCCAGGCGGTCCCCGCCGCGCCTGAAGCGCGCGGCTTCGTCCTCTACGTCGGTCTCGACGAAGCGAAGGCCAACCTCGACGGGACGACGCTCACCGAGCTCGTCGAAGCGCTCAAGCGCGTCACCGCCGAAGTCGCCCCGCACGCCGAGACGCATGCAGCCGTCGCGCTGGCTCCGAAGGGCGCCGGCGGTCGCGATGTCGACGTCGTCCGCCTCGCACTGCAGGACCCTCAGGCGCTCGCTGCCCGCGGGGTCGAGGAGGACCACCTGCCGGACTCCGCTGAGGGGGTCACGATCGACACGACTCGCAAGCGCGTGAGCGTCTCCGGTGAGAACGCGGGCCTCACCTACAAGGAGTTCGAGCTCCTCCAGGCGCTGGTGCTGCGCGAGGGACGCACCGTCGACCGCACCGAGATCATCGACATCCTGTGGCGCGACAGCGACGAGGAGCGCCCGAACGAGCGCACCATCGACGTGCACGTCCGCCGCCTCCGCTCCAAGCTCGGTGCCTACGGAGACATCGTCCGCACGGTCCGCGGCACCGGCTACCGCTTCGACCGTCACGCCGACGTCGAGGTGCTCTACCCGAACGCACAGTCACCCGACCGCCTCTGATCGGCCTGGCCCCATCCCCCGCCGGGACCGGGCCTCTGCGCCGCATTGCGGCGAGTGGATGCGGCCTCTCGCGCCGCGTGGTCGCGCCGGATTCCGTCGCCTGATGTACTGGCCAGTACACTGCAACGGAAGCTGACGAGACGACGAAGCTGGAGGCCGGATGCCGACGACGAGCAACCCAGTGGAGGCTTGGGAGTCCCTCTTCCGAGCCCAGGTCTCGATAATGCGGGAGCTCCGCAGCGAGTTCTCGAGCAATTCCATGTCGATGAACGAGTACGACGTGCTCTTCAACGTCGTGCGGGAGCCGCAGGGACGCATCCGGCTCCGCGACCTGAACCGCAACGTGCTGATCACGCAGTCCTCGGTGTCGAGGCTCGTCGATCGGCTGGTGCAGCGCGGGTTCCTCGTGAAGATCGACGACCGGCTCGACCTGCGATCGACGCTCATCGAGGTCACGACGGAGGGCCGCGCCGAGTTCACTCGTGCGGCGCGCACGCACATGCGCAACATCCAGGAGCGGATGACCAGCTCGCTCGACGCGGACGAGCTCCGCACCCTGCAGCACCTCTGCACGAAGCTCCGAGTCGGCCAGACGGGTGGTCGCGGGCGTGACTTCGGCGCCTGATTTCGCATGGGCCGGTGCTGCTTCCGCCGCACCGCTCGATGCGGCGACCGCCAACACGCTCGCCCACGGACTCCAGGTGCTCGCCGACCCGACGCGACTGCGCATCCTGTCTCTCGTGGCCGCGAATCCGGACCGTCCGACGACCGTGACGGAACTCGTCTCAGCGCTCGGATGCGCGCAGTCGACGGCCTCGCACCACCTGCGGATCCTCGTTGACGGCGGGTATCTCACCTACGAGCGCAGCGGCACATGGGGGCTGTATCGCCTCGAGGCGACGAAGCTCCAGGCGACCTCGGCAAGCATCCGTCCCCGCTGAGCCCGGCGCCGAGCCTCCCGAGAGGCGAGAGCCTCGAGACGCAGGCCGGGACGGGCCGACAGCCCCGCCCTGTCCGCCTCAGCCCTCGAGGTGGCGCTCGTCGACGCCGTTGTAGACGGCGAGCGGGCGGATGAGCGAGTTGGCTCCGGCCTGCTCCATGATGTGAGCCGTCCATCCCGTGATGCGCGCCGCAGCGAACAGGGGCGTGAAGGTCGGGGTGTCGAAGCCCATGAGGTGGTAGACGGGACCCGCCGGATAGTCGAGGTTCGGCTTGATGCCCTTCCGCTCGCCGAAGCTCCGCTCGAGCGCCTCGGAGAGCTCGAGCAGGTCACGTCGGTCGTAGTGCTCGGCGAGGCGCTCGAGGGCGGCGTGCATGGTGGGAACGCGTGAGTCGCCGTTCTTGTACACGCGGTGCCCGAATCCCATGATCTTCTTCTTGTTCGCGAGCGCGTCATCGAGCCAGGCCTCGACGTTGGCCGCGTCGCCGATCTCCGCGAACGTGTGCATGACCGCTTCGTTCGCGCCACCGTGCAGGGCGCCCTTGAGCGCGCCGATCGCGCCCACGACCGCCGAGTAGAGGTCTGCCGTGGTCGACGTGATGACGCGTGCCGTGAACGTGGAGGCGTTGAAGGAGTGCTCGGCGTACAGCACCATCGAGACGCGGAAGGCATCGACGACCTCGGGGGCGGCCTCCTCCCCGAACGTCATCCAGAGGAAGTTCTGCGAGTAGTCGAGGTCGTCGCGAGGCTCGACGAGCTCCAGGCCGTGCCTGCGGCGCTGGTCGTAGGCCACGATCGCGGGGAGCGCAGCGAAGAGGGCCTTCGCCTTCGCGAGCTCCGCCTCGGGCGACGGGTCGTCCGCGTCTGGGTCATTGGCGCCGATGACGCTCACGGCCGTCCGCACGACGTCCATGGGATGCGCCGTGACGGGCAGGACATCGATGATGGAGCGCACGTTGTCGGCGAGCGCCCGGCCCGAGCGCTCCTGCGCTCCGAACTCGGCGAGTTCCGCCTCGCTCGGCAGCTCGCCTCCCCACAGCAGCAGAGCGACCTCCTCGAAGCTCTTCTGCGCCGCGAGCTCCTGCACCGGGTAGCCGCGGTAGAGCAGGGAGTTGGTCTCCGGGTTGACCTTCGAGATGGCGCTGTAGTCGACGGGCACCCCTGCGAGGCCCTTGTAGATCTCCTGCTCAGTCATCGTTGACCTGCCCTTCCTTGTGTGCCGAACGCTGCTGTCGTCAGCGCTTGACGGTGAAATTGAACACTCCGCTGTCGAAGTGGTTATACCCCTCGTAGTCGACAAGCTCGTACAGCTCCGCGCGGTGCTGCATCTGGTCGAGCTTTCCCGTGAGCGTTCCGTGGCTGATGAGCTCGTCGAGCGCCCCTGCCGTCGCGCCCATCGAGATGCGGAGGGTCGAGACGGGCCAGATGACGAGGTTCATGCCGACGTCGGCGAGCTGCTGCACCGTGAAGAGCTCGCTCTTGCCGAACTCCGTCATGTTGGCGAGCAGCGGCACGTCGACGGCCGCGCGCATGGCCGCGAACTCCTCGAGCGATGCCATCGCCTCAGGGAAGATGGCGTCGGCGCCCGCGTCGACGAGCTTCCTGGCGCGGTCGATGGATGCGTCGAGCCCGTCGACGGCGCGGATGTCGGTGCGGGCCATGACGAGGAAGTTGGGGTCTCGCCGCGCATCCACGGCCGCCCTGATGCGCTTGAGCGCCGTCTCCTCGTCGACGACCTGCTTGCCGTCTAGGTGCCCGCAGCGCTTCGGGTTGACCTGGTCTTCGATGTGCATGCCCGCGAGGCCGGCGTCTTCGAGTTCCTGCACGGTGCGGGCGACGTTCATGGGCTCCCCGAAGCCCGTGTCGGCGTCGATGATGGCCGGCAGCTCCGTCATGCGGGCGATCTGCCTGCCACGCCCTGCGACCTCGCTGAGCGTCGTGAGCCCGATGTCGGGCAGGCCGAGGTCGGCGGAGAGCACGGCTCCGGAGATGTAGACGCCTTCGAAGCCCTTCTGCTCGATGAGGCGAGCCGAGAGCGGGTTGAAGGCGCCAGGGAAGCGCAGCAGCTCCCCGCTGGCGAGACTCGCTCGGAACGCCGCGCGCTTCTCTGCGGGGCTGGTCTTGGCGTACAGCATCAGAAGATCCCTCCGCCTTCGTTGAACTCGATGACGCCGGGCGACGCGACGAAGCCGAGCTGGCCCAGCTCACCTGGGGCGAGCTCGGGGAGCCGCTGCACGGTGTCGAGGAAGCGCTCGATCTCGTGGTCCTCGACGACCTCCGCGGCGAGGGTGCGGAACTTGTGGATGTACTCGGCCCTCGCGAACGGCCGCGCACCGAGCGGATGCGCGTCGGCGACGGCGATCTCGTCACGGATGACGGTTCCGTCGGCGAGCAGGATCTCGACGCTCCCGCCGAACGCCTTCTCGGCGATGTCGAGCGAGTGGTAGCGGCGGGTCCACTCCGGGTCCTCCTCGGTCACGACGCGCTTCCACAGCTCGACGGTGTCGGGCCTGGCGGCTCGCTCCGGCGCGTAGGAGCCCACGTGGTGCCAGGCGCCGTCCTGCAGCGCCACGGTGAAGATGTAGGGGATCGAGTGGTCGAGGGTCTCGCGGCTGGCGGTCGGGTCGTACTTCTGCGGGTCGTTCGCGCCGGAGCCGATCACGAAGTGCGTGTGGTGGGAGGAGCGGATGAGGATGCGCTCGATGCGGTCGGGCGCAGTCGCGAGCTGGGGGTGCTCGTTGTGCAGCTTGCGCGCGAGGTCGATCCAGGCCTGCGCCTGGTACTCGGCGGAGTGCTCCTTCGTGTAGCTGTCGAGGATCGCGAGCTTGGACTCTCCGGTGGCGGGGAGGGGCACCTGGTAGCGCGCGTCCACACCTCCCAGGAGCCAGGCGATGACGCCGTCCTCGCCCTCGTAGATGGGGGTGGGGCTGGTCTGGCCGCGCATGGCGCGGTCGACGGCCTCCACGGCCATCTTTCCCGCGAAGGCTGGCGCGTGCGCCTTCCAGGTCGAGATCTCGCCCTTGCGCGACTGACGTGTTGCCGTCGTCGTGTGCAGCGCCTGCCCGACGGCCTGGAAAATGGTCTCCGCGTCGAGCCCGAGGAGCGTCCCGATGCCGGCCGCCGCCGACGGGCCGAGGTGGGCGACGTGGTCGATCTTGTGCTTGTGCAGGCAGATGCCCTTGGCGAGGTCGATCTGGATCTCGTAGCCGGTCGCGATGCCGCGAACGAGCTGCTCGCCGGAGATGGCTCGCTGGCCCGCGAGGTGCTGGGCGACCGCCAGGATTGGCGGGATGTTGTCGCCAGGGTGCGAGTACTCGGCGGCGAGGAACGTGTCGTGGTAGTCGAGCTCACGCACCGCGACGCCGTTCGCCCAGGCCGCCCATTCCGGTGAGGTTCGCTGCGCGTCTTCGAGCCCGAAGAGCGTCGAGCCGGCGCCGTGACGTGAGACGCCGTGCGCGAGTGCCTGGTCGCGGGCGGCGACGATGGGGGCTCTGGTGAGCGAGGCGGCCGCGACTGCGGCGTTGTCGATGACGCGGTTGATGACCATGTCGGTCACCTCGGCCTGGACGGGGACGGGGTCGGCGGCGACCTCGGCGATCTTCCACGCCAGCTGGTCGCGGCGCTCGAGGTTCTCGTCGCTGCGGTGGACTCGGACGTCGTGGAGATTCACGTGTGGAGGATCCCTTCTGGAGGAGTTGGTCGTGGAGCGCTCGGCTGCAGGGAGGAGAGCGCGGTCGTGAGGCTGCGGTGCAGGTGGACGTGGGTCGCGTGCGAGGCGAGGCGAGGGTCGCGGGCGAGGATCGCGTCGACGACGCTGAGGTGCTCGTTCGCGGCTTCGCGCAGGCGTTCGGGGTTGTGGCTCGCGAGCCTGCGCACTCGCGAGGAGTGGAGGCGGCACGATTCGAGCGCGACGCTGAGGTAGTCGCTTGCCGCGGCCTCGTCGATGGCGCGGTCGAGCGCGTCGACGAGTTCGAAGTAGTCGGCGATGCCGGCCTCCCCGAGCTCGAGGAGCTCGGGTGCGTGCAGCAGGCGGATGCGGATGGACTCGAACGGCTTCTCGTCTCGGCGCATCGCCGCGAGCGCGGCGGCCTGCGTCTCGAGCGCCTCCCGCAGCTCGTAGAGCTGGACGACACGTTCTGGGCTGATCTCGGAGACGAGCAGCACTCTCGGCGACTGGCTGCGCACGAGACCGTCGGCGAGGAGTCTCGTGAACGCACCGCGGACCGGCGTGCGAGACACCTCGAGGCGGCTTGCCTGCTCGACCTCGGTGAGCACCGTCCCGGGCAGGAGCGCACCCGCGAGGATCTCCTCACGGAGCACCGCGTAGACCCGGTCGCTGGCGAGCATGGTTTCCCCTCGTTTGGACACCCCTCAATGTATGCACAGTCGGCCCATTGAGCAACGATTCTGCCCGAACTGCCAGGCTATGCATACATAGGTGCATCCCCACTCGTGCCCGCAGTCGCCGAGGCCGCTCCACCGCTCGCCGCGCCGAGTCGTGCGGAGCCGCTTGTGCTCTAGCCTTGGAGAAATTTCCTCAGAAGAAGGCTTCTTGATGCCCGATATTCGCAGCACAGCGACTGATCTCTTTCGCCGCAATCCCGTCATGTGGGCCTTTTCCGTGGCAATCGGCCTTCTCCTGGCTGCGCTTCTCGCAACCACCGTCATTCAATTGCAGTCGGTGGTCCTTTCCGTCTTCATCGCATTCTTCATCACCCTCGGACTCGACCCGCTGATTCGACTCCTTCAGTGCCTCGGGCTCAAGCGAGGAATGGCGATCATCTCCGTGATCGTCGTCTTCATCCTCATCGTCGCCGGGCTCATCTGGATCGTCGTGCCCATTCTGGTCAACCAGATCACCTCCCTCGCGACGACCATTCCTCAAGAGATCACCAGGATCAACAACGAGGGCTGGTTCGACACGGTCAACAAGGCCACGAACGGCGCCGCCACCAACGCCCTCGACTGGGCGCAGAACACGGCGACCGACCCGAACACCTGGGCGACCGTCGGCGGCGGCGCCCTGAAGGTGGGGACGACGATCGTCAACGGCGTCAGCACCGGACTGTTCGTCTTCATCCTCACCCTGAACTTCATCGCGACACTCGGCAGCATCAAGCAGGCGGGCTACTCGCTCATCAACGCCTCGGTCCGCCCCCGCTTCGAGGAGTACGCGGAGCGGATCATGGCCTCGGTCGGCTCGTACCTCAACGGCATGGTGGTGCTCGCCTTCATCAACGCGGTGTTCAGCGGGCTCCTCCTCTGGATCGTCGGCGCGCCCTACCCGTTCATCGTTGCGGTCATCTGCTTCTTCATCACGCTGATCCCGCTCATCGGTACCATCATCACCACGATCTTCATGACCGTGATCGCACTGTTCGCCTCCCCCATCGCGGCGCTCATCGTCCTCGTCGCGATGCTCGTCTACATGCAGGTCGAGGCGTACATCCTCACGCCGCGCGTCATGTCGAAGGCCGTGCAGATCCCCGGTTCCCTCGTCCTGATCGCCGCCCTCGCGGGTGGAACGCTGCTCGGGCTCGTGGGTGCCCTCGTCGCGATCCCGCTCGCCGCCGGCATCGTTCTGCTCGTGCGCGAGGTCGTCATCCCCAAGAAGGCGCGGAGCTAGCCGACCCGCTCGGTCTCACGCGGCTTCGACGATCTCCCCGTCACCGGAGCGTCTGGTGATGAAGTTCATGACGAGCCCACCGAGCAGCGCGACGAGCGTCGCGAAGAGCACCGCTTCGAGTCGGTAGATCCCGAGCGCGAAGGTGGACAGCTCCGAGGCGGCCGTGAGGAGGATGGCGGGCGTCAGGAAAAGCACGAACAGCGCGTACTCCCCGGCGTTGACGTACGCGACGCACAGCACGAGGAAGAGGCCGGCCAGGACGAGCGGAATCGGCTGCGGCAGCATCGACGCGAGCATCGCGAGGAGCACCCCGGCGACCGATCCGAGCACCCTGAGGTAGCCGCGCTTCGCGCGCTGGTCCGACCCCACGGCCAGGATCACGCTGAACGAGAGCAGCGTCCAGTCGCGGTAGGGGAACTCCAGCAGCTCCGAGGCGAACACGATGAGGAAGGATCCGCCCGCGGTGACCGCACCGTAGGCGATCCGGTCGACGAGCGGCGAGCCAGGCTCGTGAGCGTGGGACCTCGCCTTAACGAGCGAGGCGAAGCCGACGACGACCCCCGCGCCGATTGCGGACCCCAGCATCGCCTGCCAGAGTTCGGCGCCCGACTGCGACAGCGCTGCGAACGCCAGCAGGTTCACGGGAGACCGCGTGAGGAATGCCGTCTCGCCGACCGTCACGAAGGCCTGCACGAGGCAGACGAAGACGACTGCGGCGAGCGTCACCCAGAGCCCGAGACCCCCGACCGCGAAGCCGAGGGCTGCGATGGCGAGCGACCAGCCCACGGAGAAGAGCCGAGCCCGCCAGCTCCCCGCGCGGATGATCGAGAGCAGGAAGAGGATCGTCAGGTAGCCGGATGCGGCCGTGTTCGGGCCGATGAGGAACTGGCTGGCCCCGAGGATGAGCGCCGCGACGGAGACCAGACCGACCGCCACCAGCACCTGCTTGATCGAGAGGGCAGCGCTGACCACGCCGTCAGTTCCCATCAGAACCCTCCCGCATGATGCTCTCCCCTACTCCGACCCCCTGAGACGTCAACGGCGGGCGCCCCGAGACGTCAACGGCGGGCGCCCCGAGGAGGGGCGCCCGCCGCCGCGCTCGGACTAGCCCTTCTTGCCGACGAGGTCCTGCACGAGCGTCTTCACGGCGAGGAAGTCATCCTTCTTGTTCGCCACGAACTCCAGCGCCTTGACGCCGTCCGCGAGCACTTCCGTCGCCTCCGGGCCGACGTCGGTGAACTTGTGGCTCACGTTGCCGGCGAGTCCGCCCTCGAGCGCGAGCTGGCCGACGAGGTCGAGCTTGAGCACCTTGGAACCCTCGGCGAAGCTCACCTCGTCGAAGTCCACCCAGACGATGTTGGGACGGGTCGTCGACTCGAACACGTAGCGCTTGTTCGTGAGGTCGAGCACCACCTGCCAGATCGTCTGCGACGCGTCCGGCTTGCCGGGCTCCGGCGTCCGGAACGGCTGCGCCGCGTTCCGGATCATGCTGAACATCGCGGCGATCGCATCCAGCTGCGTCTTGGGCTGCACCTGGTGCTCGACGTAGAAGGACGCACGAGCGAAGCGGTCGCTCGCCAGCGTCGACCCGGGCAAGGGCTGATCGCCGCCGAGCCCCTCGATCTTCTTCGCGAGCTCGAGCTGCTTGTCGTAGGTCGGGGAGTTCGTCATGACCTTGTAGTCACGGCTGTGATACACCGTCGGCTTGCCGCTCGTGTACTCGATGATGGCCGAGTCTCCCGTGGCGTCGTTGATCGCGAGGTGCAGGGTCGGAACCAGGTGTCCTGTCGGGTCGAAGAGCTGCGAGATCTGCACCTGCGACTTCTTGGTCCACGCGACGGCCTCCTTGACCGTCGCGAAGTTGTCGAGGTAGTACTGCAGCCAGACCGACTGGCTCAGCTGAGTCGTCTTGTCGTTCGGCTTTCCGTACTCCGACTCGGCGAGCCACAGGATGTGCCCGGCGAATCCTTCCTCGTTCATCCCGTCGGTGGCGATGAGGTCGAAGGCCGTCGCCACGATGCTGCCGTACTTGGCCGTCCAGGTGAGGTTTCCCTCGACCCCGTCGGCCCGTTCGATGCCGCGCGGGTACTTCCAGAGGTTCGTGAGGAGATCCATGTGGAAATCCATGTTGCGGCCGACGATGACGGACCCGTTGGCGTCGGGCCACACAATTCGAGTGCACATGTTCGTTGACACGTCCTTTCGTAAGGGGAACTGCTCTGCACGCCGACGCGGATGCGACGGCGGCGGGTGCGCGTGCGGGTCAGGCGATCGCGTCGTCGCTGCGGTCGTGGACGCGAGCGTCCTTGGTGGCCGGGATCAGGTTGAAGTCGGTCAGCAGCTGGCCGAGCTCGGTCTGATCGAAGCGGTTGACGAGGTGGCGCTTCGCGAAGCTCGGCCCGGGGATGTCGAGCTGTTCGCCGTCGCGCAGGACGTTCGTCGAGTGCAGCAGGAACCTGAGGTCGTACGTCGAGTTGAAGACCTCCGGAACACCGCGTTCGACGCCGAGGAGCTCGTAGGTCGCCTCCATGGCGGTGCGCACGGAGTACTCCGTCGTGAAGATGCAGTCTCGCGTCGTCTCGGCGAACTGGCCGATGAAGGCGAAGTTCACGCTGCCCTTCGGGACGACGGCCGGGCGGTCGCCTGCCTTCCTCGGCATGAAGAAGGAGGTGACGTACGGCATCATCACCGGCACCGTCTTGACGCCGGTGGCGGCGAGTTCGGGGATCTCGTCGACGGGGACCCCCAGGTGGAAGAGCCACTCCTGGGTGATCTCCTCACCCGTGCAGTCCTGCATGCTCTTCTTGACGAAGGCTCCTGGGGTGTCGACGAAGAGGCCGTAGATCCAGACGACGATCTCGGTCGGCTTCTGCGCCTTGAAGTGGGGCTGGCGGTTGACGGTCCAGCTCATGAGCCACGGCGAGTCGCGTGCCGTGACGATGCCACCGGTCACGACCTTGCCCGAGAACGGGTCGCGCTCCGCGATGCGCTCGATGTACTCGGGGACGCGAGCGTCGAGCGTCGTCGCCGTCGCCGATTCCCACTTCGACTTCTGGATGTCTCCGCAGAACACCTCGGGGCGGCCGAACGCCTCGTCGCGTGCGGCGATCTTGCGCCAGAGGTCCCAGGCCGGAGCCGGGCCCGTGTTGAGTCGGGCCGCGGTGGCGTGGTCGCCCTGGTCGGAGTTCTCCGTCAGCGACCCGATGGTGATGTACGCCAGGTCGTTCTCGCTGAGGTCGACGCCGCCCTCCTCGCCGTCGCGGACCCACTCGATGCGGGTCGCCTGCTTCTTGTCACCCGTGATGTCGAACTGCACGTCGGTGACCTTGGTTCCGTACTGAAAAGTGACGCCGCGCTCGAGCAGCCACTTCTGCATGGGCAGCACGAACGACTCGTACTGGTTGTACTTGGTGAACTTGAGGGCCGACATGTCGGGGAACCCGCCGAGCTGGTGCACGAAGCGGTGGAGGTAGAGCTTCATCTCGAGCGCCGAGTGCCACTCCTCGAAGGCGAACATCGTGCGCCAGTAGAGCCAGAAGTTGCTGTCGAGGAATTCGGCGCTGAACACCTCGTCGATCCGCTTGTCCTCCATCTGCGCACGCGTGGCGAGGAAGACACCGACGATCTCCTTCTGCGCCTTCTCGGACAGGCCGAACTTGAAGTTCGTGCCGGCGTCCTGGCCCTGCTTCTCCGTGACCCGCCTCTTCGTCGAGTTCGGGTCGTCGATGTTGAGCCAGTAGAACTCGTCGAGCACGCTGGCGTCCTCGATCTCGAGCGATGGCACGGTGCGCAGGAGGTCCCAGAGGCACTCCATGTGGTCCTCGAGCTCGCGGCCGCCGCGGATGACGAATCCCTTCTCGGGGTACTTGATGCCATCGAGTGCGCCGCCGGCGATGTTGAGCTCTTCCAGGATGGTGATGCGGTCACCGCTCATCTGCCCGTCGCGGATGAGGAAGATCGCCGCAGCGAGGCTCCCGAGACCTGCGCCGACGAGCCAGGCGCTCTTGTCATCGACACCCTGCGGCTTGCGCGGGCGTGCGAATGCTTCGTAGTTTCCACTGCTGTAATGCATAGTCGACTCATTTCCCGCCGGCTCGTGTAAATGGCCAGGATGATATGCCATCATGATTTGTCCGACGTTATCGAAGTATATGTTTGACCCTTTTGCACCATTCAGAGATGCGCGCTATTTCACCCGCCCACTAACCCTTCCTCTCACCCGCGGATGAGGAATTCGAGACCTCATCGACGGGAGACCTCTCGGCCCGCGCCAGCTGAATCACCCCGGTGATAGCGACGGCACCTGCCACGAGGAATGCGACGACCGCCCAGAGCGGGGCATTCGTCGCCTCATGCAGGATCACGATGCCGAGGACAACCGCGATCGTGGGGTCGATGACCGTGAGCCCCGCGACGACGACCTCCGGTGGGTTGTCGAGGTGCGCGCGCTGGACGAAGATCACGGAGAGGGCCCCGGCGATTCCGATGCCGAGGATGCTGGCGATGGTGAGGATGTCCGTCGAGTTGAACGGCATTTCGTGGGCCTTCAGAATGGCCTGCACCCGGAGGATGACCGTCTTCCCGAGCGTTGCGACGAACGCGGAGTAGACCCCGCCGAGCAGCACCCACAGCAGCGGCGGCGTCGGACGGCCCTTTCCCAGCACTTCGACGATGCCGGTCGCGACGAGCACGCCGCCGAGCGTCACGAGCACGGCGACCAGCTGCGCGTCTTCGATCGGCTGCTGCGTGCTCACGATCGCGGCGACCACGACGAATCCGCCGACGCCGACGACGCACAGCAGGATCGACCGGATGATGGCTCTCGACGGCCGCGTCTTGCGGAGGATGCTCGTCAGGACGACGGAGAACACGAGCGCCGCCACGCCGATCGGCTGCACGACGATCAGCGGCGCGAACGCCAGGCTGCCGACCTGCACGAGCATCGCGACGACCAGCGCGATGCTCCCGAAGAGCCAGATCCGATTCCGCAGCACGTGGACGGCCGCATCCTTGCGGCTGCTGGACCTCGTCTCCGCGAGGTGGACGCCGCGCGACTGGAGCAGGTTGCCAACGGCCATGAAAGCCGCGGCCGCTAGGGCGAGCGCGATGCCGATGAGCATGGCCTAGGCGCTCCGTCCGACATTGGAGCTGTCGCGAGTCGGAGTCGCACCGGCCTTCATGGCCCCTGGCAGGACGACGAGGGACGCGAGGAAGAAGCAGACCGCGCCGATGAAGGTGCCCCACGTCGCCAGCGAGGCGTTGATCGTCGCCCCGCCAGGGAGGATGTAGGCACCGACCGCGGAGGCGCCGAAGGCCACGCAGCCGACGAAGTTGATGACCACGGACCAGGACGCGCTCGAGCGCACGCTCCACGTCTGGTTCGTGTGCGCGAACGCGATGAAGGCAACGCATCCGCTCACGAGGAACGCGACCGACCCGCCCGCGTCCGGGTTCCACACGAGCTTCTCCTGGCTGGTCAGCGACTTGGCGTGCAGCGCCGCTGTCGTGCTGACGTTGAAGAGCAGCGTCCCGAACGACTGGGTGGACGCCGTCAGCCACTCGGCTCTCACCATTCGACCGGGGGCATAGGAGACGGGAACGGCCACCGCGCCGCTGAGGAAGAGCTGGATGAGGCCGGCTGAGGTGAAGAACCATGCCCCGACGAAGAAGAACAGGTTCGAGAGCTGCGAGCCCATCTGCTCGCTGAGCACCGGCGCGGAGCCCAGCGCGAAGAGCGCGGAGCCCACCATGAAGAGCCAGCACTGCTTGACGACGGTCGGCACGAGGAGCTTCCCCGTGGCATCGAGGGGTCCCGTGTGTTCACGAGGGGAGGTTGCTGCGCTCGTCATGTCGGTGGGTTCCGTCTCCTGCTCGTGGGCGGCGGGCCGGCGGGAGAGCAGCTCGGCTCCCCCGCGCGGCCGCTGATCTCAGTGGTGGAAGTGCACGCCGCGGCCCGCTTCGCGCGGCAGCGGCGTCTCGAGCGAGTCGAGGTACTCCACGTCACCGCGGATGTCCGCGAGGAGCGACGACGCGAGGTCGCGGCTGAGGCCGACCTTGACGACGATGCGCTGGAGGATGACGTCACCCATGTTGTCGGCCATGGGGTACGCGGGCACGAGCCAGCCCTTCATGCGGAGCCGGTCGGCGAGGTCGTAGAGACTCCAGTTGCCGGTGTGGCCGTCTTTCAGCACCCAGGCGAAGACGGGGATCGTATCTCCGCGGCTCACGAGCTCGAACGGCCCCATCTTCTCGATCTCCGAGGAGAGGTAGGTGGCGACGTCGATCGAGTTCTGCTGGACGAGCCGGTAGCCCTCGCGACCGAGGCGGAGGAACTGGTAGTACTGCAGCAGGACCTGAGCGCCCGGGCGGGAGAAGTTCAGGGCGAGGGTCGGCATGTCGCCGCCGAGGTAGCTGACGTGGAAGATCATGCTCTCGGGGAGCACCGCCGTGTTGCGCCACACCACCCAGCCGACGCCGGGGTAGACGAGCCCGTACTTGTGGCCGGACGTGCTGATCGAGTTCACCCGGTCGATCCCGAAGTCCCAGCCGAGGTCCGGCTGGCAGAACGGCGCCACCATCGCGCCGGATGCGCCGTCGACGTGGATCTTCACGTCGTTGCCGGTCGCGGCCTGGATCTCGTCGAGTTTCGCGGCGATCGCCACGACGTCGTCGTAGAGACCGGTGAAGGTCTGTCCGAGGATCGCGACGACGCCGATGGTGTTCTCGTCCACGTACTTCTCGAGATCGTAGCCGTCGAGCACCAGGTGGTCGGGCGACACGGGCACGTATCGCGCCTCGATGTCCCAGTAGTTGCAGAACTTCTCCCAGACGACCTGCACTGCGGCCGACATTATGAGGTTGGGCTTCTCGGTCGACTTCCCCTCAGCCTTCCGCCTCTCCTGCCAGAGCCGCTTGAGCGCCAGGCCGCCGAGCATGCAGGCCTCTGACGATCCGATCGTGGAGGTGCCGATGGTGTCAGCGGCGTCCGGGACGTTCCAGAGGTCGGCGAGCATCCGCCAGCAACGGTCTTCGATGGCCGCCGTTCCCGGGTACTCGTCCTTATCGATCATGTTCTTGTCCGCGGCCTCGGCGTAGAGCTTCTTCGCCTCGTCGTCCATCCACGTCGACACGAACGTCGCGAGGTTGAGGCGCGAGTTGCCGTCGAGCATGGCCTCGTCGTGCACGATCTGGTAGGCCGTCTCCGGGAGGCTCTGGTCTGCCGGCAGCTTGAACTTGTCGAAGACCGTCGCCTCGCCGGGTCGAACGAAGACGGGGTTGACGTCGAGATCCGGGTTGATGTTTCGGTGGTGGCCGTTGCTGGTGCTTTTCTCCATGGGAACTCTCTCTTCTCGTTCGGACGGTGACTTCGTGGACGTACTGGGCGTTCGTGGTGATGCTGACACGGTCAGACCTCCACCGGCGGATACAGGCGGTCCATGTTGTACTGCCGGTTCCTTCTCGCGGCCCAGGTCGAGATGGCGATGAAGGCGACGGTCATCGAGAGGATGACGATGATCGCCGTGAGCAGGCGATCGTCGATGCCGCCGAGGATCAGCTGCCGTAGTCCGTTGTTGGTGTAGGTCATCGGGTCGATGACGTTGATGTACTGGAACACGTTGGTGGTCGTCGGAACGGGATAGATACCGCCGGCGGAGGTCAGCTGGATCATGAGGAAGGCGAGCGTGAACACGCGTCCGACTGCCGGGCCGAAGACCGCGTTGAACATCTGGATCATCGCCATGAACATCATCACCATCAGCAGCAGGAACCCGTACGTTCCCCAGGTGTGCTCGGGATGCAGCCCGATGCCGAAGTAGATGACCAGGTAGAGGATGGTCGCCTGCAGGAACCCGACGAACACAGTCGGCACGTACGAGGCGAGGATCACGCGGAAGGAACCGAGGCCCTGGGCGAGCGGACGCGCCTGCAGCGGGGTGAAGAGCATCCACGCGATGATGCCGCCGACGAAGAGCGCGAGGCCGAGGAAGAACGGCGCGAAGCCGTAGCCGAATGTCTTGGCCTCGTTGTTGATCGTCTCCTTCAGCTCCACCGGCTGGGCGAGCGCCTGCACGAAGTTGGATTGCTGGTCCTCGTCCCAGTCGGGAAACAGGTTGAGCGCAGTATCGGCGGCATCAGCCAGCTCGATCGTGCCGGCCGCGAGCTGGTCCGTGCCAGACGACAGCTGCGCGGCGCCGGCGGAGAGCTCACCGAGGCCGGTATCCAGCTGATCAGCTCCGGAGCGGAGCTGCTCCGCGTCTGAGGAGGCGGTCGCGAGGTCGCGCTGCACGGCGCCGTCCTCGATGGCCGTCATGATGACGTTGACGCGGCTGTCTGGATCGTTGAATTCGCCGGCGAGCAGGTTCATGTCGGTGTGCAGGGCGTCGAAGACCGTGACGAACTCCTCCGTCAGCCTGGAGTCCTGGATGTGCGTGTGCACGCTCTCGAGGCGGGCCGCGATCGCCTGCTCGACCGGATCGTCGCTTGCTGCGAGCTCGGTCATTATCGTCGCGAGCTCGCTGTCGGCTCGCGCTTGCGCGGCAGACGCCTCGTTGAGCGCCGTCGCGATGGTGTTCGTGCTCGTGACGACATCCGACGAGAGGTCTCGCAGCTCAGCGCCGGTGATGCCGGAGGTGGCGATCGCGTTGTCGACTCGGGTCACGGCGCCCTGCACGGCCTCGTCGAGCGTGTCTATGGCACCGGCGAGCGTGGCCGACCCGTCCTTCGCCGTCACCAGGTTGTCCGCGATCTCCTTCGCACCGCTATTCGCCGTCTGCATGCCGGAGTTGAGCTCCTCGACGCTGCTGACCGCTTCCTTGAGCGTCGGGATCTCAGCTCTGACGGCTGCCAGCGCCTGGTCGAACATCTGCGCCGAGACCTGCTGGTTGACCATGACGATGACCTCTTCGGCCGCATCCTGGCCGATGACCGTCGAGAGATAGTTGTTGGAGTCGTTGTAGGTGAACTCGAGCTGCGCGGAGCGAGACTCGTTGGTGGTCACCGATGCCACGGCCTCGCTGAAGTCGGCGGGCACCGTGATCGTGAAGTAGTACTTGCCGTGGGCGAGGCCGTCGACGCCGTCCTGCTCGCTCGTCTCGGTGAGGTCCAGCTGCTTGGAGTCGATGAGGCCCTGCACGACCGAGTCTCCGGCGGTGAGCGGCTCACCCTCGACCGTGGCGCCCCGGTCGAGGTTGATGATCGCGACCGGGATCTTGTCGACGTTGCCGAACGGGTTCCAGAACGCCCACAGGTAGAGCGCACCGTAGAGAAGCGGCATGAGGATGACAACCGCGAGCGCGAGCCGCGGCATGCGGCCGCGGTAGTAGCGCTTGAAGTCGCTTCCTGGTGAGAACGCAGCGATCATCGCCCATCAGCCTCTCGCTCGAGCACGGCGAACTCCTTGTTCGTCAGGTTCTCCACGAGGAACTGGTCGCGGATTCCAGAATCTGGGCTGACGCCGTTGACGTCGGCGGTGATGACGGTCTGCTCCCTGCCGAGCTCGACGAGGCGCTCGAGCAGCTTGTGCGAGCTCTCGATGCTCGCGAGCTTGTCGATACCCCCGACGACGAGGATCGGCGGCTTGCGGGTGTTCGCGACGGCGATGCGCAGCAGCGCGCCGGTCAGCTCCGGAAGCTCCTCGACCATCGCGTCCATGGTCGGCAGGGTGTACTCGCCGAAGACCGGGGCGCAGATGCGCTCGAGGTCCGCCTGCTTCGACTGCCGCACCCAGCGGGCCCCTCGGGCTCCCCACCGGATCTGCTCGGTGATGATGTCGTGGACTCGGATGGTCTGGCCGATGCCATCGACCTCGTCGATGTTGGCGAGGGCAGCCTGCTTGAAGAGGTGGTGGGCGTCGTTGAGCCGCCCGAACGACTCGAGCTGCCCCGTCGAGGGCTTCATGCGCCCGGCCAGGGTGAGCAGCAGCGCTGTCCTGCCCCGGCCGCCCGCGCCAACGAGCACGGTGACTCCACCGGACCGGATCGTGAGGTTCACCGGCCCGAAGATGTGGCCCCAGGACGCCTTCACCTCGATGCCGTCGGCGTTCAGGATGACGTCGCCGACCGCCGCCTCGCCTTCGGCTCGGGTCAAGGGAAGGGGTTGATCGCCGAACAGCTGCGTCACATCGCTCACGTCAGGCACTCCTGTTCGATGGTCCGGCTACATGCAGCATCATCGTTCGTCCTTCACGATCCGGCCGTTCTTGACGATGAGCGGGAAGTTCAGCTCCGGCTCGGCGATGAGCGAGAGGTCGGAGAGCGGGTCGCCGTCGACCAGGATGAGATCGGCCCAGGCTCCCTCGGCGATGACGCCGAGCTTCGCGTCCCGATACGAGTTCCGCTCGCCGGCCATCTCGAAGAGGCTCGCGTTCCCGGAGGTCAGCATCAGGAGCGCCTCGGTCGGGCTGTAGAACTCGCCGAGGCGAGCTGCCATGACGCTCTGCCTCGCGGCCGCTCCGGGCTCGAGCAGGAGGTCGGTGCCCCAGGCGGTCTGCACTCCATGCTGCTTGGCCCAGGCGTAGACCTGCGCTGTGCCTCGGCAGATCTCGGCGTTCTTCTGCGCGCGATCGCGGTCGGGATAGTGGTGGTCGTCCTCCGCGAAGGGCTGCACCGAGAGCCAGGCACCTGCGTCCCGGATGAGCTTGACGGTGGCCTCGTCCATGAGGTGGCCGTGCTCGATCGAGCGCACGCCGCAGTCGAGCGCCCTGGCCACTCCCGCGGAGGTGTAGACGTGCGCGGCGACATAGGTTCCGTAGTCGGCAGCAGCCTGGACCGCGGCGCGGATCTCCTCCGGCGTGTACTGCAGCGTGCTGAGCGGGTCGTAGAGCGATGCCGCCCCGCCACCGAGCGTGAGCTTGATCTGGCTCGCGCCGGTCTTCAGCTGCTCCCTCACCGCGGTCAGCACCTGGGGAACTCCGTCCGCGACCTTCGTGAAGTGGATGTCCTCGGTGCGTGCGGGCCTGCCGCCGAACTCGCTCGGCTCCTCGTACACGAACGAGAAGTCGGCGTGGCCTGAGGTCTGGGAGATCATGGCCTGGCTGGGGAAGATGCGCGGCCCTTCGAGCACGCCGCGGTCGATGAGCGTCTTGATCGGACTGGTGTCGCCACCCATGTCGCGCACGCTCGTGAAACCGCGAAGCAGCATCTTCCTTGCTTCCGCGATCGTGTTGCCGTACAGCTCGCCCGTTGCCGCCTGCAGGAAGTCGTTCATGCTGTTGGCGTTGCCCATGAGGTGGACATGGGCGTCGGTGAGCCCGGGCATGAGGAATCTGCCGTGAGCGTCGATCTCACGCGCACCGTCCGGGGAGTTGCTCGCCAGAGGAGATTCCGAGATCGCGAGCACTCTCGAGCCCTCGATAAGCACATCCACACGATCGCGAACACGTTCACTTATCCCATCGAAAAGCCTGGCATTTCGAATAATGATTCGTGACGGGCTATCCGCATCCTGGGGCATGAAAGCCACAGTAACCCGAGAGAAAAAATGTACCGAGACCGCCAACGAATTTCACCCGGTGCGTAACCTGAGATGTAACCCGACGCTTCACCCCGGGTTTCACCCCGCGATCCAAAGGTGCTCGCGACACCCCTCGTCGTGACACGCTCGAGGGTCGCGCGGCACGTTCATTTCAGGATAGGTTTCTTCGGACAAGATACCCCCCGACCCGTATCGACAGTCGCCATCGAAGCTGACTTTCCGGGGATCACAGCCACCACACCCGTCCCCTCTCCCCACTTGGAGAGGGACGAAGAGACCCTTGAGCAGAAGGACGGTCGATCAATGAACACGTTTTTACCCTGAGACAACCACTTTCTCGCCGCACCACCAGAAACGACCCGCACTTCCCCCAGAGAATGGCGATTCATGACCGCAGCCACTGCCGCAGACTCCAAGCAGAAGCTCGACGCCGCATTGGAGACGGGAAACCCGCGCAAGATCGCACAGGCCGCGATGGCGCACATCTGGCCACTGTTCGACAAGCACTACCTGGATCTCATCCACGCTATAGAGAAGATCCCGCTGTCACTTCTCGAAAATTACCCGGTTCTTTGGATTCTTCACCGGGTAAATCCGGTTCTCGCCCATAAACGAACCCCGTTTAAACCGCACCTCAATGCGGAGACCGTCAAGAGCATGACCACAGACGAGGTCGACATGCTCACGCTCGCGCAGATGATCGCCTTCCGGTACAGCGGCGATGTGACCGCCGCACTCGCCTACGCTTCTCGCCTCGCCGACCGCATCAGGTCGCGGGGAACGGGGTTCCGCGAGCGGGCCGACGGGCCGCTGTGGTTCTACCACCAGCAGATCGGCTCGACGATGCTCGCCGCCGGAGAGACGGGTCCCGCGCTGACCGAGCTCGCCGCCTCAGCGGAGATCGGCCAGATCGCGGGCCGCCCGGACGCCAGGCGGCTCGCCCTCTCACGGGTCGCGCTCGCCCATGCGAAACGGGGATCGCTCGAGGAGGCGGAGCGAGTCCTCGCTGAACTCCCCCAGTTCCCCGAACCGTGCGCACCGTATAGCGAACCCACGCGCTTCGCGGAGAACACGGCAGCTGCCCTCATCGGCGTCGAGCGGATGATCGACGACATCGACCCCCTGCTCGCGAAGCTCGACTCGTTCGGCAGCCTGCAGGTGACCTGGCCATACGGGCTCCTCGCCCGAACGCGTTCCCTGCTCGCCCGCAAGCGACCGGACGAGGCGCTCGAGTGCGTGCACCTCGCCCGCGACGCACACACGGAGCAGCACGGCTCGCTCGCCATCGACGTCATGAATGCGGCGACCATCGACGCGCTGTGGGCACTCGGCTCGAAGAAGCAGGCGAGAGCAGCCGCCTTCCGAACCGAGCAGAAGGGGTTCCTCGAGACGAGCGCCGCCATCCGCCTCGCCATCGCCGACGACAAGCTCGACTTCGCCGAGACGCACCTGCGGCGTCTGTCCGAGCAGCGAACGCTCGCGCCCGCCCAGCACACGGAGCGCATCATCCTCTCCGCCTGGCTCTCCATCGCCAAGGCCGACTCGATCGATCCGACGACCGCCCAGCGCGTCGCGCACATCGTGCAGCGGGGCAACTCCCGACGCATCCTGAGCCAGATCCCGCAGGAGGTGCTCTCGAGCGTGAGGTGCGAGCTCGACGACTCCATGCACCCGACATTCGACGTCTCGGTGACCGGCATCACCCACGTGATGGTGCAGACGCGCCCCACCCTGACCACCAGCGAGCTCCGCGTGCTCACTGCACTCAAGCGAGAGCTGACCACCGCCGAGATCGCGGCGCAGTTGCACGTCTCCCCCAACACCATCAAGTCCCAGCTCAGGTCCGTATACCGGAAGCTCTCCTGCTCGAACCGTGCGGAGGCGATCCAGACGGGGCTCACCCTGCAGCTCATCTCCGTCGACGACGACAACCGCTGAGTTCAGCAGCGGGTGAGCTGATGCGCAAGACCCTCCGCCTGCTCCTCGCCGCTCGCGACCCTGCCCGGGCGCGACTCACCGCGGCCGCCGCCGTCTCGCTCGGGGTCCTCGCGAGCGCGCTCCTCACCAACCTGCTCATCGGGCAGCTCCACGCCGAGCGCTCGCTCCTGAGCGTCGGCATCTTCCTGTCGATCATGGCCGGCGCCTCGGTCAAGGATCGTTCGCCACGAGAACGCCTCGTCACGACGATGCTCCTCATTCCCGCCTCGGTGGCCGTGATCGCCCTCGCAGCACTCCTCGCCCCGAACCGGATCCTCGCGATCGGCGCCTTCATCCTCGTCAGCGGAGCCGCCGTCTGGGTGCGCCGCTACGGCGCCAGGGCCGGCTCGCTCGGCACCGTCACCTTCATGGGGTACTTCTTCGCGCTCCTCCTGAAGCCCACGCACGATCAGCTGCCGGCGCTGTGCCTGATCGCCCTCCTCGCCTGCACGACACAGCTCGTCGCGCGCGCCACCCTCCTCCTGCAGAGACCCAGGCGGCAGCTGCTGCTGCTGCTGCGAGAGCTGCGGGCTGCGTCGGAGTCGGCGCTCGACGCCGCCTCGCGACCCGGTCACCCCGGAACCCTGCGCCTGAGGCTCGCGCGCATCGACGCGACCAGCGAATCCATCGACGCGTGGCAGCGGAACTCGGACGCCGAGCTGCACGCAGACGGTGATCCGAAAACGCTCGGCGATCGGGTCCTCGACGCCCGCGTCGACATCCAAGAGCTCTGCTACTTGCTGGCCCGTCTCTCCGCGAGCGCCGCCGATCTGCCCGCCCGCCTCCACCGCGACCTCGCGCACCTCCGGACGGTGCTCGACGAGCGTGCTCCCGCGTGTGACATCAGCTCCGCCACCGAGTGGGCGACGGACATCATCGCGCATCGACCATCGCAACGCGGCACCCGTCTCGGGGCGACGTTCGCGAGCTACCTCATCGCCCGGAGCGTGCACGCGCACGCCCGACTGCGAGAGCTCACCATCGTCGGCGCGCCACCAGACCCGAAACCGAGCCCGGGCTCAGGCTCAGGCTCCGCACGGCCGCGTGTCTCGCTCGCCCCGAAGCAGGATCCGTGGACGCGCATGACGGTGCAGGCCATGGCCGCGGCATCGATCGCATCCATCGTCGGCGAGGCTATCTCCGCCTCGCACTGGTACTGGGCGGTCATCACCGCCTCCCTGATCTTCACCGGAACCACCACAAGAGGCGGCATCCTCACGCGCGCCTTCCGTCGGATCCTCGGCACCGCCATCGGCATCATCGTCGGCATCGCCGCGGTGGCCCTCGCCTCGGGGAACGTGAACGTGCTGAGCGCGATCTGCGTCCTCGGCGTCTTCGGGGCGCTCTACTTCGGGCCGCTCAACTCCCTCTACTCGGCGCTCTTCACCACGACCATCCTCGTCGCCCTGTACCGCCTACTCGGGAAGCTCGGCGCCGATGTCCTCGAGACTCGCCTCGAGGAGACCATCGCGGGCGGCGTCATCGGCGTGCTCTGCGCCTACCTCATCCTCTCGTCCAGCTCGAAACCGGCGCTCGAGGCGAAGGTGAACGCCTACCTGGACGCGTTGGAGGCGCTCCTCGGCAGACTGCTGGCGACCCCGGTGAACCCCGTCACGACCACCGCGCTCCGAACGGGACTTCGCACGCTGGAACTCGCGCAAGGCGACGTCGACACCGCCGTCTCCGGCATGTCCACGGCCTTCCTCGTCACCGGCCCGAGGAGAACAGGGAACGCCGTGCACCTCATGTACATCGCCACGAGATCCGCAGCTCGTCTCGTCCAGCTCGACGGCGATCTCGCCCGGCCGGACCCGCTGGTGGCCGCCGCGATCTCGAGGGTCGCCGCGCGCGCATCCGCCGCCCGCCACGCGCTGGCCGAGGCTCGCGGCCAGCCCGCGATCGACAGGGACGCCGACGACCACCAGTCGGTCAACGCTCTGCTGCAGGACCAAGCCAGCTCCTTCGACCCCAGATCACCATCCGGAGAAGCGCTGATCGCGCTGCTCCGGATGGACTGGACGCTCGCCCAGGTCATCGACGACAGCACGGCTGAGCTGCCCCTCGAGCGCGGTGGACGGAAGAGGAAGCCCGCGCTCAAGGTGTCCGTGCCACCCGTGTGACAGGGCGGCGACTCTGACGGCGGCGGACGATCGGTGCAACGAATCGGACGGACGGTCACACGCTCGATCGCGAGTTCGAGGATGCTTGGCACATGACCACAGGAACCATCCCCACCGTCGCTGCGACGCAGACTCCTCCGACGCAGACTCCTCCAAAGACGGCGTGGGCCGCCATCGCGGCCATGATGGCGACGAGCTTCGTCCTCGTCGTCGCCGAGTTCCTCCCGCCGAGCCTCCTGCCGTCCATGGCCGCTTCCCTCGGCATCACGGAGGGGCAGGCCGGGCAGACCGTGACCGTGACGGCCTTCGTCGGGTTCCTCACGGCCCCCACGATCGGCATCCTCGTGCCCCGCCTCGACCGCCGAACCTTGCTCGTGGTGCTCGCCGGCGCCGCCGCATTCTCGAGCGCGGTCGTCGCCGTGGCTCCCGGGTTCGTGCTCCTGCTCATCGCCCGGCTCCTGCTCGGCGCGGCACTCGGCGCCTTCTGGGCCATGTCCATCGCCATCGCCGCGAGCCTCTCCCAGCCCAAGCACCTGGGCAGGGCCATCATGCTCGTCAACACGGGCACCACGGTCGCGACCGTCGCCGGCGTGCCGCTCGGCAGCTACCTTGGCACGATCATGGACTGGCGCCTCATCTTCGCGAGCGTCGCCATCGTGACCGTCGTCGTCGCGATCGCGCTGCGACTGGCCCTCCCGCACGTTCCCCCGACCGCATCGAGCGGCGGCTTCCGCTCGCTCGTGGAGACGCTCCGCGTCCCCGGCATCCGCGTGGGACTCACCGGACACATCCTCACCGTCCTCGGCCACTTCGTGGCCTTCACCTACATCCGTCTCGCCATCGACCGAGTGCCCGGACTCGACGGGGTCGGCGTCGCCGCGCTGCTCGTCGCATTCGGCATCGGCGGTGTCATCGGCAACTTCGTCGTGGGCCTGCTCGTCGACCGGCACCTCGCCGTGCTTCGCTTCGCCGTGCCCCTCCTCATCGGCGTCTCGATCGGCATCGTGGCGCTCGCACCCGGCCAGATCTGGCTCGTCGCGGTCGCCGTCACCACGTGGGGCATCGGGTTCGGCGGCTGGCTCACGACGCTGGGGACGTGGATGGGTCGCCTGGTCCCCGACCGCATGGAATCGGGTGGCGGGCTCTCGGTCGCCGGCTTCCAGCTCGCCATCACCCTCGGTGCCGGTGTCGGCGGCCTGCTCATCGACCTGATCGGCGTCACACCCGCACTGGTCGTCGCGTCCGTATCGGCAATCGTCGGCGGCCTCATCTTCGGCAGCGCGCGCTTCCCCGGCCGCACCAGCTGAGCGGCTCGACTGCCCAGGTCGAGCGGATGCGCGTCAGGAGCTGGCGCGCATCCCTCGCTCCGACCGTGCTCTCGCCTCGGCACGCCAGCGTCCGGGCGTGGATCCCGTGTGCCGCTGGAACGCGCGGCTGAAGCCCGCCTGCGACTCGTAGCCGAGCCCGCTCGCGACCGCCCCGATCGTCAGCTCGCTCCGCAGGAGCAGTCCCTTGGCCGTCTCGATGCGCACGCGTGTCAGGTATCCGATGGGCGTCTCGCCGACGGACTCCTGAAAGCGCGCGGCGAAGACCGAGCGCGACATCCGCGCGACGCGGGCGAGCTCGTCGAGCGTCCACGGGTCGCCCGGCTTCTGGTGGAGGGCCTCGAGGGCGGCCGCGAGCTGTGGCTCGGCGACGTCACGCAACCAGCCCGCAGGCGCGCATCCCGCCTCGTTCCAGGCACGGAGCGCCGTCGACACGATCGTCGTCGCGATGCGGCTGCAGATCACGGCGTCACCCGGCCGAGGGTGAGGGCCCCCGAGACTCCAGGCGCACGCCATGCCATCGATGAGCGCCACCATCGAGGGCTCCTGCGCGGCGAAGTCACGCACGATCAGGGAAGCCGGCAGCGCCTCGGCCGCGGTCTGCGCCTGTGGTGCCTCCTCGAAGCCGACGTCGATGAACTCGGCTTCGACGCTCGCGAGCACCGAGGACACGTGCCCCCTGGGGAAGAACACCAGGTCACCCGCAACGAGGTCGACGACCGGTGCCCCCAAGGCCGAGAGTCGGATGGCGCCGCGGAAGACGAACACGAACCCCGGACCGGCATGGCGGCGCACAACCGGCTCCCCAGCAGCGAGCTGGTGGCGGTGCGATCCGATGAGCGTCCACTCCAGGGAGGCGAGGGCGCGGTCGAACGCATCACTCGGGGGCGCCTGCAGCATCGTGGTCGTCACACTGAGTCGAACACCACGGACCCGGCGCTTGTTCCGCGCCTCACCGAAGCGCGCGCTCGTACCTCCGCCTCGCCACGATCTGCACGGCCCGGAGGAACGGGAACAGCGTGCGCCAAGGTCCCGATGGCGCCGCTCGGGTCAGCGAGCGGATCGTGAACTCGACCCGAGCATCCACTCGGCGGACGATGAACGCCTCCTCGCCCTGCACGGGATGACCCGGCAGGGTCCGGTAGGCGAACCCCACCCTCGTCGGCTCGTCGACGACGGCCACGACCTCGACGGGCTCCTGGATGCGCACCCCACCCCACCCGGCGATGATCGTCGGCCGCGCCCCCAAGACTGCAGGGACCCCGTCCGGGTGCACCTCGAACCCGCTGCGCGTCTTCACTCGCCAGAGGAGCACGTCTGCCGCGGCCCGCTCCCACAGCGCATCCCCGTGGCCGAGGGTGACCGTCTTCTCGAAGCGTCGGAGCCGCCCAGCCTCTGGGCGCCACACGTCGAGGTGCGGTTGCGTGAGCGCCTGCGGAACGGACGTGGCCATGCCCCCAGCCTGGCATCCGGCTGACTCCTCGGCGAGCTCGAGTTCCGAAGCGCTCGGTTCCTGCACCGCAGGTCGCCCGTTGCCGGTTCCCGCTTCCAGTCGGGACGGTCAGTCCAGCAGGTGCGTCTGCCCGAACATCTCCGCGGTCGCGCGCGCCGTCGGCGTTCCCGCGTCGAGGTCCGCGCCCGCGTCCCGGAGCAGGCGCACGATCTCGTCCTCGCCCTTGAAGAGCGCCCCCGCGATGGGCGACTGATTCCGCGCGTTGCACAGGTCGACGTCGGCTCCGTGACGGATGAGCGCCTGAACGGCCCCCGCGTGGCCGCTGTACGCGGCGAGCATCAGCGCGGTGTTGCCTGCTGCATCCTGCAGGTCGACGGGCATGCCCTGGTCGATGAGATCCACCAGCGTCTGGCTGTCACCGCGGCGGGCACAGCCCATCGCGAGCTCCGTCAGCGTCTCGACTTGTTCTGGCGTCAGTTCGGGCATGGCAACAGGGTATCCGCCGCTCCGGTTTGACTCGCTACGATGTGGCCACCCCAAGCATCGGAGCCCTCGTGAAGACCATCGGCGTCAGCATCGCAGTCGCGGCAGCGACCCTCCTGTTCCTCAGCGGATGCGCGCAGACAGCCGCGTCGGCGGCCGGCACCTGGGGCACCCCCGACTCGAGCGGCCAGGGCGAACCCGGCCTGCGCCTCTCCGACGACGGCAGGGTGACAGGCAACGACGGCTGCAACCGGCTCATGGGCGACTGGAGCGAGACCGACGGGAAGATCGAGTTCGGAGCCCTCGCGTCGACGATGATGTTCTGCGAGGGTGTCGACACCTGGCTCGTCGGCGCCGCGTCGGCCTCGGTCGACGGCGACTCGCTCCTGATCTACAACGACGCCGGCGACGAGATCGGCACGCTCCCCCGAAGCTGACGCGCACCCCGGGCGCCCCCGTTCGATGCGGCAATCCGGGCGACGCGCACGCTCCGAATACCCCCACAGAGACCAGCACTGACCGGAGGGTAGGATTCTGCGTTGATCATGCTTTCCTTCCCCCAGCCTCAGCCAGTGCACTCGCGCATCGTCGGAGTCGGCTACGAGTCGCCGGAGCGCATCGTGACGAACGATGAGCTCTCGCAGACTCTCGACACGAGCGACGAGTGGATCACGTCACGCGTCGGCATCCGCGAGCGTCGACTTGCCGCAGACGGGCAGAGCGTCACCGACCTGGCCGCAGCGGCCGGCGTCAAGGCGCTCCTCTCCGCGGACGTGCAGGGCACGGACATCGACATGGTCATCGTGGCGACGATGACGGCCATGGACCGTTCGCCGTCGACGGCCGCGCAGGTCGCGACCCGCATCGGCGCGACGCACCCCGTCGCCTTCGACCTCAACGCGGCCTGCGCCGGCTTCTCGCAGGCGCTCGCCGTCGCCGACCAGGCGATCAGCGCCGGCTCCGCGAGCCGCGCCCTCATCATCGGCGCCGAGCGCATGAGCGACTTCATGGACTGGACCGACCGCACCACCGCCATCCTCATGGCAGACGGCGCCGGCGCGGTCGTGCTCGAACGCAGCGAGACTCCCGGCGTCGCCCCCGTCGCGTGGGGTTCGCAGCCGGAGCTCGGCAACCTCGTGCGCATCCAGCAGCCGTCCGGCCGCTTCGAGCAGGAGGGCCGCAGCGTCTTCCGCTGGGCTATCACGCAGGCGCAGCACGTCGCGATCGATGCGCTCGCGAAGGGCGGGGTGCGAGCGGACGAGCTCGTCGCGTTCGTCCCGCACCAGGCGAACCTGCGCATCATCGACGCCCTCGGCAAGCAGCTCGGCCTCGCCGACGACGTGGTCGCTCGCGACGTCGTCTACTCGGGAAACACCTCAGCCGCCTCCATCCCCATCGCCCTCGCCAAGCAGGTCGAGGCTGGCGTCGCCGAGCCCGGTGGCCCCGCCCTCCTGCTCGGCTTCGGCGGCGGCTTCTGCTACTCGGGTCAGGTCATCGCGTTCCCCGAGGTCCGCAACCCCGCGTAGCTCGCCAAGGCGGCCCGCTGGGCCCAGTCTGCGGATGGGAAATCCGCTTCCGGATGGAAAACAGACCATCCCGAAGCGAGGTTCCCATCCTGAAACCGCGTCGGCAGCGGGCGCTAGCGGCGCAGGTGGGCGCGTTCGATGAGCGCCTGGAACTGCAGCTCGGCGGCGCCGATGAACAGCAGGTCGCTGCCGAGCCCGGCCCGCACCACCTCGACCTCGCCGTAGTTCGGGGCGAGCGTGTGCTCGGCGAGGATCTCGAGGAAGTAGTCGCGCTCGAGGTCAAGCAGCACGCCGAGGAACCCGCCGAGCACCACCCGCTCGGGGTTCAGGATGTTGATCATGTTGCGCACGCCGACGCTGAGCACCCCGAGCTGGCGGTGCGTCTCGAGCTTCACCGCCGGGTCGATGTTCTGCTGCAGCATCCGCTCCAGCTCGTCGTCGCTGGCGCTCTTCGTGCCGAGGGCGGCGAGCAATCGGCGCCTGCTGACGACTCGCTCGAGCTCGTCGTCGCCCGAGTTGCCGAGCGCCGCGGGAGTCGCCACGAGGTTGTGCCCGAACTCGCCCGCGTAGCCGGCCACGCCGTGCAGGAGTCTGTCGTCGGCGATGATGCCGCCGCCGATGCCGCTCGCGCCGCCGTTCATGTAGAGCATGTTGCTGATGCCGCGGCCAGCGCCGAAGATGTGCTCGGCGACCGCGCCGAGGTTGGCGTCGTTCGCGGCGAGCACCGGCAGGCCCGTGGCCTTCTGCAGCTGGTCGGCGAGCGGCACGTCGCGCCACTCGAAGTGGGGCACCCAGCGCACGAATCCGTCGGAGGCCCGGACGAGTCCTGGCACGGCGACGCCGATGCCGACGCACTCGTAGAGCGTGTCGAGGCTCTCGCTGAGCCCCTCGACGAGGGCCTTCACGATGGCGACGGCTTCCCTCGCGGTCGGCGGCTTCTCGGTTTCGAAGCGGATGCGCTTCAGCAGCTCGCCGCGGAAGCTGACGACGCCGACGTTGAGGGCATCTACCTCCGGCACTACCGCGACGGCGACGATCTTGTCGCAGACGCCGACGACGGGGCTCGGCCTGCCGACGAGATTCGTCGCGACGGGTTCGTGCTCCTCGACGATGCCGCGGTCGGCGAGCTCGGAGACGAGCGCAGCGATGGTGGAACGGTTGAGGCCGGTCTCGCGGGTCAGTTCAGCTCTGGACGCCTGTCCACCGCGGTGAAGGCGTTCGAGGATGAGGGAGAGGTTCGAAGAGGCGACACGATCGGTGGCCATGCCCGTCCTCTTTCTCTCGCTCGTCACGGCGGTGCGTGTCTGGTTCTGCTTCTGGTTCTGCTTCTGCTTCTGCTTCTGCTTCCGGGCAGGCTGGCGCTCGGCCGAGCCGTTCCGTCGCCCGCGCTGGGTTCAGCGCGGGCGACGGAGATCGATCAGCTGCGTCCGCCTCGGCGCTTGCCGAGCACGTCGATCGCCACGGCGAGCAGCAGCACGAGGCCCTTGATGACCGACTGCCAGGCCGAGTCGACCGAGAGGATCGAGAGTCCCATGTTGAGGACACCCATGATCATCGCGCCGATGACTGCGCCGATAACCGTACCAACACCACCGGTCACGGCCGCGCCGCCGATGAACGCCGCCGCGATGGCGTCGAGCTCGTAGGTGTTGCCGGCTGAGGCGACGGCACCACCTGCGCGGGCCGTCGTCACGATGCCGGCGAGCGCCGCGAGCACACCCATGTTGACGAAGATGAGGAAGTTGACGCGCTCCGTGCGCACACCGCTCATCTTGGCCGCGAAGAGGTTGCCACCCATGGCGTAGACGTTCCGGCCGAAGACGGTGCGCTGCAGGATGAACGTGTAGAGCATGATCAGCACGGCCAGGATGATGAGGATGATCGGCAGGCCCTTGTGCGCCGAGAGCAGCCACGCGAACGCGAGGACTGCGATGGCGACGATCGCGAGCTTCGCGATGAGGGCAGCCCCGGGCTCGACGGGGAGGTCGAGCTTCTTGCGGCGTGCGCGGGTGCGGAGCTGGCTTCCGATGACGGCTGCGACGACGACAAGCGCGATGAGCATCGTGACGACGTCATGTCCGCCGAGCATCGTGCCCATCGACTGCGGCAGCGAGCCCTTGCCGATGGCGACGAACTCGTCCGGCAGCGCGTTGATCGTTCCACCCGTGAGGAGCACGAGCGTGAGACCTCGGAAGAGCAGCATGCCCGCTAGCGTCACGATGAACGCCGGTATGCCCACGTAGGCGATCCAGAATCCCTGCCAGATGCCGATCACCGCCCCGGCCGCGAGGCCGATGAGCACCGCCGCGAACCACGGCAGCCCCCATTGGGTGATGGCGATGGCCGTGATGGCGCCCACGACGGCGACGACCGAGCCGACCGACAGGTCGATGTGGCCAGCGATGATGACGATGATCATGCCGACCGCGAGGATCAGCACGTACGCGTTCTGCTGGATGAGGTTGTTGATGTTCGCGGGCAGCAGGAGCTTCCCGCCGGTGAGGATCTGGAACAGGATGATGATGACGGCGAGTGCGCCGAGGATCCCGTACTGGCGGACGTCGACCGACATCCTCACTTTCCGGGTGCCTGCTTCGTTCGCGGCCTCGGTGTTCGTGGTGGTCACGACTCGTCCTTTCCAGCGGTCATGTACTGCATGAGCAGTTCCTGTGTTGCGTTCTCCTTGGAGACCTCACCCGTGAGGCGTCCTTCGGAGATCGTGTAGATGCGGTCGGCGAGGCCGAGCAGCTCGGGGAGCTCGGAGGAGATCACGACGACCGCCCTGCCCTGCTCGACGAGCTTGTTGATGAGCCCGTAGATCTCGTACTTCGCGCCGACGTCGATGCCGCGGGTGGGCTCGTCGAGGAACAGCACGTCAGGGTCGGTCTGCAGCCACTTGCTGAGCACGACCTTCTGCTGATTGCCGCCGGAGAGCTTGCCCGTGGGCGTCGCGACGCTCGCCGTCTTGATGTTCATGGACTTGCGGTAGCCCTCGGCGACGCCGTTCTCCTTGATGCCGTCGACGATGCCCCAACGGGCGACCTTCTTCGCGGCGGCCGCGGAGATGTTGGCCTGGATGTCGCCGATGAGGTTGAGGCCGAGGTGCTTGCGATCCTCGGTGGTGTACGCCAGGCCGTTCTTGATGGATTCGTTGATCGTCTTCGTGGAGATCAGCTGACCCGACTTGTACACCTCCCCGGAGATGTTCGTGCCGTAGCTGCGGCCGAAGATGCTCATGGCGAGCTCCGTGCGGCCTGCGCCCATGAGGCCGGCGAAGCCGATGATCTCGCCGGCGCGCACGTGGAACGACACGTCGTCGACGACCTTGCGGCTTGGGTCGGCCGGGTGGTGCACCGTCCAGTTCTCGACGCGCAGCTTCTCCTCCCCGATGACCGCCTCGCGGGGCGGGAACATGGAGGAGAGCTCGCGGCCGACCATGGCGCGGATGATCCGACCCTCGGTCGCATCCGGCTCGGTCATGTCGATCGAGTCGATCGTCGCCCCGTCGCGGATGATCGTGACGCGGTCTGCGATGCGCCGGATCTCCTTGAGCTTGTGGGAGATGATGATCGACGTGATGCCCTGCTCGCGCAGCTGCTCGATGAGGCCGAGCAGGTGCGCGGAGTCTTCGTCGTTGAGGGCCGCGGTGGGCTCATCGAGGATGAGCAGCTTCACGTCCTTCGACAGCGCCTTGGCGATCTCCACGAGCTGCTGCTTGCCGACGCCGATCTCGCGGATGACGGTTGCGGGGTTCTCGTTGAGGCCGACCCGCTTGAGCAGCTCCGCCGCACGGCGGTTGGTCTCGTCCCAGTCGATGACGCCGAAGCGCTGGATCTCGTTGCCGAGGAAGATGTTCTCCGCGATCGACAGGTAGGGACTGAGGGCGAGCTCCTGGTGGATGATGACGATGCCGTCTTGCTCGCTGTCGTTGATGGTCTTGTACCGCACCTCGCGGCCATCGAACTCGATGGTCCCCTCGAAGGTGCCGTAGGGGTAGACGCCGCTCAGGACCTTCATGAGCGTCGACTTGCCCGCGCCGTTCTCGCCGCAGATGCCGTGCACCTCGCCGCGACGGACTTCGATGTCGACGCCCGCGAGGGCTCGCACACCGCTGAATTCCTTCACGATGTTCGACATCTTCAGGATTGTGTCGTCTTGCACCATTGCTCCGTCTCACTTTCCGAGCGTCACCGCTCGGCACTGCTGCGCCTCGAGGGCGCGAGCTGCAACAGAAGCGCGCTCGGGCTGGTGTGGGGGCACAGCCAGCCCGAGCGCGTTCAGTGTGGTGTCGGTGACTCGTTAGAGTCCGACGTCCGATGCCTGGAGGAAGCCACTGTCGATGAGCTTCTCCTGCACGGTGTCCTTCGTGACGACCTCGGGGTCGAGGAGGTACGAGGGGACGACCTTGACGCCGTTGTCGTAGCTCTCGGTGTCGTTGACGTCGACCTCGGTGCCCGCCTTGAGCGACTCGACCATGGCGAAGACCTGGTCGCCGAGGAGGCGGGTGTCCTTCCAGACCGTCATCGACTGCTTGTCGGCGAGGATGTTCGTGACCGATGCCTTGTCAGCGTCCTGCCCCGTGAGGATGGGCCACTCGGAGCCGGGCGTGTAGCCGGCGGAGACGAGCGCCTCCGCGATGCCCTGGGCGAGGCTGTCGTTCGGCGAGAGGACGACGTCGACCTTCTTGTCGGCGTAGTTCGAGGCGAGACGGGTCTCCATCTCGTCCTGAGCGCCGGCGCTCTCCCAGCCCTGGATGCCGACCGAGGCCCAGTCGTCGTTCGATGCCGGCGACTTGCCGGAGCCGACGACGAGCTTGCCTTCGTCGATGTACGGCTTGAGGACGTCCCAGGCTCCGGAGAAGAAGAACTTGGCGTTGTTGTCGTCCGGGCTGCCGGCGAAGGGCTCGAGGTAGAACGGGCCGGGCTGGTTCTCGAGGTCCAGGCTGTCGACGATGTACTCGCCCTGGAGCTTGCCCACCGCGTAGTTGTCGAACGTCGCGTAGTAGTCGACGTTCTCCGTGTCGTTGATGAGGCGGTCGTAGGCGATGATCGTGACGCCTTCGTCAGCCGCATCCTGCAGCACCGGTGCGAGCACCGAGCCGTCGATGGCGGCGACGACGAGCACGTCGACTCCGGATGCGATCTGGTTCTGGATCTGCGAGATCTGCGTGTCCGGGTCGTTCTCGGCGTACTGCAGGTCGGTCGTGAAGCCGGCCTCGTCGAGCTTGCTCTGGAGCTGCGCTCCGTCGTTGATCCAGCGCTCGAGCTCGCGGGTGGGCATCGAGATGCCAACGCTCTCGACCTCGACTGCTGCTCCTGCTTCGCCGGTTGCTGCTGGGTCTGCTGGCGCGTCGCATGCGGTGAGACCGAGTGCGAGGCCTCCAACGACTGCGAGACCGAGCAACTTCTTCGTTGCTGACATGACGGTCATTTCCTCTCTGAAATGTGTTGCCCTAAGTTGTCGCGCCAAACATATACCCACTTGGGTCAGGTTGTGCAACCCCGTGTCAGATTCGTGACAAAACTGGCCCCAGGCGCCATCCGAACCCCGTCTCATCCGGAACTCGTGGTGGAAGTGACACAACGAAGTGCTATATGTTGCTCTCTGGAACTTATCAACGACGATACCTAGAACGGACTCCCATGTCTCTGACTCCCACCCCCGCAGACAAGTTCTCATTCGGTCTGTGGACCGTCGGCTACAACGGGACCGACCCGTTCGGCGGCCCGACGCGCGCCGACCTCGACGTCGTGCACGTCGTCGAGAAGCTCGCAGAAGCCGGCGCTTACGGCCTCACCTTCCACGACGACGACCTCTTCCCGTTCGGCTCGAGTGACGAGGTCCGCGACTCGCAGATCTCCCGCCTCCGTGGCGCACTGGATGCGACCGGGCTCGTGGTTCCCATGGTCACGACGAACCTCTTCTCCGCTCCCGTGTTCAAGGACGGCGGCTTCACCTCCAACGACCGCGACGTGCGCCGCTTCGCACTGCGCAAGGTCCTCCGCAACCTCGACCTCGCCGCGTCGCTCGGCGCCGAGACGTTCGTCATGTGGGGCGGCCGCGAAGGTGCAGAGTACGACTCCGCGAAGGACATCCGCCAGGCCCTCGAGCGCTACCGGGAAGCCGTCAACCTCCTCGGCGACTACGTCACCGACAAGGGCTACAACATCCGCTTCGCGATCGAGCCGAAGCCGAACGAGCCCCGCGGCGACATCCTGCTCCCCACGGTCGGCCACGCACTCGCCTTCATCGAGACCCTCGAGCGCCCGGAGCTCGTCGGCGTGAACCCCGAGGTCGGGCACGAGCAGATGGCCGGCCTCAACTTCGCGGCAGGCATCGCGCAGGCCCTCTACCAGGGCAAGCTCTTCCACATCGACCTCAACGGCCAGCGCGGCATCAAGTACGACCAGGACCTCGTGTTCGGCCACGGCGACCTGCAGAACGCGTTCGCGCTCGTCGACCTGCTCGAGAACGGCGGCCCCAACGGCGGCCAGACCTACACGGGCCCCCGCCACTTCGACTACAAGCCCTCGCGCACCGAGGACGAGACGGGCGTCTGGGAGTCGGCGGCAGCGAACATGCGCACCTACCTCCTCCTCAAGGAGCGCGCGGCGGCCTTCCGCGCCGACCCCGAGGTGCAGGAGGCTCTCGCAGCGTCCCGCGTCGACGAGCTCTCCACGAACACGCTCGGCGAGGGCGAGACCTACGACGACTTCCTCGCTGACCGCTCCGCCTTCGAGGACTTCGACGCCGACGCGTACTTCAACGGCAAGGGCTTCGGCTTCGTGCGCCTGCAGCAGCTCGCGCTCGAGCACCTCATGGGCGCACGCGGCTAGCCCACGCCGCAACGACTGACGGGCTCCCCCGTCCCCCCGCGCAGAGCTGCGGCGGATGCACTCACCACGCGCGTGCATCCGCCCCAGCTCTGTCGTGCATGCTCGACCAGCCCCTGAACCTCACCACCGCACTCGCCCTACAGAAAGCAGACCACCATGCTCGTCGCCGGCTTCGACTCGAGTACGCAGAGCTGCAAGCTCGTCATCCGCGATGCGGAGACGGGTGCGCTCGTCCGCCAGGGGCGCGCAGCTCACCTCCCCGGCACGGAGATCGACCCGGCGAACTGGTGGGCTGCCGTCCAGGGCGCGACCGAGGCCGCCGGCGGGCTCGACGATGTGGCGGCGATCTCCGTCGCCGGCCAGCAGCACGGCATGGTCGCCCTCGACGCCGAGGGCCGCGTCGTCCGCGACGCCCTCCTCTGGAACGACACCCGCAGCGCAGGCGCAGCACGAGACCTCATCGCCGAGTTCGGCCAGGATGCGCTCGTCGAGCGCACGGGACTCGTGCCCGTCGCCTCGTTCACGATCACGAAGCTGCGCTGGCTGCGGGATGCGGAACCCGAGAACGCGGCGCGCGTCGCGGCCGTCGCCCTCCCCCACGACTGGCTCACGTGGCGCCTCCTCGGCTACGGCCCAGCAGGCGAGAGCCCCCTCGGCCCGGACCTGACGAAGCTCACGACCGACCGCTCCGACGCGTCGGGGACCGGCTACTGGTCGCCGTTCACGCTCGACTACGACCGCGAGCTGCTCATCGCGGCGCTCGGCCACGACGCCGTCCTGCCCCGTGTGCTCGGACCGGACGAGGTCGCTGGGAAGACACCGGCCGGCGCACTCGTCGCCGCGGGCGCCGGCGACAACGCTGGTGCGGCGCTCGGTCTCAACGCGCGCGCGGGCGACGTCGTCGTCTCGATCGGCACCTCAGGCACCGTCTTCTCCGTCGCCGACCGGCCGGTGGTCGACCCCCGCGGTGGGCTGGCCGGGTTCGCGGACGCGACGGGAGCGTTCCTTCCCCTGTCCGCGACGCTCAACGCCGCTCGCGTCATCGACACGACCGCCGAGGTCCTCGGCGTCGACCACGAGGAGTTCGGTCGGCTCGCCGCATCGGCACCCGTGGGCTCTGGTGGTCTCGCGTTCGTGCCGTACCTCGACGGCGAGCGCACCCCCGACCTGCCGGACGCGACCGCGTCGCTCCTCGGCATGACCCGCGGCTCGTTCACCCGCGAGAACCTCGCCAGGGCCGCAGTCGAGGGCATGCTCGGCAGCCTCGCGCAGGCACTCGACGCCCACCGTGCGCTCGGCGTCGAGGCGAAGCGAGTCATGCTCATCGGCGGCGCCGCGCTGAGCGAGGGCGTCCGCGCCGTCGCGCCGACGCTCTTCGACGTGCCCGTCGAGATCCCGGCACCCGGTGAGTACGTCGCCGACGGTGCAGCCCGCCAGGCCGCCTGGGTGGCGACCGGGACACGTCCGGACTGGCCCGTCGAGACCATCGCTCGCCTCGAGCCCGCCCCCGACGCGGCACTCCGCACCCGCTACGCGGCGGCCGCGAAGCTCGCCCGCGAGACCGAAGAGGCAGGAACGGGACTCCACGCCGCCTGACGCGAACGAAGGCGCGAGCGCGAGTCGAGGACGAGCGCAGACCCACAGACCTACCGACGCAGTGAGGGGCAGCGCCAGTCGGCGCTGCCCCTCACTGCGTCACAGAGGTCACATCACGAAGCGGTGATCACCGGGCCGCTCAGGCCTGGATGGTCTCGACCTTCGTGCCGCTCTCGACCTCGATCTTGCGTGGCTTCGCGCGCTCGCTGACCGGCACGGTCACGGTCAGCACGCCGTGCTCGTAGCTCGCCGCGATGCGCTCGGTGTCGAGACCCTGGCCGAGCGTGAACTGGCGGAGGTAGCTGCCGCCGTTGCGCTCACGGACGAGCCACTTGGCGCCCTCGGCGTTGACCGTGCTGCGCTCGGCGCGGATCGTCAGCTGCTGGCCGTCGAGGTCGACGTCGATCGAGCTCGGGTCGATGCCGGGCAGGTCGGCGGTGAGGATGTAGTGGTCGGCCTCGCGGTAGAGGTCGATGGGCATCGAACGCGGGCTGTTCGGTGCTCCCTGGAAAAGGCGTTCCATCTCCTGGAACGGATCGAAGACGCGTGCCATGTCGTTTTCCCTTCCTTGTACGCACGCTCGTCAGCGCGAGACGGTGCGGTGAACTTGAGTCAACTGGTGTCAACTTCCTTGAGCAGAAAATTAGCACTCTGCCCCATCGAGTGCCAGAAAGTTTGCTGAAAACCCCGTCAGCCGTGGGCGAACGCCCCTCGAAAAGGTCAGCGCACGTCGACGCCGGGCGCAGAGTTCAGTGGGAGCGGTGGTCTTGCACGGTCATACGGGGGCCGTGCTTCGGGCGCGGGTTGCCCGCGAGCTTGATGAGCCGCACGACCCGCTCGCGGTGTCCGCGCCACGGCTCGAGCAGCTCCCGCATGCCGTCGTCGTCGACGTCGCAGCCCGCGAGCGCCCACCCGACCATGTTGGGGATGTGGTAATCGCTGAAGCTCGGGGCGTCAGGGTCGCCATGCGAGCGCTGCACGGTCTCGTTGGCCGTCCACACGCCGACCCCCACGATCGAGCGAAGACGGCGGAGCGGCTCCTCCGACCCCGTCGGCAGGCCGCTCGTGCGCTCGAGTGCCGACGCGACCGTCGCCGAGCGGATCACCGTTCCGGACCGCGAGTAGTCGACGCCGGCCCGATGCCAGTCCCAGCTCGGAATGCGCCGCCACTGCTCCGGCGTGAGCGGCAGGCGCAGGTGCCGCGGCACGAGACCGGCCGGCCCTGGCGCCGCGTCGGCGTGGTCGCGGTGCAGGATGTCCCAAGCGCGATGCGCCTCGAGGCCCGTGATCTTCTGCTCGATGATCGCCGCGCTCAGCGCCTCGAACACCGCGCCCGACTTCGGGAGCCGCAGCCCCTCGTTCCGTCGCCGCACATCCGCCAGCTCCGGCAGGGCGTCGAGACGGAGCTCGCTCCAGTCGTCGTCGCGGCCCAGCAGCGTGGGAGCCTCGTCGACCGCGATCTCGGCGGCCGCACCCCACGACACGACCCGCACCCCCTCCCGGGCCTGGCGGAACACCGTGGTCGCGCCTCCCGCCAGCGTGTGGGACGTGCGCCACACGTCCCGCGACACCGGATGCACCCAGCACGTCGGATCTCGCCTGCCCCGCATGAGGGGAGACAGGGTCTGCTGCACATCGACCGGTGACGCCGGCCGATAGAGCGACATGACCCGATCTGGCATGCGGCAAGGGTACGCAGACCCACGGACATTCGGCGTGAGCCCCTCACCTAAAATCGTCCTCATGGCTGTCCCCAAGATCGTGCTCTACTACGCCTTCGCACCCCTCGCCGACCCGGAGGCGATCCGCCTCTGGCAGCGCGACCTCGCGGCGTCCCTGGGGCTGCGTGGGCGCATCCTGATCTCCAAGGACGGCATCAACGGCACCCTCGGCGGCGAGCTGAACGCGCTCAAGCGCTACGTGCGCACCACCCGGGAGTACGCGGCCTTCAAGGACGCCGACTACAAGTGGTCGGAGGGCACCGGCCTCGACGAGCAGGGACAGAGCCTCGACTTCCCGCGACTCAGCGTCAAGGTGCGCGACGAGATCGTCAGCTTCGGGGCGCCGGGCGAGCTCGAGGTCGACGAGCACGGCGTCAAGGGCGGCGGGACCCACCTCGCACCCGACGAGCTGCACGCACTCGTCGAATCGCGCGACGAGATCGTCTTCTTCGACGGCCGCAACGCGATCGAGGCGCAGATCGGCCGCTTCGAGGGCGCCATCGTTCCGGAGACCGGAACCACCCGCGACTTCATCGCCGAGCTCGAATCGGGCAAGTACGACGACCTCAAGTCGAAGCCCGTCGTCACCTATTGCACGGGTGGCGTGCGCTGCGAGGTCCTCTCAGCGCTCATGCTCAAGCGCGGCTTCAGCGAGGTGTACCAGCTCGACGGCGGCATCGTCCGATACGCGGAGCAGTTCGGCAACGAGGGGCTCTGGAAGGGCTCCCTCGCGGTCTTCGACGCTCGCGAGCACCTCGAGTTCGGCCCCGACACCGACGTCCTCGGCCGCTGCCGCGAATGCGAGAGGCCCACGCACCGCACCCAGAACTGCAGCGACCCCTCCTGCAGGGAACGCTTCGTCGCCTGTGCGGACTGCGGCGAGCGCACACTCCACTGTCCCGAGCACACGCCCGCGGGCCTCAGTGCCGCGGCGGGGGCACCATCCGGTCGGTGACACGCCGGAGACGAAAGACATCTTCACAAATCGGAGATCTTGGATGTGGCGGCACACTGTGCCGTGCTGAGGCACCACATTTGTGGTGACGTAGAACAAAATTGCGCTCTGAGGCTCCTGGCTGCGAGCAGAGCCTCTTCCGCACGGCTATCGTGTGTAGCGGCAGTGAAACATTGCCGATACAAACCATCCGTAGATTCGCAGAGTGGCGAATCCTCGCTTGCAGAAATAGCAGTTCCAGAATCTCGTTCAGTCGTCGTGCCCAGCCCGACTCGCACTGGAGGTACTCCGTGCCCCTTCTCCCCAGTCCGCTCACGCCAGCCGGTTCGCGCTCAGCGACCGCCCGGCGTTCCCGGCTCACCCGAACCCACCGAATGCTCGCAGCACTCGCGATGTCGCTCTTTGCGTTCCTCGGCGTCTTCGCGATGGCCGGCCCCGCGAACGCGGCAGCCGACCCCGTCGATGAGGAGTCGCCGTACTCGATCAGCGGCATCCTCAACTACGAGGGAGAACCCGTCGCGGGCGTCTCGCTCACCGTCGACGGCGACGGCTACTCCGAGACGGTGGAGTCGGGTGAAGACGGCCGCTGGCGCGTGCCCGTCCCAGGCCCAGGCAACTACACGGTCACGCTCGACACGGAGACCCTGCCAGACGGCATCGACCTGCGGAACGAGGACGGCGCCACCGCAGAGGTCACCGAGGACGAATGGTCGACGACCAACGTCGGACGCCTCTTCGCGCTCGGAGAGGACACGAGGCAGAGCAGCAACTTCGGCTCGCAGCTCATCGAGCGCCTCGTCGCCGGCCTCAACTTCGGCCTCCTCATCGCGCTCGGCGCGATCGGCATCACCCTCATCTTCGGCACCACCGGGCTGAACAACTTCTCCCACGGCGAGCTCGTCACCTTCGGCGGACTCATGGCCTGGCTCTTCGCCGTCGTCATGGGGCTCAACATCTTCGTCGCCATCATCGTCGTCGTGATCCTCGGCGCCGCCTTCGGCTGGCTCCAGGATGCGACCCTCTGGAAGCCGCTCCGCAAGCGCGGCGTGCGCCTCGTCCCGGCGATGATCGTGAGCATCGGCCTCGGCCTCGCACTCCGCTACCTCTACCAGTTCTTCTTCGGCGGGGCGATCCTCCCTATGAGCTCGGTGGGCCTCAGCGGAGCCGTGGAGTTCGGCCCCGTGCGCATCACGACGGGCTCGCTCCTCAGCATGGGCATCTCGATCGTCACGCTCCTCCTCGTGGCCCTGTTCCTGACGCGCACCCGCGTCGGCAAGGCCACACGAGCCGTGTCCGACAACCCGTCGCTCGCAAGCGCATCCGGCATCAACGTCGACCGCATCATCCGCATCGTGTGGACCACGGCAGGTGGCCTCGCCGCCCTCGCCGGTGTCATGCTCGCCCTCTACCGCCAATCCTCGTGGGACATGGGCTTCCAGGTGCTCCTGCTGATGTTCGCCGCCGTCACCCTCGGTGGCCTCGGCTCCGCCTACGGCGCCCTCGTCGGCTCGCTCGTCGTCGGCATCTTCGTCGAGCTCTCGACCCTCTTCATCCCCGCCGACCTCAAGTACGCGGCGGCGCTCCTCATCCTCATCCTGGTCCTGCTCGTCAGGCCCCAGGGCATTCTCGGCCGCCGCGAGCGAGTCGGCTAGGAGACGAACCATGGACTGGTCAAACATCCTGAGCAACGCCATCGGCGAGCTCCTCAGCCCCACCACCGCTGCCTACGCGCTCGCCGCGATCGGCCTCGGCATCCACTTCGGCTACACCGGCCTCCTCAACTTCGGCCAGGCCGCGTACATGCTGCTCGGCGCTTACGCGTTCGCGATCCCGACGATCAGCCTCGGCTGGCCCATCTGGGCCGCCGTGCTGTGCGTCATCGTCGTCTCGATCGTCTTCTCGTTCATCCTCGGCGTCCCGACGCTGCGGCTGCGCGCCGACTACCTGGCCATCGTCACGATCGCCTCCGCAGAGATCCTGCGGTACATCGTGACGACGACCGGCCTCACCCCCGTGACGGGCGCGGCCAACGGCCTGAACGGCTTCAAGGGAACCTTCGCGGCCATCAACCCGATCCCCGACGGCACCTACGGCTTCGGTCCCTTCACCTACAACGCCTACGACTGGTGGACCCGCATCGTCGGCTGGGGCCTCGTCATCCTCGCGACCCTCCTCGTGTGGGCGCTCATGCGCAGCCCGTGGGGTCGCGTCGTCCGCGGCATCCGCGAAGACGAGGACGCCGTGCGCAGCCTCGGCAAGAACGTCTTCGCCTACAAGATGCAGGCGCTCATCACGGGTGGCCTCCTCGGCTCCCTCGCCGGCATCATCTTCATCCTGCCGAGAGCCGTGCAACCCGCGAACTACACGACGGGTCTCACGTTCTTCATCTGGACGATCATGCTGCTCGGAGGAGCCGCGACGATCTTCGGGCCCATCGTGGGAGCGATGATCTTCTGGGTCGTGCTCTCGCTCACGCAGGGCGTCCTGTACGGCGCGATCGAATCGGGCGCGATCACCTTCCTCTCGACGACGCAGGCGGGCCAGCTGCGCTTCATCATCGTCGGAATCGCGCTCATGCTGCTGGTGGTCTTCAGACCCCAGGGCATCTTCGGAAACAAGAAGGAGCTGAGCTTCAGTGCCTGAGCAGACGAGCCCCCCAACGGGCATCCTCCCCACCCACGAGTTCGTCGACGGCAAGGTCGGCCCCGGCTGCAAGAAGGTCGACCCGATCGTCATCGCCGACGGCGTCACCCGGCAGTTCGGCGGCAACACGGCCGTGGATGTGCAGCACCTCGAGATCCCGCGCGGCAAGATCACGGCGCTCATCGGCCCCAACGGCGCCGGCAAGACCACCATGTTCAACCTGCTGACGGGCTTCGACAAGCCCAACACGGGCACGTGGTCGTTCGACGGCACCTCCCTTGCCAACGTGCCCGCCTTCAAGGTGGCCCGCTCCGGCATGGTCCGCACCTTCCAGCTCACGAAGTCCCTCGGACGCATGACGGTGCTCGACAACATGCTCCTCGGCGCCGACCAGCAGGGCGGCGAGGGCATGCTGCGCGCGCTGTTCAAGCCGCTCTGGCGTGACCGCGAGAAGGAGATCACCGAGAAGGCCGACGAGCTCCTCGCCCGCTTCAAGCTCGACGCGAAGCGCGAGGACTACGCGGCGTCCCTCTCCGGCGGACAGCGCAAGCTCCTCGAGATGGCCCGCGCCCTCATGAGCAGCCCGAAGCTCATCATGCTCGACGAGCCCATGGCCGGCGTCAACCCGGCCCTCGTGCAGTCACTCCTCGGCCACGTCAAGGAGCTCAAGAACGACGGCACCACGGTGCTGTTCGTCGAGCACGACATGCACATGGTCACGAACATCTCCGACTGGGTCGTCGTCATGGCCGAAGGCCAGATCGTCGCGGAGGGCCCGCCTGAGACGGTCATGAAGGACCAGGCCGTGATCGACGCCTACCTCGGCGCGCACCACGACCAGGACCTCGGCGACCTCGACATCCAGGAGCTGGAAGTCGAGCGCATCGCCGAGGAACAGGGCGTCGAAGCGGCGGCCGAGTACGAGGCCGAAGTGCTCGGGACGACCACGATCGCCGAGGAGATCGCCGAGACGAAGCCCGGGACCGAGACGACGGAGAGTGACAGCAAATGAGCGAGACGACGCCAAACGCATCCGGTTCTGCGACAGCGACGACCCCCAGAAGCGACGCTGTGCTGTCAACGATCGACCTCGTCGGCGGCTACCTGCCCGGCGTGAACATCCTCAACGGATGCTCGATCGACGCCTACCCCGGCGAGCTCATCGGCATCATCGGGCCCAATGGCGCCGGCAAGTCGACGGTGCTCAAGGCCATCTTCGGGCAGATCAAGATCCGCGGCGGCAGCGTCATGCTGAAGGGCGAGGACATCACGGGCCTGCGCGCCGACAAGCTCGTCGCCAAGGGCGTCGGGCTCGTGCCGCAGAACAACAACGTCTTCCCGTCGCTCACGATCGAGGAGAACCTCGAGATGGGGCTCTTCCTGCGGCCCAAGGTCTTCAACGAGCGGTTCGAGTTCGTCGCCGACCTCTTCCCCGAGCTCGGGAAGCGCCGCAAGCAGCGCGCGAGCTCGCTCTCCGGCGGTGAGCGGCAGATGGTCGCCATGGCGCGGGCCCTCATGATGGACCCGTCGGTGCTGCTCCTCGACGAGCCGTCGGCAGGCCTCTCCCCGGTCCGTCAGGACGAGACGTTCCTGCGTGTGCGCCAGATCAACCGTGCCGGCGTCTCCGTCATCATGGTCGAGCAGAACGCGCGCCGCTGCCTGCAGATCTGCGACCGCGCCTACGTGCTCGACCAGGGCAAGGACGCGTACACGGGCACCGGACGCGAGCTGCTCAACGACCCGAAGGTCATCGCCCTCTACCTCGGCACCCTCGCGGCCGACGAACAGGCGAAGGACGGCGACGCGGCCCACTAGCCGCGAGCATCCGCCCCGGCCCCCGGCCCGGCGCCCCCGCGAAGGCGAAGCCGAAGCCGATCACTGCCCGGCGTTTCCCCCCCCCTGCCAGACTGCGCAGGGGGCGAAACGCCGGGCAGTGTTGGTTGCCTTCGCGGGCAGCGATGCGCGGGCAGCGGGGGGCCTCCCCACGCCCAGGTTCTGCAGAAGGCTCCCCTCCCCGGAGGGAGGTAAACACTGCCCGGCGTTTCCCCCGCTGCGACGGCCCGCAGAGGGGGAAACGCCGGGCAGCGTTGGCTGCTTGCGGGGGGGGGTGCAGGGGG
>NZ_PSTU01000012.1:0-79541 GCF_002931215.1 Pseudoclavibacter sp. Z016
GGTTCGAAGAGGCGACCCGATCGGTCGCCATGCCCGTCCTCTTTCTGTCGCTCGTCACGGCGGCGCGTGCCTGGTCCCCCCCCCGCTCCTGCCCCCCCCCCCGCTTCCCCCCCCCCCCCCCCAGAACGAAGGAGGAAGCAACAGCTTCGAAAACGAACTCCACCGACGCCACATCACCCAGAAGAACGGGCACCCCCACCCGCAAACCCAAGGCAAAGTCGAACGCTTCCAACAGACCCTCAAGAAATGGCTCCGTGCACAGCCCGAACAGCCCACCACGCTCGCCGAGCTCCAGCACCTCATCGACCGGTTCCGGAACGACTACAGCGCGAACAGGCCACACCGAACCCTCCCACACCGAGCCACCCCAGCCGCTCGCTAAACGACGGGCATCAAGCCCGGCCCGAGCCGCACAAAGAAGTGCACCACCCACGACCGAGTCCGCACCGACCGCGTTGACGCCTCCGGCGTCGTCACCCTCCGCGTCGACAGCAAACTCCGCCACATCGGCATCGGACGACCCCACGCCCGAGCCCACGTCAAACTCCTCATCCAGGACCTCGACATGACCGTCATCAACTTCACCACCGGGGAAGTCCTCCGCGAGCTCACCATCGATCTCAGCAAGGACTACCAACCCACCGGCAACTCCAAAGGACCCACCCGAAAACGAAATAGCCCGAACCTGCACCAGCAGGTTCGAGCTATTTCGATGTCTTGCGACATCTCACCGTCGGGCTGACAGGATTTGAACCTGCGACCCCCTGACCCCCAGTCAGGTGCGCTACCAAGCTGCGCCACAGCCCGTGGCTTTCGTTCTCCGCGAGGACAACTCGACCATCCTAGCGGAACCTGGGGCGCTCTGCGCACCACCCTGTCGAACGTGTCGCGGTCGACCGGCCCACCACATCCACTCCCCCGATTGTTCGCACAATCTCCCGCCTGGGAATAGCCTGGTACCCGCGCAGTGTTGCGAACCCAGTCCCCTATCTCAGAAGCAGAGGTCCGCAACATGCAGGTCATGCCCGAACTCACCCCCTTCCGGCGCGGAATCGCCCTCTTCGCGCTTGCGCTCGGAGGCTTCGGCATCGGTGTCACCGAGTTCGCCACGATGGGCCTCCTGCCCGACATCGCCCGTGAGCTGCTCCCCGGCTTCGAACAGAACCCGGATGCGGTGATCGCGCAGGCGGGCATCCTCATCTCCGCCTACGCCCTCGGCGTCGTCGTCGGCGCGCCCGTCTTCGCGGTGCTCGCGGCCCGCATGTCACAGACCAAGCTCGCATTCTGGCTCCTCGGCATCTTCATCGTCGCCTCCGCTGCATCCGCCCTCATGCCCGACTTCGGCACGACCGCGGTCATGCGCTTCATCGCGGCGCTCCCCCACGGCGCGTATTTCGGCGTCGCCTCGCTGCTCGCCGCCCGCATCATGGGCCCAGGCAAGCAGGGCCAGGGCGTCGCCCTCGCCCTGTCCGGCCTCACGATCGCCAACATCTTCGGCGTGCCCCTCGCGACCTGGCTCGGCCAGGCCAGCGGCTGGCGCTACGCGTACGTGCTCGTCGCCGCGATCTTCTTCGTCACGTTCCTGCTCGTGTTCTTCTTCGTGCCCCGCTACCCCGGCAACCCCGAGCGCAGCGCCATGAAGGAGCTCATCGCCTTCAAGAACCCGCGCCTCTGGATCATGGTCGCCGTCGGCGCCATCGGCTTCGGCGGCTTCTTCGCCGTCTACTCGTACATCGCCGAAGTCACGACCCGCGAGACGGGCCTCGGCCCCGGCATCGTGCCATGGGTGCTCGCGACCCTCGGCGTCGGCATGACCCTCGGCAACCTCATCGGCGGATGGGCAGCAGACCGCAACCTGACCCGCACCATGTTCGTCGGCTTCGGCTCCTTTATCGCTTCGCTCGTCTTCTACAGCCTCATCGCGTCGAACCCGGTCGGCCTGTTCGTGGCCGTGTTCTTCCTCGGCCTCACCTCGTCGTCGCTGCTCCCTGCCATCCAGTCGCGCCTCGTGCGCATCGCCGACGAAGCAGCCCTGCTCGGCGCGGCCATCAACCACGCCGCGTTCAACGTCGGCAACAGCCTCGGCGCCTGGCTCGGCGGCATGGTCATCGCTGGCGGCCTCGGCTACCTCGCACCCGGCTGGGTGGGCGTCGTCCTCGCCGTCCTCGGCATGGGCCTCACCGCACTCGGCGTCTCCGTCGAGCGCCGCGACAAGCGCCACTCCCTCGACACCACCGGCCTCCGCACGATCCCCGCAGCCGAACGCGCCGACATCGGAGCCTGACCCACCAAACGCTGCCCGGCGTTTCGCCCTCTGAGATGACCTTCAGAGGGCGAAACGCCGGGCAGCGATCGCCGAGAGCCGAGGCCGGCGGAGGCGGGCCCAGCCGGAGCCGGGCAGCGGGCAGCGATCGCCGAGAGCGCCCGCGCAGAGCGCAACCCCCAGGAGCGCCTACTGCACCGTCGACGCGAACATATTCAGGCCGAGCTTGTTCGACAAGTGCCGGGTGGCGCGGATGCCGCGCACGCTGTTGCCGGCCGCATCCAGTGGCGGGGAGAACGTCGCGAGCGAGCCCTTGCCCGGCGCGATCGTCACGATGCCGCCGGAGACGCCGCTCTTGCCCGGCATGCCCACCTCGAAGAGCCAGTCGCCGCTCGCCTCGTACATGCCGTTCGTCGCCATGACCGACAGCACGTCGCGGCTCACGGACGGATCGACGACATCCACGCCGGAGATGGGGCAGTCGCCGCCATCGGCGAGCGTCGCCCCCATCGTGGCGAGGTCCTCGGCGGTCACGAGCAGCGAGCACTGCCGCGTGTACAGCTCGGTTACCTGCGTCGGGTCGAGCGAGATGTGCCCGTAGCTCTCGAGCAGCCTCGCGATGCTGCGGTTGCGAGTGTTGGTCTTCATCTCCGACTCGTAGACGCGCTCGTCGATCTCGAGCGGGTGGCCGACGAAGTTCGACAGCCCCGCGTGGATGAAGTCCCACTTCTCATCCCACGTCTTCCCGGGCACGAGCGACGTCGTCGCGATCGCCCCCGCGTTGACAAGCGGGTTCATGGTGCGTCCGCCGTTGAGCTCGATCGCCATGACCGAGTTGAACGGCAGCCCCGTGTTGTTGACGCCGATCCGCTCGCGCACCTCCTCGTGCCCCAGCTCCTGCACGACCAGCGCGTAGACGAACGCCTTCGAGATCGACTGGATCGAGAACTTGAGCTGCGCGTCCCCGAACGAGAACCGGTGCCCGTTCGCCGAGGTGAGACTCAGCCCGAACCAGGACGAGTCGGCCTCCGCGAGCGCGGGGATGTAGTCGGCGACGGCGCCGTCCTGCACGTGGCGGTACCGCTCGTACGTCTCGGAGAGCATCTCCCGCACGTGATCGGCATCCGGCAGCCTGCCGGTCGACACCACGCGGGTGTCGGGATGCACGAGGTCCGGCTCGCTGGGGAACGCGGTCGGGTGTTCCGGCAGGAGCGTCTGTTCGGGGAGAGTCGTCACGCCCCCGAATCTAGTCCTGCACTGTGCCCGACGCGAAGAGGTTCATGCCGAGCTCGTTCGACAGGTGCCTGGCCGCCTTGATGCCGCGCACGCTGTTGCCGGCGTCGTCGAGGCGCGGCGAGTAGCTCGCGAAGCCGCCCTTGCCTGGGGCGATCGTCACGAGCCCGCCCGAGACGCCGCTCTTTGCGGGCATCCCGATCTCGTACAGCCACTCCCCGCTCGCCTCGTACAGGCCGTTCGCGGCCATCACGGCGAGCGCGTCCCTGGATGCGCCCTGCCCGATGACCTGCTCGCCCGTCTTCGGGTTCCTCCCGCCGTCGGCGAGCGTCGCCCCCATGACGGCGAGGTCCTCCGTGGTGACGAGCAGCGCGCACTGCCGCGTGTACAGCTCGGTGACCTCGTGCGGGTCGAGGGTGATGTGCCCGTAGCTCTGCAGGAGCCGCGCGATGCCCTGGTTGCGGATGTTGTTCTCGCGCTCCGACGCGAACGCGTCCTCGTCGATCTCGAGGTCGCGCCCCGCGAAGGCGGAGAGGCCGCTCAGGATGAAGTCCCACTTCTCCTCCCACGTCTCCCCCGGCGCGAGCGCCGACGTGGCCAGCGCACCCGCGTTGACGAGGGGGTTCATGGTGCGGCCGCCGTTCAGCTCGATCGCCATGACCGAGTCGAACGGCAGGCCCGTGTTGTTGACGCCCACAAGCTCGCGCGCCTTCGTGTGCCCGACCTCCTCGCGCACGAGCGCGAACACGAACGCCTTCGAGATCGACTGGATCGTGAACAGCAGCTCAGCGTCGCCGCGACTGTACGACTGCCCTTCGGTCGAGACGATGCAGATCCCGAACAGGTCCGGGTCCGCATCCGCCAGCGCCGGAATGTAGTCGGGCACCTCGCCGTCATCGACCGACGAGAACTGCTCGTACGTCTCGTCGACCGCCGTCTTCACGTCGTCGGAGTCGGGCAGCTGCCCCGTCGAGATCGCCGAGCGGCTCGAGTGCACCATCTCCGGCTCGTCGCCGAACATGTGCGTTGCGTCCACCGTGGTCTGCGTCATGTGGGCAACCCTAGCCAGCCCCGCACGACGGGCAGCTGACCGAACCGGGGCGAAGCCGGGATCGGCCCAGGCAGGTGAGAGAACCCTGGACATCCGGGTTGCCTGGTTGCGGCAACTACTTGCATAAATGAAACTAGATGCACGCATCAATCGATGGAGAGGAAGGTCGATGACCGAAGCAGAGCACCCCGAGCAGCTCCGACTGCCACAGAGCCCCAAGCGCACACTCTCGGCCTTCGATTGGGTGATGCTCCTCGGCATCCCCGTTGTCGCCTACTTCGGCGTGGCAGGTGCGGCCGTCGGCAACACCGCCGGCATCGTCCTCACCGGATTCGCCGCGCTCGCCATGGTCGCCTTCCGCGCGCTTCGCGTCGGCAGGAAGAACGAGCCGCACATCGCGCCGTGGACCCACTGGCTGTCGATCGGCGTCGCTGTCGCCTCGTTCGTCACCGCGTGGAACGCGTTCCGAGCCGCTCCCCTCGACACCGGCATCGTCTTCACGCTGCCTCTCGTCCCGGTGGCACTGTTCTTCGCCCTCGTCATCGCCGTCTTCCGGAAGCCGCGGCCGTGAGCGAGACCCCAGAGCTTCGAGCGCTGTTCTCACCGCCGCGGTTCAAGGTGCTCGGGTTCCTCGTGCAGGTCGAGGAGTCTGACTACGCCTCCATCGGGGAGTTCACCGGCCTCGGCGTTCCGGAGATCTCGAGAACCGTGAAGTTCTTGGACGAGGCAGGCCTCGTCCAGGTCAGAAAGGGCCAGAAGGGCCGCTACCCGCAGACCCTGGTGCGCGCTACGCCGAGCGGACGGGAGCGGTTCCGCGAACTCCTGGCCGACTTGCAGCGCTACGGGCTGGGTGGTTGAACCACCCAGCCCGTAGCCGACTTGCCCAAGAACGGGCGACTCGTCAGGAAGCCCCCATCAGTCGCTGAAGAGGCTGCACTGCACGGCACCGGCCGCGAGGCTCGCGGCCACACCCGCGATGCCGCCGGCAACCCCGGCGCGCACGAGCTTCGGGCCGACCTTCTCCGCGACCTCGTCCCACTTCTTGTCGCGGATGAGCTCGGCGATCTCGCCGCTGACGATGCCGGAGATCAGTCCGATAACACTGTTCTCGACCATGCAGTCCACGAACGCGTTCCCCGTGGATGCGGCGCGGGCCTGGGATGACTGCAAGGCCTGCGGTCCAGCGCCCTGCGCACGCGCCGCCTCAAGCGAGGCACCGATGTCGGCGGCTTCCTGCTCGCCGATGATCGATGCGGCCTTCTCCTGGTCGTAGGAGACGACGCCGTCGGGCCCGAGGATGAGCGCCTCTTCGAAGAGGCTCTCGAGGGTCTGCGCCAATTCGGCTTCCTGCCCCTGCGTCATCGCACCGGACGATGCCGCCGTGAACGTCGTCGTGCTCGGCGAAGCTGTTGCGGTCGTGGGAACGAAGAATGCAGCAGCGAGCGTCGCGGCCGTCGCGCTCATGACCAACCTGTTGCGGACCTTCATGATCACTCCAATTCATCTTGTGTGTCAGGCGGAGGCGAACCCCCGCTTTCTGTGTGAGATTTCCTTGGTGGAGGTCGTGGTGACCTCCGGCAACAAGTCTTCCAGGCGGCACGCGCCGTGCCCGAGCTCGGCGGACCGGTCGACGCGCTGGGCGAATCAAAACGCGCGAAGAGCCGGGAGGCAGCGCGATCCAGGCAGCTCTGCAGGGATACTGCAGCGATTCTGCGCGTGCTCGCCGCTCCTGCCCACGTGCTTGCCAGGACCCTCTCAAGTGGGGCCCGGGCGTGTCACTCAGTCGAGGCGCACCGGAGCAAGCTCCGACCACACATCCCCCGGCCCAGGGTTCCCGGCAGCGGATGCGCCCCCGAGGTGCTTCGCGACGCCCCACACGGCGTTGAGGGCCGTCGTCACCGCACCCTCGGCCCAGCCCGCCGTGAAGGAGATGTCGTCGCCCGCGAGGAAGATGCCCCGCTGGTGGTCGTCGAGCTCGTCCTGCACGAAGTGCCCGAAGAGGCGTTCCTGGTAGCGGTAGTGGCCGGGCAGGTTGTTCTTGAACGCGCCCATGTAGTTGGGGTCGGCCTCCCACGACACGGTGATCGGCTCCCCCACGATGTGCGCGCCGATGTCGAGGCCGGGGTAGATCTTGTCGAGCGAATGCAGCATGAGCCGCGTGCGCTCCGACGCGTCGAGGGCCAGCCACTTCAAGGCGTCGTCGTTCCACGTGTAGGAGAGCAGGATCACGGCGGGCTTGTCGGGGCCCTCGTCGATGAGGTACGTCGCGCGGGGCAGGCGGTCGGTGAGCGTCATGCTCATGACGGGCTTCCCCGTCGCCGGGTCCAGGTCGCGCCAGAAGGGCCGGTCGACCATCACGAACGTCTTCGACGAGAGCATGTAGTGGCTCTTCTCGATGGCCGTCCACATCTCGGGCGTGAACAGCTCCTCGTCCGTGTCGATGCGCGCCGACAGGAGCCACGACTGGCAGGTCACGATGGCGGACGCGAACTCCTGCGTGCGCCCCCACTTCTCCGTGATGCTGACGCCACCGTTCTGCCCGCGCTTGATCGCGGCGACCGCACCCCGCGGCACCCCGCCGTGCAGGCTCGCGAGGCTCGTGCCCTCAGGCCAGTGCTCCAGCTCGGCCGGCTCGTGGTGCCACAGGTCGACGGGCAGCTTCTGCGCCCCGCCAACGATGCGGCGGTGCGCGTCGTCGGCGTTCGTGAACACGACCCGCAGGATCTCGAGGATCGAGTTGCCGAAGTCGGTGTCCCAACCGCCCGTGCCGAAGCCCACCTGGCCGAACGCCTCGATGTGCTCGAAGCTGAGATCCCTGAAGGCCGCGCTCTCTGCCACGAATCCGTAAAACGAGCGGTTGTCGAACTTCTCGACCAGCTCGTTCCATGCGGCCTTCAGGGTCTCCGTATCGCGTGCGCGGATGGCGTCCTGGATGCGAACCAGGTCGGCCTCCTCCGTCAGCGCACGCTTCCACGCCTCCGCCACCTCCGTGAAGAACGGGGGCAGGTCGGCGGGAGTCTCGGCGTAGAACGACGTGCCGGCGAGCTCGATGACCGTCGACGGCGTCACCTCCGCCAGCGGGTTCGGGAACGCCTGCGTCTCCAACCCGACGAGATCGACGTAGTGGTAGAACGCGCGCCCCGACTCGGGGAAGCGCATGCCGCCCAGGTCGGCGATGACGCTCGGTGCCGCATCGAACGACCGCGTCTTGAGGCGCCCGCCGATGCTGTCCGCCTCGAAGATGACGGGCTTCAGCCCCATCTTCATCAGCTCGTACGCGGCGACGACACCCGCGAGACCGGCGCCGACGACGGCGACCTCGGTGCCGTGCATCCGCTCCGGCACCGAGCCGAGGCCGGCCGGGTGCGTGAGGAACTCGTCGTAGCTGAACGGGAAGTCCGGGTTGAGCATGGTCACCGGCTGGGAGTCCTGCGGCGTGGATGCGCCTTCCGCGCGCTGCGGGCCGCTCGGCATCGGGGTCGCGATGGTCACTTGTGCTCCTTCATGAAGACGGGGGTCGCGGCGGTCGCCGCGTTGACGTAGTCGTTCTCGCTCATGGCGCCGACGATGGAGTGCTTCCGACCGTACGCGAAGTACAGGCCGACACCCACGAGCATCCACAGGCCGAACACCATCCAGGTGGTGCCGCCGAGCGTGACCATGAGGCCGAGGCACATGACGATGCCGAGGATCGGCACGACAGGGAAGAACGGCACCTTGTAGCTGCGCGGCAGCTCGGGGCGGGCGCGGCGCAGGTAGATGACCGAGAGGTTGACGAGGGCAAACGCGAACAGCGTGCCGATGCTCGTCGCATCCGCCAGCTCGCCGAGCGGGATGAACGCGGCGACGACCGCGATGATCGACCCCACGATGACCGTGCCGGCGACCGGGGTGCCCGTCGAGGGGCGCACGCGACCGAAGACCTTCGGCACCATGCCGTCGCGCGACATGCGGAACAGGATGCGCGTCTGCCCGTAGTAGACCGTCAGCACGACGCTCGCGATCGCGATGACCGCGCCGACCGAGAACATGAGCGCGAGCAGCGGCTGGCCCGTGATGTCGGTGAGGATGCGCACGAACGCCGCCTCGCCGTCGTTGAACTCGGTCCACGGGAGCGCGCCGATGGCGGCGACCGCGACGAGGATGTAGACGACCGTGACGATGACCATCGACAGGATGATCGCGCGCGGCAGATCCTTCTGCGGGTTCTTCGCCTCGTCGCCGGCCGTGGAGGCGGCGTCGAAGCCGATGTAGGAGAAGAAGAGGCGGCTCGAGGCGGCCGCGACGCCGGCTGCGCCCATGGGGGCGAGCGGCTCGAAGTTCGCCGTCGTGAACGCCGTGAAGGCGATGAACACGAAGACGAGCAGCACGATGACCTTGATGGCGACCATGACCGTATTCACCCAGGCGCTCTCCTTCGCGCCGCGCACGAGCAGCAGCATCGCGACGATCACGAGCGCCGCGGCTGGCAGGTTGAAGAAGCCGCCGTCGAGGCCGATCGGGTTCGCGAGCGCCGGCGGGAGCGCGAGGCCGAAGACGCCGAGCGTCTCGTTGACGTACTGCCCGGCGCCGACCGCGACGGCGGCCACCGAGACGCCGTACTCGAGCACCAGGCACCAGCCGCACACCCAGGCGACGCCCTCGCCCATCGTCGCGTAGGAGTAGGAGTAGCTCGACCCGGAGACGGGCACCGAGCTCGCCATCTCGGCGTAGGAGAGGGCCGAGAGCAGCGCGGCGAGGCCGGCGACGGCGAACGCGATCCAGACGGCGGGGCCGGCGAGCGGGACCGCGGTGCCCAGGATCACGAAGATGCCCGTGCCGAGCGTCGCGCCGACGCTGAGCATCGTCAGCTGCCACATGCCGAGGGTGCGCTTCAGGCCGCCCTCGCCCGACTCGGTCAGGGACTCGTCGGTGAGCTGCTCCAGCGGCTTGCGGCGCAGCAGCTGCGTGCCGAGCGGCGTGCGTGACCGGCCGGCTGTGGTGGGTGGTGTCGCCATTGACGGTTGCCCTTCTTGGGTTCGGGACCAGCATGATCAGGGATCGATCGGCGCTGTCCAACTGCGCCCAGCAGTGCTGGGCCTGGCAATCGTATGGTCGCACCACGCAGCGCATCCACGGGCGATATGCTCGGTTCGTCGCGAAGATGCGACAGAATGCACGGGAGCTCGCATGCCATCACCCTCGTCACCGCACGGCCAGATCTCACTCGCCCAGTTGCTCGCACGCCCCGAGCTGCACCTCGAGGTGCTCGTGCCCGGCGACCTCGATGTGAGCATCCGCTGGGTCGCGACGAGCGACCTCACCGACCCGACGCCGTACCTCCTCGGCGGCGAGTTTCTGCTGACTGCCGGCGTCGGGCTGCGCGACCTCGACCACGCCGAGCTGGAGGGCTACGTCGAACGGGCCGTCAGCGCCGGCGTCGTCGCGCTCGGCCTCGGCATCGACCCGGTGTTCCACGAGGTGCCACCCGCCCTCCTCGAGGCCTGTACCGCGAGCGACCTCACCCTCGTGCGCATCCCCAACGACACCCCGTTCGTGGCCGTGTCGCGCACCTTCGCCGAGATGACCGAGCTGCGGCGAGTGGATGCGCTGCGCACACTCGCCGACGCGACCCGCCGGCTGCTGCGCGCCGCATCCGCGGACCAGCCCGAGACGGCCGTGGCGGCGGCGCTCGCCGAGCGGCTCGGCTCCTGGGCCGCGATCGTCGGGCCGGGCGGCGCGGTGCGCGCGCGGGCCGGCCAGGTGCCACCCGCACCCGTGCTGGGGGCCCTCGCCGAGTCGGCAGACCAGACGAGGGGCGGCCCAGCCGCCTACCCGCTGCGCAGCCTCGGCGGAGCCGCCCTCGGCACGCTGCTCGTGGAGGCCGCTCCCCCGGCGGGCTCGACGGCGCACGCGTTCCTCACGACGGCCCACGGCATGCTCGAGCTCATCGCGAGGCAACGCACCACCGGCAGCGTCGCGCCCGGCCAGCTGCTCGTGCCGCTCCTCCTCGAAGCCGACGACGTATTCGCGCGCCCGGACGGCGGCCCGGACACCGAGCTGTGGCGCGACCTCCTCCTGCAGGCGGCCGGCGGAGACGCGCGCGCCCGAACCCTCAGGGTCGTCGTCGCCTGCGCGCCCTCCTCCCTGAAGGACGCGAGCGAGCTGCACCGCTGGCGCAGCCTCTTCGACACGAAGCTCGTCACCATCTCGGCCGAGCACGCCACCGTCACCCTCATCACCCGCCTCGACGTCACGGAGCGGCGCCTCGCCGCGTTCCTCGACGAGGGGTGGAGCTTCGTCGTCGGCCGGCCCGTCACGGCCGAGCAGCTGCGTGCATCCGCCGCGGAGGTTCGCGCACTCGAGCGGCGAGCGAGGGAGGACGGCGGGGTGGTGCGCGTTGGCGCCGACCTCGCGCCCGTGCACTCGTTCATCGGCGCTGCCTCGGGGCGAGCCCTCGCCGAGCGACGTCTCGAACCGCTCCTCGAGCTCGACGTAGAGGCCCGGAACGCACGCCTCGCGCTGCTGCGCGCCTGGCTGCACGCGAACGGGCACTGGGATGCGACGGGCCGCGAGCTCGGGATCCACCGCAACAGCGTGCGCCGCGGCATCGACCAGCTGCGGGGGCTGCTCGGGCTCGACCTCGACGACGCCCGCGTGCGCGCCGAGCTCGTCATCGCCCTCGAGTACGTGGAGTAGCTACCCGGCGAACCACTCGGTCAGGACCCAGAGCAGCACCAGCGCTGCGACGACGATCGCGAACACCGACGCCCCCGCCACGAGAACCTCACCGAGACTCGCCCCGCCTCGGTATCGGCGCCGCACGAGCACCGGGGAGAGCGGCTCGCTGACCAGCGTGACGCGGCACCCGGCCGAGCGGAGCGCATCCACAACCCCGAGACCGTGCGGAGTGAACGCCGCGATCGTGTCGCCGCCGCCCCGCAGGATGACTCGCGCGGCAGTTCCCGGCCCCATCCTCGTCGGAAGCAGCAGGCGCTCGACGACGACGACCTCGTCGATGACGGCGAGCGGAATGACCCGCTCCCTCCGCCGAACGGAGCTGATCACGAGACCGGTCTTCTCGACCCTCGCTTCGACGAACCGGCCGAAGAGCACCCCGCCCACCGCGAATGCCACGGCCCCGAGGAGCGCCAGCACCGCGCCGCCTACCGAGCCCTGCGCCCACGGCCCTGCGGCAGCCTCGACGAGCGCGAACCACGCGACGCCGACGAGTGACACAGCGGCCGCGATGACCAGAAACCAGCGCCCAGCCCGTACCGACATGCGCTCCCTCAATTCACCCCGCCGCGATCGCCCCGAGTCGGGTTTCTCCGCCCCCTGCAGACGGTGATCAGCCTGCCGCACCAGCAAGCCACCAGGGTAGCCCGCGCACCACCGCAGGCACCCCCACCGCGGTAGGATTCGGGCACGCTCTCCCAGCGCGCAGCACCGCACCTCAGCGAGACCAGTGCTCGCCGAACGCACCGCTGCATCACTTGGCCTGAGCCGAGGTGACCTCGACGTGACCCGTTCCATCGACGCCCGAGCAGCACGCACCCCGCTTCGCGCGACGCGAGGCGATGCCCTGCGCCCGGCCCTCCTGCTCATCGCCGTGCTGGCGCTCGCCCTCGGCGGCGTGCAGCTCGCCGTCGGCGTGGATGCGCCCGTCCCGTTCTGGGTGCCGCTCGCCTTCACCGCCGTGTTCTTCGTCTGGACGGCCGCCGGCGTCATCGCGTGGTGGCAGCGCCCCCTGAGCATGGTCGGCGGCCTGCTGCTCGTCGGCGCGATCGCCATGTTCCTCGGCGGGGTCGGCAACCTGGGGCTCCCCGTGCTGGTGGAGCTGAGCACCATCTTCGCGACCCTCATCCTCGCCGTCACGGTGCACCTGCTGCACGCCTTCCCGTCCGGACGTCTGCAGGGGCGCGTCTCCATCGCCACGGTCGCCGTCGGCTACGGCGTGACGCTCCTGCTGCAGATCCCGCTGTACGTGCTCCCGCCCGACACGCTCCCGCACCTCGTCGGAGTCTGGGTGCAGGCGTTTGTCGGCCTCGGCGTCATGGGGGTCACTGCGGCCCTCCTCATCCGCCGCCTCCGCTCCGCCGACCCGAAGAACCTGCGCGTCCTTCTCCCCCTCTACCTGTACGGCATCCTCGCGGTGCTGAGCATCCCCCTCTCCGCGAACGTGCTGCGCCTCCTCGGCGCGCCCGGCGAGGTGATCGGCTCCATCCAGCTGGTCGTCATCGCGGGCATCCCCATCGCCTTCCTCCTCGGCGTGCTCATCGGCGGCTACGCGCAGACCGTGGAGGCGGAGGTGCTCAGCGCCTGGCTCAGCCTGGCCGGCTCCGCGCGAACCGTCGTCGGGGCTGCGCTCGCCCGCTCGCTCGGCGACGACTCGCTGCGGGTCGCGTACTGGGCAGAGAACCGGCAGGTGTTCGTCGACGAAGCGGGCCTCGACGTGGAGGTCCGCGCCCAGTCGACGCCGCGCCACTGGCAGGAGGTGCACGTCGAGTCCCGACTGGTGGGCGCCATCAGCTACGACGAGCGGATGATCGCAGACCCCGAGACCGTGCGCCGGGCCGGCCGTGTGCTCGCCATCGCGCTCGACCGCGAGCGCCTCACCGCCGCGCTCCTCGCGAGCAACGAGGCGCTGCAGCAGTCAAGGCTCCGCATCGTGGAGACCGCCGACCGCGAGCGCAACCGCATCGCCCGCGACCTCCACGACGGCCTGCAGGTGCAGCTCGTGCTGCTGGCGCTCGAGGCCCAGCAGATCGCGAACTCCGGCGACGCGCACCCGTCGACGGTGACAGAGGCGACCGCGCTCAGGCACCGCATCGACACGGCAGCCGCCGACCTCCGCCGCCTCGTGCACGCGGTGCTGCCGTCGGCGCTCGTCGAGCGCGGCCTGACGGCGGCCGCCGAAGACCTCGTCGATCGCCTCGAGATCCCCGCGAGCCTCGTCAGCGACGCCGACGACAGCACCCTGGCCCCCGCGACGTCGCAGTCGGCGTACCTCATCATGGCCGAGGCCCTCACGAACGCCGTCAAGCACTCCGACGCGCGCACCGTGAACGTGCGCATCACGCAGCGGGGCGCGCTGCTCAGCGTGACGGTGAAAGACGACGGCCGCGGCGGGGCACGGGTCGAAGATGGCACCGGGCTGAAGGGGCTCGTCGACCGGATCGACACCCTCGGCGGCTCCTTCGAGCTCGTCTCGCCCCTCGGATCGGGAACGGAAGTACGGGTGGAGCTGCCATGCGGGTCGTGATCGGCGAAGACGAAGCGCTGCTGCGCGAGGGGCTCAGGCATGTCCTCAGCAACGACGGCTTCGAGGTGGTCGCCGCGGTCGGCACCGCCGTCGAACTCGAGATCGAGGTGGCGCGGCTCACGCCCGACCTCGTGATCACCGACATCCGGATGCCCCCGACCTTCACCGACGAGGGACTCGTCGCTGCCCTCCGCATCCGGCAGGCACATCCCGAGGCCGCCGTGGTCGTACTGTCGCAGCACGTGCAGCGGCGCTATGCGAGCGAGCTCATCGGGCAACGCGACGGTGGCGTGGGCTACCTGCTCAAGCAGCGCATCGCCGATGTTCGGGCCTTCACCGCCGACCTGCGCCACGTGCAGGCGGGCGGCACCGTGCTCGACCCCGACGTCGTGGCCGTGCTCCTCGCGCGGGCGACGAAGATCAGCGGGCCCGTCGGGGAGCTCACGCCCCGGCAGCTCGACGTGCTCGGGCTCATGGCCGAAGGCCGCAGCAACAGCTACATCGCCGCGAGGCTCGGCTCCTCCGAGAAGGCCGTCGTGCACCACACCTCCAACATCTACGACGCCTTCGACCTGCCTGTCGCGGCAGACGACCACCGCCGAGTGCTCGCGGTCGTCCGCTACCTCGCGGCCGCCGGAGACGTGGATGCCGGCGGCGGGCGTTGAGACGCGCGCCCGCGCCGGCTTCCATCTCAGCGGCCCGGGTCGGGCCGAGCGCTCCAGCCGGGGACTCTCTGACTCCTGTAACTCCTAGCTCGCGACGGGCGAGCTGTAGAGGGTGCCGATGAGCTGCTTCGCGATCTCGGTGGCGGGCCCCGCGCCGTTCGCGGCCGGGGCGAGGTTCGCCCAGACGACGAGCGTCACGTCGGCGACGGGGTCGTAGCCCATGAAGGAGTTGAAGCCGGGGAGCTCGCCCGTGTGGCCGTAGAACTGCCCGAAGTGAGCCATGTTGTAGCCGTAGGACGGGTCAGCCGGATTCTTGCTCGTGGGCTGGAAGCTGTCCATGCGCGCCTGCTGCATGTCCGGTTCCAGGATGTCGCCGCTCTTCCCGCCGAGCGCCTCCACCCAGTCGGCGAGGTCGCCCGCGGTGGAGATGCCGGAGCCAGCCGACCATGCCCACGACGGGTTGTCGAGGGTGCCGTCGTTGGGCGTGAATGTGCCCTCCTCGACCTGCTTCATGAGGTCCGGCGGCAGCTTCGACGAGCCGATCGTGTTGACGTTGGTCCACCAGAAGTAGCCGTCGGAGTGCGGCGATGGGATGCTGCTGTCCCCGATCTCGGGGAACGACGTCTCGCCGAGGCCGAGCGGCGTGAAGATCCGCTCGTCGTAGATCTCGGCGAGCGGCTTCCCGTCGAGGTCCTCGGCGATGAGCCCGAGGAGGATCGTGTTGGTGTTCGAGTAGTGGTACTCGGTGCCGGGCTCGAAGTCGACCGGCAGAGGAAGCGCCATCTTGATGAGCTCCTCCGGCTCCCACACGCGGTCCGGGTCCTCATCCAGTGCCGTGTTGAGCTCGAGCGTCTCCGTGTAGTTGGCGAGCCCGCTGCGCATGAGCAGCATCTGCTCGATCGTGATGTTGTCGCCGTTCGGCACGTCGGGCCGGTACTTCGACACGGGGTCCGCGAGCGCGATCTTGCCCTCCTGCACGAGCTGCAGGATGACCGTGCCCGTCCACGTCTTCGTGTTGGAGCCGATGCGGATGTGGTCGTCGACCGAGACGGGCGTGCTGCCGCCGGGACTCGTCACCCCGTAGGTCGCCGTGAACTCCCCCTCTGGCGTGCGCAGCAGCATCACGGCGCCCGGCTGGCCGAGCTCCTCCGCGGTCTCCTCGAAGATCGCGGTCACAGCCGCCTCGTCGAACGGCTTCAGCGTGGATGTCGGTGCCTCGGTCTCCGCGGCCTGCGCCGTGCAGGAGACGAGGGCGAGGGCGGCGACCATGGCGGTCGCCGTGTACGTCGTTCTCTTCGCGATCTTGGACATGTGCTGTTGCCTCCTGGATTGCGTGCGAACTCGGGGATGCTCGGTCAGTACGCCTGCTGGATGATCGCCGCGACCTTGCCGACGTCATCGTTCGCTTCGAAGACCCCGGGCATGCCCTCGTAGAAGCCCTGGTTCACGATGATCGTGAACGCCAGGTTGCGGCCGGACTCGGTGACCATGACGCCGCCGAGGGTCTTGGTGCCGAGCCGGAGCCTGCCGTTGAACGCGTCGGCGCTCGCGAGCGTTCCCGTCTTGGCGAAGACCTTCCCGGCGGCGGGGCTGTCCTTCTGCACGTCGGCGAGCGACCCGTCGACGCCGAGGATCGGCATCGTGTCGCGCCACCGCTCGGCGTCGGGACGCTCCGCCATGAGGCTCTGGATCTGCACGGCATTCTTCGGGGTGATGTAGTTGCCTTCGAGCCCGGAGCCGTCGACGAGGGAGGCGCCCGTCGTGTCGAGGCCGGCCTCGGCCCAGATGGCTTGCGCGACCCCCATGCCGTCCTTGTTGCAGTCGGTCTTGCCCGCGTCGACCGCGAGGCGGCAGACGAGAGTCTGTGCGCCGCGGTTGTAGCTGACCTTCATGACGTAGGTGATCTCCTCGGCGAGCGGCAGCGACTCGAGCTCCGCGACCGCGGGGAGCGCCTCGACGGCGTCCCAGTTCGGGAGGGCCGACTTCGGGTTCTCCGCGGAGGGATCGGCGCTGACGGTGACCCCCGCGCGCTCCAGGGCTTCGATGAACGCCGTGCGGGCGAAGGTCGACGGGTCGTCGAACTCGAACACCCTCAGCACGGGGTCGGCGTCCGCGGCGATCGTGCCGGTCACGACGATCGTGTTCGGATCGCTTGCCGAGAGCTTCGGCGCGGAGACCTTGTACTCCTCACCAGCTGGCACCGTCTCCACCTGGAGGTCGAGCGCCCACTTTCCGACGGCAGGTGTGAGCGCCGCGGTCGCGGGGGCACCCGCCTCCCCCGGCGTGACGAGCACGTCGAGGAGGTTCTGGTTGATGACGATGGGGGTGATCGGCTGCTCGGCAAGCGAGCCCTGGAACAGGCGGTCGTCGATGATCACGTCGCCGCTGACGGTTGTGATCCCGGACGCCTTCACCTGCGCGGCCAGCTCGTCGAGGCCCGTCAGGGGATCCTCGGGCGTGAGCGTCGCCCCCGGCAGGGGGTTCGCGTCGTTGTGGTCGAGGTTCGCGAAGCTGACGCTGCCGTCGTCCTTGGTGCGTCCGCCCATCGTCAGGTCGCCCTGCCCGACCAGCACGAGATCACCGTCGAGCGTGCCAGCCGTGACCTCGCCCGACTGCTTCACCGGCGTCACAACCGTGTGGTCAGGACCCCACTTCACCCATGCGGCACCGGCGCTGTACGTCTTCACGAAGGAGCCCGGCTCGGCGAGCTTCTCGCCGTCCAAGTCGACGAGCACCTCACCCGTGTCCAGATCCTCGACCGCGATCGACCAGCGGCCGCTCGCGAACTGCGGCTGATTCATGACCTCGAGTGCCGCATCCGGAAGCCCAGGGACGGACACGAGCGTCGTCCCGTCCCACACCGGGACGTCCGCATCGTTCGCGTCGGCCGCGACGCACCCCGTGAGCAGCAGCATCGCGACGGCCCCCGCCGTCAGGACGCGGGCGCCGCGGCCGAACCCTGATCCACGTGCTCGCCCGGCAACGCCGCCGGCGATCACGCGCCCGCTCCGTTCGCGAGGACCTCAGCGAGGGCGCGGAAGGCGATATCGGCCGGATGCCCGGCAGGGCTGTCCGACTCGTTCATGTAGACGACGATGCTCGCGCCCGTCGCCGGGTCGTGGAAGGTGGCGGCCGTGAAGCCGAGCCCCTCGCCGTTGTGGCCGAGCCACCCGTTCGTCTCCCCCATCCCCACCGCATACAGGTCGTAGGGCGGCTTCGGAATCTCATGGCCCACCTGGCGCAGCTCCTGCGTCTCCGGCTTCAACAGTGATCCCGAACCGAGCGTCTCCGCCCAGGCGCGCCCATCCTCGAGCGTGGAGAAGAGCGAGCCGGCGGCGCCGAGAATCGACGGGTTCTCGCTCTGCGCGACGGGCTTGCCGTCGTCGATGACGTAGCCCGTGGGATGCGGTTGCGCCCAGTCGTCCACGTCGGTCAGGTACGTCGTGCCCGTCTGCCCGAGCGGGGTGAGGATGCGCGCGTCGAGCGCATCCGCGTACGGCTCGCCCGTGACCTTCTCGACGACCGCGCCGAGCAGGTTCGTGTTGGCGTTCGTGTACAGGTACTCGGCACCGGGCTCGAACCGCGCCGGCTGATCGACGACGGAGGCGTTCAGCTCCTCCAGGGTGTAGATCTTCGTCGGGTCGGAGAGGAACTCATCCTGGAAGGCCTCCGTGACGTAGTCGGCGTTCCCGCTCGACATGTTCGCGAGCTGCAGCAGCGTGATCCTGTCGCCGTTCGTGATGCCCTCGACGTACTGATCGATGGTGTCGTCGAGGCTCAGCTTGCCCTCGTCGGCGAGCTGCAGGATGAGCGTGACCGTGTACGACTTCGTGATGCTGCGGATCGGCCACGACATGTCCGTCGTGACGGGCGTGCTGTCCTCGACGTTCGCGAGTCCCGTGGCCGTCGTCCACGAGCCCTGGCCCGGGATCCACACCCCGGCGGCCGCACCTGGTACCTCGAGCTCGGCCATCACCGCGTCGAGGGCAGCCTGCAGCCCGTCCTGGAGTTCCGCGGGCAATTCGCCGTCCGGCGCGGCGGGGCGAGTGACCTCGGGAGCCGTCGGGTCAGTAGTGCTCCCCGCGCCGTCACCGCCGGCAGACGTGCATCCGCTCGCCAACAGGCCGATGGCAGCGGCCATCGCCGCCATGCCGAGAAGACGAGCAGATCGGGGTGCTCTGGATGCTTGGGATGCTCTGGAGGAGGCTTGGGGGCTGCGCATGATTCCTCATTCGTCGAGGTTCCCTGAGAGACGTCGGGAAGATCACATCTCAGGAATCACACTCGCCGACGCGGGCACTCGCGACAATGGACCTAGGTCCCTGTTGAGCTGGTGTGCCGCACGCGTCGCGCGCGTGCTGGCAGGATGCCCGCACGACAGTGCTCCTCGACCAGGTCGTCATGACCGACTACGGACTCTTCCACCTGACGTGGGAGACGTTCGATTACGACGGCGAGCTCGCGCCCCACTTCGCCGGTCAGCAGAACGGTTGGGTTGGGGCCGCACTGCCCGGCATGCTGTTTCTCTGCCTCGCACGTCGCTCGGGAGGGTCCGCGGTGAAGATCGAGCTGCTCGAGGCGCGCCCGCAGCTCGACGCCCCCGGCGAAGACTGCATCGAAGTCTCCGTCACGCTCACCGACGAACGAGAAGTGTGGTGGAGCGGCTTCACCGGCATGGACGCAGGTGCGTTCGATCTGCCCGGCGGCACGTACAGGCTCCGCGTGACTGCCCGGGGACGCGACGCGGGCAATGACGGCGAATTCGAAGATGAAGTGGTCGACCCGTACTTGCTGCAGCTCTGGTCAGCGCCCGTCGAGTACGACGAGATCGTTCGAACGGGCAGCACCGATGCGCGCTACTGGAATGACGCCTGGGGAACTCCCCAGGGCGAGACGGCGCCCACTCGAAGCTGAGGCGAGCCCCTTCGCCGACCCCTCACTTCCCCCCAGTCAGCCAGACGGGTTCTCGACCGGGAAGCCGTCGGCATCCGTGCCAGCTTCGGGGTCGACCTCACTCGGCGGGGTGGGCGCGCTCTCGTGTCGAGCTGCGTCCGGGTCGCCGCGGTCCTCGCCCACGGCACGGACGCTTCGCAGCGCATCCCACTCGGCGGCCTCGGCCGCCTGCGCGGCGCTCTGGCCCTCGTCGGGAGTGTTGGCACCTGCTGGCTCATGGGTCATGGACCGGACGCTACGCGAGGAAGATCCACCGGCCCCAGGGGTTGCGCCGAAGCGCTTCCGGTGCTGCGTGCGCCGGTCAGCGGCGGCCGGTGCCCGGGCTTTCGCCCTCGGCTGCCGAGACCCGCGCGTCTCGTCGGCGTCGCTCAGCCTCACGGTAGACGACCCACAGGAGCGCGGTCGGCAGGATGAGCAGGATGCGCAGAAGCACATCCCCCGTCTGGAAGGACGCGCCGACGACAAGCACCGACAGCAGCACGAGCCCCGCGAGGATCCAGCGGCGAGTGGTGGCGTCTTCCATGTTGGCCTCCGGTGTTCGATGTCGTGGCTCGCGCTCCGGTCGCGCTCCCCCAGGAATCACGTTGGCAGCAGTCAACCAGGCATAGCTCCGAGTTGGCGCCGTCGGCGCCGTCGCACCTGGGCAGGCCCGGGTCTGGCCGCACTCAGGCCGTCTCGGTCCGCACGGCCTCGATGTGCATCGCCGTCTGCTGGAGCGCCGAACGCAGCGTGAAGCCCTCGAGACTCGCCCAGCCGGCCGACCACGTGAGGCGAGAGGCGATCTCGAAGATCGAGGCGTCGGGCGATGCTTCGAGGGCGCCGGCGACCTCATCGGTGCGGCGCTGGTGGTGGCGCGCATGCTCACCGCAGCGTTCGGCAAGCCCCACGAACCGGTAGCCGTGCCCCGGCACGGCCTCGTCGACGCCGAGCTCGACGATGCGCCGAAGCGAGCGCTGGTACTGGAGCACCGGGTTGCTGCCATCGTCGCCGCCGAGGCCGAGCCCCGGGTGCAGCACGGGCGAGACGTGGTCGCCGGTGAACACCAGCCGGGTCTCCTCGTCGACGATCGACAGGTGCCCGGGTGTGTGGCCCGGGGTGTGGACGGCACGCAGCCGCCTGCCGGGCACGTCGAGCAGCTGCGCGTCATCGACAAGCACGTCGGCGCGCAGCGAGACCGGCGTCGCCGACCGCCCGACGAGCCGAAGGATCTCCGGGCGGCGATCGACCGGCACACCCCAGTCGACGAGCCTGGCCGTCTCGACCTCGACGCTCGGCACGTCCGCAGCCAGCGCATCGAGCGCCGCCTGCTCGGCACGGTGCAGCACGATCGGCGCACCCGTCGCGTCCCGGAGCCGCTCGGCCAGACCGAGGTGATCGTGATGCAGGTGCGTCGCGATGATCGACCGCACCTGGTCGAGCCGGTGGCCGGTCGCCGCGATGGCACTGGCGAGCACGGCAAGGTTTCCGTCGGAGTCTGAGCCGGGGTCGATGACGTGCACGCCACCCGCGTCGTCGGCGATCACCGAAGCGAGCGTGCACGGGATGCGGCCGCCGGGCGTCGGCCCCGCGGGCATCGGGCTGCCCACCGTCCAGATCCCGTCCCGCACCGCCTCGAGGGGCGCCACGGCTCCGTCGTGCCAGGCCGCTTCCTGCGCGGCGCTGCTCGCCGCGACGCTCGAGCCGCTCATGCCGCGGTCACCTGTTCTGGCGGAGCTCCGTGCCAAGTGCATCCCATGCCAGAAGCCTAGGACGCTGGCAGTGACACTGGCACTGACTCCGACTCCGACAGCGCGCGTGAGGCGGGCGTGCGGGCGCAGACGCTGCCCGAAGCTCCAAGCCGGCGACCTTCGTGACCAACTTCAGTGCCAGAACGGCCCAAACCGCCCTTGGAACAGCGAGGGAGCGCGATTCTGCACTGAAGTTGGTCAGCGTCCGGCGAGAGCGAGCCAGCGGACGCGGACGCGGACGCGCGAGCAGTCCAGCTAGCGGCGCACCGCGAACATCGCGACGAGCTCGTAAACGACGTGCGCCGCGGCGACGCCCGTGAGCTCGGCGTGGTCGTAGGCCGGCGACACCTCGACGACGTCTGCGCCGACGACGTTGAGGTCCGCGAGACCACGCAGGATCTCGAGCAGCTCGCGGCTCGTCATGCCGCCAGCCTCCGGCGTCCCGGTGCCGGGCGCGTGTGCGGGGTCGAGCACATCGATGTCGATGGAGATGTAGAGCGGGCGATCCCCGATGCGCTGCCGAAGCTGCTGCACGACCGCATCCGCTCCGCGCCGGTAGATGTCGGCCGAGCTGACGATGCCGAATCCGAAGCGCTCGTCGTCCTCGAGGTCCTGCTTGCCGTACAGCGGGCCGCGCGTGCCGACGTGGCTGAGCGCGTCCGTGTCGAGGAGCCCCTCCTCGAAGGCCCGGCGGAACGGGGTGCCGTGTGTGTACGCCGCACCGAAGTACGTGTCCCACGTGTCGAGGTGCGCGTCGAAGTGCAGCATCGCGACGGGGCCGTGCATGCGCGCCATGTTACGCAGGAGCGGCAGCGCGATCGTGTGGTCGCCGCCGATCGTGACGATCTTCGCGCCCGTGTCGCTGAGGGCCTTCGCTGCCCGTTCCACCGTCCCAAGCGCTTCCTCGATGTCGAACGGGTTGACGGCGACGTCGCCGGCGTCGGCGACCTGCTGCGCTGCGAACGGCGACACGTCGAGCGTCGGGTGGTAGGGGCGCAGGAGGCGGCTCGACTGGCGCACGTGCGCCGGACCGAAGCGAGCACCGGGGCGGTACGAGACGCCGCTGTCGAACGGGACCCCGAGGATCGCCACGTCGAGCTTCTCGACCTCATCGACCCTCGGCAACAGCGCGAAGGTCGCAGGCCCTGCGAAGCGAGGAACCTGCGCCGAATCGGTCGGTCCGACGTTGCCGTCCTGCGTCACCCGAGCGGGGTTCATCCAGAAGAAATCGTTGCTCACTGTGGGGCCTCCTTGCCGCGTGCTTCTCCCCAGAAGCTAGCGAAAAAGACCTCAGACCAAGCGCACACTTTGCACCAGGTGCTTCAAGCTTCGGTGCGAATCGCACGCACAGTTCTCCCGCCGGATGCCCCACGCCACGCCACCAGACCACCCTCGCTACCCCGCCGACGCTACCTCGCCGCCCCGCCGCGGTCGCCCCCTCTCCCTCACCCTCGCCGCGCCACACCGGAGCGATCGCTGCCCGGCGAGTCGCCCTCTGGCGCTGACGCTAGGGGGCGACTCGCCGGGCAGCGATGAACGGGCGGGAGCGGTGGAGCAGGGGACAGGCAAGGACAGGGCGGGGCAGGGTCAGGAGAGGTGGCCGGTGACGAGGCGCCGCACGACTCCGGTGAGGACTTCGAGGCCGGCGACGAGGTCGGCGGGCTCCGTGTACTCCCCCTCGTTGTGCGAGATGCCTTCGACGGAGGGCACGAACAGCATGACCGTCGGCACGAGCTCCTTCATGTTCGTCGAGTCGTGGCCGGCGACGGTCATGATCTCGTCGTTCGAGAGGCCGAGTTCCTCGGCGACGGAGCGGGCCAGGTCTACGCCGGCTGGCTGGTACGGGTTGACGTCCCACGAGTGCGACAGGGTGCGCTCGATCTCGACGTGGGCCTTCGCCTCGATCTCTGCGAAGCGCGCGTCCAGGAGGGCGTTCGCCTCGGCGAGCAGGGCTTCGTCGTCGCTGCGCAGGTCGAGCAGCAGCGTCACCTCGCTCGCGACGACGACGGGCGAGTTCGGGTAGACGTCGAGCTGCCCGACGGCCGTGTGCAGCTTGCCGGGGAAGCGGTCGGTGAGCTCGCGCGCGAAGACGACGAGCAGGGAGGCGCCGTAGAGCGCATCCTTGCGGTCTTCCATGACGGTCGCCCCCGAGTGGGCCTGCTCGCCCTTGACGACGACCCGGTACTTGCTGGCGGCCCAGGTCGCGGTGACGAGTCCGATGGTCGTGCCGGCGTTCTCGAGCAGGCGGCCCTGCTCGATGTGGATCTCAGCGCACAGCGCCGCGACGGGGCCGGTGCCCTCGCCGAGGAAGCCGGTGGGCCGCAGCGCCTCCTCGACGCTGATGCCGGCCTTGTCGCGGACGGCGAGGGCCTTCTCGAGCGGCAGCACGCCGGTGTAGACGGAGGATCCCATCATGGAGGGCACGAAACGCGAGCCCTCCTCGTTGAACCAGTTGACGACGGCGACGTTGTACTTCACGCCGTCGATGCCGCCGGCGGCTGCCTCGTCGGCGATGCGGAACGCCGCGTGCGCCGCGGCGAGCACGCCGTAGGCGCCGTCGTACTTGCCGGCGGTCGGCTGCGAGTCCATGTGCGAGCCGATGAGCACGAACGGCGCGCCGGGGACGAGCTCGAGGAGGCCGAACTGGTTGCCGATCCGGTCGTACTCGACGGTGAAGCCGCGCCCTTCGAGCAGCGCCTGGAACCAGCGGCGCTGCGCGTTGTCGGCGTCGCTCGCGGCCTGGCGGTCGACGCCGCCGTGCCCCGTCGCCCCGAACTCGCCCATCGTGTCGAAGTCGCGCAGGAAGCTCTCGTGCGCGGCGGCGGGGGTGGATGCTGTTGCGTCTGCCTGCGCGTGCGGCAGGCCGGGCTTGTCTGTCATGAAGTGCTCCCGGTGGGGTCGGCTGGTGCGCCGAGCTCGGCGATGATGTTGAGCGCTGGCTGCGATTCGTAGCCGGCGAGTGCCGCGTCCGACCACCAGGCCGTGTGCGGAGTGATGAGCGTGCCGGGGTCGGTGCGCATGGCGTCGCTCGGGTGCGGGGGCTCCCCGTCGAGGACGTCGGCGGCGTAGGTACGCAGGGAGCCGTCAGCCAGGGCGGCCTGAACGGCGGCCTCGTCGACGAGGCCGGCCCGCGAGACGTTGACGACGACGGCGCCGTCCGGCAGGAGGGCGAGTGCCTCGGCGCCGATGATGCCCCTCGACTCCGGGGTGAGCGGCAGGTGGAGGCTCAACGAGTCGGAGGAGCGCAGGAGCTCCTCGAGGGAGCCGACGAGCTCGACGCCGTCCGGTGCCGCCTGCGCGTAGGGGTCGAAGGCGAGGATGCGACCGAAGCTGGGGCGCGCGATCTCGGCGAGCCTGCCGCCGATGCGGCCGAGCCCGACAAGACCGAGCGTGAGCGTGCTGAGGCGTCGCGGCACGCGGAGGCGCTCGGTGGCCTCGTCCGTCCACTCTCCGCTCCGCACGAGCTGCAGGCTCCGCAGCAGGGAGCGCTCGGCGGCGAGCAGCAGCGTGAGCGCGTGCGCCGCGACCTCCTCCGTCGCGACCCCAGCAAGGGTCACGATCTTCACGCCTCTGGCGGCGGCCGCATCCGCGTCGATCATGTCGGTGCCGACGGAGCTCGTCGCGAGGAGCCGGAGCGATGGGAGCTGCGCGAGCACGTCCGCCGTGATGCGGGCGTAGCCGACGACCGCGGCGACGGCGGCGAGGTGCTCGCGGGGCACGACCGCGTCGGGTCCCGGTGCGGTCGGCAGCTCGAGGTGGGCGGTTGCGTAGCCCGCTTCCCGCAGGAGCCTCGAGGCGGGCTCCTGCGAGAGGTCGGTCGTGTCGGTGAAGATCACCAGTGGACGTGTCATTTCAGCTCGCCTACTTGAGCACGCGCGCCAGGAAGCGCTTCGTGCGTTCGTGCCTGGGGTTCTGGATGACGTCCTCCGGGGCGCCCTCCTCGACGATGACGCCGCCGTCCATGAACACGACACGGTCGCAGACGTCGCGCGCGAAGCCGATCTCGTGCGTGACGACGACCATGGTCATGCCCTCCTTGGCGAGCTTCGTCATGACCTGCAGCACCTCGCCGACGAGCTCCGGGTCGAGTGCCGAGGTGGGCTCGTCGAAGAGCAGCACGCTGGGCTTCATGGCGAGCGCACGGGCGATCGCGACCCGCTGCTGCTGCCCGCCGGAGAGCTGCGACGGGTAGTTGTCGCCCTTGTCGGCGAGGCCGACCTGCTCGAGCAGGTCCTTGGCGGCCTCGATGGCCGCCGACTTCTTGTGTCCGAGGATCTGCACGGGCGATTCGATGATGTTCTCGATCGCCGTCATGTGCGGGAACAGGTTGAAGCGCTGGAAGACCATGCCGATGTCCCGACGGCGCTTCGCGATCTCGTTCGGCCGCAGCTCGTAGAGCTTGCCGTTCTTCTCCTTGTAGCCGACGGGCTCCCCCGCCACCCTGATGACGCCGCGGTCGGCGGTCTCGAGGTGGTTGAGGCAGCGCAGGAGCGTCGACTTCCCGGAGCCTGACGGACCGAGGATGCTGACGACCTCGCCGGCGTGCACGTCGAGCGAGATGTCCTTGAGCACTTCGACGCTGCCGAACGACTTCGCGACGTTGCGCAGCTCGATCATGGGTGCGGTGGATGCGGATGCGGGCATCAGCGGATTGCCTCTCTGCTTGTTCCTGCAGACCTGCGGTTGGGCAGAATCGAGGTGAGCACTCGCTTCCACACGGGTTCCGGGGTCGTGAAGCCGCGGGACTTGCCGAGCTTGCGCTCGAGGAAGCCCTGGCCGATGCTCGCGATCGAGGTGAGGATCAGGTACCAGATGCTCGCGACGAGCAGCATCTCCATGCGGCTGAAGTCGGCGGCGCCGATCTGCTGGGCTCGCGTAAGGAGGTCTCCAGCGCCGATCACCGACACGAGCGACGTCTCCTTGAGGAGCGTGACGAGCTCGTTGCCCATGGGCGGCACGATGGAGCGCAGCGCCTGCGGGAGGATGATGCGGAACATGATCTTGCCCTGCGTCATGCCGAGCGCCTCCGCCGCCTCCTTCTGGCCCGGGTCGATGGAGATGATGCCACCGCGGATGATCTCCGACATGTAGGCGGACTCGTTGGCCGCGAGGCCGAGGACTGCCGCGGTGAGCGGCAGGATGAGGGCGTTCGTGTCGAGCTGGATGAAGATCAGGTCGATCTGCGGGAAGAACAGCGCGAGGTTGAACCAGATGAGGATCTGCACCAGGATCGGCGTCCCGCGGAAGATCCAGACGAATCCGCTCGAGATGGCGCGAAGCACTCCGTTGCTGGAGATGCGCATCACGGCGAGGGTGATGCCGCCGATGATGCCGAGGATCATGCTCACCACGGTCAGCATGATGGTGATGAGGAGGCCCTGCATGATGGCCTCTGCGAAGACTCTCGAGCCGACCTTCTCCCAGCGGATGCTCGATCCCGTCGCGACGTCGTAGACGAGCTTCGCGAGGAAGAGGAGCACGATCGCGGCGAAGATCCATTGGCCGTAGTGCCGCAGCGGGACTATTTTGGGGGCGTCGGCCGCGGGCGCGGCGGGGGCGGTGGTGACCGCTCCCGTCGCGCCCGTGGAGGGGCCGGTCGAGGTGTTCACTGTTCTTCAGCTCCGTTGTTGTTCGTCAGTCTCCGCGGGGCCTATTCGGCGCCGTTGATCGTGACTTCCTCGACAGCTCCGCCTTCCTGACCGTGGGAGGTCAGGATCTCGGTGTAGGTGCCGTCGTCGATGAGGGACTGGACCGCCGCCTGGATGGCTGCGCTCAGCTGGTTGTCCTTCGCGACCGCCATGCCGAGGGGCTCTGGCTGGAAGGGCTCCTCGTTGGCGAGCTCGAAGCCGCTTGCCTGCTCGACGTTGTAGCTCGCGACCGGGTACTGGCTGACCGACGCTGCTGCGCGGCCGGACTGCACCTGGATGAGGGCGTCGTTGTCGGTGGCCTGCGCGGAGATCTCGATGGGGCTCGATGCGCAGATGTCGGTGTTGAAGGCTTCGAGGATGCCCTGCTGCGCGGAGTCGCGGAGCACGGAGACGGCCTTGCCGCAGAGGTCTGCCTCGGCGGTGATGCCCTCCGGGTTGCCTTCTGCGACGACGATGCCCTGGCCGGCGTTGAAGTAGTCGACGAAGTCGTAGTTCTCCTGGCGCTCGGGGGTGTCGGTCATGGCGGCGACGACGACGTCGTAGCGTGCCGTGTCGAGCGACGGGAGGAGCGTGTCGAATGCGACGTTCTCGATCTGGACCTCGAGGCCGAGCTTCTGCCCGACGGCCTTGATGAGGTCCATGTCGAGGCCGATGACGGTGGCGCCGTCGGCGTCGAGGTACTCGTAGGGCGGGTAGTACGCCTCGGTGCCGACCGTGAGGGTGCCGGCGTCGGCGATCTCCTGCGGGAGGAGCGCGACGGCCGCCTCGTCGACGGCGACCTCGGAGACGTCGGCCTCCGGCGCGTCACCGGACGAGCATCCGGCGAGCAGTGCGGTGAGGGCGACGAACGAGGCGCCAGCCAGGCCCGCCTTCATGAGCTTCTTGGATGCCATGTGAATTTCTCCTTCTCTTGATCACCAGCAGTGATCATCTGTAGGCAACATGCGTAATCTAGGAGGCAACTTGCCGCCGGAGGCGCCAAGTCACGCAGGGTTTACAAGGGCGTTACGTGCCGAGCGATCGCTCGGTCTGTGCCGGTGAACGACAGTAGTGGGTCGGGCAAGGTCAGGTCGTGCCTCCCCACGCGGCAGGGGCGAGCACCCAGAGGAGTTCGACCCCTTCTGTCGAGTCGCGCGTGTGCCACGTGTGCGGCTCGCGACCGTCGAGCGTTATCGAGTCCCCGGATTCGAGTTCCCACGTCTCGGAGGCGAGCACCACCGTGATCGACCCGCGCAGCACGTGCAGGAAATCGACCTCGCAGTTCACGGAGTACAGCTCCTCCCCGCCGGTTCCCGACATGCCGGCGTCGACGCGGGAGCGCACGACCTGGAAGCGCGGGTCGTTGCGGGGGCTGAGCAGGCGCTCGTACACGTTGGTGCCGCCGAGGTTGATCTGCGGTGCGTCGTCGAAGCGGACGAGCTGCGCATCCGGTGCGCTGAAGAGCTCGCCGACCTCGATGTTGAGCACGTCGCAGAGCAGCACGAGCGTGGAGACGCTCGGCGACGTCTGGTCGCGCTCGACACGGCTGAGGAAGCTCTTGCTGAGCCCCGTCGCGCTGGCGAGCTGCTCGATCGTCATCTGGCGAAGCTGGCGCACCGACCGGAGCCTGCCGCCGATGGCGGCGGGCTCGTTGCGCGGCACGACGGGCAGGGCTCTCATCGGTGGACCGCCGGCCGGTGCGTGTGGGTCGCCTCGAACAGCTCGAGGGTGGCGGGCAGCACGAGCACGCGGGGCCCCGGGGTGCGGATGCTCGCGGCGAGCTCGTCGGCGAGCGTGTCCAGCTCCACGGCCCTCGACTCGATGCCGAACGCACGCGCCACCGCCAGGTAGTCGGGGCCCGTGAGCTCGGTCGCCGTGGCCCGCCCGTAGGCCTCGTTCATGTAGCCGCGCAGCACGCCGTAGCCGCCGTCGTCGACGACGAGCCAGGTCACGCTGAGCTGCGACTGCGCGAGTGTGGACAGCTCGGCGACACCGTAGAGCCCTCCGCCGTCGCCGGAGATCGCGACGACGGGGGCACCGTTCGGCGTCTCGCGCGAGCGGGAGGCGAAGGAGGCGCCGATGGCCGCCGGCAGCCCGAACCCGAGCCCGCCGCACTGCCCGTTCTCGTACACGCCGCCGCGCGCATCCCACGCCGACCAGGCCCAATAGGCGCTGATCGTCATGTCCCAGAAGGTCGCGACTTCGTCGGGGATGGACGAGCGCAGGGTGGCCATGAGCTCCCGCTCCGTGGCGAGGGGCTGCGCGTCGAGCCTGCCGCGCACGGTCGCGAGGAGCTCGTCGATGGCGGGGCGCGCATCCGCTCGCTCTCCGAGCTCGCTCGCGCGGAGGCGGTCGAGGACTCCCTGCAGCGCCAGGCCGGCGTCGGAGCGGAGCGTGATCGTGCCCTCGTGGTTCGCGCCGAGCACACGCGCGTCGGCGTCGATGTGGATGACGGTGCCCGTCGGGGCGAGTCGGAAGTAGTTCGACGAGAGTTCGCTCAGGCCCGTGCCCACGACGAGCAGCACGTCGGCGGCTTCGAGGAACTCGGTGGTCGCGATGTCCTCGATCCACCCTTCGGCCGAGAGCGGATGCGCCCACGGGAAGGCGCTGCGGCCGCCGTAGGTCGTGACGACGGGGGCCTGCAGCTGCTCGGCGAGCTGCTCGAGCAGTTCCCCGGCGCCGGAGCGGACAACGCCGCCGCCCGCGTAGATGCGCGGCGTCGAGGACTCGGCGAGGAGCCTCGCGACGGCGTCGAGCTGCGCACCCGTGGCCTCCGGAGCGAGCGCGTACGCCTCCGCCGCGAGACCGCCGAGCTGCCCGTCCGCGAGCTCGACGCTCGCCTGCTGCACGTCGTGCGGCACCTCGACGTAGACGGGGCCAGCCGGGGCGCTCTGCGCCGTGCGCCATGCCTCGACGAGGGTCGGCACGATCTGGTCGACCGATCGGATGCTCCACGTGCCCTTGGCGATGCCGCGGAAGTGCGACTCCTGGTCGCGCAGCTCGTGCAGGTAGCCGTGGGCCTGGCCGCCGATGCCGGGGGTCGGCACCTGCGCCGAGATGAGCAGCACGGGCGAGCTCGCCGTCGCCGCCTCCTGCAGACCGGGAAGCGCCGTCAGCGCTCCGGGGCCGGCCGAGAGCAGGAGCGGGGTGACGGTTCCGGTGACGCGTGCGTGCCCATCCGCCATGAACGCCGCGTTGTTCTCGACCCGCGCACCGAGGTAGTCGAGCGACGAGTCGCCGAGCGCGTCGAACATGGGCAGCGCGTGCTGGCCGGGCAGTCCGACCACTCGCTCAGCGCCGAGCGCCTCGAGCGTTCGGATGACGAGCTCCCCGCCGGTGACGTTCTCTGACATCGCTTACCAGTCCCTCTGGAGTTCCATGGTCGAGCAGTGCAGCCCGCCGCCGTTCTTGTTGATCTCGCGGTAGGTGACGGGGATGATCTCCACGCCGTACTTCGAGTTGAGGAGCTCCGCCGTGCGGGGCAGGTGCGAGGGGAAGAGCAGCTTGCGGCGGTCGAGTGTGAGGAGGTTGCAAGCCCAGTCCTCCTGCGGTGCGACGTCGACGGTCTCGATGCCGAGCTTCCAGAGCGCGTCGAGGAAGTCGTATGGCGCGATGCGCGAGTTCACGAGCGCGAGGTCGTCGTCGAGCATGGCGCAGCACAGGTCGAGGTGGATCTGGTAGCCGGGCATCTGCGAGTGGACGAGCTCGATGCCCTGCTCCTCGAGGATGTTCCTGAGCTGACGGTAGCCTTCGACGTTGCAGCGCACGGAGGTGCCGAAGAACGCGAGGTCGGGGCGCACCTTGATGAAGCTGCCGCCCTCCACGAGTCCCGTGCCCGTGATCGTGCCGAGGATCGGCATGCCCTGGGCCGCAACGGTCTGCGTGATCGACTGCTCCTCGCCGCGCCGCATGCGCGGTGCGAGGCGACCGATGATCGCGCCGCCGGGGATCGTGACGAGCGGGTCGCGGGTGAAGACCGACTTCGTGAAGCTGGGGGCGAGGTCGGGGGCCATGACGACCTCGACCTCGTTGTCCTCGAGCACCTGCACGAAGCTGTCGAACTCGCTGTGCAGCTTCTCGAGGTCGGGGAACTCGCGGCCGGACCAGTACCAGCGGCGGTCCGGGTCGACGTAGGCGCCGATCTCGGGCATCCAGGTCGACTCCCCCGCCTTCTCGACGGCTTCGAGGCCGGCGCTGGGGCGTCGCATCATGATGGTGCGGAGGCGTCCGACCTCGTCCTGCGCACCCCACTTGCGGCCCCAGTAGGCGGGCAGCTCGGAGTCGGCGAGGAAGCCGGGTTCGGCCTCAGGGCCGAGGAGGCGGTGGAAGGCGCCGTCTGACATCTCGAGGGTGGGGTCGACGTCGGTCATGTGAAAACCTTTCGTGGTCGCGTCGTTGCGACTCCGAGAAGTTTCGCTCACGACATCATGCGTTGTCTAGTGCGAAACTACGGTTGCTCGTTTCCGAGCACGTGACGCCCATGTTTCGAGCCCGTAACTTCTGCCGAATCCAGGCACGATGCGGCGCCCGTCACCCACCAGCGGGATCAGAGCAAGCAGCTGGATCAGAGCAGTGGGATCTCCTCCGCAGGGGCCTCGCCGAGCGCCTCTCGCAGCAACGGCAGCGCCGCCGTCCAGGCCATCGTCTCGATCTCGGCCGACGTCGAGTCCGCAGCGAGGCCTTCGAGCTCCTCGAAACCCGAATGGCGCACGGTCAGCGCCGACCCGCCGTCTGCCGGCTCGATCGTGAACTCGACGACGGTGCTGTTCTGCGGCTGCGGGTCCTCCTCCGGCACCGCGGCGAGGCGGTAGCCGAAGCGACGAGGCGACTCCACGAGCGTGACCTCACCGCGGAACGTGCCGTGCTCCGGCCAGTGGACGGCGAGCACTCCCCCGGGCTCGGCCTCGATCGTCGCGCCACCGAACGCGTACCAGCTCGCAAACGACTCCTGCTCCGTGAGCATGCTCCAGAGCCGCTCCGGTGCGGCCTCGAAGGTGATGGACTTCTCGACGATCTCGGGCGCGTCAGCCATGGTCGCTCCTCAGCTCGGTGGACGTTCGACTCCCCATCTTCGCAAATCTCGGCAGGAAGAGCGTCCGAGGCCAGACGAACGGAGGGCCCGGCACCAGAAGTCTCTGGTGCCGGGCCCTCCGTCTGCTGAGCAGGCTCAGTGACCCATCGGGATCTCCGCGTCGGCGCGCTTCGGCGTCGACTTCACGAAGAACGTGCCGACGATGGTGACGAGCGAGATGCACGCGCCCACGAGAAAAGCAGAGTGGATGCCCTGCGCCTCCGCCGAGATGGGCGCGAGGCCCTCACCGGCCGCCGCGAGCGTCGAGTTGGCCATGACGACGACGAACATCGCCGTGCCTGCGGCGCCGGCCAGCTGCTGCGCCGTCGTCACGACGGCGGAGCCGTGCGAGTACCTCGACTTGGGCAGGTCGCCGAGCGCGCTGGTCATGAGCGGCGTGAACATGAGCGCGAGGCCGATCGAGAGGGTGACGTGGGCGGCGATGACCATCCACTGCTCGGAGTTCTCGCCGAGCATCGTCATGCCCCAGATCGCCGTGCTCACGACGAGCGAGCCGGGGATGATGAGCGGCTTGGTGCCGAACCGGTCGAAGAGACGACCGACGAACGGCGCGAGCAGACCCATCGTGAGGCCACCCGGCAGCAGGGTGAGGCCAGCGCGGAGGGTGTCGTAGCCGAGCACCTCCTGCATGTAGATGGGCAGCAGGATGATCGTGCCGAACAGCGACATGAAGCTCACCGCGAGGAGGATGAGCGACACCGTGAACTGGCGGCTCGTGAAGACGCGCAGGTCGAGGAGCGCGGAGTCCGTCTTCTGGCGCGCGATCTGGCGCCAGATGAACGCGCCGAGCGCGAGCACGCCGACGAGGATCGGGACGAACGCGGGGACGACGGCCGTCGCCGAGCTCTCGCCGAGCCCGGAGAAGCCGTAGACGAGGCCGCCGAACGCGAAGGCGGAGAGGATGACGGAGAGCACGTCGATCTTCGCCTGGCGCGGCTCGGTGACGTTCTTGATGAACAGGGCTCCGAGCACGAGCGCGACGATGGCGATCGGGAGGACGAAGCCGAACATCCAGCGCCACTCGAAGACCTGAAGGATGAGGCCGGAGACCGTCGGTCCGATTGCGGGTGCCACGGAGATGACGATGGAGATGTTGCCCATCGTGCGGCCACGACGCTCCGGCGGGACCATATTGAGCACGGTCGTCATGAGCAGCGGCATCATGATGGCGGTACCGGAGGCCTGCACGATGCGGCCGAGGAGCAGGACCTCGAAGCCGGGCGCGAGGAAGCAGAGCAGCGTTCCGAGCGAGAAGAGGATCATCGCCGCCATGAACACCTGGCGCACGTGGAACCGCTGCAGCAGGAAGCCCGTGATGGGGATGACGACGGCCATGACCAGCATGAAGGCGGTCGTGAGCCACTGGCCGGTCGCCAGCGGGATACCGAGGTCGGCGTTGAGGGCGGGCAGAGCCACGCCCATGATCGTCTCGTTGAGGATGACGACAAACGCGGAGACGAGCAGGAGTGGGATCACGAAGCGAGTGCGCGGGTCCGCGCCGAGCTCGCTCGTGGAGGCGGCTGCGCCCGCGGATGCGGACTCAGCTGGGGTCGGTTCGGCGTCGCGGGTCGCGGTGCGCGAGTCGGTCACAGTACTCCTTGAGAGGTTCAGATCTTGGCGTGCGGGCATGCCCGCACGGTCGGGGTTAACGCGGTGACCGCCCTCCGCATTCCCCGGCGCGTCGCTCACGTCAGGCTGAGGAAGCCGGCTTCATCGAACACCTCGACGCCTCGCGCCGTGAGGATGAACTCGGTGAAGGCGGCGGCCGCCTCCGGATTGGGCGCGGCCTTGAGCGGGACGATGCCGTAGTTGTTGACCGCGTCGAGCGCCTCGGGGAACTCGATGGCCGTGACCTCGCTCGCCGCGGCCTTCGCGTCGCTCGCGTAGACGAGTCCGGCATCGGCCTCGCCGAGGCGCACCTTCGTGAGCACCGCCTTGACGTCGCTCTCCTTGGTGTCGGGCTTCGGAACGATGTCGTTCTGCTCGAAGAGCTTGGCGCTCGCGGCGCCGCAGGGAACCTTCGCGGCGCAGACGGCGATCTTCAGCGTGGGGTCGGCGAAGTCCTTGAGGCCCGTGACACCGGCCGGGTTGCCCTTTGGCGTCACGATGACCAGCGCGTTGCGCGTGAACGTCGCGGGGGTCCATTCGACGAGTCCCGCATCCACGACCGTCTTCATCGTCGCGTCGTCGGCGGAGGCGAACACGTCGACGGGAGTGCTGCCCGCCACGATCTCGTCCGCGAGCGTCGAGCTGCCCCCGAAGTTCAGGGTCACGGTGACGCCGGGGTGCTCCGCTTCGAACTCCCCCGCAAGCTGCGTGAACGTCTCGGTGAGCGAGGACGCGGCATACACGGTGACGTTGCCGGTCGGGCCGGTCTCGCTGGGTGACGGAGACACGGACGCCTCGCCGGTAGGCCCAGTCGGGGCTGTCATCGGAGCACACCCCGCGAGCGCGCCCAGGACGAGGATCCCGAGGGCGGCCGCGACGGACCGGAGCGTTCCTGGTCTCCGCTTCCTAGGCACTGTGCACTCCTTCGATTCCCACGTTCGTCGCCTTCACGCTGGCCACGACGAGGCTCCCCACCTCGAGGCCGAGCTCGTCGACGGCCTCGCGTGACACGAGCGACACGATCCTGAAAGGGCCAGCCTGCACCTCGACCTGGGCCATGACGGTGTCGAGCGTCAGCTTGGTGACGATGCCTCGCATCCGGTTGCGGGCGGATGCGGGCGGCAGCTCGCCCGAGTCGGCTCTGGCGTCGCCGTCGGCGAGCTCCTTGGCGAGAGCCGCGAGCTGAACGCCCGCGACGGTCTTCGCGCCGGCGTCTCCCTGCAGGTCGAGGCGGCCGCTCGCACCCCAGCGACGAACGGTGTCGTCGCTGACCCCGAGGAGCGATGCGGCCTCGCTGACCCGGTATCGCTGTTCTGCCATGCGGGCATCTTCTCACGCGCTCCCGCATGTGCGTGGCCCGTGCTCTGGTGGGAACCGCAGCTGCGCTTGTCGCGCCGCTGATGCGCGCTAGCTCCGTGCCCCCGCCTCGGTCTCGGTGTTGGTCTCGGTCTCCGTTCCCAGCTCGATCTCCTCGGCGTCCAGGATGCGGTCAGGGCGCGAGTAGATGACCATCGACTCACCGCGGAGGAACCCGATGAGGGTCATGCCGCTGGCCTCGGCGAGGTCTGCGGCGAGCGATGAGGGGGCTGAGACGGCCGCGAGGATAGGGATGCCCGCCATCTTCGCTTTCTGGACGAGCTCGAAGCTCGATCGGCCCGACACCTGCAGCACCGTCCCGGTCAGCGGGAGCCGGTCGTTCTGCACCGCCCAGCCGACGACCTTGTCGACGGCGTTGTGCCGTCCGACGTCCTCGCGCAGCACGAGGAGATCGCCGGTCGCGGCGTCGAAGAGCGCCGCCGCATGCAGGCCGCCGGTCTTCTCGAACACCTCCTGCTGTTCCCTGAGCCTGTCGGGGAACGTCACGAGCCGAGCCGCCTGGAGTGTGACGGGGTCGAGGGCCACGTCGTAGCTCGAGGTCAGCTCGACGGCGTCGATGCTCGCCTTGCCGCAGAGTCCGCAGGAGCTCGTGGTGTAAAAGTTGCGCGCGAGGTCGGGGTCAGGCGGCGGGGTCTCAGCGGAGAGGCGGACGTCGAGCACGTTGTAGGTGTTGAGACCATCCGCGCTCCCGTCGGCACCGGCGCAGTACATCGCGGAGCGGAACTGCTCGCCGCGCGAGATGACGCCCTCGGAGACGAGGAAGCCCGCCGCGAGCTCGAAGTCGTTGCCCGGGGTGCGCATCGTGATCGCCAGCTGCTGTCCGCCGACGCGGATTTCGAGGGGCTCTTCGGCCGCGAGGAAGTCGGCCTTCCTGCTCGGGGGCTTCCCGAGGCTCAGGCGTGTAACGCTCCGTCGCACCGTGATCCGACCCACGCGATCATGCTAGCTCGCCGCGCGCATCCGCGCCCGCCCACCATTCCTGCCGAAAGCGCACTTCTGGTCGTCGTTCCTCGCGGGTAGCGACCACAAGTCAGCCCTGGGCGGCGAGCGTCGCGGCCGCGCGGGCGCGAGGCGAACCTCGGGCAGGCTCGCCTGCCGGTTGGCTGCGCGGGATGCGGCGGTAGGGTGACGCCATGCGCCTCGCACCGCTTGTCGAACCGTCCCCAGAGCTCCGGGGCGATGAGCTCGCCCGAACCGCTCGACAGCGCCGCCTGCCCGAGCTCGGCGAGATCGGGCAGCGCCGCCTCGCCGCCAGCCGGGTCGCGGTCCTGGGAGCCGGGGGCCTCGGCGCTCCGGCCCTGCAGTACCTCGCGGCGGCGGGGGTCGGCACGATCGGGATCATCGACGCGGATGCGGTCGAGCCGAGCAACCTGCACCGGCAGGTCATCCACGGCATCGACGACGTCGGCGCTCGCAAGACCGCGAGCGCCGCCCGCAGCCTCCGACGGCTCGCGCCGGGCGTGACGGTTGTCGAGCACGACGAGCGCCTCGATGGCGCGAACGCCGAGCGCATCCTCGGCGGCTACGACCTCGTGCTCGACGGCGCCGACAACTTCCCGACGCGCTACGCCGTGGCCGACGCGTGCACGAGCCTCGGCCTGCCGCTCGTGTGGGGCTCCGTGCTGCGCTTCGACGCGCAGCTCACGGTGTTCTGGTCGGCGCCGCCGGCGCCCGCGGAGGGCATCACCCTGCGCGATGTGTTCCCTGAGCCGCCACCGGAGGGCTCGGTGCCGTCGTGCGCAGAGGCGGGTGTGCTCGGCGCGCTCTGCGGCGTCGTGGGCTCGATGATGGCGACCGAGGCGATCAAGCTCATCACCGGGATCGGCGACGTGCTCCTCGGCAGGCTCCTCGTCGTCGAGGCGCTCACGATGCGCATCTCCGAAGTGCCGCTCCGGGCAGCCGATCACGCCGCCCTCGACCGCGTGGCGGGCACCTCGGCCCCGTCGGCGGCATGCTCGACGTCGCAGACAGCATCCCCCGCACCGGAGGAGAACGGAACAGCCCCGCAGGCGAGGCCGGCCCCGCTCGACTTCGATCCGGTTCGTGACTCGCACGGCCGGCTGATCGACGTGCGCGAGCCGGACGAGTACGCCGTCGATGCGCTGCCAGGTGCCCATTCCCTGCCGCTCAGCGAGCTGCTTCAGCTCGAGCGCGAGCCGGACGTGCTGAGGACGCGACTCCTCGGGCTCAAGGCTGGGCACGCGGGCACGCCGGATGCCCCGCTCAACCTCTACTGCGTCTCCGCCGCGAGGGCCAGGCGGGCGGCGCTGCTCCTCACGCCGCACGGCTTCGACGTGCGAGTGGTGCAGACACCTCAGCTGCAGGTGCTGCGAGCAGCCAGCGGCACGCTCGGCGCGGATGCGACTCAGACAGGGGTGCGGGCATGATCGAGGTCGAGACGCAGCTTGCGCGCGTGCTGGGCGAGTCCCGCCAGCTGCCGAGCGACACCGTTGCCCTGGCGGCAGCCCACGGCAGGTACTTGGCGGAGAGCCTCGTGTCGCGATACGCGCTGCCACCCTGGACGAACTCGGCCATGGACGGCTACGCGGTCCGCTCCGACGACGTGGCCGCAGCGAGCCCCGAGACACCGGTGATCCTCGACGTCGTCGCGGATCTTCCGGCGGGCACCGCCTCCGACCCCTCGCTCGCGAGCGGGCAGGCCGCCCGCATCATGACGGGCGCCCCCGTCCCGGCGGACGCCGATGCGATCGTGCCCGTCGAGGCGACCGACGGCGGCGAGCGGCGGGTGCGCATCACCGCCCCGGCGAAGCGCGGCGTGCACATCCGCTCGGCCGGCGAGGACCGCCAGCCAGGAGACCCGCTCGTCACCGCGGGGTCGCGCGGCAGCGCCGAGGCCCTCTCCGCACTGGCCTCGGCCGGGTACGGCACGGTCTCCGTCGCGCGGCGCCCACGCGTCGCCGTGATCGCCACAGGAAGCGAGCTCGTCGCACCAGGCGAGGCGCTCGAGCGCGGGCAGATCCCCGACTCGAACTCACTCCTCATCTCCTCCCTGGCCATCGAGCACGGGAGCGAGCTGGTCGACGTCGTCCGAGTCTCCGACGAGGTCGCCGAACTGGAGGCCGCACTGCAGGCACTCGCGGGCCGCTGCGACGTGATCGTGCTGACGGGCGGCGTGAGCATGGGCGCCTACGACCCCGTCAAGGAGCTCCTCTCCCCCGGCGGCCAGGTGCGCTTCGAGAAGGTCGCGATGCAGCCGGGCAAGCCACAGGGCTTCGGTCGCCTCGCCGAGCCGTGGGTCGGCGAGGGCGAGCTCGGCCCGCTCGTCTTCGGCCTCCCCGGCAACCCCGTCAGCGCCTGGGTGTCGTTCCTCGTCTTCGTGCGGCCGTGCCTGCGCGCCCTGCAAGGAGCCTCCGTCGTCGAGGACCCGCGTCTGAGCGCGCGCGCCGAGACCGGCTGGCGCACGCCGCCCGGGCGCCGCCAGTACCTGCCCGCGCGCATCCGCACCACCGAGTCGGGGGTCGTGGTCTCGCCCGCCGCCGCGCGGGGCTCGGGTTCGCACCTCGTGGGCAGCCTCGCCGATGCGAACGGCTACGCCATCGTGGATGCGCGTGTCGAGCGGGTCGAAGAGGGCGATGTCGTGCAGGTGGTCCGCCTGATGTCGGACGTGGGTGCCAGACTCTGACCATGACGAACTTCACGCACCTCGACGCAGCCGGCCACGCACGGATGGTCGACGTCACCGAGAAGCAGCCGACGGTACGGGCCGCGACGGCATCCGGCATGGTCTACTGCGGCACCGACGTGCTCGAGGCCCTCACCAACGATGCAGTGCCGAAGGGAGACGCGTTCGCCGTGGCGCGCATCGCCGGCATCCAGGGCGCGAAAAAATGCGCGGAGCTCCTGCCGCTCGCCCACATCATCGGCGTGCACGGCGCCACCGTCGATCTCGAGCTGCGTGGCGACGGCGTGCTCATCACGGCGACGGTGCGCACCGCCGACCGCACCGGCGTCGAGATGGAGGCCTTCACTGCCGTCTCGGTCGCAGCGCTCGCGCTGGTCGACATGGTCAAGGGCATCGACAAGTCGGTCACGATCGGAGACATCAAGCTCATCGCGAAGACGGGCGGGAAGTCGGGGCCGTGGAAGCGCGAGCAGTAGCGCCGCTGCCGCGAGGCCGCCGCCCGATCCCGGGTCTCGATGCGGTCATCCTCGCGGGTGGCCGTGGCTCCCGTCTCGGTGGCGTCAGCAAGGGCGACCTCGAGGTCGGGGGCAGGCGCCTCATCGACGTGGCGCTCGGCGCGGCTCATGACGCCGGCGCGAGTCGCACCATCGTGGTCGGTGCCGTCGATGTGCAGGCGCCCGCCGAGCTGATCCGCGAGGAACCCCCGTTCGGCGGACCGGCAGCTGGCCTCGCGGCCGCCCTCCCCAGCGTCTCGGCGCCGTGGCTGCTCCTGCTCGCCTGCGACCTGCCCCGAGCTCCGGCGCTCGTCGAGCTCCTCATTGAAGCGAGCGGCCGCGGCCCGGAGGCGTCCGACGGTGCAACTGACGGGGAAGCTGACACTGACGGGGAAGGCTCCCCACCTGCCCCGGCAGAGGAGGCTGCCTCGGCACATGGAGCACCCGTGGGCGGCCCCGACGGATTCGTGGTCGTCGATCGCGATGGACGCCCGCAGTGGCTTGCCGGCATCTACCGCACGACGGCGCTCAAGCGCGCCCTCGAGCATGCGGCCGCAGCGTCCGGTGCCCACGCCCTGGCCCTCCGCCACGTCCTCGAGCCCCTCGCACTGACCCGAGTGCCGGACCGACGCGGCGCCAGCGCCGACATCGACACCCCAGAGCAGCTCGCGGCCGCACGCGCCGACGCGGTCGACGCTGACAGCACGGCCGACTCGGTCGACGGCGCCGCCGAGCGCGCTGGCGCCACACAGCAGACCATCACCGCTCACGGAAGGACCCAGAGACCATGACCGAGACTCCCAAGCACCTGCCACCGGAAGCACTCGACGCCTGGCTCGCCGAGGCCAAGCGCGTGCTCGAGATCGACGACGAGATCGACATCGCAGCGCTCCTCGACGTCGCGAAGGACGTCGCGCACAACGTCGCCAGGCCAGCGGCACCGCTCACGACCTTCGCGCTGGGGCTCGCCCTCGGCCGGCAGAGCTCCGCCGCCGACTCCCCCGAAGCCTTCAGCCGACTCGCTGAGCTCGTGACGGCTCGCGCACTCTCCTGGGAGCAGGAGTCGTGAGCGCCCCGAGCCGCGTCCGCGTCTTCGCCGGAGCGGCGGAGGCCGTCGGCGGCAGCGACTTCACGCTCGAAGCGGCGACGGTGGCCGCGCTCGTCGGCACGCTCAACCCCTCGGGCGACGTCCACGTCGCGGAGGTGCTCTCCCGGTGCTCGTTCCTGATCGACGGCGTGCGCACCTCCGACGCCGACGCACCGATCGCACCCGGTGCATCCGTCGACGTGCTGCCGCCCTTCGCTGGAGGCTGAAGCGACCGCCGGGTCGTCAGCCGCCGATGGCGTTCATCCCGCGAGCTGGCTGCAGGAAGCTCGGGTCGTTGATGGCGTGCCCCGGCAGCTTGTTGTGGATGCACGAGCGCAGCAGGCCATCAATCGCGAGATCCGTCGCGGCGGCGCTCGCCGCACTGTCGGCCGCAGCGCCGGAGTCTCCTGAGCCGGCGGCCTCGGCTCGGAGGATGGGCATGAGGTCGTACTCGCTCGTCGAGAACAGGCAGTTGCGCAGCTGACCGTCGGCGGTGAGGCGCAGGCGATCGCAGTTGCCGCAGAAGGGCGCCGTGACGGAGGCGATGACGCCGACCGTGTGCGGGCCGCCGTCGAGCGTCCACCGTTCGGCGGGGGCGCCGCCGCGGCCGGGCACGGGCTCAAGCGTGAACCTCGCGCTGAGCGACTCGAGGATCTCCTCGCGCGTCACCATCTGCGCGCGGTCCCAGGTGTGTCCGGCGTCGAGCGGCATCTGCTCGATGAAGCGCAGCTGCGCGTCGTGCTCCATGGCGAACTCCACGAGCTCGACGATCTCGTCGTCGTTCACGCCGCGCATCGCGACGGCGTTGAGCTTGAGGGGCCGCAGGGAGGAGTTCTGGGCGGCGCGGATGCCGATGAGCACCTCATCGAGCTTGTCTCGCCTCGTGAGCGCAGCGAAGCGCTCGCGCCTGATCGTGTCGATGGAGATGTTGAGCCTGTCGAGGCCGGCGTCGATGAGGTCGGGAAGCATCTGCGGGAGGCGGATGCCGTTGGTGGTCATCGCGACCTGGACTGGGCCATCCGGGCCACGGAGCTCGGAGATGCGCCGCACGACCTCCACGACGTCGGGACGCAGGAGCGGCTCACCGCCCGTCAGCCGGAACGTGGTGATGCCGGAGGCCGCCGCGATCCGAGCGATGCGCACGATCTGCTCGGTGGAGAGGATGCTCGCCTTCGCCAGCCATTCGACGCCCTCGGCCGGCATGCAGTACGTGCACCGCAGCGAGCATTTGTCGGTGAGGGAGATGCGGAGGTCACGGTGAACTCTGCCGTGCTTGTCGACGATCGGATCTCCGGGAGACGGCTCGAGCTGCGGCTCCACGAGCCTCGGGCGGCGAGCGATCGTGACGGGGACGCCGGTCATGGCAGACCCACCCAGGAGGTTGCGCCGTCGACCTCGTGCTGCTGCTTCCAGATCGGCACCTCGGCCTTGACCGCCTCGACGAGAGCCCGGCTCACCTCGTAGGCGTCGCCGCGGTGCGCGCTGGCTACGCAGGCGATGAGGGCGATGTCGCCCACTCGGAGGTGTCCGATGCGGTGGCTCACGGCCACCCGGACGCCGTCGCGGGCGTGGTGCGCGACGAGGCTCTGGAGCACGCGCTCGGCGTCGGGATGCGCGGTGTAGTCGAGCGAGACGACTCGTCCGCTCGCTTCGGGGTCGTGGTCCCGGATCTGGCCGATGAAGGTCACAACGGCGCCCGCGTGGGGATCCTCGACGGCGGCGAGGTGCTCGGCGAGGAGCAGCTCGTCGCTCGTGACTCGGGCGAGGGGGCTGGCACTCACGAAGCGTGGTCTCCGCCGCGGAGCTGGTCCAGGATGTGCGGGATGAGCGGGGCCAGCAGCGCGACGCCGTCCCGTGCCGCGCCAGGTGAGCCGGCGAGGTTGACGACGAGGCTCGGCGCTCCGCGCCCCGGTCGGTCGATGATGCCTGCGAGCCCGCGCGACAGCACGGCCGTCGGGACCCGGTCGCGCGCTGTCGCCCGCATCGCTTCGGCGATGCCGGGAAGCTCGCGGGTGATGAGGGGCCAGGTGGCCTCCGGCGTCTCATCGCGCGGCGAGAGGCCAGTGCCGCCGAGGGTGAGGATGATGTGCGCGTCCGAGTCCGCCGCGTGGGCGATGGCGTCACGAACGACCGTGGCTCCGTCGGGGACGACGCTGAGCGTCACCGCCGTGTAGCCGTGCCGGGCGAGCGCCTCGAGCGCCGCCGGACCCGAGAGGTCCTCGCGCTCGCCCCGCGAAGACCGATCCGAGACCGTGATGACGGCAATCGTGGCCTGCTGTGCTGGGGACGCTTCCTGCATGGATCGAGCGTACCCGCTTGTCTTGCCCGTGAGCCCAGCTCGGCTCAGGCGGCGAGTGCTCCCGTGGCGGCTGCGATGCCGAGCAGCACCACGGCGAGCAGCGGGAAGCTGCCCTGGACGGTGCCGGCGCGCAGCTTCGTGCGGTCGCTTGTGACGAGGACGAGCGCGGCGAGCAGCATGGAGCCCGCTCCGGCGAAGATCAGCGTCGCGCCGACCACGCTGTTGCCCGCGATCGCGAGGATGACGCCGAGGCCGGCGATGATCGCGAGGAAGAGGTTGTAGAAGCCCTGGTTGTAGGCCATCGACTTGGTCGTCTCGGCGACCTCGAGGGAGGGGATGCCGAACGTCTTCCTCGTCGATTCCGCCGTCCAGCGGACGGACTCGAGGATGAAGATGTAGACGTGGACAAGCGCCGCGAGGGCGGCGAAGACGAGGGCGGCGATAAGCATGTCAGCTCCAGGATCGGTGTATTCTGCAACGAACGTTACAGTATCGGAGGCCACATGGCACGCACGATGAGCTTCGACCGCCGGGACGTCATCGCCGGCGCACGCACCCTCTTCTGGCGCCAGGGCTACGACTCCGCGTCGACGAGCGACATCGAGGCCGCCACCGGACTGAGCCGATCGAGCATCTACAACACCTTCGGCAGCAAGCGCGGCCTCTTCGACGCCTCCGTACAGAGCTACCTGGACGACGTCGTGCACCCGCTGCTCGCGCCGCTACTCGCGGACCCGACACCAGCATCCGCGCTCGATGACTACCTCGCTCGCCTCTCAGCTGCCGTCGCGGCCCAAGGGCGCCGCGACGACGCCCGAGGCTGCCTCCTGCTCGCGACGGCCTCCAGCTCACTCTCCGAAGACCGGGAGATTCGCGCCTCGATCACCGACTACCGAGCGACACTCGAGCGCGCGATCTCGCGGGGCACCCGCGCGCTCGGCCTCACTGAGGGCACGGCCACACTCGTGACCGCGGCCGTCGTCGGTGCCCTGACGATCGCGCGCGTCGATGGCGTTGCCGCACGCGACGCACTCGAGGCTGCTCGCCAGTTCCTTCGAGCCTGAGGTTCATCAACCGAAAGGTTGACAAGGCTTCCCGTGCGTCGCAGACTGATTTCATCAACCACACGGTTGACGAACCCAGCCGAGGAGCTATGACCACCGACGCGCTCTCCCCCGTCTTCGCGGCGCTCGCCGACCCGACGAGACGCGACATCGTCGCGAGGCTCGCCAGCGGCGACGCGACCGTCGGAGAGCTCGCAGCTCCCTACGACGTCTCGGTGCAGGCGATCTCGAAGCACCTGCGCGTCCTGGAGGACTCGGGCCTCGTCACCCGTACGAGCAGCGCGGTCCGCGCACCCCGGCACCTCGAAGCGGAGGTCCTCAGCCTCATGACCGCGTGGATCGAGCGCTACCAGGCCGCCGCGGAGGCGCGGTTCCGCCGACTCGACGCGCTGCTCGAGACCCTGCCGGACGACACCACGCAGCACCCAGCAACAGCACCAGAACCAGCGAAAGGAACCGCATCATGAGCACCACATCAGCCAACGACACCGTCGTCACGGTTGGCGAAGACGTGCCGAACGTCTCCGTCGTCCGCGAGTTCGAGGCCACCCCGGACCGCGTGTTCCGCGCATTCGTCGACCCCGACCTCTTCACGAAGTGGGTCGGCCCGCACGAGGTGTCGACGAACATCGACCACTGGAACGCGGCCACGGGAGGCGCCTACCGGTGGGTGAATCTCAAGGACGGCGAGGAGATCGCGACCTTCTACGGCTCGTTCCACGAAGTCCGGGAGAACGAGCGCATCGTGCAGACGCAGACCTTCGAGATGATCCCGGACGGCGTGCTCCTCGAGACCATCGTGTTCGAGGCACTCGAGGGAGGCCGCACGCGAGTGACGAGCACGAGCCTGCTCGAGTCGTTCGAGATGCGCGACGGGCTCGTCGCGAGCGGCATGGAGCACGGCGTGCGCGAGGGGTACGAGAAGCTCGACGCCCTCCTCGCGCTCTGAGCCGCCCCGTTTCGAAGACGCCGCGTCCCTCGGAGGCGGGCGCCCACCCGCCAGCCTGTCCAACTTCAGTGCAATATTCGACCCAATCGACCTCGCGATGGCGCGAGACCCCGGAATTGCACTGAAGTTGGACAGGCACTCGAGCAGACACTCGAGCAGGCGCTCGCGTGCCGCGCGGGTCAGGCCGCCATCGCGACTCGAGGCAGCCGGTCGAAGAGCTTGTCGAAGACCGCCAACCGGTCGAACTGGAGCGCGTAGTCGCGCGCCTGGACGGCGAGCAGCCGCCGCTCGGCGGCGCTGGTCTCGAGCACCGCCGTGTTGAGCGCGTCCGCGATCGACGATGGACTGTTGACGGGCACGATGAGCGCGTGGTCCCCCACGGCCTCCCCGACGCCGCCGGTGACGGTCGTGATGACCGGCCCGCCGCCTGCGAGCATCTTCTCGGCGAGCGCGATGCCGAAGGTCTCGATGAACTCGGGGCGCGGCTTCGTGGGCAGCACGAACGCCGCGCATCCGGCCATCAGGAAGGGCTTCTCGGCGTCTCCCACGTCCTCGAGGAAGTGGATGCGGTCGGCCAGCGGTGACGCGGCACCGATCGCCTTCAGCTCCTCGGCCTGCGGCCCTCGTCCCGCGATGACGAGCTGGATCTCGGGGTCGTCGGCGACGCGGGACTGCTCGAAGCCCGCGATGAGGTCCTCGACGCCCTTCGCCTCGGTCAGCCTCGACAGGAACATGACGTAGCCGTCGCGCTTGAGCCCGCGAGCTTCCACGGCGGCGGTGATGTCGGCGTCGGCGAGGTCGACGTACGCGCTCGAGTCGATTGCCGGGTAGGAGATGTCGATGCGCTCCTGGCACTGGGGCGCGTAGCGGGTGCCGTGCTGCGCGTCCACCTTGGCGGCCTCCCCCACGATGAGGTCGCGCGTGTACTCGGAGACGGCGACGCACACGTCCTGGGACAGGTACGCCGAGAGGATGTGGGCTGCCGCGCCGAGGCGGCCGTCCTCGACGGCGTGCTTGACGACGTTGGTGACGTCGGAGCCGACGGCCTCGGCGATGGTGGTGACGTTGACGGGCAGGCCCGTCGAACGGGCGACGGTGAGCGCCTCCGCGACGGCGAGCGTGTGCGGGCTGAGGTAGAGCGACATGCAGACGGTCGGCACCCCGTCCGTGAAGAGCTCGACGAGGCGCCCGACGAGCCCCGCGAGGTAGCGGCCGTCTGGGACCTTGTAGTCGCCGACGGGCGCGGGGCGGTCGACGAAGATGCCGTCGCTGTAGGGCATGACCGTCTCGAGGGGCTTGAGCGGCAGCCCTGCCGCTTGCAGGCGCTCGATGGGCCACGTGACGATGCGCACCTCGTCGAAGCCGCGCAGGCGTGCGGCCTCCGCCAGGTTGCGGGCCTCGACGGAGTGCCCGCAGATGACTGGATCGGCGCGGACGACGATCACGAGGCGGTTCTGGATCTTGTTCATGAGGGTCCTCCCGGGTTTGGTGTCGCCGGCTGGCCGTCGACGAGGGGTGGGGTGGCGGGGATGGATGCTGCGGGTGAGGTGGGTGCGGCTGGTGGGGCGGATGCTGGGGCCGGGAACGACGACGGCAGGTCCTGTTCGCGGGTGCCCCAGTCGCTCGGCTCGGGCCCGAGCTCCAGGTGCAGCTCCTGCGCCGCCATGAGCTCGCTGGGCGAGAGCCAGCTCCTGCTGAGCGGCCTGCCGTCGAGGTGGGCGCTCTGCACGTACTGGACTGGGCCGCCGTGGGCGGGTTCTCGGAACCCTGTCGTCGTGATGCGGAAGCGCTCCCCGTAGACCGCGAGCGACGACTCGGCGAACGCGGGCGCGTTGATGAGGAAGCTCGCCTGTCCTGCCACGGGGAACAGCCCGAGCGAGGCCCAGACGTACCAGGAGCTGAGGCCGCCCGAGTCGTCGTTGCCTGGCAGGCCGCCTCGGCCCGTCGCGTACTGCTGGGTGATGATGGCGTGCACGATCTCCGCGGTCCGGTCCGGGCGTCCGGCGTAGTGGTATGCCCATGGCGCCTCCATGTCCGGTTCGTTGTTGAGGCCTTCGAAGCGTCCGAGGGCGTAGCCGGCCGCGAGCTCCTCGATGCCGGGCGATCGGCCGGGCTGCACGACCGGCTGGGCGCCGTAGCCGAAGAACTCGTCGAGTTGCGCAACGAAGCCCTCCGGCCCGCCGCTCAGCTGCATCCGCCCTGCCATGTCGTGGAGGATCCGGAACGAGTAGTTGTGCTTGGAGCCCTCGTAGAAGTTGGAGTCGACGAGCAGGCCCGTGGCCGGGTCGAACGCGCCCCGCCACTGCCCTGCGCGCTTCTCGAGCTGCTGGACGAGCTGGAGGTCGCCGACTCGAGCCGCGACGCGGGCGGTGCACCAGTACCCGAACGCGAGGTCGAGGGTGTGCGTGATGGGATGCGCGACGCCGCGCAGCAGGAACTCCTCGCCGTACGTGCGCCGCAGGTCATCGGCCATGTGCACAAGCGCCCAGTCCCAGTCGATGCCGGGCAGTCCGAGCTGGCAGAGGTCGGCGAGGAAGGTGTGCGCCAGCGCGCTGCCCTGTCGGGAGAAGCGGTCGCTTCCCTTGGCCATGCGGTAGCCGATCGGGAAGTTGCCTTCCTCCTCACAGATGGTGAGGAGCGCGTTGGCGAGCTCGACGGCCTTGTCCGGACGCAGCGCGGTGAGCAGGGGAAGCTGGGTGCGGTAGATGTCCCACATCGTCGACAGGTCGAAGACGAATGGTCCGTCGCTTGGCCAGAAGGGGCTCTCGTTGAGCGCGAAGGAGGGCTTGACGAACGAGTGGTACATGGCTGTCGAGAAGACCGTCTCGCGCTCGGTCGAGCCCGTCTCGACCTGGACCTCGTCGAGCAGCTCCTGCCAGGCGCGCCCGGTTTCGGCGAGTCGGTCCGAGAACCTGCCCTCCCCGTCGCCGCAGTCGTCCCTGAGGTTCTGCTCGGCCTGCTCGACCCCGCGCAGGGAGAAGCCGATGCGCACCTCGACGACCTGGCCCTCCTCGCTCGGGCCCGCCCACATGAGGCCGAACGGCCGCAGCGTCGTGGGGCGGATGTGGTCGAAGTCGAGGCGCGTGCCGCCGGGCATGAGGCGCCGATCGTGCCACAGCATCTGGCGCCACTGGGGAGTGTCGCACTCGATGTGCACGGCGAGCGGGGCGCCCTCCGCCACGATCTCTCCCGTCGCGACGCCGGGCCTGACGGTCTCGAGGTGGGCCCGCAGCGGGACGGTGGCCCCGTAGGGGATGGCGAGGCCGCCGAGCGAGAAGTCGACGACGACCCTGGCGCTCGAGTGCTTCGGGAACGTGTATCGGTGCACGGCGCTCTTGGGACCCACGGTGATCTCGGCGCGGATGCCATTGCCGAGCGTCGCCGCGTAGTAGCCGGGTGAGGCGTCCTCGTCGTCGAGCGACCAGGTGCGCCCGAGCACGTCGAGCGGCTCGATCATGGGCGTGACGCGGAAGTAGTTGTAGTACTTGCGGATCGCCCCGGTGCCCGATTGCTGGAAGTGCGTGAATCCCGAGGCGAGCGTGCCGTCGTAGATCGTCTCGGGGATGCCCTCGAGGCTGAGGTCGTAACGGCCGTACCCGGTCGGGTACGCGCCAGAGTAGGCGCAGGCCGAGACCATCCCGAGTGGGTAGGTGGCGCCCGGATGCGTGTTGCCGATCTGCGGCTTCGGCCACCACCAGGTCGCGGCGAGGCCCGTCTGCGTCGGCAGCGCGGTGGGCTCTGTGCCGATGAACGGGTCTACGCGGGTGGTCATGCTGTGAGCCTGGACGGGCCCTGCTACGGGAGTGTGGACGTCACGTTACGTTCACGCGTCGGGAGACTGTGCACGCCCTGGGTCGCGCACGCGAGCTCGCGGGGCGAGCGTGGGCCCGGCGACGGCGCGCGCGTCCCTCACACCAGCGGGCGGTCGCGGCGGATGCGCCAGCGCACGTCGGCCAGCAGCAGCCGGTACACGAGGCCGGAGGCGGCGAGCGGGAGCACGCGCTCGATTCGCACGAAGGCGGCGCGCTGCCGCCGGAACCACGTCTCGTCGCCCGGCGTCCACCTGACGCGGAGCGCGCGCCGGAACTCGGGCGGCAGGAAGCCGACCGTGAGCCGCTGATGCCACGCCCGCATCCGCTCGGGAAGCACCGCCGCGGCGAATTCGAGCCTGGCGATGTCGAGCAGGTAGCTGCGCACCTCGTCATCGATGCGCAGCTTCGTGAGCTCGCCGCGCCAGTACTCCTCGAAAGCGGCGGTGCTGCCCGGCCAGGCGCTCGGCGGCATCTGCAGGGTGGTCCCGAAGACGCGCCCTTCGAGCAGGAAGCGCTCCGCGGACGCGCCGGCCTGCGAGCCTTCGACGAGCTCGAGCACATCGCGGGAGCCCACGAACAGGCAGGCCGCGACCCAGCGCTGCAGGTCGACGCGGAGGGCCGAGTACTCCTCGGTGGCTCGCGGGTCACGGTCGGAGCGCACCTTCGCGTGCTGCCGCGTGACCGCCCTGCGGTACGCGCGGCGCTCCTCCACGGTGCCGAGGACGGCCACGGCGAGGTAGCTGAGGGTAGTCCTGGTGCGCTTGATGGGGTGCACGTCGAGGCGCCCACTCGTGACGCGGCTGTGCGCGACCCCCTGACCGACGGCGGGGTTGGAGAGCTGCATGATGACGTTCGCGGCCCCCATGGCCAGGGCGAGCAGGCGTGAGCTGCGTGGGAGCTCGACGCACACGAGGTCATCGATGGAGGCGGCGGTCCACGTCTCCATCAGTCACTCCCCCGCTCGGGGGCTGCTGAAAAGGTCACGCGTCGTGAGAGGTCAGGCTCTTCGCGATGGCCTTCAGCTCGGTGCTGCTGCAGCCGGCGAGCGGCGATGCGCGCTTGAGCGCTGCGATCGCGAGCTTGCGCACCCGCTTGCCCTCGGTGGTCAGCGTCAGCACCCGCGAGCGTCGGTCATGCTCGCTCTCCCGGCGCTCGACGAGGCCGCGATCGACGAGGCGGTCGGAGACGAAGGTGAGGTTCGAGGCGTTGCAGTGCAGCTTGGTCGCGAGCTCTTTCATCGCGGGAGGCTGCGCGTCCGGATCGATCGCCCAGAGCGCCTGCGCGGTCGGGAAGGTGAGCCCGAGCGCTTCGAGTTCCCGCTCAGCAGCCACATTGGTGCTCTGCGCGGTTTCGTAGACGGCACGCATCGCCCGTTCCAGCGAATCCATATTCAGTACCTTACGCCACGGAAATATTTCAGCAATCGAAGCGTTGTACTCTGAGTCTCGAAACGTTCGAGGCTTGAAGGAGTGTGACGATGAAGACCTTCGCCATCACCGGTGCCACGCAGGGTGTCGGCTACTTCGCCGCGGAAGAGCTCGCACGCCGCGGCCACCACGTCGTGCTGCTCGGGCGCAGCATCGAGAAACTCAACACGGCCCTGATCTCCATCACCGAGCAGGTGCCGGATGCGAGCACGAGCCGCATCGTCCTCGACCTCACGTCGAGCGAGTCGATCGCGAGCGCGGCCGCTTCGCTGAGCTCCCGCGAGCGCCTCGACGGGGTGCTGCTGAACGCCGCGCACATGGCCCCGGGAACGCAGCGCGAGCACGATGCGGCCGGTCGCGAGCTCACGATGTCGACCAACCACCTCGGCCACTTCGAGTTCACGGCTCAGCTCATGGATGCGCTGGTCACCCCGAAGCCCGCAGCCCACGGCGATGCGGCGGAGATCAGCCGGGTTGTGGCCGTCGGCAGCCTCGCCACCCGCATCTACCCGTTCGACCTCGAGGACTGGCAGAGCACGCACCTGTACGAGCCGCGCCGCGCCTACGCCGCGTCGAAGCACGCGCTCGAGATGTTCACGTTCGAGCTCGACCGTCGCCTGCGAGCAGCCGGCGCCCCCGCGGAGGCGCTGGTCGTCGACCCGGGCATCCCCGTCAACGGGGCAACCCCGGTGCGCACGGGCGTGAACGAGCCGACCGCCTGGCAGCGCTTCGCGTCGCGCCTCGCCGGACCATTCGCGCACGGGAAGCATCGCGCTGCGGCCATCGCCGTGCACGCGCTGACGAGCGACACGGTCGCCGGTGGCGACTACCTCGGCCCGGCGCGCACCGTGCGCGGCGCCCCCGTGAAACTGGACAAGCCGACCACGCAGCGCGACCGCGAGCGGGCCGAGCGCCTGTGGCAGCTGAGCGAGGAATCGACCTCAGCGACGTTTCGCCTGAGCGAGACGGTCGCCTGAGCCTGAGCGAGGCGGTCACCTCGGCCTGAGCGGGACGTTCGCCAAGAAGAGCACGACAGTTCACACGATCATGGCGTCGCCAGTCCGGGCGAGGTGCTCGCGCAGCGTGAGCTCCGGCTCGCTCCGGCGCGCCCGCTGGTAGGCGGAGAACTGCACCTGTTGGCGGAGGGTCGTGCCGAGGCGGATGCTCGTGGCCCGCGAGCGCTCGGCGTCCCTGAGCTGCAGGGCATGCATGAGCACCTCGTTGGCTCGGTCCCCAGGCACGAACACGACCCCGTCCTCGTCGCCGAAGACGACGTCGCGCGTGCGCACGGTGTACTCCCCGAACTCCGCGGACGAGAACGTGCTGCGCCGACGCTCGTCGAGGCGCGCGGGACCTGCGGGCAGCGAACCCAGGCTGAACACCGGGAACCCTGCGCGGCGAACCTCGCGCGTGTCCCGATGCAGTCCCCAGATGGCGATGCCCGCGAGCCCTGCCGCCTTCGCCTCGAGCACGATGAGGCCGCCGACGCAGCTCTCGTCGGTGCGGCCCTGGTTGTCGACGACCAGCACGTCGCCGGGGTGCGCCCGATCCATGGCCTCGAGGAGGACGTCGACGCTGCCGAAGTGGCGAACGGGAAGGCAGCGTCCCGCGAGCCGCGGCGCGCCCTCCGACACGGGCCTCACCGCTGCGGGCCCGCAGCGCGCGGCTACCCCGGCCCGCACGCTCCCGTCGGCGACGTGCGCGGTCGAAAGCCCCGTCGCACCGGTCCACAATTGCGCGATCTCCTGCACAGACGACTCCCCTGAACCTCACTCGAGCACTCGTCGCCGAGTGCCTGAACGCCCCCACGTTCGGCGAGATCACGATACGACATCCGGAGTTGTGAAACACTCTCCACATGGACGCGCATGAGATTCGCAATGCCTACCTCGACTACCAGGAGCGACTCGGGCACGTCAGGATCGACAGAGCCCCGCTGATCCCCCGCGGCGACGGGTCGACGCTCTTCACCGGGAGTGGCATGCAGGCCCTTCTCCCCTACCTTCTCGGCGAAGACCACCCCGCCGGAACGCGCCTCACCGACAGCCAGCCCTGCGTGCGCGCGCAGGACATCGAGGACGTCGGCGACAACCGCCACACGACGTTCTTCGAGATGCTCGGCAACTGGAGCCTCGGCGACTACTTCAAGTCCGAGCAGATCCCCGCGTTCCTGTCGTTCCTCGTCGACGAGGTCGGCATCGACCCGAACCGTCTCTACGTGACCGCGTTCATCGGCGACGAGGCCGCGGGCATCCCCCGAGACGACGAGGCCGCCCGCATCTGGCAGGCGGCCTTCGCGGAGCGCGGCATCGAAGCCGGCATCGTCGAGATGGGGAGCCAGGCGGACGGCGACGCTCGCGGCGTGAACCCCGGCGAGCGCATCTTCTTCTACGACGGCGGCGAGAACTGGTGGTCGCGTGGCGGATCGCTCGAGGCGACCCCCATCGGAGACCCCTGCGGCCCCGACAGCGAGGTCTTCTACGACTTCGGACCGGAGAACCACGACCCCTCCTACGGTCGCGCGCACCCGGCGAGCGACAGCGGCCAGTTCATGGAGATCGGCAATCAGGTCTTCATGCAGTACCGGCGCGTCGAAGACGGCTCCTTCGTCGAGCTCGAACGACGCAACGTCGACTTCGGCGGTGGGCTCGAGCGCATCGCCGCGGCCGCGATCCACTCCCCCGACGTGTTCCGGATCTCGCTCCTGCGCCCGATCGTCGAGCAGATCGAGCAGCTGAGCGGCAAGAGCTACGAAGAGCACACGCTCTCGATGCGCATCATCGCCGACCACCTGCGCGGGGCGACGTTCCTGGCGGTCGACGGGGTCGTGCCGTCGAACAAGGAGCAGGGGTACGTCATGCGCCGCCTCGTGCGTCGCGCGATCCGCGAGGCCCTCATCCTCGGGATCTCCGAGAACTTCTTCGCGGAGCTCGTGCCGACGATCGCCGACCTCTACGTGGATGACTACCCGGAGGTGCGCGAGCGTCGCGAGGACGTCGTCGCGGTGCTCGTCAAGGAGGAGCGCTCGTTCCGCCGCACCCTCAAGGGCGGCCTCAAGGCGCTCGCCGCGTACAAGGGGTCGACGCTCACCGGCGCCGACGTGTTCCTGCTCTCCGACACGCACGGGTTCCCGCGTGAGCTGAGCGTCGAGGAAGCCAGACGACAGGGCATCGACGTCGATGTGGCCTGGGAGGCGGAGTTCCTGGAAGCCCTCGAGGAGCAGCGGGCCCGCTCACGCGGAGCCACGAAGCTCGGCGCGGCTGGACTCCCGCACCAGGAGCCTCAGGCCCCCAAGGGCCAGGGATGATGTTCCGCTGGCGTCGCAGAGCTCGGACAGCTTCCACGAGTCAGCAGACGAAGCCCAAGAAGAAGACGGGGCTGCCTCCGGTCATCTTCCCTGAGCTCTCCGAGGCCATCGACGACGGCCTGCTGCTGGCGATGCGCATCGTGCGACTCGACGTGAAGAACTCGATCATCAAGCGGACCGTCGGTGAGAAGGTGCCGTTCGCCGCCGCCGACTATCGCGAGGCGGCGAACGCCTCGCTCGACCGGGTGCTCAAGGAGCTGCGGTACTCGGCGGAGCGTGTGGCCGGGGTTCGGGACCGCGCGCGACCAGGCAGGTCGCTGAGCGCCCACGACTACCGGCACGCGGACATCGAGACGCTGAGCTTCCGCGAGCGGGCCTCGCAGGCGGTGAGCGAGCGCATCGAAGCGGACCGCGAGGACGAGGCGTTCATCGACGGGCTCATCGAGCAGGCGCGAGCTGACGCGTGGACCGAGATCTCAGCGCACATCGAGCACGAGCTGCTCGACCCGTGGTCGAAGGGCAGCCCGCGGATGCAGCTGCCGACCTCGCCAGAGGACGACCCGGAACGCGCCGATCGCTTCGACGACCTCGAGAAGGAGCTGCGGAAGCTCGCGCGCGAGGCGAAGATTCAGGAGCGACGCGAGTCCAAGCAGCGCGACCGCTCCTGACCTTGCTCCCCCCGGCGCTGCGGGCAGACGCTCTCGGCCGTCGGCGTCCGCACGCCGCTACTTGGCGAGGATCGTGTAGAGCGCCTTGCGGGCGTCGTCCAGGACCTTGGTGGCCTCCTGCTGCTGCTCCTCGGTCGCACCGAGGCGGAACTGCTGCATGACGCCCATGAACTGCATGGCGGATTCGCGCAGGCCGCTCGCGGACTCTGACATCCCGGCGACGCCGCGCCAGCCCTGCTCGAGCTCCTCGGCGTGCTCGGCCACGTAGGTGCGGCCCGATTCGCTCAGCTCGAAGACCGGCTTCTTCTCAGTGCCGCCCTGCTCGATGAGGTCTTCGTCGACGAGCTGCTGCAGTGTCGGGTAGACGGAGCCGGGGCTTGGGCGCCAGACGCCGTCGGTCTTCTCCGCGATGCCCTTGATGAGGCCGTAGCCGTTGGAGGGGCCTTCCGCGAGGAGGGAGAGGATGGCGGCGCGGACGTCGCCCTTGCCTGCCCGGCGGTGGCCGCGTGGGCCGAACTTCGGGCCGAAGCCTGGACCGTGACCGGCCCCCGGACCGAATCCTGGGCCGAATCCTCGTCCAGGGCCGAATCCGTGCGAGAAGCGACGGACGCGCTCGTCCTGTGCGGCCTCGTGGCCGAACCCGTGGCCCTGCTCGTGGGAGCGGCCTCGCTCTGCGTCGAACGGGTGGTGGTTGTGGGTGAAGTGCTTTCGCATGGTGAACCTTTCTGCCGGAGCTGCACCGTGCAACTCCGATAGCTCGACGATATATCGGAGAAGAGTCGCTGTCAAGCGATATATCGGAGAATGTTCGAGAGGTTCGGGAAGCGCTCAGCCACGCGCGTCGCGTCGCCTCCGGAGCTCGGGCATGACGCACTCGCTGAGCAACGGCGCGAGATCGGCCAGGTCAGCTCCAGGGGCCGGATACGCATCCACCCAGCGCAACTCCGCGATCTCGGCGCGAGCCCGTGGCGTCCCGCTCAGCTCTGCCAGGTACACCGTGCCGATGAGGTCGGTCGCCGCCTCGTTCGCGGCCGCGGTCGTCCACTCCCCGAGGAGCGTCACGTCGGCGTCGTCGAGCACGATCCCCACCTCCTCCTCGATCTCGCGAAGAGCCGCCGCCTTCGGCGACTCCCCCGGCTCGAGCTTCCCGCCGGGGAGCATGAACTTCGTCGTCCCGCGTTTGCGGACCGTGAGCACCTGCCCCTCGGAATCCTCGAAGCAGATGGCGGCGACAGTCAACACAGAAGCGGGCACGCACCAAGGATAGGTGCGTGCCCGCTGGCGCCGAAAGGAGGCGTCGCCGTTCCTGCCGCTACTGCCCGAGCTTGCCCACCGTGACCCGGACCGTCTGCTCCTGGCCGCCGCGCATGAGCACGGCTTCGACCTGCGTTCCCGGCTCGAGGGCACGGATCTGGGCCGTCAGGTCCGTCGAGCTGGAGACTCGGTGCCCACCGAACGAGGTGATCACGTCACCGGCCTGGATGCCGGCCTGCGCCGCGGGGCCCCCTGCGGTGAGCTGCGTCACGTAAGCCCCGGCCATGCTCGAGTCGGCCGCGGTCGGGTCGCTGACGCTCGCTCCGAGGAATCCGTGCGAGACGGCGCCGCTCGAGATGAGCTGCTCCGCCACCCGCTTCACGAGGTTCGAGGGCAGCGAGAAGCCGACGCCGATGTTGCCGGATGCGCTGCCGCTGCTGCTGCCGGCGCCAGCAATCGCCACGTTGATGCCGATAAGGGCACCGTCCTGGTTGACCAGCGCGCCACCCGAGTTGCCCGGGTTGATGGCGGCATCGGTCTGGATGACCGGGAGGGCGACGGAGGACGAGCCCTGGGTGCTCGTCTGACCCTCGGACGAGTTCGGGTCGCCGCGCCAGAAGTTGTACGGGCTGTCTTCCTGGGTGCCGTCAGACTGGACCTCCTCCGGAACCGCGGAGGAGCTGACGAGGATGCCACGGTCGAGCGCGCTCACGACGCCCTCGGTCACCGAGTCGGAGAGCCCGAGCGGAGCACCGATGGCCACGGCGACATCGCCCACATTGAGCGAGTCGGAGTCGGCGAACGTGATGGGGGTCAGCGACGTGTCCTCGACCTTGATGATCGCGAGATCGAGCACGGGGTCGCCGGCGACGAGGGTCGCAGGCAGCAGGCGGCCGTCGCTCGTCTGGACCGAGAGCTCGGCGTTGCCGGTTGCGCCGTCGATCGTCGCGACGTGGTTGTTCGTGACGATGTACCCGGAGCCGTCGACGACGACACCGGAGCCGCTCGCCCCCGTCTGACCGGAGGATGCGGAGATCGTGACGACGCTCGGCGAGGCCACCGCGGCGATGCTCGTCACGAGTGTCGCGTCCTGCGGGTTGTTGACCGTGATCGACTGCGAGCTGGACGAGCCCGCGGCCACCTGGGACGAGCCGAAGCCGCCGACGACGGCTCCGCCAACGCCGCCACCGACGACGCCGCCGACAAGGAGGCCCGCGGTGAGGAGGGCGACCGTGCCGAAGCGGCGTTTGCGGGGCTTCGGGGCCTGCGCCGTTGTCGGCGAACCTGCCGGGCCGAAGCTGTTCGACGGGTACTCGGCGCCCGCATAGTCCGGGGTCGAGTACTGGGGCGCCGAGTAGTCCTGGTACTGGGGCGCCTGGTAGCCGGCCGGCGCGTACTGGCCGGGCTGGTACGGGCCGGAGGAGTACTGCGGCGCGAAGGCGTGCGACTGCGAGGACGAGGAGGGCTGCTGAGCGGAGGACTCGAGGTGCGGCTTGGCGCCGTCCTGCGGGTTCGTTTCCGGGAAGGAGGGGGTGGACATGTGTGGTTCCTTTCGACACCACTGAGCATCCAACCCGGGGCTATGGCCTTCCTATGGCGAAGCTGTGGCTCAGCTTCGACCCGCGAGCGCGTGCACCCTGATCCGCACCCGCACCAGAGATCCGGGCGGGAGCACGGTGAGCGCAGCCGCCTTGATGCGCTCGGCGAGGCCTTCCAGGATCTGCGCCTGCGGAGCGGACGCCTCGACCCGCACCCGGACGGCCACGGTCGTGGCGTCGCCCGACGTGCCGACCTCCACGTGCAGCGATCCGAGATGGATGCTCGCGATGGGCAGCAGCTCCACCACCCCGGGGGCACCGATGGTAGCCGCCTCGACGGCTTCGGCGATACGCTCGCGGTCGATCATTCGGCGCTCCTCACGTCGGCGATGACGATGTCGATGCCGGTGACCTGCAGGGTCGTGTGGACGGCGAGCGCCTCGGCGATCGCCTCCCGCACGCGGTCGGCCAGCGGATGCAGCGGTCTCAAGCCCAGGACCGTGACGGAGACCGTGAGGTGCACGGGCGCACCTGGCTCCGTCACCTCGCCGTCGAGCACGCAGCGACCGATCAGGACGCCGTCCATGGCATCCCCCGTGCGTCGGACGATCTCGCGCACGACGCCCTCGCTCTGCGAGAACTCGTACTCGGGCTCGACCGAGGTGAGCGGAATCTCGCGGCCTGCACGAGCATCCATCGCGATGCCACGCAGCATCGACTGCAGCCACGCTCCGCTCGGCCCTGGTGTCGCTGCCGACTCGGCTTCGATGAGGTCGTGGGAGGCGCGTGTGACGCGTTCGAGGGCTTCGAGCGCTCGCTCGCACTCCGGGTCGCTCTCGATGTCGGCGTTGTAGGGCACGCGACCGGCTTCCAGATACTCGGAGAGCTGCGTGAGGGTGTACCCCGCCGCGCCGATGGTCGGTTCGTCGTCTTCGCTCATGCCCATTCCTCCATTCCCCGCAGCAGCGCGAGCCTGGCCCGCGACAGGGCCCCTCGCACCGTCGAGGTGTTCGTTTCGAGCTGTTCGGCGATCTCGGCGTAGGTGAAACCCGCCGTCTCCTTCAGGACCCAGCACTGCCGCTGGAGCTCGGGGAGCGTGCCGAGAATTCGGGATGCGGTATCGAGCTTTGCGTTCAGCTCGAGCTGGGCCGACGGCCCGAGCTCCTTCGCGGCGGGTGCCACGACGTCGTCGATGTCCTGCTCGAACTTCCTCTTCCTGAGCAGGTCGGTCGCCTTGCGAGCCGCGATCTGCACGAGCCAGGCGCGCACGGCACTGGGCTCGCGGAGGAGGTCGAGTCGCTTCCAGGCGACGATGCAGGCGTCCTGCACCGCATCTTCGGCGTCGGCGCGGGACGAGAGCAGTCGGATCGCGGTGGCGATCATGAGCCCCCAGTGGCGACGGATGAGCACCTCGAACGCGCGCTGGTCACCGTCTCTGGCGCGGGCGACGAGCAACGCGTCCGGCGCCTCGGCGAGGTCAGGCATGGCCCCTCCTTCGCGAAAGCCAGTGGGCCGGGCGGCTCCACTCGCGAGCAACCCTATGACACCGATCCTCGCCGCTTCCTGCCAATGCCTGGCACCCGGGGAGGCCGACGACGAAAGCGGCGAATTCGAGCGTCGACCATCGTGTTTCCAACAGGTAAACTCCACTCGCGCGCGCGTGCCCACGCGCGCTTGCAACAATCCTGGGGGAACTCCTTGAGCTTTTTCGAAAGCCTGATGCGCACGAAGAGCATCGAGGCATCACTTGCGGACTCGCACTCCGAGGGACGGTCGCTCAAGCGCTCCCTCGGCGTGTGGGACCTCGCCATCATGGGCGTCGCCGTTGCCGTCGGCGCCGGCATCTTCTCCGTCGGAGCTAAGGCGGCCGCCAACAACGCCGGCCCCTCGATCACGATCGGCTTCCTCCTGGCGGCGGTCACGTGCGGTCTCGCGATCATGGCGTACGCCGAGTTCGCGTCGTCGGTGCCCGTCGCCGGCTCCGCCTACACGTTCACGTACGCGACGCTCGGAGAGCTGCTCGCGTGGATCATCGGCTGGGACCTCATCCTCGAGATGCTCTCCGCCTCCGCCGTCATCGCCAGCTACTGGGGCGTGTACCTGCAGGAGGTCGTCAACATCTGGGGCTGGGACATCCCGCCGAAGCTCAGCATCTTCGGGCTCTTCGAGCTGAACTGGGCCGCGTTCTTCATCGTCGCCGTCCTCACGACGCTGCTCGCGCTCGGCACCAAGCTGTCCTCTCGCGTCAGCGCGGTCCTGACGATCCTGAAGGTCGCGACCGTGCTCTTCGTCATCGTCGTCGGCGCCTTCTTCGTCAACGTGAAGAACTACACGCCGTTCATCCCGCCGTCCCAGCCCGCGCAGGACTCGGGAGCGGATGCGTGGCACCAGTCGCTGTTCTCCTTCATGTCCGGTGCTGAGCCGAGCATGTACGGCGTCTTCGGCCTCCTCGCCGGCGCTTCCATCGTGTTCTTCGCGTTCATCGGGTTCGACGTCGTCGCGACGAGCGCGGAAGAGGTCAAGAACCCCAAGAAGAACCTGCCCCGCGGCATCTTCCTCGGCCTCGCCATCGTCACCGTGCTCTACCTCTCGGTGAGCCTCGTCATCACGGGCATGGTGTCCTACACCGACCTCGCGGCGTCCGAGACCCCGTCGCTCGCGACGGCATTCGTGCTCGTGGGGGCCGACTGGGCCGCGCAGATCATCTCGATCAGCATCCTCCTCGGCTTCACGACCGTCATCCTCGTGCTCCTCATGGGCCTCGCCCGAGTGCTGTTCTCGATGAGCCGCGACGGGCTGCTCCCCCGCTCGTGGAGCATCACGAGCGAGAAGCGCAAGACGCCGATCCGCCTGCAGATCGGCGTCGGCGTCGCGGTCGCGCTGCTCGCCGGGCTCACGAACGTCGACTGGCTCGAGGAGATGATCAACATCGGCACGCTCTCCGCGTTCGTGCTCGTGAGCCTCTCCATCCTCGTGCTGCGCAAGAAGTACCCGAACCGTGAGCTGGCCTACCGCATGCCGTGGTCGCCGTTCCTGCCGATCCTCTCGGCGGTGCTGTGCTTCTGGCTCATGCTCAACCTCTCGACGCTCACCTGGCTGCGCTTCGCCATCTGGCTCGTCATCGGCCTCGCGATCTACTTCCTCTACAGCCGCCGCAACTCGCGCCTCGGCAAGGAGCAGCACTCGCTCGCCGACAAGCTGGGCTCCGGAGAGCTGAAGTAGCCGGCCCTGCTCGCAGAGACGGCCCCCGTCCACCTTCCGGTGGACGGGGGCCGTCTCGCTGTGTGATGCGGCGTGGAGCTAGATCTGCGACAGCTCCTTGCGGTGCGGCACGATCGGGGGCTGCACGCCACCCAGTTGCTCGATGATGCGCACCACCTGGGTGGAGTAGCCGAACTCGTTGTCGTACCAGACGTAGAGCACGAGGTTCTTGCCCTCGGCGATGGTCGCGAGCCCATCGACGATGCCGGCCCGGGTCGTGCCCACGAAGTCCGTGGAGACGACCTCGCTCGACTCGATGTAGTCGATCTGCTGACGGAGGACGGAGCTGAGCGAGATCTGTCGGAGGAAGTCGTTCACCTCGCCGCGAGTCGTCGGACGCTCGAGCGTGAGGTTGAGCACGGCCATGGAGACGTCCGGCGTAGGGACGCGGATGGCGTTGCCGGTGAGCTTGCCCTCGAAGTGCGGGAGCGCCTTCGCGACCGCCTTCGCCGCGCCGGTCTCCGTGATGACCATGTTGAGTCCCGCGGCGCGTCCGCGGCGGTCTCCCTTGTGGAAGTTGTCGATGAGGTTCTGGTCGTTGGTGAACGAGTGCACCGTCTCGACGTGTCCGTGCACGACCCCGTATCGCTCGTCGATGACCTTGAGGACGGGCGTGATGGCGTTGGTCGTGCAGGATGCTGCCGAGAGAATTCGGTCGTCGTCCGTGATGCCGGCGTTGTTGATGCCGTAGACGATGTTCTTGAGCTTGCCCTTGCCCGGCGCCGTCAGCAGCACCCGACGCACGCCGGGGCTCTGCAGGTGCTGCGCGAGGCCCTCGGCGTCGCGCCAGCGGCCCGTGTTGTCGACGACGATGGCGTCCCGGATCCCGTACGAGGCGTAGTCCACGGTGGCCGGGTCGTTCGAGTAGATGACCTTGATGACGGTGCCGTTGGCCTGGATGGTCGAGGCTGCCTGGTCGACGGAGATCGACCCCGCGAAGGCGCCGTGCACGGAGTCGCGTCGCAGGAGGCTCGCCCGCTTCTCGAGGTCGTTGTCGCTGCCCTTGCGCACGACGATGGCCCGGAGGCGCAGCCCGCGTCCGGTGCCGGCGTGCGAGATGATGATGCGGGCGAGCAGGCGGCCGATGCGACCGAATCCGTAGAGGACGACGTCGGCGCCGGAGTCCGGCGAGCCGGTGCCGATGACCTCGAGGAGCTGATTCGCGAGGAAGGTGTCGAGGTCCTCGGCCTGGGCCGCGAATCGGGTCGCGAGCTCGCCGAGATCGATCGAGGCGGTGCCGAGGTCGAACTCCTGCAGCCGCTCGAGGATGGGCAGCGTCGCGTCCAGCGACAGCTCGACGTCGTTGATGCGGCGCGCGAAGCGGTGCGCCTTGATGATGTCGATCGCGGAGAGGTTGATGAGCCGGTGACCGTAGATGGAGGTCACGACGTTGCGGGTGCGGTAGAGGTTCCCGATGAGCGGGATCATCCGCTCGGCGATGCCGACTTTCTCCAGCCACTCGTGCTGCGTCTTCTCGGACTTTTCCATCATCGAATGGGACCCCTCAACGTCGAAAGTTCACGCCTGACAGCCAGGCTCACGAAAAATCCTACGGTTCTGCGCTGCCTGACGTGCGGGAATCCGGGTCAAGGGGCACGCCCGTATTCACGATGAGGAAAAAAGGGCCGAATTTGCCACGAGGGGCCCGTCCCGCGACTGCGGAACGGGCCCCTCGGCGCTAGCGGACTCGCTAGCTGCGCTTCGCCCGCTTCTCGCGGACACGCATGTTCGTGATGATCGGCGAGCCCTCGAAGCCATACACCTCGCGGAGTCGACGCTGGATGAAACGACGGTAGCCCGGGTCGAGGAAGCCGGTCGTGAAGAGCACGAATGTCGGCGGACGCGTCTGCGCCTGGGTGCCGAACAGGATGCGCGGCTGCTTGCCGCCACGCAGCGGGTGCGGGAACTCCGCCGTGAGCTCCGCGAGGAACGCGTTGAACTTGCCCGTGGGGATGCGCGTGTCCCACGAGTCGAGGGCCAGCTCGAGGGCCGGCACGAGCTTCTCGAGGTGGCGGCCGGTCTTCGCGGAGATGTTGACGCGCGGCGCCCAGGCGACGTGAGCGAGGTCGCGTTCGACCTCACGCTCAAGCTGCCAGCGACGTTCGTCGTCGAGCATGTCCCACTTGTTGAAGGCGAGCACGAGCGCGCGCCCGGATTCGAGCACCAGGTCGATGATGCGCAGGTCCTGCACGTTGACGGCCTCGGTCACGTCGAGGACGACGACGGCGACCTCGGCCTTCTCGAGGGCGGCCGTCGTGCGCAGCGAGGCGTAGAAGTCCGCACCCTGCTGCAGGTGCACCCGACGGCGGATGCCCGCCGTGTCGACGAAGCGCCAGATCTTGCCGCCAAGCTCGACCTGCTCGTCGACGGGGTCGCGAGTGGTGCCGGCGAGGGAGTTGACGACGACTCGCTCTTCGCCAGCGGCCTTGTTGAGGAGGCTCGACTTGCCGACGTTCGGTCGTCCCAGGATGGCGACGCGGCGGGGCCCGCCGATCTCCTCCTTCGCGACCTTGGAGACCTCGGGGAGGATCTCGATGACCTTGTCGAGGAGGTCGGCGACACCGCGTCCGTGGACTGCCGAGACCGGCCACGGCTCGCCGAGTCCGAGGCTCCACAGCTGGGCCGCGTTCGGCTCCTGGACGGCGTCGTCGACCTTGTTCGCGACGAGGATGACGGGCCGGTCCGTCTTGCGGAGCAGCTTCACGACGTGCTCGTCCGTGGCGGTGGGGCCGACGTTCGCGTCGACGACGAAGAGCACGGCGTCAGCGAGCTCGACGGCGATCTCCGCCTGCTGGGCGACCGACAGGTCGATGCCCTTCGCGTCGGGCTCCCACCCGCCGGTGTCGACGATCGTGTACCAGCGGTTGTTCCACTCGGCCTTGTACGAGACGCGGTCGCGGGTCACGCCTGGCGTGTCCTCCACGACGGCCTCGCGCCGGCCGATGATGCGGTTGACGAGCGCGCTCTTGCCGACGTTGGGTCGGCCGACGACCGCGAGCACGGGAAGCGCTGGCAGGTACGTGATGGCGTCGCCGTCCTCGGAGGCGCCGAGGAGCACCTCGAGGTCGTCTTCCTCGAGCTCGTAGTCGTCGAGGCTCTGGCGCAGCGCGTTGGTGCGCTGCTCGACGACGGATTCGTCGAGCCCCTCCAGGCGCGAGACGAGCTCCTCGCCTCCTGCTGCGTCGAACTCGTCTGAGGCCTGTGTGGCCTCGTCGTTGTTCCCTTGGTCGTCAGTCATCGTGACTCCTTCGTGTTGTCGTGTCTGACAGCGCGCTCGGGGCGGCTGCCAGCGACGGTGCTGTCGTCTGGTGCGAACCGGGCGCCGAGGCGACGATTCGCAGGAATTCCTCGACCGACTGCTCGAAATCGAGCCTCGTCGTGTCGAGCACCGTGACGCCGTCGGCGGCCTCGGTGAAGTTGGTGACCTTGGCGTCGCGGGCATCGCGCGCCGAGACGGACTCGGCCACGGCGGAGGCCGCCTCGCCTGCCTTCTCGCCGGCCCTGCGTGCGATGCGAACGGCCTCGTCCGCGGTCATGAGGATGCGCACGGGCGCATCCGTGGCCACGACCGTCGTGATGTCCCGGCCTTCGGCGATGATGCCGGCAGCTGCCGTCTCGGCCATGGTGCTCCGGAAGAGCGCCGTGAGGGCCGCACGGGCTTCTGGCACCCGGGATACTCGCCAGACCTCGCCGGAGATGGCGGTGTCGCGGATGTGCTCCGAGACATCGGTCTCGCCAACGCGAACCCAGCGCTCGTCCGGGCTCTGCGAGATGCGGTACTCGGCGATGAAGGTGGGAAGCAGGGCGACGATGGTCGCGGCGTCGTCGAGGTCGCAGCCCCGCTCGATGGCGAACCAGGTGAGCGCGCGGTACGCGGCGCCCGTGTCGAGGTAGCCGAAGCGGAGGCGCCTCGCGCTCTCGCGGCACACGCTGGACTTGCCCGACCCGGCGGGGCCGTCGACGGCGACGACAAGGGGGGCGACCGCGAGGGAGGCGGCGAGCGGAGAGGCGGGCGCGCTCATGCGGCGATCCTCCACCCTCGCTGCTCGAGCTCTTCGACGAGCTTCGCCGTGGCCGATGGCACGACGGAGATGACGACGAGACCCACGTTCGATGCCTGCGCGTGTTCCATCCGGAAGTCCTCGACGTTGACCTGCGCGTCGCCCACATCGCCCATGAGGCGTGCGAGCTGGCCTGGCTTGTCGTCGATCATGACCGTGACGGAGTCGAACTCGCGTCGCGAGGAGCCGTGCTTGCCTGGCAGGCGCGCGACGCCGGCGTTGCCGGTCGCGAGCTGTTCCGCGATGATGCGCCCGGAGCCGCGCTCCTGGCTGCGCTCGAGCGCTCCGGCGACCTTGTCGAGATCGGCCTGCAGCTTGCGGAGCACCACAGCAGTCGGAGCCGCGTTCGCGGTGAGGATCTGGGTCCACAGGACGGGGTCGCTCGAGGCGATCCTCGTGAGGTCTCTCAGCCCCTGGCCCGCGAGCGCGGTCGCGCCGTCCTCGTCGTCGACGAGGCGGGAGGCGAGCAGCGTGGAGACCAGCTGGGGGACGTGGGAGACGAGCGCAACGGCACGGTCGTGGTCGTGGGCCGTCATCGCGACGGGAGTCGCGCCGAGGTCGAGCGCGAGGCCCTCGACCTCCTGCAGTGCGAAGACGCTCGTCTGCTCGTGATGCGCGATGACCCACGGGCGTCCGACGAAGAGATCGGCGCGGCCCGAGAGCGGCCCGCCCGTCTCGCGGCCGGCCATGGGGTGCGAGCCGAGGTACCGGCTGATGTCGGCTCCTCGAGCGATGAGCTCGGCCAGCGGCGCCGACTTCACGCTCGCGACGTCGGTCACGATGGCGTCCGGCCAGCGCTCGAGCTCGGCCGCGACGACCTGCCCCGTCACGTCAGGCGGCACGCAGACCACGACGATGCGGGGTGGCTCTCCCCCGGCAGCATCCGCTGCGGGGGTTCCCGCGCCGTAGTCGACCGCGAGCTGCAGCACCGACGGAGAGATGTCGTCGAGCTGGACGTCGACGCCGAGCCTCCGGAGCCCGTGACCGACACTCGTGCCGAGCAGCCCGGCACCGACCACCCGCACCGGGGAGTTGGTTCGAGTTGGCGTCATCGACGACCTTTCGACTTGGCAGACGGCGTCTGCCGCGCGGTTCTCCCCTGCTTCGCCCCGCGCTCGGGGGCTGCTGACTGCGCGGGGGCGCCGCTCTCGCGCTGCTCACCGGCTCGCCGGGCGAGCTTCAGGATGCGGCCGAGTTCCAGTGTAGTGAACTCGCGCATCTCCCCCTCGCGCAGCGTGCCGAGGTTCAACGGCCCGAAGCTCCGGCGCACGAGCGCGCTGACGGGGTGTCCGACCTCTTCGAGCATGCGACGCACGATGCGGTTGCGGCCGGAGTGCAGCACGATCTCGACGAGCGAGGCCGTGTGACTCGGCTGATCGGCGAGCAGCCTCGCGCTGTCGGCCTTGATGAAGCCGTCCTCGAGCTCGAATCCCTGGCGAAGGCGCTGCAGGGCCTTCGCGGACACGCGTCCCTCGACGCGGGCGATGTACGTCTTCTCCACGCCGAAGGACGGGTGCGCGAGCACGTGCGCGAGTTCCCCGTCGTTCGTGAGGATCAGCAGGCCGCTCGTGTCGATGTCGAGCCTGCCGACGTTGTAGACCCGCTCCTCGAATTCGCTCGTGAACTCGCGAAGGTCAGGGCGGCCCTGCTCGTCGCGCATCGTCGAGACGACCCCGGTGGGCTTGTTCAGGAGGACGTAGCGCTTGCTCGGGTCGAGCTGGATGGGGGTGCCATCCACCGCGACCTCGTCACGGTCCGGGAAGACGCGGCTGCCGAGCTCGGTCACGACGACCCCGTTGACCTCGATGCGTCCCTGCGTGATGTACTGCTCGCAGACACGACGGGAGGCGACGCCTGCCGCCGCGAGCGCCTTCTGCAGACGGACGCCGTCGTTGCGCTCTTCCACCGGAGCGACCTCGCGGCCGGGCAGCGGGATGTCGGCGAAGTCGTCCATCGAGTAGCCGCCTTCAGGTCGCGCCTGCGCAGCCTGGCGGAGCGCCGCGGCTTCGTCGGCGGTGCGGTCGGCGTCGCTGTGGCGCGGTGCGCGCCCTCGCTGATCACTCATGGAATCCGTCCTGTCCTTCGTCGAGCAGAGGTGAAATCTTTGGCAGCTCGTCGAGCGAGTTGAGTCCCAGGTGCACCAGAAGCGCCTGGGTCGTGACGTAGCGAATGGCCCCGGTCACGTCGTCGTGGCCGTCTTCTGCGATAAGGCCACGTGCTACCAGAGTACGCACCACCGAGTCGACGTTCACAGCGCGGACCTGCGCCACCTGCGAACGGGTGATGGGCTGACGGTAGGCGATGACGGCGAGCGTCTCGAGCGCGGCCTGCGAGAGCCTCGACGGCTGGCGGGTGAGCACGAAGTCGGCGACGATGTCGTCGAGCGTCTCGCGCACGTAGAGCCGCCATCCCCCGCCCACCTCGCGCAGCTCGAAGCCGCGCTCCGGCCCGCCGAGGTCGCCGTTGTAGTCGGCGACGAGCCGGCCGATGGATGCTCGGACGTCGGAGACGGGGCGGCTGACCGCGCCGGCGATGGTCACGAGCGACAGCGGCTCATCGGCGACGAAGAGGATCGCCTCGACGGCGCGGTCGAGCTCGACGCTTGGCTGCTCGCCCGGATCGGAGGGCTGCTCGGTCGCGGTGAGGTCAGTCATCGTCGTCTCCGAGGCTCGAGAGCTGCGCCGCATCCCAGTCCTGCGCGTCCCACTGCACGATGAGCTCGCCGAGCGGGGTCTCCTGCTCGAAGCTCAACGCGGCCCTGCGGTACAGCTCCAGGAGGGCCAGGAAGCGGGCGATGACCACACCGCGAGCGCTGGCGTCAGCGACGAGCTCCCGGAAGGTGCGCGGTTCGCCGTCCTGGAGGACCGCGACGAGGATGCGGGCCTGCTCCCGGATGCTCACCTTGGGGGCGTGGAGGTGGGTGAGGCCGACGGTCGGGATCTCTCGTGGCGCGAGCGCGAGCGCAGCGAGCGCAGCGAAGTCGGCGGCGGACAGCGTCCAGACGAGCTCCGGGATGCGCTCTCGGAACTTCGCCTCCAGGGGCACGGCACGAGTCGTACGCTGCCCCTCGACGCCGAGCGCCGCCGCGAACCATGCGGAGACCTCCTTGAACGCCTTGTACTGCAGGAGGCGCGCGAACAGGAGGTCTCGTGCCTCGAGGATCGCCACGTCCTCCGCATCCACGTACTCGCCCTGCGGAAGCAGGCTGACGATCTTCATGTCGAGCAGCGTTGCCGCGACGACGATGAACTCGCTCGCCCGATCGAGCTCCTCCGGCGTCGACAGGTCGTTCAGGTACCCGATGAACTCGCTCGTGACGCGGCTGAGCGACACCTCGGTGATGTCCATCTCGTGCTTCGAGATGAGCGTCAGCAGGAGATCGAACGGGCCCTCGAAGTTGCTGAGGGAGACACGGAAGTCCGCGTCCGGGGCCGCCTCGATGTCGGCGGCGGCCGAGCTCCCCTGCCTGGCCGGGGTGGCCCGTGCGGTCAGCGTGCTAGGCGACGGCGCCACGTTCGACCAACTCGCGCGCGAGCTGGTGGTAGGCCTTCGCCGCGGTGTGCTCTGGAGCGAAACTGACGATGGGCACGCCGGCGACGGAGGCGTCGGGGAACTTCACCGTGCGGCCGATCACCGTGTCGAAGACGCGGTCGCCGAACGCCTCGTAGACGCGGTCGAGCACCTCGCGAGAGTGAAGGGTGCGGCCGTCGTACATGGTAGGCAGGATGCCGTCGAGCTCGAGCGAGGGGTTGAGGCGGTCGCGCACCTTGTCGACGGTCTCGACGAGCAGCGCGACGCCGCGGAGCGCGAAGTACTCGCACTCGAGCGGGATGATCACGCCGTGGCTCGCGGTGAGCGCGTTGACCGTGAGGAGTCCGAGGGAGGGCTGGCAGTCGACGATGATGACGTCGTACTCGCTCGAGACCTTGCGCAGCACACTCGCGAGGATCTGCTCGCGCGCGACCTCGGTGACGAGGTGCACCTCCGCCGCCGAGAGGTCGATGTTCGCGGGCATCACGTCGAGGCCCGGGAAGGCCGTCGGCTGGATGACCTCGTGCGGGTCCTTGACCGTGCCGATGAGCAGGTCGTAGACCGTCGGGGCGTCGTAGGTGCGAATGCCGAGGCCGGCGCTCAGCGCCCCCTGCGGGTCGAAGTCGACGGCGAGCACACGGCGGCCGTAGAGCGCGAGCGAGGCGCCGAGGTTGATGCTCGTCGTGGTCTTCCCGACGCCACCCTTCTGGTTGCACATCGAGATGATGCGCGCAGGGCCGTGGTCGTCGAGTTCCTCTGGCACGTCGAAGTGGTTATAGAGTCGCGTCGACACCGCGCTTGCGCTGCGGGGAGTGGATTCGATGGTCTCTTCGCTCATGACCTCTGCATCCTATCCCCGGCCTGGCCTCCGCCGAGGGTGGCGCGCGGATGGCTCGTCGCGTAGACGTCCCGGAGCGTGTCGGCCGTCACGAGCGTGTAGATCTGCGTCGTCGAGACGGAGGCATGGCCGAGGAGCTCCTGCACGACACGCACGTCCGCCCCACCCTCGAGCAGGTGCGTCGCGAACGAGTGGCGGAGGGTGTGCGGGGAGACGCGCCCGGCGAGGTCCGCCCGCGCTGCGATCGCGTCGAGCAGGTTGAAGGCGCTCTGCCGGGAGAGCCGCGCACCGCGCGTGCCGAGGAACAGCGCCGGGGTTGCGCTCCCCCGCGAGGAGAGCTCCCGTCTCGCTCGGACGAGGTAGCGGTCGAGGGCTCGCTGCGCGAAGCTGCCGACCGGCACGATGCGCTGCTTGTTGCCCTTGCCCCGCACCCGGAGGATGCCGGGCTCGAGCAGGTCATCGACGTTGAGGTCGACGAGTTCGGAGATGCGCGCGCCGCTCGCGTAGAGGAGCTCGACGAGCGCGGTGTCGCGCATCGCCTCGAGCGTCTCGCCGTCTGCTGCCTGCAGCAGCCGCTCCACCTCGGCCACGGTGAGCGCCTTCGGGAGCCGGGACGGCAGCTTCGGCGCGCGCACCCGCGCGGTGGCGTCCACGTCGAGCACGCCCTCGTCGAGCAGGAACCGGTGGAAGCCGCGCACCGAGGACAGCGTCCTCGAGATGGAGGAGGCGGCCAGCTGCTCGCCGTCGCGCAGGTGCGCGAGGAAGGCGGTGACGTCCTCGGGCTTCGCGGCCGCGACCGGGCCGCGGTCACCCTGCTCGAGCCAGTCGAGGTACTTGACGAGGTCTCGCCGGTAGGCCCCGAGGCTGTTGGCGGAGAGGCCGCGCTCGATCGTCAGATGCCTGAGGTAGGTGTCGAGGCGGGCCGCGTCCGACGTGGCCTGGCCCGGATCCGCGGCCATGCGCTGGCCGACTACTCTGGGCGCCCCGGCGAGCGGGTCGGCCAGGCCGCGTCCGCGGGTCGGAGCGTCGAGAAGGAGCGTTCCTTCGCGAGGTGGAGCGCCATGACACCCGAGACGACGAACGGGTTCTGCACGGAGCCGTCGAGGACGGCCTCGAGCGCGTCGGGAAGCGCAACCCAGCGCTGCTCGAGCTCCGCCTCCTCACCGGTGCGATCGAACGCCTCCGGAGTGGCCGAGAGACCGCGGGCGAGGTAGACGCGCACGTTCTCGCTGCTGCCCCCCGGCGAGGTGTACTGGTCGAGCAGCACGTCCCAGCGGTCCGCGAGCAGGTCGACCTCCTCGCCGAGCTCGCGCTTCGCGGCGTCGAGCGGGTCCTCGCCGGGCGCGTCGAGGAGTCCTGCCGGCAGCTCCCAGTCGCGCCGCCCGACCGGGTGACGGTACTGGCGGATGAAGAGGATGCGGTCGGCGTCGTCGAGCACGAGCACTGCGACCGCGCCCGTGTGCGACATGAACTCCCGCGTCAGCACCTCTCCGCCGAAACGGAACCGCTCGCGGACGATGTCCCAGACGGCGCCGCGGAAGACGACGCTCGACTCGAGCACCGTGTCTTCCGCGACCGCGTCGGCGAAAGGCCCCGATTCAGCGGACGAGGTCACTGCTGGACCTGGTCCACGTCCTGCACGCTCTCCTCGACGTCGACGAGGCGACCGGAGCGCTGACGCTCGAGGCCGGCGGCGACGAGGCCGGAGAACAGCGGGTGCGCGTTGTTGGGGCGCGACTTGAGCTCGGGGTGCGCCTGTGTGGCCACGTAGAACGGGTGCACCTCGCGCGGCAGCTCGACGTACTCGACGAGCGTGCCGTCCGGTGAGAGTCCCGAGAAGTGGAGGCCCGCATCCGAGATCTGATCGCGGTACGCGTTGTTCACCTCGTAGCGGTGACGGTGGCGCTCCTCGACGAGGGTCGAGCCGTAGAGCTCGGCGATGATGGAGCCCTCGTCGAGGGCTGCCGGGTAGGACCCGAGGCGCATCGTGCCGCCGAGGTCGCCGGTCTCGATGATGTCGACCTGCTCGGCCATGGTCGCGATGACGGGGTTCGGCGTCTCCGGGTCGAACTCGGACGAGCTCGCGTCGCTGATGCCGACGACGTTGCGCGCGTACTCGATGACCATGCACTGCATGCCGAGGCACAGCCCGAGCGTGGGGATGCCGTTGTCGCGAGCGAAGCGCAGGGCGCCGAGCTTGCCCTCGATGCCGCGGATGCCGAAGCCGCCTGGCACGCAGATCGCGTCGACGTCGCTCAGCTGTGCTGCGGAGCCCTCTGCCGTCTCGCACTCGTCGGATGGGATCCAGCGCAGCTTGACGCGCGTCTGGTTCGCGAAGCCGCCGGCCCGCAGCGCCTCGGTCACGGACAGGTAGGCGTCGGGGAGGTCGATGTACTTGCCGACCAGGCCGACCGTGATCTGATGCTTGGGCTGGTGGACGACCTCGAGCAGGCGCTCCCAGGCGCTCCACTCGATGGGTTCGGCGGGGAGCTTGAGCTGCTCGATGATGTACTCGTCGAGCCCCTGATCGCGCAGGACGCGGGGGATGTCGTAGATCGACGGCAGGTCGATGGTGTTCACGACGGCGCGCTCCGGCACGTCGCACATGAGGGCGATCTTGCGCTTGTTGCTCTCGGTCACGGGGCGGTCGCTGCGCAGCACGAGCGCGTCCGGCTGGATCCCCGCGGAGCGGAGAGCCGCGACCGAATGCTGGGTCGGCTTGGTCTTCTGCTCGCCTGAGGCTCCCATGAACGGGACGAGCGAGACGTGCACGAAGAACACGTTGTCGCGTCCGAGCTCGTGGCGCAGCTGGCGGGCCGACTCGATGAAGGGCTGCGACTCGATGTCGCCGATCGTGCCGCCGACCTCGGTGATGATGACGTCGGGGCGAGGCTCCTCGCTGGCCTGGAGGCGCATGCGTCGCTTGATCTCGTCGGTGATGTGCGGGATCACCTGGACCGTGTCGCCCAGGTACTCGCCGCGGCGCTCCTTGGCGATGACGCTCGAGTAGATCTGCCCGGTCGTGACGTTGGCCGACTGCGCGAGGTCGACGTCGAGGAAGCGCTCATAGTGGCCGATGTCGAGGTCGGTCTCAGCCCCATCGTTGGTGACGAACACCTCGCCGTGCTGGAACGGGTTCATGGTGCCCGGGTCGACGTTGAGGTACGGGTCGAGCTTCTGCATGACGACGCGCAGGCCTCGGGCCCTGAGGAGGTTGCCCAAGCTGGCAGCGGTCAGGCCCTTGCCGAGAGAGGAGACCACGCCCCCGGTCACATAGATCTGCTTGACAACGGCCTGGTCGTTTCCCGCAACTGGGATATCTGCGCTAGTCACGGAATTCCATATTAGCCGACGGACCGCGATCCGTCTGCGCCTGACGCTGTGCGATTCGCCGCGGCGAGCTCGAGCAGCTCCTCTGCGTGGGCGTTCCCGGTCTCGCTGGAGGAGAGTCCCGACAGGAGCCTGGCGATCTCCTGCGTCCGGTCCGCACCGCTGATCTGGCGGATGCTGGAGGTCGTGAACTGTCCGTCGCTCGACTTCTCGATGCTGATGTGGTTGTCCGAGAACGCAGCGACCTGCGCCAGGTGCGTGACGACGATGACCTGAGCGTTCGCGGAGAGCCGCTGCAGGCGGCGCCCGATCTCGATCGCCGCGGACCCGCCGACGCCGGCGTCGACCTCGTCGAACACGAGGGTCGGCACCGAGCTCACGTCCGCCAGCACGACCTCGAGCGCGAGCATGACGCGGGAGAGCTCGCCGCCGGACGCGCCCTTGCCGAGCGGGGCCGGCTCGGTTCCCGGATGCGGACGGAGCATGAAGGCGACCCGGTCGCCGCCGTGGGCCGTGATCTCGTCGAGCGGGGTGATGGCCACGGTGAGCTGGGCTGCCGGCATGGCGAGCGCGTGGAGCTCCTCCGTGACCCGCTCCTCGAGCACCGCAGCCGTCGCGGTCCGGAGTTCCGTGAGGCGCGTAGCCGCGGCGGCGAGCGCCTCCTCCGCCTCGGCGATCTGCGCCTCGAGCTGCTGGATGCGCGTCGAGTCGTTCTCGAGTTCCAGCAGCTGGATGCCCGCTTGGGAGCCGAGCTCGATCACGTCGTCGAGCGTCGGTCCGTAGGTGCGCGTGAGGCTCGTGAGCAGCGTGAGCCGCTCGTTGAGCTCCGCCAGTTCACCGCTTCCCTCGGCTTCGAGTCCGTCGAGGTAGCCGGCGAGGCGCAGGCCGAGCTCGTCGATGGCGAACGAGATGTCGGCCGCCGCCTGTCCGAGCTCACCCAACGCGGGGTCGCTCGCTGTCGCGCTGTCGATGAGGGCCCGCACCTGCGAGACCAGCTCGGTGGAGCTCGCGCCGCCCTGTCCGCCGAATCCTGCGGAGCTGTCACCGGCGAGGAGCTCGTGCGCCTGGCCGACGTCGCGCCGGAGCGCCTCGAGGTTGGAGAGCCGCTCGATGCGGGCGAGGAGCGTCACGTCCTCCCCCGCTTGCGGCTCGGCCGGCTCGATGTCGGCGAGTGCCCGGCGCAGTCGGGCGGCTTCGAGCTCGCGCTCGGCCTCAGCGTCGCTCAGCGTCTGCAGCTCGGCGCGCAGCTCGCCCCGGCGGACATGCGCCTCGCGAACCGTGGTGCGTGCGCTGCGCAGCTCGGCGCCGCCGAACGCATCCAGCGCGGCACGCTGCGCTCCCTCGCTGCGAAGCCGCCACTGGTCGCTCTGCCCGTGCACCACGACAAGGCGCTCTCCGAGGTCGGCGAGGATCGAGGCTGGCACCCCGCGCCCGCCGAGCCAGGCTCGGCTCCGACCCTCCGCGCTCACCTGGCGGGCCACGAGGAGCTCGTCGTTCTCGTCGAGCTCTGCGCCCGCGTCTGCCGCGAGGCGCGCTGCGGCACTGTCGGCGTCGAGCTGCCAGCGCCCCTCCACGACTGCCTTGCTCGCGCCCGACCGCACCGCGTCCGCGGATGCGCGCCCGCCGCGGAGCAGGCCGAGCGCCGTGACGATCATGGTCTTTCCCGCGCCGGTCTCACCCGTGATCGCGGTGAAGCCGGGGCCGAGGGGAAGCTCGGCGCGTTCGATGACGCCGAGGCCGGAGATATCGATGTCAAGAATCATGCGCGTGCGGGTCCTCGCCATCCTGAAGTCGGGAGTTGGAACTTTTCCACAAGTCGTTTGCTGAACGGCGCGCTGTGGAGTCGCGCCAGACGGATCGGGGCGCCTCCCCGCGTTGCCGTCACGCGGGAGCCCGCCGTGAGGTCGTACGTGCGTCGCCCGTCGCACCACAGCACACCCGGCGTGCCGGTGCGGGGAATGATCTCCACGGCGAGCGTCGAGCTCGGGCCGACGACGATGGGCCTCGCGAAGAGGGCGTGCGCGCTGATCGGCACGAGCAGCAGCGCTTCGACCGTCGGCCACACGATGGGGCCGCCCGCCGAGAACGAGTAGGCGGTGGAGCCGGTCGGCGTCGAGAAGATCGCGCCGTCGGCGCCGAAGCTGAGCAGCGGCTGCCCGTCGACCTCGAGAACCAGCTCGAGCATCCGCTCACGGCTGGCCTTCTCGATGGATGCCTCGTTGAGGGCCCAGGTCTCGTAGACGGTCTGGCCGCCGAGCGTGACCCGGACGTCGAGCGTCATCCGCTCCTCGACCTCGTAGTCGCGATCGAGGGCTCGTCCGACGGCGTCCGCGAGCGAGTCTCGCTCGCTCTCGGCGAGGAAGCCGACGTGACCGAGGTTGACCCCCAGAATCGGGACCCCGGCATCGCGCACCAGCTCGGCGGCACGCAGGATGGTCCCGTCGCCCCCGAGCACGATGGCGATCTCGACTTCGTCGGCCGCGAGCTGATCGCCGAGCGCCATGGTCGTCCGGGGCACCCGGTTCCTGTCGAGGCGCAGCAGCTCGCGGTGCGTCGAAGGCTCGAGCACGGGAACCACGCCGGCATCGTCGAGCAGCTGCAGCACCGTCATGGCCGCCTCGATGGCGTCTTCGCGTGCGACATGGCTGACGACGAGGATCCGCCGCTTCGAGTTTCCGCTCATCGATCTGCCTCCAAGTCCTCCGCTTCGACGATGGCTCGCCGCAGAGTGTCGAGTCTGTCAGCATCCGCTGGACTCGAGCCTCTCGACGTGCGGAAGACCGCGACGAATTCCGAGTTCCCGTGCGTTCCCACGATGGGAGACGGCCGCAGCGAGACGAGCTCGAGCCCGCAGCCGGCAGCTTCGACGAGCACTCGCTCGAGTGCGGGCGCAACCAGCCTGCGGTCGTGGACGATGCCGCCCTTCACGCCCGTCCGCCCGACCTCGAACTGCGGCTTGATGAGCAGCACGGCGTCGACGATCCCGGGCGCCATCGCCAGGATGGGGGCGATGACCTTGGTCAGGGAGATGAACGAGAGGTCGCCCACGACGAGGTCGATATCGGCGGAGCGCACGGGCGATTCCGCTGCCACGAGCAGTTCGTCGAGCTGCTCCGCGTCGACGAACCGGGCGTTGACGCCTTCCAGGTTCGAGACGCGAGGATCTTCGCGCACCGACGGCGCCAGCTGGTCGTGCCCGACGTCGAGTGCCACGACGTGACGTGCGCCGCGAGAGAGCAGCACCTGTGTGAAGCCGCCGGTGGATGCACCCACGTCAAGCGCCACTCGACCAGTGGGATCGAGCGTCGGCACCGCGTCGAGACCCGCGACGAGCTTGTGCGCGGCTCGCGAGACGAAGTCGTCTCCCCCAGCGATCGTCAGCTCGTCGTGGTCGGCGACGCGGAGGCCCGTCTTGCTCGCCTGCACACCGTTCACGGACACCAGCCCGGCCTCGATGAGGCGCGCCGCGGCCGTGCGGCTGCGCGCGAGCCCACGGTGGGTGAGCTCGGTGTCGAGGCGCTTGAGCGGCCCTCCCTCGGGCGTCGTGATCGGACCGTTCACGCGCTGTCCCCGTCGAAGAGCTCCACGGGAGTGCTCTCCAGGAGCTCCCCCAGCTGCTGGTGCAGCTGCGAGAACTCGGCCGCGCGCTCCGAGACGGGCAGGGACGCGATCCGATCGAGCTCGGGGCCGAGCTCCGTGTCGTCGGCGGCCCCGCCTGGGTCGATGCTCATGACGCGAGTTCCGAGTACAGCACCTCCGGCACCCGGAGCGCGTAGATGAGCTTCTCCGAAGCCGCGATCGCTGCGCAGCCAGCACGCAGGAGGTTGATGGGCGAGGAGCCGGCGCGGTCGACGATGACGTCGATGCCACGCACTGTGACCTGCGCGTCTCCGACGCGCGCGACGGCCACCTCGGCCTGTGGACGCTCGCTGACGACCTTCGGGTACGGCTGCGAGAGCTCGCGAAGGTCGCTCAAGATGAAGTCGGGACGCTGACCAGGGGGCGCCGCGATGAGCTGCTTGGGGCGGTCGACGCCCGTGAGCACGAACGCCGAGGCCATGCCGGCGTTCGAGGCACCCTTGATGTCGGTGTCGAGTCGGTCGCCGATGAACAGCGCCTTCTTCGCGTCGAAGCGGCGCACCGCCTCGTCGAAGATCGCCTTCTCCGGCTTCCCGGCGACGAGCGGCAGCTTCTGCACCGCCGTGTGCACGGCCGACACCAGCGTTCCGTTGCCCGGGGCGATGCCGCGAGCGACAGGGATCGTCCAGTCCTGATTCGTCGCGACCCACGGGATGTCGCGCGCGAGCGCGAACGAGGCCTCCGCGAGGTGCTCCCAGCCGACGTGCGGCGCGAAGCCCTGGATGACTGCGTCGGGTTCGTCGTCCGCGGATCGCGTCACGCGGAATCCACCCTTGGCGAGCTCGTCGATGAGACCGTCCCCACCGACGACGAGCACAAGCGCGCCGGGGGCTACCTGGTCAGCCAGGAGACGCACCGCCGCCTGCGGACTCGTCACGACGTCCTCGGCCGTCAGCGTGAGCCCCAGCTCGCGCAGATGCTGCGCGACCTGCTCATCCGTGCGGGAGGCATTGTTCGTGATGTACCCAGAGCGGAGACCGGACGCGGCGAGCGCATTCAGGCTCTCCACCGCGTAGGGCACCGGGTTCGGTCCGCGGTAGACGACGCCATCCAGGTCCGCCAGCACCACGTCCACGCCGTCGAGCGGGGAAGGTCCGGTTCCGGTGCTCTTCTTGAACAAAGCCATCAGGATCTCTCGTCTCTCTCGGCTCGTCGGCTTCGGCAGCCTGACTCTTGGGATCTTGGCGTCGGCCCAGGCAGGATCGACGCGATTCGCGCACTTCGCGCGAGGTACAGGCACAGCGGGCGCTGCGGGCCCCGCAGGCGGGCGCGGGGCGGCGGAGTGGATCCGCCGCCCCGCATCCGATCACAGGTCGAAGAGGGGCTCGGGCTCGTCGCCCTTGCGCTTCTTCTCCTCGTCTTCGTCGTCGTTCTCGTCGTCGCTGTTCTCGGCGTCGCTGTCATCAGCGTCCGATGCAGCATCGGCAGGCGCGGCGTCAGCGTCTGACTCCGATGCGACCTCGGCCTCAGCAGGTGCCGGGACGACATCGAGCTCGACGTCGACGGCAACAGGCGCGCTCTCGTGCTCGTCGATGTCGTGCTCGTCGATCGCGAGTTCCTGGGCATCCTCGGCAGCGGCGACGATCTCGTCAGCCTCTTCCTGGACTTCCTTCGCCTCGTCGGCAGTCTCCGCGTCAGGGACGATCTCGTCGGCCTCTTCCTCGACCTCATCCAGCGCCTCGGCTTCGGCGACGATCTCGTCCGCCTCTTCCTCGACCTCGGCGACCAGTTCGTCGTCGAGCACGGCAGCGGCGTCGTCGATGACATCGGCCTCAGCCGCAGCCTCCGATTCGGGCTCAGCTGCAACCGTGTCACCGGCCGCCGCGAGCAGCTCATCTACCTCGGCTTCGAGGTCGTCCTCGTCACGCGAGTACTCCGCGGCCTCGGATGCTTCGCCATCTGCGACGCTTCCCGAGCCTTCGACAGCGCTCGTCGAGCCTTCGCCCGTGATCTCGGTCTCGGTCTCGGCTGCGATCCCGTCCTCGTCGATCTCGTCTTCCTCGAGAGGGGGGAACTCGCCTTCGGTGACGACTTCGATGGTCTCGTGCTCGTCGTGCTTGACGGCGTCGAGAGCATCCTGCGCCCTGGTGGCGAGGGCCGTCCAGCGCTCGGCTTCTGCGGTGCGCTCGAGTTCCTCGAGCACGGTCGCGTAGGCGGCGAACAAGGCCGGGCTGTACGAGTAGGCGCGCTTCGGGTCGAGCTGCGGGATCTCGAGTTCAGCAAGCGCGAGGTCGGCGGCGCCCTGATCGAGACGCGCACCGGACATGGCGATGGCGACCTGGACCAGTTCGGCCGGGCCGAGCCCCGTGCGGTCGGCGGCGCGACCGAGCTCGAGGGCCCGGTCCGGGCGGCCGAGGCCGCGCTCGCTGTCGATCATGAGCGCCAGCTGGTCTTCCTTGCCGCTGATGCGACGGTAGGTACGCAGCTCGCGGAGTGCCAGCGCGTAGTCGCCGATCGTGTACGCCGTGATGGCGAGGGTCTCGCGCACCATGGCGATACGTCCGCCGCGGCGTGCCGCCGAGACGGCATGCTGATGGGCGAGCTCGGGATCGCTGTCGATCAGCACCGATGCCATCACGAGGTGCCTGGCGACGAATTCCTGGTTGGTCGCCTCGAGCGTCTTGAGCTCGTTGCGGGCGCCCTTGGGGAGATCCGACTCGCTGACCTCGTCGGGAACGATGGGGTCGATGTGCTCTGCCCGAACCGGGCGGAGCTCACGCGCGAGCAGCTCCTCCTCGGTCAGTTCCGGACGCTCAGGCGCCGGACGTCCGCGGCCGCCAGAGAAGCCGCGATCGTCGCGTCCGCCACGGCTGTCGCCACGGGGGCCAGATGAGCGACGCTCGCCGTCACGGGGAGGGTAGGACTTGCGCTCGCCGCGGTTGTCGTCACGAGGCGCGTAGGTCTTGCGCTCACCATCACGAGGAGGGTACGACTTGCGCTCGCCGCGGCTGTCGTCACGAGGCGCGTAGGACTTCCGCTCGCCACGGTTGTCATCACGCGGTGCGTACGACTTCCGCTCACCGTCGCGGGGCGGGAACGACTTGCGCTCGCCGCGGTCGTCGCGGGAGTTGTAGGGACGACGCTCCCCGTCACGAGGCGGGTACGACTTGCGCTCGCCACGGCTGTCATCGCGAGGAGGGTACGACTTCCGCTCACCACGGTTGTCGTCACGGGGCGCGTAGGACTTGCGCTCACCATCACGAGGAGGGTACGACTTGCGCTCACCACGGTTGTCATCACGAGGCGCGTACGACTTTCGCTCGCCGCGGTTATCGTCACGAGGTGCGTACGACTTCCGCTCACCACGGTTGTCATCACGCGGTGCGTACGACTTCCGCTCACCACGGCTGTCATCACGGGGTGCGTACGACTTCCGCTCGCCATCGCGGGGCGGGAACGACTTGCGCTCGCCGCGGTCATCGCGGGAGTTGTAGGGACGACGCTCACCGTCACGCGGTGCGTACGACTTCCGCTCGCCATCGCGGGGCGGGAACGACTTGCGCTCGCCGCGGTCATCGCGGGAGTTGTAGGGACGACGCTCACCGTCACGCGGAGGGTAAGACTTGCGCTCGCCACGGCTGTCGTCACGCGGTGCGTAGGACTTCCGCTCGCCGTCACGAGGAGGGTACGACTTTCGCTCGCCACGGCTGTCGTCACGCGGTGCGTAGGACCTCCGCTCGCCGTCACGAGGAGGGTACGACTTGCGCTCGCCACGGCTGTCGTCGCGTGGTGCGTAGGACCTCCGCTCGCCGTCGCGGGGAGGGTACGACTTTCGCTCGCCGCGGTTGTCATCACGGGGGGCGTAGGACTTCCGCTCGCCGTCACGCGGTGGGTACGACTTTCGCTCACCACGGTTGTCATCACGCGGTGGGTACGACTTGCGCTCACCACGGTTGTCATCACGCGGTGCGTACGACTTGCGCTCACCGCGGTTGTCATCACGCGGTGCGTACGACTTCCGCTCACCATCGCGGGGCGCGTACGACTTGCGCTCGCCGCGCTGGGCATCGTCACGGTTGTTGTAGCTGCGTCGTTCTCCCTGGTTGCGGTCGCCGCCGCCTGCGTAGGGCTTGCGGTCGCCGAACTGCTTGCGGTCGCCGCCGCGGGAGTTCGCATCCCGTCGCCCATCCTGGCCGCTGCGTTCCTGGCGGTTGCCTGACCCGCGTTCGTTGCTCGGGTTTCGCCGCTCGTTGTCGTTTGCGTCCATGAATAGCTCCTCGGGATGCGCTGTCGAATTGTTGTCGTGCTTGTCTGAATGCGCCTCACCTTGGACGCTTGCGTCGCCACCCAGCCTACGTCACAGCGCTCCGGAGCTCAGGGACGTGCCCTGTGCTGCCATCGGGGTGCTTCGGCGCTGCGTTGTATTGTCGCGGTTGGTGGCGAATGAAAAAAGCCGGGGTTGGTCATCGAGGAGCATCTCTGCTCACTCAACAACCAACCCCGGCTTATGAAGAAGTCCGGCGGTGACCTACTCTCCCACAGGGTCCCCCCTGCAGTAC
>NZ_PSTU01000018.1:0-78081 GCF_002931215.1 Pseudoclavibacter sp. Z016
CTATCCCCGCCCCCGCCCCGCCGCCGAGGGCTGACTTGTGGTCGCTTCCGGGCGGTGTTGACGACCACAACTCAGCTTTCGGCGGCAGGGGCGGGGGCGGGGGTAGCGCGTCGACGGCGCACCTTCGTCGCCGGGGCCTCGCTCGGCAGCCGCGCCTCGAGGAGCGGCATGGACTCGATGCGGCCGCGTTCGACATGAGCGGCCGTCAGCAGCTCTGCCACGTCGGCTTGGCCCGCCACGATCGCGTCGACGATCTCGCGGTGCTCGACCCACATCGCCGCGGTGTCGCGCTGCGGCGTGAGGCGGAAGAGCCAGCGCACGCGTCCGCTCATCAGCTTCGTGACCCGGCGCAGGAGCGCGTGGTCGGCGAGTGCGATGATCTCCTCGTGCAGGTCGGAGTTGCGCGTCGAAGGTGGTGCGTCCGACTGGGCGTCGGAGGTCGACCCGCCGTGTGCCGACTGCAGGGCCGCCAGCATCGGGCCCACGTCGGCGCCGGCCTGCGCCCGCCTGGCGGCGAAGGCGGAGGCCATCGGCTCGAGCTGTCGGCGCAGGTCGAACACCTCCATCGCGTCGGTGACGGTGAGGATGTGCACGACGGCGCCGCGACGCGGCTGCGAGGTGATGAACCCCTCGGACTCGAGGATCGGCAGCGCCTCCCGCACGGGGATGCGCGATACCTCGAGTCGCTCCGCGATCTCGCGCTCGTTGAGCTTCGACCCCATCGCGAGCTCGCCCGTGATGATCTGCTCGCGGAGGGCGTGCGCGATGCGTGCTGGGGTCGGCTCGAGGCTCATGGGGACCATTCTGGCACGGTCGCGATGTCGTTTTTGGAATGCCAATACCCCCTTAAGGCGGCCCTGGCAGCGCTGAATTGACCTTTTGGTATGCAAACGTGACGCCAGGGTAAGAACTGTGTGACGAGCGTGTTACTTCGTGCCGAAGCGCGCAGGTGGTCGCATAGCGTCGCCGACGTGCTCCCGTTTATCGCCCGCCGACTGGCCCTCGCCGTCGCCACCGTGCTCGCCGTGGTGACCATCGCTTTCGCGCTCGGCCGCGCCACCGGTGAGCCCGGTGCGCTGCTCCTGCCCGACAACGCGACGCAGGCCGAGGTCGATGCGCTCAACACCGCGCTCGGCTTCGACCGCCCCCTCATCGTGCAATACCTCGACACCCTCGCCGGTCTTGTCACCGGCGACTTCGGCAGCTCGTACCGGCTGCACGAGTCAGCGCTCGGACTGGTCCTCGAGCGGGTCCCCGCGACGCTCGAGCTGGCCTTCTGGGCCTTCGTCATCGGACTCGTGCTCGCCGTCGCCGCGGCGCTTGCCATCCAGCTCACCGGCAGCCGGACCCTGCGCGCCGTGGTGGGGTGGGCCGGCGCCATGCGCCAGTCGGTGCCGGACTTCTTCTTCGCGCTGCTCCTGGTGCTCGTCTTCTCGGTGCTGCTCGGCGCGCTGCCCTCGCTCGGGCGGAACAGCTACGCCAGCCTCGTGCTGCCCGTGCTCACGCTCGCCACTGGCCAGTTCGTCATGTATCTGCGCCTGCTCGACTCGTCCCTCCGCGAGCAGGCCGGTCAGGACTACGTGCGCACCGCCATCGCGCAGGGACAGCGGCGCTCCACGGTGCTATTCACCCGCATGCTGCCGAACGCGGCGCTGCCCGTGCTCGGCATGGCGGGTCTCAACCTCGGTGGACTGCTCGGCGGCACCGTGGTGGTCGAGGTCGTGTTCGCCTGGCCGGGACTCGGCCAGCTCCTCACCACGGCAGTGAGCCAGCGTGACTTCCCGATCGTCCAAGCCGGTCTCGTCTTCGTCGCGCTTGCCTTTGTCATCGTCAACACCGCGGTGGACGTGCTCGTCCGCCGAATCGACACGAGGACGGCCGCAGCATGACCGCTCAGATCACCCCCGTCACCCCCGTCAGCCCGGTCGCACCCGTGCCGCGTCGCCTGCGCCTGCGCCCCGGCGCCGTCGTCGGCGCGATCATGATCGGCGCCGTGCTGCTCCTCACGGCCATCGTGCCGATGCTGCCCGGCTTCGACCCGATGGGGCAGGACCTGCGCGCCGCGATGCTGCCCCCGTTCACCGATCCGGCGCATCCGCTCGGCACCGACGCCCTCGGCCGAGACCTCCTCGACCGCATCGCGCTCGCCTCGGCGGTCACGCTCGGCATGACCGTGCTCATCGTGGTGATGAACGCCCTCATCGGCAGCACCGTCGGCATCCTCGCCGGCTACTTCGGCGGGCGACTCGAAGCGCTCGTGACGCTGCTCAGCAACGTGACGCTGGCCATGCCCGTCGTCCTGCTTCTCATCGCCATCTGCGCCGTCCTGCGTCCGAGCGCTGGGCTCACGATCCTGGTGCTCGGCTGCACCTGGTGGGTCGGCTACGCACGGGTCACGCGCAACGTCGCTGCCTCGCTGCGACGCCAGGACTTCGTCGTCTCGCCACTGACCCAGGGCGGCGACACCATCTGGGTGCTCACCCGCCACATCGTGCCCAACATCTGGCCGCACACGCTCATCATCGCCGCCACCGACCTCGCCACGATCGTGCTCATCACCTCCTCGCTCGAGTACCTCGGCCTCGGCGTGCAGCCCCCGGTGCCGAGCTGGGGCGGCATGATCTTCGACGGCCAGCGCCACCTCGGCAGCGACCCCTGGCTGTCGCTCCTCCCAGGAATCGTCATGCTCCTCGCCGTCGGCGGAGTGCAGTTCCTGAGCCAGCAGTTCACAGCAGAGACCCGCGGCTCGCTGCTGCGGAAGGGAGGCATGCGATGAATCCGGTACTGCGCATCGAGGACCTGCGTATCGAGACGACAGGCGAGGCGCCACGCACGCTCGTCGACGGCGTCACGCTCCAGGTCGACCGCGGCGAATCGCTCGGAGTGGTCGGGGAGTCCGGTTCGGGCAAGAGCCTGACCGTGCTCGCCGCGCTCGGCCTGCTGCCCGCTGGCACCCGCATCGCCGCCGGCCGCATCCTGCTCGACGACACGGTGCTCGTCGACACGGAGGCCGACATCTGGATGCGCGAGCGCGAGCTGCGCGGTCTGCGCGGACGCACCGCCGCGATGGTGTTCCAGGACCCGATGTCTTCGCTCGACCCGCTCCGCGCGGTCGGCGCGCAGGTCGCCGCCGCGGTGCGGGTGCACCAGCCCATGAGCCGACGCGCGGCGCGCGAGCGCGCCGTCGAGCTGCTGACCGCGGTCGGCGTGCGGGATGCTGCCGAGCGTGCCGCCGCCCGACCCCACCAGTGGTCCGGCGGCATGCGCCAGCGCGCCATGATCGCGATGGCGATCGCCCACGACCCGCTCCTGCTCATCGCCGACGAGCCCACCACCGCCCTCGACGTGACAGTGCAGGCGCAGGTCATGGACCTGCTCGCCGAAGTGCGCGAGCGCACCGGTTCGGCGCTCGTGCTCATCACCCACGACCTCGGCCTGGTCGCCGAGAACAGCGACCGGCTCGCCGTCATGCACCACGGACGGGTCGTGGAGACCGGCGTGACACGAGCCGTGCTCGACAACCCCGCCGAGGACTACACCAAGCGCCTCATGGCGGCCATCCCCGCCGAGAGCGAGCGCTCCGCGAGCGCCGTGCGCCCCGGCGAGCCGGACGCGCTGGTCGCCGACGGCGTCGTGGTCGAGTACCGAGCGCACGGCCGCCGGCAGCCGGTGCGGGCTGTGGACGGCGTCTCGCTGCGGATCGCGGCAGGCGAGACGGTCGCCGTCGTCGGGGAATCGGGATGCGGCAAGTCGTCGCTGGCCAAGGCCGTGCTCGGCGTGCAACCCGCCGCCGCAGGCAGCATCGAGCTCGGCGGAGTCGCAGTGCACAACGAGCTCGCGGCGCGCAGCGCGGCGGAGCGGGAACGCGCGCAGATCGTCTTCCAGGACCCGTACTCGGCGCTCGACCCGCGACTGACCGTGCACGACCTCGTAGCCGAGCCCCTGCGCATCCGGCACGCCTACGACCGAGGGACCGTGACCCGCCTGCTCGCCGATGTAGGCCTCGACGAGCAGCACGGCGCCCGCCTCCCTGCTCAGCTCTCCGGGGGTCAGCGCCAGCGCGTGGGCATCGCACGGGCCCTGGCGCTTCGCCCACGGCTGCTCGTGCTCGACGAGCCCGTCTCGGCCCTCGACGTGTCGATCCAGGCGCAGGTGCTCGAGCTGCTCGACGCACTCCAGCGCGAGCACGGGCTCGGCTACCTCTTCATCTCACACGACCTCGGCGTCGTGCGAAGCATCGCCGACCGCGTCGTCGTGATGCAGGAGGGGCGAATCGTCGAGGAGGCCTCGACTGCTGAGATCTTCACCTCCCCGAAGCACCCGTTCACCCGACAGCTCCTCGACGCCGTGCCCCGCCTCGACGGGGCGCGCCGCGGAGCGCATCCGCTTCCCGTCTCCTGACCCACCGACCCCCCCCCACCGAACTGAGGAACTCCATGCCCAAGCACGCCCTCCGACGTCGCCTCCTCGCGACCAGTGCATTCGCCGCCACCGGCACCCTCCTGCTCACCAGCTGCGCAGGTGGCTTCGAACCCACCAGCGCCGAAGGCGAGACGCCCACCAAGATCGTCGCCGCCATCCCCACCGACCCGAGCTCCATGGACCCGATCCGCTCGGGAGCTCTCGTCGTGCTGTCGGTGTTCTTCCACACCTTCGACCAGCTCGTCGCGATCACCGCCGAGGGCGAGCTCGCACCGAAGCTCGCCACCGAGTGGACCTCCAACGACGACCTCACGCAGTGGGACTTCACGCTGCGCGAGGGCGTCACCGCCAGCAACGGCGAGGCCATCACCGCCGAAGACGTCGCCTTCTCCTACCAGACGATCCTCGACGACCCGACCGGCGAGAACTTCGCCTACCTCAGCTCCGTCGCGTCGGTTGAGGCCGTCGACGAGCTCACCGTGCGCTTCACCCTCAACTCGCCGTTCTCGGCGTTCCCGCGCAACACCTCGCTCATCTCGATCGTGCCCGCCGACACCTACCAGGAGGCGGGCGCCGACGCCTTCGCCCAGGACCCCATCGGATCCGGCCCCTACGTCTTCGAGAGCATCCAGACCGGTGTCTCCTACGACCTCGCTCGCAACGACGACTACTGGGGCGAGGCCCCCGCCATCGAGCAGATCTCGCTGCAGCCCGTCTCCTCCGACGAGTCGCGCGTCAACGGGGTGCTCTCCGGCAGCCTCGATGTCGCGCCAATCGGACCCACGCAGGTCTCCTCGGTCGACGGGCAGGGCTCCGCGCAGGTGTTCTCCGCCCTGTCGAACGGCGTCGTCTTCCTCGGCGTCAACTCCACCAGCGGAGTGCTCACCGACGTGCGCATCCGCGAGGCCATCGCCCTGGCCATCGACAAGGAAGCCATCACCGGCGGGCTGCTCGGCGGCCTCGCCGAACCCGCCAGCGCCATGCTCGCGCCAGCCGTCGAAGGCTACAGTGACGACGTGACTGACCCCGGCTACAACCAGGAGCGGGCTCGCGAGCTCCTCGCGGAAGCCGGCTACGCGGGTGAGTCGATTCCCTTCGACTACGCGACCGACGGACGCATCCCCCTCTCCTCGGAGGTCGCGCAGACCATCCAGGCGTCGCTCGCCGAGGTGGGCATCACCGTCGAGCTCCGTGGCGCAGACCAGCAGGCCCACACGCTGAAGGTCCGCAGCAAGGAGATGCAGGGCATCTACCTCAACACCTGGGCGCCCTCGACGGTCGACGGCGACCTCCCGCTGACCGACTTCTACGAGACCGCAGGCAACAACAACTACGCGCAGGACCCGCGCACCGCCGAGCTCGCGGCAGAACAGCGGGCCGTCACCGGCGAGGAACGCCTCGACGTCTTCGCCGAGCTCCTCAACTACAGCAACGAACAGGGATACTTCGTGCCGCTCTACGTGCCCATGAACAACTACGCAGCAGACCCCGACCTCGACTGGACGCCCCGCGCGGACGGCCTGTTCGACTTCACCCAGACGAGCTTCCGTTGAGCGCCGCGCTGATCCGCGGCGCCCGCCCCTGGGGCGGCGAGCCGGCCGACGTCCGGCTGCAGGACGGCAGGATCGCCGCCATCCTGCCGCCCGGCACAGCACCGGAGCTGGGCGAGACGGTGATCGAGGGTCGCGGCCGCATCCTGCTGCCCTCCTTCGCCGACGTGCACGTGCACCTGGACTCCACGCGCATCGGCCTGCCGTTCCGCCCGCACACCGGCAGCCCCGGGGTCTGGGGAATGATGCTCAACGACCGCGTCAACTGGCGCGAGGCCGAGGTCTCCATGGAAGAGCGGACGAGCGGAACGCTGGCGCGCATGATCGCCCATGGCACGACGAGCGCCCGCAGCTACGCGCAGGTCGACGTGGATGCGGGACTCGAGCGGCTCGAGGCGGTGCTCGCCGCCAAGCAGCAGCACCGCGACCGCGCCACCGTGGAGGTGATCGCTTTCCCCCAGGCCGGTCTGCTCCGCGAGGAAGGCTCCTTCGAGCTGCTCGAGGAGGCCATGCGCTCAGGGGCCGACGTGGTCGGCGGCATCGACCCGTGCCAGCTCGACCGCGACCCCGCCAAGCACCTCGACCTGGTCTTCGGACTCGCCGAGCGCTACGACGCCCCCATCGACATCCACCTGCACGAGCCCGATCAGCTGGCTCGCTTCTCCGCCGAGCTCATCGTGGAGCGCACCCGCGCGCTCGGCATGGCCGGACGAGTGACCATCTCCCACGGCTACGGCCTCGGCGAGCTGCCGCGCGAGCAGCTCGTCCCCCTCGTCGAGCAGTTCGCCGAGCTCGACATCTCCTGGGCGACCATCGCACCGGCCAAGCCCCTGCCGACGCTCCTGCTGGCGGAGCACGGCATCCGTCTCGGCCTTGGCCAGGACGGGCAGCGGGACTACTGGTCGCCGTACGGCAACGCCGACATGCTGGACCGCACCTGGCAGCTGGCCTTCACGAACGGCTTCCGCCGCGACGCCGACATCGAGCACTGCATCGCCATCGCCACCATCGGCGGCCGCTCCGTGCTCGGCACCGCGCCAGCGCTGCAGGGCGCGCTCGACCGGCCGGGCGTGGCCGTCGGCGACCCCGCCGACCTGCAGCTCATCGAGGGGGAGACCGCGACCAGCGCGATCATGGACCGCCTCCCCGATCGCACCGTGCTCTTCGGCGGCGTGGTCGTGGCAGACGCGCTCGAACTCGTGGGCACCGCGTGATCGTGCTCACCGCCTCGCAGCTGGAGCCGCTGGTCGACCGACCGGCCACCGAGCGTGCCGTGGCGAAGATCTTCTCCGAGATCGCGCGAGGCAGCGCCGACCAGCCGCCGCCCACCTCCATGAAGACGGAGGCTGGCACCGGCCGCTACGTGCTCATGTCGGCACTCTCGGAGGCCACCGGCACCGCCGCGGTCAAGCTGCTCGCCGACGTCCCCGACAACGCGGCGCGGGGGCTGCCGACGCAGCGTTCCATGATCACCGTGCTCGACCGCGAGCTGGGAGCCCCGGTCGCCCTGCTGCATGGTGGGGTGCCGACCCGGGTGCGCACGGCAGCCGCGAGTGCCGTCGCCACGCGGGCCCTGGCCCGCGACGACAGCCGCGTCCTCGGCCTGGTCGGCGCTGGCGGGCTCGCGCGGGAGCACGTCGAGGCGCTGCGAGGCGTGCGCGACTGGGATCGCCTCGTCATCTGGTCGCGCACCAGAGCGCGGGCGGTCGCGCTCGCGGAGTCGCTCGACTGGTCGGGGGCCATCGAGGTCGTCGACTCGTGCGAGCGTGTCTTCGGGGTGGCGGACACGGTGTGCACGCTCACCCCATCGGTCAGCCCGATCGTGCGAGGCGAGTGGCTGCGCCCCGGACAGCATCTCAACGTCGTCGGCGCCAGGCCACGAGCCGACGAGCGCGAGGTGGATGCGCTGACCATGTCGCGATCGTCCGTGTGGGTCGACGACCTGGCGACGGCGCGCACGAAATCGGGCGATCTGATGCTCGCGGTCGCGGAGGGTGCGCTCAGCCTCGACGACCTCGTCGGAACCCTCGGCGAGGTGCTGGCTGGGCTGCGGCCCGGGCGGACGAGCGCCGACGAGATCACGTTGTTCGACTCCGTCGGCATCGGCGCTCAGGACCTCGCCATCGCGGACCTCCTCGTGCGTGAGGCCCGCGTGCGGGGTGTCGGGATCGAGCTCGATCTCAACGGCTGAGGATCGGCCAGGGCTCGGCTATCTGGCCCCGGCCATCACGGTCGCGTGCCAGGCATCCAGGAGGCGCGCGACCGTGCGGGTCTGCTCCCACGGCATGGCGCGCGACTCGAGCCGCCCGTCCCTGAGGGCGCGGGAGACCGCGTCAGCCTCGGCCGCGAACGGGTGGACCTGCGCCACCTCGATCGTGTCCCGCTGCCCGTCGTGGAAGTGGTCGAGGGTCTTCGGCGAGTGGTTCCGGTCGCCGAACGCGTTCTCGAGCGTGATCCAGCCCCCATCCCCGACGATGTCGGCCCGCTTGGACAGCTGGGTGCCGATGGAGCAGTCGACGTGGGCGGTGAAGCCCACCGCCGCCAGCCGTGCGGAGGCGTCCACGTCGACGCCCCTCTCGACTCGCCCGTGCGCGGCCTCGAGGGTTAGGCCCTCGAGCGCGACGCCAGCTGCAGCGGCCGCCGCGACCGCGAAGGAGACGGGGTAGCCGCCGACGTCGAAGATCGCCCCACCGGCAAGTGCGGGGTCGAAGAGCCGGCCGTCACTGCCGCCCGCTGCGAAGCCGAACTCTGCGCGCACCTGCATCGGGGCGGCGACCTGGCGCCGTTGCAGACGCTGGTCGATCGCGCGAGCGAGCGGACTGAAGCGGTGCTTGTACGCCTCGACGACGGGCAGGCCCGCGCGCTCGGCGGCGGCGAGGACACGCTCGGTCTCGGCGGCGCTCGGCGCGAGCGGCTTCTCGCAGAGCACGGCCTTGCCCGCCTCGAGCGCCGCGATCGCGAGCTCGGCGTGGGTCGTGTGCACCGTGGCGACGTACACGGCATCGACATCGTCGCGCGCCAGGATGTCCGTGTAGCTGCCGGAGACCTCTGCGCCGTAGCGCGCAGCGAAGGCCGCCGCGCGATCCGGGTCGCGGCTCGCGACCGCCCGCAGCTCGCCGTGCTCGGAGCTGGGCAGCCACGTCGCGAACGACTCCGCGATCGCACCCGGTCCGAGGATCGCCCACCTGGTCTTCTGCATGACGCGAAACTACCGGAGCAGGCTCGCACTCATCCACAGCCCGACCGCGAGCGTCGTGTTTGGCGGTAGGTTCTGGATGCAGCGGTGCAGGGGCAGGCGCCCCGATGGGAGTCAGGGAAGGGGCGGTGACGTGGCCGAGCCGAGACAGCAGGTGGTCGCCGTCGACCTCGCCAAGCGCGACCTGACGCTCGACCTCGCGCGCGTGTTCTGCGTGCTGCTCGTGGTCCTCATCCACCTCCTCATGGTCGGCATCGGTGCGGATACGAGCGGGCAGCTGGTCGCGTCCCGTCCGCTCGAGGCCCAGCCCTGGTTCGCGCTCGCCACCTGGGCCGGGCAGATCATGCCGCTGTTCTTCGTCGTCGGAGGCTTCGCGTCGATCACGGCCTGGCGCAGTGCCGTGCGTCGCGGCTCGACGCCGGCGGACTACGTGCGCTCGCGGGTGCTCAGGCTGGCCCAGCCGGCGCTGCCCCTGTACGCCTTCTTCCTCGTCGGCATCGGCGCGGCCACGCTCGCGGGCATCGACCCGGCGCTCGTCGACCTGGCCGCATCCGGTGCCGGCACACCCCTGTGGTTCCTCGCCGCGTACACGCTGTGCCAGGCAGTCGTGCCATGGATGGCTGGCTGGCACGCCCGCGCCCCGCGGAGCACCCTGGGCGTCCTGCTCGCCGGCGTGATCGCGGTCGACGCGGCCCGCTTCGCGACTGGCGTTGCCGAGGTGGGCCTCCTCAACCTGTTCTTCGTGTGGGTGCTCGTGCAGCAGCTGGGATTCTGGTTCGCCGACGGGTGGCTCGACCGGCGGCACCCGCTCACGCTCCTGGCCATCGCCGTCCTGGCGTACGCGTCGCTCGCACCGCTCACGACGCTCGGCCCCTACTCGCCGGACATGCTCTTCAACCTCAACCCGGCGACGCTCCCGCTCGTGGTGCTCGCCGTCGCACAGGCGTGCATCCTGCGTCTCCTGAGGCCCGCGCTGGCGAGGCTCATGGAGACGTCGGGAGCGCGCGCGGTCGTGTTCCTCGTCGGGTCTCGGCTCATGACGATCTACCTCTGGCACCTGCCCGTGATCCTTCTCGTCTCAGGTCTCGCGCTCCTCATCCCGGGCGCGGCACCCGAGCCTGGCTCCACGGCGTGGTGGTGGAGCCGCATCCCGTACTTCCTCGTCGTGCTCATCTCGGTCTACGGGCTGTCGTTCATCGTGGGGCGGTGGGAGACGCCGCGGGAGGTGGGGCGCACTCCGCCGGGGTTGGTGGTCGCACTGGCCGTGGCCTGCGCCTTCACGCCGTCGTTCCTCGTGCTGCAGTTCCTCATGGACCTGCCCCTCGCCGCGATCGGCACGGTGCTGCTGAGCGCCGCCATCCTCCTGCTCGGGCGCTGGCCGTCACGCGCGGCTGTGCAACGGCCGAGGGGAACCTGACGGTTCGCCGCCACCGCTCGTGGGCAGGGCGATCGACCCGCCAGACTTGGCGCACAGCTCTCGACGAGGACCGGAGGCGACCGTGACCGCACCGAAGCAAGGCGAAGACCCCGTCAGCAGCTACCGGCCCCGCCTCGTGCCGTGGGCCCTCGGCATCGCGATCGGTGTTGCGATCGGCGCCGTGATCTCCGTCATCCTCTCGATGAGCGCCGGGTTCACGATCGCGTTCCTCTTCATGGGCGTCGCGATCGGCGTCGGTGTCGCGATCGCCCTGCAGGCCGCGTTCGACGACCTGGCGCGAAAGAAGAAGTAGGCGTCAGATCGTGGCCGCGAGGGCCAGCGTCGCGAGCGGGACGACGAGAGCGACGCCGACCAGCCCGAGGGCCACGAAGCGGAGCCACGAGATCGTCACGCCGAGCGCCACGAGACGCTCGTGCCAGAGCAGCGTGGCGAGCGACGCCCACGGCGTGACGAGCGGGCCGAGGTTGACCCCGATGAGCAGCGCCACGAGGCGAGCCGGGCTGTCGGCCACCGGCTCGAGCGCCAGATAGGCGGGCAGGTTGTTGATGCCGTTGGCGCTCGCGGCACCGATCGCGGAGAGCTGCAGGAGACTCAGCGGGTCGTCGCCGCTTCCCGAGACCGCGGCGAGCAGCTCGCTCAGGCCGTGCGCGTGGGCCGCCTCCACCAGCACGAACAGCGAGCCTGCGATGCCCAGCGCCTGCCACGGCACGAGCCCGAAGCGCAGCGCCCCGCGGCGGCGGACGGCGAAGGCGACGATGAGCAGCAGCGCGGCGACTCCAGCCGGGATCGCCACCTCGACGCCGGTGACGAGCGCCGGGAGGAGCAGGGCGGTGACCACGGCGGCGAAGATCAGGAGCGGGCGGTCCTGGATGCTCGTCGGGGTCGGCATCCGGTAGCGGCGGTCGAGTTCCCTCCGGAAGACGAACGACAGGATGGCGGCGCTCGCGAGCACGCCCACGAGTGCAGGTGCCCACGTGATCGCAAGGAACTGCAAGGGCCCACCCTCGAAGGAGCGGGCAGCGAGCAGGCTCGTGAGGTTCGAGACCGGGAGGAAGAGGGAGGCGGTATTCGCGAGCCACACCGTCGCGAGCGCGAACGGGATCGGCGAGACGCCGACGTGCACGGCGAGCAGGACGACGACGGGCGTCACGAGCACGGCGGTCGTGTCGAGCGAGAGGAAGGCGGTGCTGACGGTGGCGAGCAGCAGGACGAGCGTCCACAGCAGCCAGAGGCGCCCTCGCCCGAGCTTCGCGAGCCGGTCGGCGAGCACCGAGAAGACCCCGGCGTCGCTCGCGAGCTCCGCGACGATCGTGATGCCGACGACAAACGCGAGGACGGGCACCACACGCTCGCCCAGCTCCAGCAGCTCAGGGGCCGGGAGCACTCCGATGGCCGCGACGACGGCCGCCGCGACGACGAGCACGGCGGTGGCGATGATGGGGGCGACGCGGGCGACGCGGGACTGTGCCATGGCGGAGCAAGCATAGGCCCGCGAGGCGCTTGGGATGTCGGCGTCCGCTCGTAGGATTCGAGCATGACCTCGAACGGGGATGTTCCTGCGCGGAGAGCGGCCGTCATCGTGAGCGGGCTGCGCGTCCGTTCCCGGCCCGGCCTATCCGACCCGCCCGTTTTCGCTCGCGGATGCGCCGGGAACGCGGGAAGCGGGAAGCGCGGCTACTTCGCGGCGACGCTGTCGAGGTGCTCGCGCAGCGCGATGATGATGTCGTCGCGCGTCGCGTTGCGCGCATGTGCGAGCTCCTCGATGAGCCAGTCGAGGGTCATGTAGTTGGCGTGGAGCAGGTTCGAGAGCTCGATGTTGACCTTGACCTGGTTGGGGCCGCCGTCGACGGGCTGCTCCGCATCCGGGTCCGTGTCGGCGTCGAGTCCCTGCCCCTGCTCGACCTTCACGACGAACGCGCCGACCTCGACGAGGCGCTCGTACGCGAGCGCCGCCGCGTCCGGAGAGACTTCCGTGACGGAGACGGCGTCGAGCAGCACATGCGCTGCTTCTCGACTGGTTGCTGGAGTGGACATGCAACGAGGATAGGCGTGCACTTCGCGCAGACAGTCAGGGTCCATCCATGCAAGGCACAATCGGGGGCATGAGCAGCAAACCCACAGCGAAGACCCGGCCGACCTCGGACGCGCCAGTCGTCGTCGTCGGCGATGCCATCGTGACCGAGCTGCGGGAGACCGAGGCGCGCGGCGGGCTCACGAGCCGCAGCTACGTGAGCGGCTCCGCGCTCAACGTGGCGATGGCGCTCGCCCGCCTCGGCGTGCCCATCGCGCTCATCGCCAGCATCGGCGATGACCCGGACGGGCTGCGCATCCGCGACCACCTCCACAGGTGTGGCATCCAGTTCGCGCCGTCCGTCTCGCTCGCCGGAACCGGGCGAGCCGTCGGCGAGTCCGCCGACGGGGAGCCCCTGTACACGTTCGACGACGCCGCGAGGGCGCGGCGCATCCGCTTCGACGACGAGCAGGTCGCTCTCATCCGGGCCGCGCCGTTCGTCGCGATCTCCGGCTTCGCGTTCGACGACAAGAAGCAGCACCGGCGCCTGCTCGAGGCGGTCATCCGACCGCAGGAGCGGCTGCTTCTCGACCCCAACCCGCGGCTCGGGCTCGTGGAGGACGCGGGCGCGTTCCTCGACAACTTCGAACGGCACGTGTCGAGTGCTCTCTTCGCGCACCTGTCCGACAACGACGCCGACCTGCTCTTCGACGCGCCCCTCGACGAGGCGACCAGCGACATGCTCGACCTCGGCGCGACCCACGTCCTCGCGACCGAGGGCACGCGCGGCGGCCGCTGGGTGAACCGGGCCGGCATCGACGTCGCCGAGCCGATCGTCGACCTGCCCGGTGACATCGTCGACACCATGGGCGCGGGCGACGCGGTGTTCGCGACAGCTGTCGCGTCGATCGCGCAGGGCGGCATCCCGAAAGATGTGGCGGATGCGCGGCGCATCCTGCAGCGCGCCATGACGGTCGCCGCCGCGACGGTCCGCGTCACGGGCAGCTTCCTCGCGGCCGACGACGACCTGCCGCCCGCCGCGGACGCGTAGGCCGCTGCCGCTGCCGCTGCGCGCTGCGCGCTGCGCGCCGCGCGCCGCGCGCCGCGCGCCGCGCGCCGCCGCGCCCGTCTCCCTGCCCGCCGTTTCGGGATGGCTTTCACGTCTGCGGATGGCTTGCAACCCATCCGCATGCGTGGAACCCATCCCGAGAGAGCTGGCCCTCGAGAGAGTCCGCGGCGTGAGGCATCCGGACGCGTGGGTCCCATCCCGATTCGAGCTTTTCACTCACCCGAGTCGGGACGTCTGCCGATCTCTCTGCCGATCTCCCCACTTTCGGGATGGCTTTCACGCCTGCGGATGGCTTGCAACCCATCCGCATGCGTGGAACCCATCCCGAGAGAGTCCGCGCCCGAGAGAGCCGGCCCCGAGAGGGCTACCCCCCCCCCGCAGGAACCCGGGCCCCGCAGGAACCCGGGCGCCGCAGAAACCCGGGCGCCGCAGGAACCAGGCCCCGGGTGCATCGCTCGACCCCGAGAGCGCGCACCTTGGAGAGAGCTCGCTGCGGGGGACGAGCTACTCCGCAGAACCCGCCGAGCCCGAGCCCGAGCCCGCGGTACCCGAAGCCACGGCCGCCGCCGAGCGTTCGCGCTTCTGCTTTCGCTGCACGTAGACGCCCGCGACGATCGAGATGCCGGCGATGACGAAGCTCGTGGTCACCTCGATGAGGCGCGTCTCTCCCGCGAAGAACATGTAGATGAGCAGCGCGGACAGGGCGATGATGACCACCCAGGTGAGCCACGGGAAGCCCCACATGCGGATGCTGCCCTTCGCCGCTTCGTTCGGGTCCTCGCCGGCCGCGACGGCGTCTTCCGCGAGGATCCGGCGCGAGCGGAGCTGGGAGACGGCGATGACGATCCACACGAAGATCGCGACGGCGCCCGTCGAGTTCACGAGGAACGAGAAGACGTACTCGGGGGTCGTGTAGTTGAGGACGACCGAGAGGAGGCCGACGACGGCGGAGGCGAGGATCGCGACGTACGGGGTGCCGCGCTTCGAGACCTTCCGGAACGCCTTGGGGGCTTCGCCGCGGCGGGAGAGGGAGAACGCCATACGGGATGCCGTGTAGAGGGAGGCGTTGAGGGTGGAGAGCAGCGCGGAGAGCACGATGATGTCCATCGCGAGGGCCGCCCAGCCGATGCCCGCCGCGTTCAGCATGGTCACGAAGGGGCTCACGCCTGCCGTGATCTGGTCCCAGGGCAGCACGATGAGCACCACGAGGATCGACCCGATGTAGAAGAGCAGGATGCGCCAGACGACCGAGTTGACGGCCTTGCGGACGGCCTGCGCCGGCTGCTCGGATTCGCCGGCGGCGATCGTCGCGACCTCGGCGCCGAACATCGAGAAGATGACGGGGAGGAGGGCAGCCAGGATGCCCGCGACGCCGAACGGCGCGAATCCGCCGTCTGCTGGTGCGAGGTTGCCGAACGTGGCTGTGTTGTTGGGGATGACGTGCGCGATGAGGAGCGCGCCGACGATGATGAAGATGATGATCGAGACGATCTTGATCGACGCGAACCAGAACTCGAACTCGCCGAACGACTTCACGCTGATGAGGTTCGCGATGAGGAACACGAGCGTGATGATGAGCGCGGGGATCCACTGGGGGACGTCGGGCAGCCAGCCGCTGATGATGACGGCGGCCGCGGTCGCCTCGATGCCGACGACGACCACCCAGAACCACCAGTAGAGCCAGCCGATGGAGAGGCCGGCCCACGGGCCGATGAATCGGGTCGCGTAGGCGGAGAAGGAGCCCGTCTCGGGGGAGATGGATGCCATCTCGCCGAGCATCCGCATGACGAGGACGACGACGACGCCGGCGAGGGCGTAGGCGAGGATCACGGCGGGTCCGGCGGCGAGGATCGCGGTGCTGGAGGCGACCAGCAGGCCAGCGCCGATGACGCCGCCGAGCGCGATCATCGACAGGTGGCGCGGTTTGAGCGTATTCGCGAGGGCCTCGCCCTGCTCGACGGGGCGGCCGTTGCCGCGCTGGTGGCCGCGTTCGCTGAGATCGCGGCCCTTCTCGGTGAAGACGGCCTCGGTGTGAGGCGCTGCTGCGCCTTCGGGAATCTTGCCGTCAGCGCTTGGGGACGTCATGGATCACGTTTCTCCTGGTGAAGGGGGCCCCGGGCGTCACGTGCTCGCTGAGGACTCAGCACGTGGGGGAGGAGCGCGGCGGGCGCCTCGAGGTCGGTACCGAGCAAGGGTAGGGCCCTGCGCGTGTCCCGTTCACCTTGTGTTCATAAGTGACGCGGCGGGGTGGGACTGGGCCCGTCCGGGATGGCGGTGCGCGTCAGCTCGCGGGCGAGTCGCCCGGCAGCATCTCGGGGTCGCTCGGCGCGACGCTGCCGCGCACGTCACGCTCCAGTGGAGTCTCCGACTTGGCCGCGTCTCCCACGTCGACCGTGAACCAGCGGATCGTGACGCCGCAGATGGGTCCGATGAGCAGCGCGAACGCGACGGTGCCGATGCCCACGTCTCCGCCGAGCATCCACCCGATGGCGAGCACGACGACCTCGATGCTCGTGCGCACGATCCAGATGCGCCATCCGGTCACCCGGTGCAGGCCCGTCATGAGGCCGTCGCGCGGCCCCGGGCCGAAGAGGGCGCCGATGTAGAGGCCCGTCGCGAGGCCCAGGGTCAGGATGCCGCCGGCGAGCAGCAGGATGCGCCACCACAGGTCGAGGCCGGGTGGGATGATCCACAGCCCCAGGTCGGCGAAGGGGCCGACGAGCAGCGCGTTCGCGAGGGTCCCGAAGCCGGGCCGCTGCCGGAGCGGGATCCACAGGCACAGCACGACGACGCTGATGAGCACCGTGATGAGCCCGAACGGCAGCCCGGACTGCACCTGGACGCCGAGCGTCAGCACGTCCCAGGGCGAGACGCCCAGCTCGCCGCGCACGATCATGGCGATCGCGAAGCCGTAGAGGAAGAGGCCGACGGTGAGCTGCGTGGCGCGGCGGGGCAGGCGGACGATGGAGCGCATCCGTGTATCTAAGCCTCAGCGCGCGCGGGTATCGCGGTCCACTCCGGAAGAGTGGATGGGTGGGTGCTCCTGCCCGCGTCCGGCCTAGCTGACGGCGCGCACCTAGCTGACGGAGCGCACCGTCGAGCGGATCTCCTCAGCCGAGGCGAGGAACTTCTCGAGCTCGCTCGGCGACATGGGGGTGTCGAGGATGCGCTCAACGCCTCGCGCACTGACGATGACGGGGGTGGAGATGGCGACGTCGTCGATGCCCCACTGCCCCTGCAGGAGCGTGGAGACGGGCATGATGGCGTGCTCGTCGTTGACGATCGCCTCGGCGATGCGCGCCCCGGACAGGCCGATCGCGTAGTTCGTGGCGCCCTTGCCCTCGATGACCTTGTAGGCGGCGGTGCGCACGTCGTTCGTGATGCTCTCGAGCGTCTCCTCGGTGAAGGGGCGCTCGCCGTCGCGCTCCCAGTCGAGGATCGGCACGGGCCCGATCGTCGCCTGCGACCACAGGGCGAACTCGCTGTCGCCGTGCTCGCCGACGATGGTGGCGTGCACGCTCGTGGGGGCGAGGCCACCGGCGAGCTTCGCGATGATCCAGCGGAGGCGGGAGGTGTCGAGCACGGTTCCCGAGGAGATGACACGCCCCGGCGGCAGGCCGGAGATGCGCTGGGCGACGACCGTGAGCACGTCGCAGGGGTTCGTGACGAGCACGAACACGGCGTCGGGGGCGAGCTCCACGAGTCGCGGCATGAGCGACTCGAGGATGCCGACGTTCACGCCGACGAGGTCGAGCCTCGTCTGCCCCGGCTTCTGCTTGGCACCGGCAGTGATGATGACGACGTCGGCGCCGGCCACGGTCGTGATGTCGCTCGAGCCGGTCATGACGCTCGAGCCCGTGAACTGGGTGCCGTGGGCGAGGTCGAGCACCTCCGCCTCGACCTTCTTCGTGTCGATGTCGTAGAGCGTGATCTCACGCGCGACACCGCGGATGAGGCAGGCGTACGCGAGCGAGGTGCCGACGCTGCCGGCTCCGACGATGGCGACCTTGGACTGCTTCTGCACTGGCATGGTGCTTCCTTCCACGAAGCCTCCGCGACGGAGACGCTGACTGAGGAGACCGTCACGGGCAGACGAACGCTGAGCAACGCGGCGTCGACCGTCGCTTCGGTCGGCAACGCTCTGATCGTATGGGCGCGGCCCGGCGCACTGCGGCGTGTCGCGGCGCGGCTCGGGTTGGCCCGAAGGTGCGCTGGTTACGCTCGTTCGCATGCGCATCCCGTCGGAACCCAGTGAAGAATCACGGCACGACGGCGCGACTTCCCCGAATGCCGGTGCGAACGACCGTGGCACCGGTGCGAACGACCGCGGCGATGGCGACCGCCGCGCTCGCGGACTCGAGGAGGTCGACGCCAGGCGGGTGCAGCGCGCCGATTTCGTGAAGCAGGTGCTCGCGAAGCGCGACGGCGGAGCGGATGCAGACCCCGAGTCGTCCGTGTCCGCCTCGAGCGAGTCGGCGCTCCCGGGGGCCGGTTCGCCCGCCGGGCAGCTCTCGCCGGACGAGACCGTGACGGTGGATGACTCGATCGTGCGTGCACTGCGCGCAGAGGGCCGGACGGCCTCGAGCGACCGGGACGCCGCGAGCGACGGTGCCGATGGCGTGGGTGTCGCCGGCACCGCTGGTCCCGACGCCGCTGGTCCCGTCGCAGAGCGCACCGTCGCCGTCGACGACTCGATCGTCGCAGCCCTGCGAGCCGAGGGGCGCACGGCGACGGGCGACCGCGACGCGAGCGACGCGTCCCGAGCCGCATCGCGAACAGCGGGCCCCGCAGCGCCGGGGACCCCGCCCACCTCGGCAGAACCAGCCGCCCCAGCGCGCAAGGCTCCGGTCGACGCCGCCCCGCCCACCGCGGCGATGCCCGTCGTGACGCAGCTCCGCGACGTGCCCGTCTCGGAGGCCCTGCCCGCGGCCCTCGCGACGCTGCGCGGCTGGCGCGAGCAGCTCGCCGCCTCCGACGCGCAGCGCGCGGCCGCAGTCGAGGCCGCCTCGAGCGCCAGGGCGAGACGCCGCGCCGACACGACCTCCGAGCTGGATCGCGTGCTCAGCGGACCAGACGGAGCAGACTTCCTGCGCTCCCTCATCGACGACGTCATCCGACCCGACGACGCCATCGCAGCCGGCAACGGCCTCGGCGACCTCGCGCCGAAGCTCCCCGCGAGCCTCTCGCCTGGCACGAAGCGCGCGTTCCAGCTCGGCGCCTTCGCGGGTCCCGGCGTGCCGTGGCTCGCAGTCCCGCTCATGCGCCGCGCCACGTCGGCGTTCTTCGGCGACGACACCGTCCGCAACGTGCCCGCCGAGATCTCCGCCGCCACCGAGCGCGCAGCCTCCAGGGGAGCGGTGCCGCGCATCCGCCTCCTCGGTGACGCTGTGCTCGGCGAGCGCGGCTCGAACGCGAGCCTCGAGACCTACACGCAGCTGCTCGCCGCTGGTCAGGTTCGCGAGCTCGAGCTGCGCGTCGCGGACATCGAGGCGCAGCCGGCCCTCTGGGACTTCGACGGCACCCTCGAACGGGTCGTCTTCAAGCTCGCCGCGCTCGGACGCGCGGCGCTCACTGCCCCGACCCCGCCGCTGATCATGCTGCGCACGCAGTCCTCGGCCGACCTCGAGCTGACCGTGCAGGCGTTCATGCGCGCCTTCGAGCAGGAGGAGCTGCGCGGCCTGCACGTCGGCATCTCCCTGCCGGCGCAGTTCCCCGAGACGACCGGCCTGCTGCGCCGCATCGGCGGGTGGGCGCACATGCGACGCGAGGACCTCGGCTCCGACATCACGGTCGCCATCACCAGAGACGCGAACCACGAGCTCGAACGCGCCGACGCCGTGATCAACGGCTGGCGCCTCGCGACCTACGCGTCCGAGGCCGACGTCGACGCCAACTTCGCGCGCCTCCTCGACGAGGCTCTCGCCATCGACCACGCCGCGGCGTTCAGGGTCGAGGTCGAGGCGGATGCACTCCGCGACGTCGCGCTCGCCGCGGCCATCGCGAAGGCGCGAGGCCTGCCGAGGCCGGTGCGCGTCGTCGTGCCGCGATCGAGCGACGAGGCGACGCTCGGTCGCATCCGCTCGGCAGGGGTGGAGGTCGTCGAGCGAACGCCCGTCATCACGGGCAGCACGCAGCGCCACGCGGCCAGCTATCTGCAGCACCGGGTGGACGTGCGGGCCAGGCAGCTCGGGGCAGACCCAGCCGAGGGCGCACCCGCTGCCCCTGCCGGCCTCCCGGCCGACGCCGTGCATCCCGACGACGAACGCCTGCTCAGCGCGACGGCGCGCATGCGGCAGATCGATTCCGGGCCCAACCGCGAGCAGGACCGCGTGCTCGCGGACGACGCCGCGACCGTCACGGCCAGCATCCAGCTCGAGCTCTTCCCCGAGGGCCTCTTCGAGGACGAGGAGCCAGCGGCCGAACGGCCCGCGCGAGTGAAGAAGCTGAAGCCAGCCTCGAAGCCCGTCATCGACGACGAGGAAGAAGTCACCGAGAACCCTGCCGACACCGGGCCGAGCCCCCGCCTCACCGAGGTGGTGCTCGGCCTGAAGCGCGGCAGGCTGCTGCGCAACACGTTCAGGAACGCGCCGGGCACCGACCCTTCGCTCGCCAGCAACCGCGAGTGGCTCCTCTCCATCCAGCGCCGCGTGCCGCGCAGCGAACTCGGCATCGACGAGGTCGAACGGCACCTGCTGCACGAGCCGGGCGACGTGGATGCGCTGCTCTCGCGGGCAGAGCGTGCGGCCGAGCCGTGGGCACAGAAGCCGGGCTGGGAGCGGGCAGCGGTGCTCGAGAAGGTGGCGAAGGCCCTCGAAGCGAACCGGGCGCGACTCATCGAGGTGGCCGTCTCCGAGACGGGGACCCCGCTGCCCGACGTCGACGCCGACGTGAGCCGCTGCGTCGACCTCGCGAACTACTACGCGCACCTCGCACGCCAGCTCGACCGCATGCAGGGGGCCGACTTCGAACCCGTCGCGGTGACCGTCGTCACGCCCTCCTGGGTCCCGGCAGTCGCAGGCAGCGCAGGCCACACGGCGCAGGCGCTCGCCGCCGGCAGCGCGGTCGTGCTGAAGCCGTCGCCTCGAACGCGCCGCACGGCGGCGGTCTTCGCGGAGGTGCTGTGGGACGCGGACATCCCGCGCGACCTCGTGCAGCTCGCGATCTGCGACGAGAGCCTCCTCTCCGACGAGCAGCTCGGGCAGATGCTCATCACCGACGACCGCGTGCAGCGTGTGCTGCTCAGCGGCAACTGGGAGACGGCCCGCTCGTTCCTGCGCTGGCGTCCCGACCTGCCGCTCATCGCCGCGACGAGCGGCAAGAACTCCATGATCATCACGCCGAGCGCCGACCTCGACCGGGCCGCGCTCGACGTCGCACGCAGCGCGTTCCTCAGCGCGGGACAGCGCCCGGGGCATGCGGGCACCGTCATCCTCGTCGGCTCCGTGGCCCGCTCGAAGCGCTTCCACGAGCAGCTCGCCGACGCCGTCGCCTCCCTGCGCATCGGCTACCCGAGCGACCCCGGCGCCGTCGTCGGCCCCCTCGTGTCCCCGCCGGACTCGCAGCTGCGCTTCGCGCTCAGCTCCCTCGGCGAGGGAGAGTCGTGGCTCGTCGAGCCGAGGCAGCTCGACGACACCGGGCGCCTGTGGTCGCCCGGCATCCGCGCCGGCGTGAAGCCAGGGAGCTACCAGCACGTCACCGAGTTCTTCGGTCCTGTCCTGAGCGTCATGCACACGCTCACGCTCGACGAGGCGATCCGCCTGCAGAACTCGACCCAGTACGGGCTGACGGCGGGCATCCACTCGCTCGACCGGACGGAGATCGCCGAGTGGCTGCGGCGAGTGGAGGCCGGCAACCTCTACGTGAACCGCGACATCCTCGGCAACACTCCCCAGCGTCAGCCGTTCGGCGGTTGGCTGCGCTCCATGGTCGGCACGGCGACGAAGTTCGGCGGCCCCAACTCGCTGCTCTCCCTCGGCACGTGGCGTCCGAACCACGGCGAGCAGTCGCAGACGCTGCACCTGAGGGGCATCGACGAGCAGGCGACGGCCCTCATCGAGTCGGCGGCTCCCTTCATGGACTACGAGACCTTCGACCGCCTGCGCCGTGCCTCGCTGAGCGACCAGATCGCCTTCAACGAGGAGTTCGGGGAGGTCTCCGACGTCTCGAATCTGGGGTTCGAGCGCAACCTCATGCGGTACATCCCGGTGCAGGCCACGATCCGTGCCGCCGAGGACGCGACGCTCGCCGACCTCATCCGCACCGTCGTCGCGGCTCGCATCGTGCGTTCGAAGCCGCTCATCACCTCCGGCATCGAGGTGCCAGATGCGGTGCTCGCCGAACTGCAGGCCCAGAATCTGACGGTGCGGCGAGAGACGGATGCGGAGTTCGCCGAGCGGGCGAGGGCCGGCGGCATCGAGACGCTGCGCGTGCGCCTCGTCGGCGGCAAGCGGCGTGAGTTCTGCGACGCCCTCGAAGGCGATCCGGACATCTCCATCTGGTCGGATGAGGTCACGCCGGCCGGTCGCATCGAGGCGCTCCCGTTCCTCCGCGAGCAGGCGATCTCCATCACGGCGCACCGCGGCGGGCATCCGGACCTGCGCATGCAGCAGCTCTTCCCGTACGAGCAGACGTTCGATCCGGACGCGCCCATCACGCAGGGCCCCACGAAGTCCCGCGGGTAGGCGCGCTGACGCAGCGGGCAGCGATGCAGGGGTCAGCTGCCCAGCTGCCCAGCTGCCCAGCGACGCAGCGGACTCCGGGGCGTGGGTGCTCCGGTCCGCGGGGCTTCGCTGTTGGTCCTGCTCGACCGTCGGCGCCGCCGCTGTCCAACATGAGTGCAATTTCGGTGTTTGAGGCCAGTTGGAGGGGGTGGGGCGCTGTTTTTGCACTGATGTTGGTCAGTGGCGCCGGCGAGGGAGCCTGAGATGCGCCGACAGTCGGCCTTCGCCGTGCCGCTAGCCGCGTGGGTCTGCTGTTGGTCCTGCTCGACCGTCTGCGCCACCGCTGTCCAACATGAGTGCGATTTTGGCGCTTGAAGCCAGTTGGAGGGGTTGGGGCGCTGCTTTTGCACCGATGTTGGTCAGCGGGGTCGACGCTGCCGCTTCCGGACTTGGCAGTGCGCCGTGAAGCTGCGCAGCGCCGGTCAGCGGAGGCGACGCTGCGCGGGGTAGCTGCTGCGCGTGGCGGCGGGATGCGCGGCTCGCGAGGGTGCATCCGCTTCGCCTACGATCGGGCGCATGTCTGCCGATGTCGCCGGAGCGCCAAACACCCTGCACGCACTCGAATCTCTGCACCGTGAGCTGCCGGGACGGGTGGTGACGGACCCGGCGGCGCTCGAGCCGCTGCGCGTCGATCGTTCTGGTGTCGTCGCCGCTGGCGTACCGGTGGCGCTGGTCGAGGCGGAGTCCGTCGCGGATGTGCAGGCCGTGTGCCGCATCGCGAGCGAGTTCGGGGTGCCCATCGTCACGCGCGGGGCCGGAACCGGCCTCGCTGGCGGGGGCGCGGGCGGCGCTGGCGAGATCGTGCTGTCGACGCTGCGCATGAACCGGGTCCTTGAGATCTCGGCGGCGAACCAGCTGGCCGTCGTGCAGCCGGGCATCCTCAACGGCGCTCTCAACGAGGAGCTCGAGGGGCACGGCTTCTGGTGGGCGCCGGACCCGGCGTCGAAGCACATCTCGTCGGTCGGCGGCAACATCGCGACGAACGCTGGCGGGCTGCTGTGCGCGAAGTACGGGGTGACTCGCGAGGCGGTACTCGGTCTCAAGGTCGTGCTCATCGACGGCTCGGTCATCGACGTCGGCCACCGCACGGTCAAGGGGGTCACGGGCCTCGACCTGTGCGCGCTCATGGTCGGTTCGGAGGGCACGCTCGGCGTGATCGTCGAGTGCACGCTCAAGCTGCGTCCGCTGGTCGATGGGGTCGTCCCGACGATCGGCGCGTACTTCCCCGACGTGGGGAGCGCGGCCCGCGCCTCCGCGGCGGTCACCGCGTCTGGTATCCAGCCGGCCATCATGGAGCTCATGGACGGGGGCGTGCTTCGCGCTGTCTCGGCGTACACGGGTGTCGACCTCGCGTCTCACGGCGACTCGTACCTGCTCATCCAGACGGATGGGGCGAACGCGGTGGCGGAGGCGGAGGGCATCGTCGAGGTGCTGCGCGCCAGCGGCGGAGCGGCGGAGATGACGACGGACCCGCAGTCGGCGCTCACGCTCGTGGATGTTCGGCGGCAGGCGTACGCCGCGAAGGAGGCGCTCGGGCAGGTGCTCGTGGAGGACGTCTCCGTGCCGAGAGACCGGCTGCCAGACATGTTCGCGAAGATCGACGAGGTCGCCGCCCGCACCGGGACGACGATCGTCACGGTCGCGCATGCGGGCGACGGGAACCTGCATCCGACGTTCATCTACGACCGGGCGGAGCCTGTCGTCCCGCAGGCGGTGTGGGATGCGGCCGACGAGCTGTTCACGTACGCCATCTCGATCGGCGGAACCCTCACGGGCGAGCACGGGGTCGGTGTGCTCAAGCGGCAGTGGCTCGGTGCGGAGCTCGGCGAGCGTCAGTATGAGCTGCAGCGCGGCATCAAGGGCCTCTTCGACCCGAAGGGGCTCCTGAACCCTGGCAAGGTCTTCGCCGAGTAGCGGGCAGCGCGCCGCCCGGCCGCGCACGTCTGCGGCTCTGCAGCCCACGCGGTCAGGTTTCGAGATGAGTTCCACGCTTCGGGATGGGATGCAAGCCATCTGCAGGCGTGGAACCCACCCTGAAACGCCGCGTCGAACGGGAGGATGCGTGCGGCAGGCGGACGCCACCCGTCCGCGCCCGGACGCCCGGCCCGCCTTGCCCTGGCCAACATCCGTGATGATTGGCCGCTTCGCCGCTTCGGGAGGCGGTCTCGGCCGGAACGATCACGCAAGCTGGACGCGCGCCACCCCAGGAAACTCCTCGATTGACGGGAAATTCTGCGGGACCCCGGGCGTGCCGTCCAGGCGAGCGCTCCGCGAAACAAGCGCGTCACATTGCGTCCACTAGTCTCGGGGCATGGGTGACCTCTTCGACGGCTACAGCCAGGCTCTGACCAGGCAATCCCAAGCGGCGCTGTCGCCGCCATTCGACGAGATGTTCATGGGGGAGGCGCCAGAGGGCGAGCTCGATCCGCGGCGCACATACCGAGATCTCTACGACGTCCTCTCGGGGATGACGCAGGAGCAGATCCGGCACCGCTCCGACTCGCTCGCCGACTCGTACCTCGCCCAGGGCGTCACGTTCGACTTCGCCGGCGAGGAGCGCCCGTTCCCGCTCGACGTGGTCCCGCGCGTCATCGAGCGCGCCGAGTGGCAGAAGACGGAAGCCGGCATCAAGCAGCGCGTCCGTGCCCTCGAGGCGTTCCTCGACGACGTGTACGGCGACCAGCGGGCCATCGCGGACGGCGTCATCCCCGCGAGCCTCATCGCCTCCTCGGTGCACTACCACCGGGTCGCGAAGGGCATCCGCACGGCCAACGGCGTGCGCATCCACGTGTCGGGCATCGACCTGATCCGCGACGAGCACGGCGAGATGCGCGTACTCGAAGACAACGTGCGCGTCCCGTCCGGCGTCTCCTACGTCATCTCGAACCGCCGCGCCATGGCGCAGACGCTCCCTGAGCTGTTCTCGCGCATGCGCGTCCGCCCGGTCGGCGACTACCCGAACCGCCTCCTCGGGGCGCTTCGGGCCTCCGCCCCAGACGGCATCGAGGACCCGACGGTCGTCGTCCTCACCCCCGGCGTCTACAACTCCGCGTACTTCGAGCACACGCTGCTCGCGCGCCTCATGGGCGTCGAGCTCGTCGAGGGCCGCGACCTGTTCTGCTCGGGCGGTCGGGTGTGGATGCGCACCACGGCCGGCCCGCAGCGCGTCGACGTCATCTACCGCCGCGTCGACGACGACTACCTCGACCCGCTGCAGTTCCGCCGCGACTCGATGCTCGGCTCGCCCGGCCTCATGATGGCGGCGCGCCTCGGCAACGTCACGATCGCGAACGCGGTCGGCAACGGCGTCGCCGACGACAAGCTCGTGTACACGTACATGCCCGACCTCATCCGCTACTACCTGTCGGAGGAGGCGATCCTGCCGAACGTCGACACGTGGCGCCTCGAGGAGCCGGACGCGCTCGAGGAGGTGCTCGACCGCCTCGACGAACTCGTCGTGAAGCCGGTCGACGGCTCGGGCGGCAAGGGCCTCATGATCGGGCCGAGCGCCTCGAAGACGGAGCTCGACGAGATGCGGGTGCGGCTGCTCGCCGACCCGCGCGGCTGGATCGCGCAGCCCGTCGTGCAGCTCTCGACCATCCCGACGCTCGTCGACGACGGGATGCGGCCGCGCCACGCGGACCTGCGCCCGTTCGCCATCAACGACGGCCACGACGTGTGGGTGCTGCCGGGTGGCCTCACTCGCGTCGCCCTCCCGGAGGGACAGCTGGTCGTGAACTCCAGCCAGGGCGGCGGGTCGAAGGACACGTGGGTGGTCGGCGCCGAGCGGAGCTTCTCCAAGCCGCAGCCGCACGGCGTCGAGGAGCTCCTCGACGACCAGGCCGACGTGTCGGAGACGCCGCACCCCGTGACGGGCGTGCTGCGCGTCATCCCGCACCGCCAGGACCACATGCCGCAGGACGCCCCGAAGCGCGGCGACCAGCAGCAGGTGCAGCAGCAGACGCAGGGCCGTCAGCCGCAAGCCCAGTCGCACTCGCATTCACAGTCAGAGCAGGTGCAGCAACAGCAGCAGGCGCGCGCTGAAGCGTCGCCGGCAGCCGCATCCGCCGGCAAGAACCCGAAGGGAACGGACGCATGCTGAGCCGTATCGCCGAGTCGCTCTTCTGGATCGGCCGCTATGTGGAGCGTGCCGACGGCACCGCCCGCATCCTGGACGTGCACCTGCAGCTGCTCCTCGAAGACCCGTGGGTCGATGAGGCGACGGCCTGCCGCTCGCTCCTCAGCGTCATGGGGGCGGCGGATGTGCACCCCGACACGGAGCTCACCCGCTCGGACGTCCTGAACCTCCTCGCGGTCGACCGCTCGCAGCCCGCATCCATCGCCTACTCGGTGAACGCGGCCCGCGAGAACGCTCGCCGTGCTCGCGAGATCGTGTCGACGGAGCTGTGGGAGTGCCTCAACGCCACCTACTCGCGCATGCCGTTCAGCGTGCGGCAGGAGAAGGTGCACGACCTGTTCGCGTGGGTTCGCGAGCGTTCGGCGCTCGCGGTCGGTGTCGTGAACTCGGCGGCGAGCCGTGACGACGCATACCAGTTCATGATGCTGGGGCGTTCCCTGGAGCGTGCCGACATGACGGCGCGGCTGCTCGCGACGCGTTCGCTCACCGAGGCCTCCGGGGCGTCGTGGACGACGATCCTCCGCTCGTGCGGTGCGTACGAGTCGTACCTGCGCACGTACCACGGCATGCCGTCGGCGGCCAACGCCGCGGAGTTCCTGCTGCTCGACCGCCTGTTCCCGCGGTCGATCCAGTACTCGGTGTCGACGGCCCTCTCGAGCCTCTACGACATCCAGCCGCGCCACGAGCGCGGTGGCCGCGTCGGCGTCACCGACCAGGCCCAGCGGCTCCTCGGGCAGATCTCCTCTGACCTCGAGTACCGCCCCATCCACGACACGCTGGCCGACCTGCCCCGCTACATGGATGGTGTGCAGGACGCGGTCTCCCGGGCTTCCGAGGCGATCCGTCAGCGCTACTTCCCGTCGATCACGGCACCGAGCTGGGTGGGAGACAACTCATGAGCCGCATCCGCATCCGCCACTCCACCGGTTTCCGGTACGAGGGCGACGTCACGACCTCATACAACGAGGCCCGCATGCTGCCGATGGCCAACAACGGCCAGTTCGTGCTGTTCGGGCACCTCGATGTCACGCCGCATTCGTCGACGCACAACTACTCCGACTACTGGGGCACGAAGGTGACGGCGTTCGAGGTGCTCAACCCGCACTCGGAGCTGTCGCTGACCGCGTCGAGCCTCGTCGAGGTGCGCCAGCGGCCCGAGGCGGGTCAGCTGTCGCTCAGCTGGGATGAGCTCGCCCGCGAGCGGCTGCGCAGCGTCGAGCTCGTGGAGCAGACCGCGCAGACGCGACTCACGATGCCGCCCGACGACGTGAAGGCGCTCGCCGCTGAGGTGAAGGGCGCCAACGCCGGACCCGCGTCCACCGCGATGGAGATCCTCCACCTCGTGTACGAGGCGGTCGCCTACGAGGGCGGCGTGACGGGTGTCCGCACGACGGCGGCCGAGGCGTGGGAGCACAAGCGCGGCGTGTGCCAGGACATCTCGCACATCGCACTCGGTGCGCTCCGTGCGGCGGGAATCCCGGCGATCTATGTCTCCGGCTACCTGCACCCGCGGCCGAACGCCGAGATCGGCGAGACGGTCAGCGGCGAGTCCCACGCATGGATCGAGTACTGGGACGGCGAGTGGCGCGGCTGGGACCCCACCAACGACATCCCGATCGGCGAGCGCCACGTGCTCGTGGGCCGTGGCCGCGACTACAACGACGTGCCTCCGCTGCGCGGCGTGTACGCGGGCCCGTTCTCCTCGCAGCTGTTCGTGAAGGTCGACATCACTCGAGAGGCGTAGCAATGACGGGGTCGGGCACGGGTTCGCAGGGCGGTTCCGCCGGCGGGTCGCACGGCGGCTCGCAGGGGCGGGCGGATGCGCGCGGCCCAGCCTCCCCGAAGCCCGACCCGTCCGGCGCGCCGGCCTCGTTCGTCGTGCCGGTCGGTCATGGCATCGACGTGCACGTCTACGAGTGGGCCTGCGAGTCGCCGCGAGGCGTCATCCACCTGTCGCACGGCTCGGGCGAGCACGCGATGCGCTACGACGCGTACGCGCGCGATCTGGTCGCGGCCGGCTACGCGGTCGTCGCGCACGATCACCTCGGCCACGGGCAGACGGGCCTCGGCGCGCACGGGCTGTCGGTGCTTCCCACGACCGAGAATCGGGCCGCGCTCGAGGCGCTCGAGGACATCTCCGCGTGGGTGCGGGACCGGTACCCGAAGCTGCCGCTCATCCTGCAGGGGCATTCGTGGGGTTCGCTGCTCGCGCAGCAGCTGCTCGCCCACGACTCGGCGTTCTTCTCCGCGTGCATCCTGACCGGGACGACGCTCGCGGTGCCGGGCTTCATCAACGCCGGGAATCTGAACAAGCGCTTCGAGCCGGACGAGACCGGCCTGCTCTGGTTGAGCCGCAACCCGGATGCTCGCCGCGCGTTCGCGTACGACGAGCTGTGCTTCGACATCGCGAAGATGCCCGTGTGGTCGGCGCGGGGTGCGCTGCAGCTGGCGCACATTCCGCCTCGGGCCGCCTCCGGTAAGCTCGACGACGTCCCGGTGCTGATCATGGCCGGGTCGGAGGATTCGATCGGATACGGCGAGCGGGGGCCACGCGCGCTCGCGCGGCTGTACCGGAAGCGGTCGAAGCTGAGCGATGTGACGCTGAGGATCTACCCGGAGGCGCGCCACGAGCTCCTCAACGAGCTGAACCGCGACGAGGTCATCGCCGACATCGTCGCGTGGCTGGACACCCGCATCCCGCTCCCCGCCTGACCCCGCGCGGCCTGCCCGCGCGCCGGCGCATCCGCCCGCCCGCCTGCTCGCGCGCGCTTGCTCGCGCGCGCCTGCGCATCCGCCCGCCCGCCCCACCGCCAAATGGGGCGTTTTCGCCCCGTCTTCCGGGCCGCGGAGGGGCTAAACCGACCCATTTGGTGGTGGTGCGGAGATGGCGCGATGGCGGTGGCGGGAGGAGGCATGCGGCGGCCGGGTGTGCGCGGATGGGGCGTTTTCGCCCCGTTTTCGGGGCTTCGATGGGGTGAGACTGACCTATTCGGTGTGGCGGAGGCGGGAGGGGGCAGGCGGTGGTTGGTGTGTGCGCGGATGGGGCGTTTTTCCCCCGTTTTGGGGGCTGCGATGGGGTGAAACCGACCTATTCGGTGTGGCGGAGGCGGGAGGCGGGAGGTGGCGGTGGCGGTGGCGACGACGGTGGCGGCGGCGGGCGGAGGGCAGGTGCGAGCGGAGCGCCGTAGAGTGCTCTCATGCACGGTGAGTACAAGGTTCCTGGCGGGAAGCTCGTCACAGTCGACCTCGAGGTGGAGGGCGGTCGCATCGTCGATCCGCACCTCGCCGGCGATTTCTTCCTCGAGCCCGATGAGGCGCTCGACGACATCAACAGCGCACTGCGGGGGCTCGCCGCCGATTCGTCGGCGGAGGACATCTCGGCGGCGGTTCGGGACGGCCTGCGGGAGGACGCGACACTGCTCGGCGTCACGCCGGAGGCGGTCGGCGTGGTCGTGCGCCGTGCCGTCCTCGGCGCCAGGGACTGGCGCGCGTACGACTGGCAGATCCTGCATCCGGGCCCCCTGTCGCCCCGCGAGCACGTCGCGCTCGACCAGGTGCTGACGGAGGAGGTCGGCGCCGGTCGTCGGCCGGCGACGCTGCGGCTGTGGGAGTGGGATGAGACGGCGGTCGTGCTCGGCTCGTTCCAGTCGGTGAAGAACGAGGTCGACCAGAAGAACCTCGACAAGTACGGGGTGCAGCTGGTGCGGCGCATCACGGGCGGCGGGGCCATGTTCATGGAGGCCGGTTCGGTGGTGACGTACTCGCTGTACGTGCCGAGCGATCTGGTGCATGGCATGTCGTTCGCGGAGTCGTACGCGTTCCTTGACTCGTGGGTGCTGGATGCGCTGCACGGCCTGGGCATCAACGCGAGGTACGAGCCGCTCAACGACATCGCGAGCCCGTCGGGGAAGATCGGCGGGGCGGCGCAGAAGCGGCTCGGCTCGGGTGCGGTGCTGCACCACGCGACGCTCAGCTACGACATCGACGGCGACCGCATGACGGAGGTGCTGCGCATCGGCCGGGAGAAGCTGAGCGACAAGGGCACGCAGTCCGCGAACAAGCGGGTGAGTCCGCTCCGCTCGCAGACGGGACTCGAGCGTTCGGCGATCATCGACCATTTCAAGCAGACGTTCGTGGAGCATTACGGCGGCACGCCGGGTGAGCTCACCGAGGACGAGCTGGCGCGTGCGCGCGAGCTGGCGCAGTCGAAGTTCGCTTCGCGGGAGTGGACGCACCGGGTTCCGTAGCCTGCGGGAGCGTTCCTCGTCAGAGGAGGGTGAGGCGCCAGCGGGCGTGACGTTCCTCGCCGGCTGGGCGCGCGAGGCATGTCGCGAGCACACCGGCCGGTCCGGCCCGGAGGAGCACCTCCGTGTGGTCCCCGTCCCTGGGCTCGACCAGCACGTCGCCGGCTGGGGTCGGGAACCGGAACGCCCGCGTCCAGGTGCGCCATGGCGGCCCCGCGATGCTCAGGCGCTTCGCGTCCGGCCCGTCGCCGAGGTCGATGTGCTGGGCGGTCGCCGGCACGAAGACGAAGACTGCGAGCTCGTCGGTGCCGGGTGCTCCTGTCGGATCGCTCAGGGAGATGTCGATCGCTGAGAAGTCGGCGTTCGGCTGAACGCCCCAGCGTCGTTCGCCTGCGCTGGCACCGTCGAGGGTGAAGCTGGCGTCGTGCGGCGCCCACTCGACGCCGTGGTCTGGCGTCGTCCGGTCGCGGAGGCTCGCGACCCAGGCTGCTGCTGGCAGGCGGTAGAGGGGCCCGATGGAGCGACTGCGTGGCTGGGAGGAGTCCAGCACGTGGATGCCGCGGTGCCGCCATGCGTGGAGGCCCGTCGCGGCTGACACGTCGAGGCCGCTCGCGGGAGTGAGGACGCCGGCCTCGTGTGCGGCTCGCGTCCATAGCCGCCGAGGCCGAGACAGAGGCGTCGGCGTCGGCGTCTGCGCCGCCATGGGCATGCGCGTCTGCTGCCCGTCGCGGAGCTCGATGCGGTAGGCGATCGTGCCGTGCCCGCTGATTCGGGCCAGGTGCGGTCCTTCGACTCGCCAGGCGCCCGAGGTGAGCCCGGTCACGTCGATGCCGATTTCGCTGTGCTTCTCGTGCCAGCTCGCTCGCATCCCGAGCGCTTCGTACGTGTGGGCAGCGCCGACGGCGGGTTCGAAGTCGGTGGCCTCGGGAGGCCAGATCCCGCGCACGACGTGGGCCGAGCGCTTGTCGCGTCCGCGCGCCGCGATGGTCAGCTCGGCGTCGCGGAACCCGCTCCAGGGGGAGGCGGTGAGGAGGTGGCCGCAGTTCTGCGTGACGGTGAGCTCGATGCTCCCGCGCCGGAAGCTGACGACGCGGGTGAGGTGCTCCGAGGTGGTGGTCCAGGTGCCGCCGTGCTGGCTGACGCTCACCCGCGTGACCGCCGGTCGCCGCACGCCTGCCGGGGTGTCGCCGCAGACGGGGAACGCATCGACGAGCAGCGGGCCGAGCCGGTCCCTGTGTCGAACGGTCAGGGCGCCCGTCTCGACGTCCAGCTCGGCGCTGAACCCGCCGAGCTCGTGGCGAAGCGGCGGATGCACGGCTCGGGAGGGAGGGGCGAGTTCCGCATCCGGAATCTCGGCTGGGTCGCCGTCGACCCTCCCGGAGACGAGTTCGCCCGTCTGGCCGTCCACGACCGCCTCGATCCGGCTCGTGCCGATGCGCAGTCTGTAGTCGATGACGGTCCGCCCGGCTCCGTCGATGCGGACACCGCCGGTGAGCGACTCCGCCCGAGCCTCCCGCAGCGATCGTGTCTCGGAGCCCGGCGCGCTCGGGCCCACGAGGCCGGCCTCTCCGGGGACCAGGGCCGACGAGATCCCAGGGAGGTGGTTCACGAGTTCCAGGTAGCCGTCTTCGTCCGGCCTCGGGGAGGAGACGTTGCGGAAGCCGACGCGCACGTAGAGCGGGAACGCTCGCTGGTTGGCGGGGTCGACCTCGAGCCGCAGTGTGCGCAGGCCGAGCGAGGGGAAGCGTCGGAAGGACTCGGTGAACAGCTCGCCGACGAGGAAGCCGCCTCGCAGGGTGCGCTCGACGACGAACATGACGGCGAAGAGGTGGTCTTCTGGCGCCACCCGGCGTCCGGACATGCGCGCGTAGCCGAGGGTGCCGACGATCGTGTCTCGGCTCTCCGCGACGAGGAGGAGGCGCACCCCGGTCTCCTGGATGCTCGCGAGCAGGGATGCGCCGTCCAGCGGCAGTCCCGTCACGACGGGCCCGCTCCCGTGGTCGTTGATGAAGCGGGCGACCCGCTCTGCGTCCGACGCGGCGTCGAAGGGTCTGATCCTGGTGGTCATCGGATCTTCGCGGAGAGGCGCCACACGCCGAGGCCAAGGAAGAGCGCGAAGACGGCGGCGAGGGCGAGGCTCGCGATGCTCGCGGTCAGCTCGAGCGTGCCGACGCTCGTGGTCATCCCGTAGAAGTCCCGGAGCCCGTCGAGCGCGGCTTGGTCGCCGCCGGCCAGGGCGCTGGCTGCCTGCTCGGTGTACGGACGCCGGATGAGCATGGCGGCCTGGGCGAACGGCAGCGTGTTGATCATCGTGACGACTCCGGCCGGGAGCGTGCCGGCTGGCACGTACGCGCCGGAGAAGAACCCGATGAGCGACCCGATGACGGTGGACACCGCGGTGAAGGCGCCGGCCGTCTTCAGGAAGGTGACGATGAAGGCGCCGAGACCTGAGAAGGTCGCGCTCGAGAGGAGGACGAAGGCGAAGGTCGTCCCGAGGTTGCCCGGTGTCAGGGGCGGGTGCCCCTGCGTGAGCAGGTAGAGCTGGCCGATCACGATGATGACCGTGGTCATGATCACGGAGATGATGAATCCTGCGATGAGGTAGCCCAGCACCACCTGGGAGCGTCGGAGGGGCGACACCATGAAGTCCCGGAAGCGACCGGTGACGTTGTCGTCGACGAAGACGCCGAGTCCGGCGATGGCGGTCGTGAGGGTGGTGATCATCGTGATGCCCGCGAAGACCCACGAGTCGACGAACCAGCGCACGTCGGCGTCGGCGGCCTGCGGGAACGTGGTGCGGAGGATGCCGACCTGCAGTCCGCCGAGGAAGAGCGCGTAGAGCGCGATCAGGATGATCGCGGACAGCAGCGAGAAGAAGACGCCGATCCGGTCTCGGAAGAACAGACGGAGGTTGCGTCCCGTGAGGAGCCAGATGCTGCTCATGCGGCGACCCCCTTGAGGAGGGCGAGGAAGACGTCGTCCATGGTGCCGTGTCGGAACTCGAAGTCTCGGACTCGGAGGCGACGCAGGAGGTCGAGCGCCTCCGTCGACGACGAGACGGTGACCCGGAGGTCGTCGCCCTCTCGGCGCACGTCGATGCCGGAGGCCGCGCAGAGGCGGAGGGCTTCCGCGGGGTCGTCGAGGCGGAGCGTCAGCACGCTCGAGCTGAACTGGGCGCGAAGCTGAGCCGGTGTGCCTGCGGCGACGATCCGCCCCTTGTCGATGACGCACACCTCGTCGGCGTTCTCCGTCTCCTCCATGTAGTGGGTGGTGAGGAAGATGGTGGTGCCCTGGTCTCGGCGGATGTCGTGGATCGTCGACCAGATGAGCTCTCGCGACTGCGGGTCGAGTCCGGCGGTGGGTTCGTCGAGGAACAGCACGGTCGGTCGGTGCATGAGTGCCCGCGCGATGTCCGCCCGGCGCCGCTGCCCGCCGGAGAGCGGGCCGTACCGTCGGTCCAGGATGGGCTCGATGCCGACGAGGCCTGCGAGCTCGGCCGTGCGGGTTCTGGTCTCCTGCTTGCTGAGACCGTAGAAGCCCGCCCGGATCTCGAGGTTCTCCCGCACGGTCAGGAGGGGGTCGAGCAGGGACGACTGGAAGACGGCTCCGATGGTGCGCTTCACCCGCTGCGCTTCCGTCTGCACGTCGAAGCCGTTGACGGTGATCGTGCCCGAGGTGGGCGTGAGCGTCGTCGTGATGCACCCGATGGTCGTGGACTTGCCCGCGCCGTTCTCCCCGAGGAAGGCGAAGACCGAGCCTCCGGGGACGGAGAGCGACAGCTCGTCCACTGCGACGAGCTCGCCGTACGTCTTGCTGAGTCTCTCGACCTCTACCGACACCAGTTCTCCTTCGTGCTTCGCGCCATGGCCGTGTGATGCTCTCGGCGGTCCGGCCCCGCCTGCGGGCCGTCGTCGTGGGCGGGGATCCAGCTGCCGTGCAGCCCCAGCGGGATCCGCGCGGGGAGGTGGATGCGCGCGAGCTCGTCGCCGCCGAAGTCCTGAGCGCTCAGGATCAGGAGGTCGCTGGCGTTCCGCTGCGGGTTGTGGACGTAGCAGAGCAGGTAGCCGTCGTCCTCCTCGGTACTCCCGGCTCGCGCGACGAAGATCGCCTCGCCGACTGCCGCATCCGTGCCGAGCCGCCGCGCCTGCGCGGAGCCGCGGTCCAGGTCGTGTTTGAACAGCACGTTGTCGAACTGCGAGTCTGGGACGTCGTCGAGCTCTCTCGGCCCGGTCCGCCAGGTCGCGACGAGCTCGCCGGCGCTTGACGTGTAGGCGAAGCGGTTCCGGCGGCCGGAGCGGCGGTCGTCGATGCGCGGGAACTCCTGCGGGGTGTCGTCGAGTCGACGCCGGACCACGGTTCCGCGGGTGAGGTCGAGCGTGAATCGCTCCAGCGACGGGGTGCCGTGGCCTTCGATGGAACCGCGACGCGTGGCGAACATGGAGGGGTGCGTGATGGCGTCGAGGGTGATGACGTTGTCCGCCTCGAAGGCGTTGACCGTGTGGTAGATCCAGACGGGGTCGATGTCGAACCACGTCACGTCTGCGCGCTCGTCGCCTCGGGACAGGACGCCGAGGCGCGCGTTCGCCGCCGAGCTCCATCTGAACGGGAAGGGGTCTCCGGCGGCGGCGGCCAGCGCGCTGAACTTGGCGGGCAGGTCGAAGAGGATCACGTGCTCGCTCGTGAGCGCGAAGTCGTGCATCATCGTGGCCGTGGGCAGCTCGATCGACTGCGAGCGGACCAGCTGACCGCGCGCGGACACGACGCAGTACTCGACGGAGGGCGACCCGGAGAAGTAGCCGACCGTATGGAGGTCACCGGTTTCCGGGTCCGTCTTGGGATGCGCGGACAGGCCGGCCCGCAGCGTACCGTCGAAGTCGTGCGGGCCCACCGTCTCGAGGCTCGCGTCGAGCTCGAACGGGAGCGTCCCGCCTTCGCCGAGGGACAGGATCCTGCCAGCGTGCCCGACGACGTTGATGTTCGAGGCAGTGTCGACGCCGCCGAGCACCGCGTACGCGCGTCGGGGTTCGCCGAGCGTTCGCGTGACGGGGCTCTGCCGGACCCAGCGGTTGCGGTACCACTCGGCGCGGCCGTCCCTGAGGCGCACGCCGTGGATCATGCCGGCGCCGAGGAAGTAGTGGAACCTCGCGTGCTCGACGCCGATCGGATTGGGCCCGTTGCGGAGGTACCGGCCGTCGAGGTCGGTCGGGATGGATCCGGTCACCGCCAGATCGAAGGCGGTCACCTCCTCGGCGACCGGGGCGAACGACCCCTTCCGGAACGGGGAGCGAGCACCCGTGTTCCTCATGCGGCTTCCGCCATCTGCACCGGTGAGCGGGAGAGCAGCTTCCGGGCGGCGAGCGCGTTCGCCGCCTGCTGCGCGGCGATCATGAGTGCTCCGGTGAGCAGGACGTCCGAGGCCTTCAGTGAGGGTCGGAGCGTGTCGCCCCCGAACAGCTGCTGTCCCTCTCCGATCGGGATGCCGACGGCGCCTGCGATCGCGACGGCGACGATGGCCGCGACAGTGCCGATGGTCACCATCCCGAGCCCGATGAGCAGGACCTGCATGGCGTACACCGTCTCGAGGTCTCTCGCGCTGAAGCCCATCGTCCGCATCGTCGCGAGTTCGCGTCGGTCGCGACGCAGGGAGAACCCGACGACGTTGCCGATGAGGACCGCGCAGATGAGCGCCGCGACGATCACGAGCGCCCACATGATCGCCTGCTGCGCGGCGAGGACCGTGAAGATCAGCCCGGCCGTCTCCTTCGACGTGAGGAACTGCAGCCCAGGAGCGTCAGGGCCGAGGGAGGCCGCCGCTGTCGCGGGGTCCACACCCGGGTCGAGGGTGATGAGCATCTGCGTGATGGCGTCTGGCCGGTCCAGGATCTCCTGCATGCCGGCGATGTCCATGATCACGGAGCTGGAGCGGAAGAGCCCGAATCGGCTGTTGTCGTACACGCAGACGACGTCGGCGGTGACGGGACCGGCATCGACGGGCGCGCCGGCGACCGAGAGGAGCACGCTCGTGCCGATGTCGATGCCGAGCTCGTCCCGCTGCGCGATGTTGATGCAGATCTGCGCGGCGCCCGCGGGCGCCTGCCCTGCGACGATCTCGTAGCCTTCCGCGGCGACGTCCGAGCCGACGAGGACAACCCCGGCATCCTGTGCCTCGGCCGTCATGCTCGCGCCGGCCGTGAGGCGCGGCCGCACCTGCTCGACACCCTCGGCGCCCGCGACTCGCTGCACCGTGGACTCCGCGTCCGGAATGTAGGTGACGACGTCGGACTCCGGGTTGAGCATCGAGTACTCGTACCCGTCTGCGAACGCGGAGACGTCGCCGCTGATGATGTCGCTGGCCGACTGCGTCATCACGGTGCCCATCGCGGTGATCGCCGCGAACGAGAGCAGCAGTCCGAAGGTCGCGACGGAGACGCTCGTGAACGTCCGGGCGTTGCGTGGGTTCGCGCGGATCATGGACACCGCCATGTGGAGCTTGTAGCGCAGGTCGAGGCTCGCGCTCCGCTCTCGCGTCTCGCGCCTCCCCGGCGATCCGGGGCGCTCGGCAGGCTCTGGGTCAGTGGCTCGCGTCATCCGTCGCCCTCTCCTTCGTCGTTCGGTCCTGCTCGGCGAAGTACCGCTCGTCGCTGCGGAAGAGCCGCTTCGCGACCTCCGGATGCTCGCGAAGCGATCTCCGGATGTCGACGCCGAAGGTCTCTTCTGGCACGTGCTCGCTCGGCGATTCGACGGCCGAGATGAAGGCGTCGAGCGATGCCCGCATGGCCTCGCCCGCCGCAGTCTCGCCGTAGTCGAACACGATCATGGGGCTGCCGATGTTGCAGACGTCGACGACGCTGGCACCGTAGCTCCCGAGCACTCGCCTGAGGTACTCGGCCGCGTACGGGGCATCGAACGGACTCGCGGATGTGGACATCGCCAGCGCCCCCTTGCCCGCGAGGAGCTGCCGGTGGCTCAGGCGCGTCGTCCGCTCGATGAAGCGCATCATCGTCGAGTTGACGTTCGCGCAGTAGTTCGGGCTCGCGAGGATGACGCCGTCCGCGGCGAGCATCGCGTCGATCAGGGTCTCCGCGTCGTCGACGAACGTGCATCCATCTCGACGGAAGCAGCGGCCGTTGCCGTCGCACGTCGTGATGTCCAGGTTCCACAGCGCGGTCTCCTCGTACCGCCAGGCAGGGCGCCGCTCGGCGAGGTAGGAGCGGGAGGCTTCGAGCATCACCGCCGTGTGGCTGAGGTTCCTCGGCCGCGGGCTGGAGTGGATGGCGAGGATCTTCACGCCGCGAGCCGCCCATCGACGAGGTGCACGATGCGTCTCCCCGCTGCCAGGACTCGGTCGTCGTGGGATGAGACGACGATCGTCGTGCCGTCCCGTTCGTTGAGCAGGCGCAGGAGGTCGAGGACCCCGTCAGCGTTGCGCCCGTCGAGGCTCGCCGTCGGCTCGTCCGCGACGACCACCGCGGTTCCGCTGGTGACGGCGCGGATGATCGCCGCGCGCTGCTGCTGGCCTCCCGACAGCTGCCGTGGAAGCGCCGTGAGCTTGTCGCCGAGGCCGACTGCGGCGAGCAGCTCGCGGGTCCTGGCCGCCGCTCCTCGCGTGAGCCGGCCCTGGACCCGGAGCTGCAGGACGGCGTTCTCGTAGACGGAGAGGGAGCCGACGAGGTTCGACTTCTGGAACACGTAGCCGATCTGATCGCGGCGGAAGTCGGAGAGCTCGCGAGGCGAGAGGCGGGTCAGCTCAGCGCCGTTGACCGTGACCGAGCCCGAGGTCGCCGTGTCGAGTCCTCCGATGAGGTTGAGCAGGGTGGTCTTGCCCGATCCGGAGGGGCCCGCGAGCACGACGAACTCGCCGGCCGCGATCTCGAGGGAGATGCCGCGGTTCGCGCGCACCTCGCTCGTGCCCTCGCCGTAGGTCTTGGTCAGGTCATGCGTCGTGATCATGCGGTACGTCCTTCGAGGAAGCTGTAGGTGATGTCGGCGCTCGCGACGATGCGGTCGTCGACGGTCGCGGTCGCCTCGACCTTCCCCATGGAGGCGAGCGTCGCGATCGCCCGTGCGTCGAGGATGAGTCGGTCGCCGGGGACCACGGAGTTCCGGAAGCGGACGGTGTCGATCCGGGCGAGGACGCAGAGCCGATCCCCGATGTCGAACAGCTGGCCTCCTGCCTGGGCCATCGCCTCGAGGATCAGGACTCCGGGCATGATCGGGTTCCCTGGGAAGTGGCCCGCGAAGTGCGGCTCGTTGACCGTGACGTTCTTGATCGCGCGAACCGAGGTTCCGGGATCGAGCTCCTCGATCCTGTCGAGCAGGAGGAACGGGTACCGGTGGGGGAGCCGCGCCATGAGGTCGCGCGTGGTCGCGGCGCCACTCATGCCGTGAGCCCGCCATCGGCGACCAGGCAGTGCCCGTTGATGTAGGAGGCGCTCGGCCCCGCGAGGAACTGGACGACGTCCGCGATCTCCTCCGCCCGCCCGAAGCGGGCCTGGGGGATGAGCTTCAGGTAGTCGTCGCGCGTCGGCTGCGGCAGCGAGTCGAGCATGTCGGTGTCGATGAAGCCGGGAGCGACCGAGTTCACCCGGATGCCGAACGTCGCGAGTTCCTTCGCGAGGGTCTTGGTGAGGGCGATGACGCCGGCTTTCGCGGCCGCGTAGTTGGCCTGCCCGATGGGGCTCGTGAGGGCGCTCACGGAGGCGATGTTCACGATGGTCCCGTGCTTGGCGGCGGCCATCAGCCAGGCTGCCTGCCTCGAGCAGGAGAAGGTCCCGGACAGGTCGGTGTCGACCACGGACCGCCAGGACTCCTCGCTCATCATGAGCGCGTACCCGTCCTTGGCGTGGCCAGCGTTGTTGACCTGCACGTCGAGCCCACCCCACGCGGTCTTGATCTCGGCGAACATGGCCTTCACCTCGGCGAAGGAGGAGACATCCGCCTTGACCGGCAGCACCTGGCCGGGGTAGCGGTGCTCGAGGCGCTCGAGCACCGACATGGTCTCGCTCCGAGTGCTGCGGTAGTTCACGGCGACGCGAGCCCCGCTGTGTAGGAAGCGCTCCGCGATGGCGAGGCCGATTCCGCGGGTCGCGCCGGTGACGCAGACGCGGGTCGTGCCTTCGGGGTGACGATGGGCGTTCATGCTGCCGCCTTCCGGGTGATCGTCGAGGTCACGCCGCCGTTGACGGTCGCCACGGTCGTGAGGATGCTCGAGCCAGGCGCGGATGCCTGCAAGCCGATGACGTGGGCGAGGGCCTCGTTGCCGCCGAAGCACTCGCCGGTCGCGAGTCGCGGCAGCAGCACGCTGCCGCGGTGGCCGATGGCGCGGATGGCCGAGAGCTCGCTCCGCGTGAGGCCCTCGAGGCCGTTCGCGGTGCCGACGACCGTGTCGACCTCGTCGATGGTGAGGTTCGCGCGTTCGAGCGCCTGCCGCATCGAATGCTCGATGGTCGTGTCGTCTGGCTGCCAGTCCAGGTAGCTGACGCCTGCGCCTGCCGCCGAAGCCGAGGCTGTGCTCAGGAGCGTCGCGAGCGGCGTCGCACCGCGTGCCTCGGCCGACCGGGCCGACTCCAGGACGACGACGGCTGCCGCTTCCCCCGTGGCGAAAGTGAAGGCGACCCCTCTGGGGTACTCGAAGACGCGGTCGAAGTACTCGGTCATGATCTGGTTGGTCTCGTCGAGGGAGATGGCGAGCAGCGCATCCGCCTTGCCGGAGGCGAGCAGCAGCTCGGCGTAGGCAAGCGCTGACCCGCCGACGAGGGTCGAGTTGGCCCCCTTGAGGCCGAGGGCGAGGCTCGCCTGGCCGTTGGCCACGTTGTAGACGGTCTGCGTGAAGAGCCCGGGACTCGCCTGCTGGAGCCCGCCGCCGAGGAGACCGTCGAGGTACTCGCTGACGACTCGTTGCGGCCCGTACTCGGTGCCGGTGACCACGCCGACTCGCTCGAGGTCGGCTGGCCGTTCGCCGAGGCGGGCCGAGGTGAAGGCGACGGTGGCGGCCGCCATGGCGATCTGGCTGAAGCGCTTCTTGCGGCGGAGCCCAACGGGCTTCACGTAGTCCGTGACGCTGAAGCCCTCCGGAATCGGCCGGGTCTCGTGTCCGTGCTGCGTCGTCGAGCGGGACGCGAGGCGCTCGGCTTCGTCGATGTCTGCGAAGGCCCAGCCGAATCGGTCGAGCGCGCCGGCGGACGCCGCGTGGTCCTCGAGGCGCAGGCCCAGCGGCGAGATCGCCCCGAAGCCGGTGATGAGCGTGGGTGCTGTCATTGCTGTGCTCGCTTTCTCAGCCAGTTCTCTGCGAGGGAGATGGATCTCGCTGCGGATGCGATCAGCTGCGGGAGGCCCGATCCGTACTCGCCCCACTGGCCGGTGATGAAGGTGTTCTGCAGGCCGGTGCGCTGGCTGATCCGGCGCACCAGGTAGTTGTCGACGTCGTGCGCCCAGCCCGTCGCCGATCCGCCTCGGTGCCCGAACCAGCGCAGGTAGTCGAGCGGGGTCGCGACCCTGCGGTACACGCAGTGCTCGCGCAGCTCTGGCACCAGGCGCCTGGCGACGAGGCCTTCGATGACCTGCGCGTACTCGGCGTAGAAGGCCTCGTCGTGGGCGTCGTCGTCGTGGTACATGTCGACCTCCAGGCGCAGGAGGTCTCGGCCCGGTGCCGCCAGGGAGGGGTCGATGCGGCTCGGGAAGTGCAGCTTGATCACCGGGTGCTGCGGGAGCCTGCCGGTCTCGAGCACCCGGTAGGTCTCGAACACGTCGTCGGTGTCCGTGAGGTAGTGGCGGGCGGCGCCCGCGAACCGTGAGAGGTCGGCGCCCTCGAGCGTGAGGAACAGGCTCAGCGAGGAGTGCCCGCGTCGTCGCCCCTCGACGGCGATGCCCGTGCCTCCGTGCTCGGCCAGCATCGTCTCGAGCGCGAAGACGTCGCCGTTGTAGAGGACGACGTCTCCTGCTCTCGTCGAGCCGTCCGCGAGCCGCACGCCATGCGCGACTCCGTCGGCGGCGAGGATGGCGGTGACCTCCGCGCCCAGCAGCACCTCGCCGCCTGACTCGGTGATGTACCCGACCAGGGCGTCGACGAGCGTGCGCACGCCTCCTCGGAGGGAGACCATCCCCTTCGCGTAGCACTCGGTGAAGAACCCGGCCATGATCATGAGCGACGACTCGTCGCACTGGATGCGCATGGCAAGCGCCGTGCGCAGCAGCGGGTCGGCGATGGTGGCCGTGCAGAACTCCTCGAAGCCCCGCCGGTAGTTCCGCATCATGAACCGGCCCTTGTCCTCGGAGCCGCCGTCGTCGCCGAGGAACTGGCGCATGAAGCCGAAGAACGCCGCCAGGTCGTCCGTGGACTCCGGGAACTGCACCCCGAGGCTCGTCTGGAGCCGGTCGAGACCGGTCGGCAGGGTGATGCGTCGATCGCCGATGACCATGACGTCGGCGATGTCGACGGGGTCGAGGTGCACGGCGTGCTCGAGGTCGAGCTCGTGGAGCAGGGTGTGGAGTGCCCCTCCGGGGTGGCCGCCGAGCAGGTGCGAGACGGCGAGGTCGAAGTGGTCGCCGGCGTCGTTCCGGAACCCCCCGAAGTAGCCGCCGGCCTGTTCGCGCTGCTCGAGGACGGTGACGTGGTGACCGTGCGCCGTGAGGCGGGCCGCCGCGACGAGGCCGGCCATGCCGCTGCCGACGACGATGCATTCAGAGCCTGGCATCGAATTCCTTTCCGTCGGTGACCGCGTGCGGGTGCTCCGCGAAGAAGCTGTCCATGCGGTGCCTCGTCGACTCCGGCCACCTGAAGAGGAACCGGTTGTTGCCGCGGAGCACGACGTGCTCGGTCATGCCGATCGCCACGGGGCTGCCGTCGCGCACCTGAGTGAGGCGGTAGTAGAAGACGAGCTTCGTGGTCGCCTGCGGCTTCAGGAAGGTCTCGAGGCGGAGCTCGTCGCCGAAGCGTCCGAGGCCGAGGAACGAGACTCGCGTCTTGGTGACGGGGACGAAGAGCGTGTCCCCCTCGAGTTCGAGCAGGCTCCCGCCGCGGGTGAGCTCGTCGATGAGCGCGAAGCGTCCGACCTCGAACCATGTGAACAGGTTGCTGTGGTGGAAGACGCCGGCCATGTCGGTCTCGCTGAAGCGCACGGAGAACCGGGTCTCGTTCACGCTGCGGCCGCTCATCGGAGCTCCAGCAAGGTGAGCGCGGGCTGCTTCGACACCCCATGGACCGGGAACCAGAGCACTGCCACGGTCAACGTGAGGCCGATGGCGAAGGGGGCGGCGAATGCCCACCAGCTCGGGTCGAGGTGGAGCTTCGTCGAGCCGACGGCGAATGCGAAGGCCGAGTCGGTGGAGGAGACCTCCAGGAGGTTCACGACGGCGACCGTGGCGGTGGCGATGAGGGCGCCGATGGCGTATCCGACGATGAACTGGGCGACCACCTCCGCGAGGTACATCCGCCGCAGCGTCCCACCGCGTGCTCCGACGGCTTTCAGCACGGCGAGATCGCCGACGCGGGAGAGCATGGCCGAGTAGATGAGCGAGGTGAGGCCGATGCAGATGACGACGTAGGTGAACGTGAAGACGGACACCAGGAGGATGACCCAGATCTTCGGGCCGAGCATGAGAGCCGACCAGCTCGTCTCCGACCAGGAGGACACCGTGGTCGGGGTGCCCAGCGCGGCGGCGGCGGTTGTGATCTCGACTCGCGCCGACTCGTCGTCAGCGGCGTCGACGAGGATCGCGTTGACGCTGTCCGGGTCGCCGTGCACACGCTCGGCGAGGCTGTCTCGGTCGACGATCGCCCAGCTCTCCATGACGAAGCTCGGGGTGTCTGGGGTGACGACGTCGTCGACGGTGTAGGTGATCTCGGCGCCGGCAACGGAGATGCTGACCTCGTCTCCCGCCGTGACCCCGAGGCGGCTCGCGGTCTTCTCATGGAGTTCGATGTGCTGCGTGCCGATGCGCTCCGGTGGGAGTCCGAGGTTCTCGGCGAGCTGCGGTTCCGCGGAGAGATCGGCGCCGATGAGGCTCACCGATGCGCTCTCGGGGCGTGCGCTCGAGCCGTTCGGGTTCGAGACGTTCGCGGTGAGCTGCAGCCGGGGCCGCACGGATTCCGCGTCGCTCGCGGACGACAGGAAGCGCTCCGCGGTCGCTGCGTCGAAGCTGAGGGCGCCGCCGCTGTCGGCGCTCGGCTCGACGAGCCACGTCGCCCCGACGCTCCCGAAGACGAGCCGGTCGGCGTTCTGACCGATGGAGCCGACGAAGGACAGCGCGATGACGAAGAGCGCGATGCCGATGGCCACCTGGCTCACCACGCCTGCTGCTTCGCGCCGGTAGTGGACGACGTCGTGCAGCGCCAGTCTGATCATGCGGCTCGTTCCTTTCGATCGGTGGCTGCCGCGGCGGCGAGCTGGACAGCGGTCGGGGTGCGCCGGAGGACCGTGATCTCGCTGCCCACGGGGTGGGCCAGGATGCAGACGGCACCAGGGATGGTGAGGCGCGTGAACTCGACATCCGGGTGAGACGCGTGCAGTGCGGCTTCGTCGAAAGCGCCGAATCCGATGCCGAGCCCGCGCCCTGCGCGCTTGCCCCAGGACTCCTTGAGGACGAAGATCTCGAGCAGCCGAGCCGGTGACGTCGCGATCTCTCGGCGTTCTGCGGGGGTGAAGAACCCCGACCGCAGCGACGGCAGCTCACGGGTCAGCCGGTGCTCTCTGGGTGAGCCGACGGCTTCGAGGTCGATGCCGATGGGCTCGCGGGCGACCGCGCAGACGGACAGCTCGCCCGAATGCGACGTCGAGAAGTGGAGCCCGCTCGTCTCGAGCCGGGGCTTCTCGGGAGACCGCCTGGTCACCCGCGCATCGTGCACGCCGAACTCCGCGAGGGTCTCGGTCAGGAGTGCACGGCCCGCGGCTCGGCGCAGCTGCCAGCCACCGGTCGGCGCCGCTGCGCGTCGCATCTCCGCCCGGTCCAGCCAGCTGACCGCGATCACGAGGTGCCTCGGAGGAGGCAGTCGGCGAGCGATGAGAGCCGGGAGACGGCCTCGAGTTCCGCGCGGCGCAGTTCGCGCATCCGAGAGACGAGGTCACCCCAGCCGTCTCTCGGGTCTTCGGCCCCGGCATGTGCGCGGAGTGCCCTCGCGAACGCGCGCCACCCTCGTCCGAGGCTCGCGTACTTGTCGGCGATCGGGTCGAGGTCGCCGTGTCCGAGGTGCCGCGCGCTTGCGCGCAGCCCACGTGAGAAGAGGTGCCGACCGGCGCCGCCGCCGGTCCCGATCTTCTCGAGCATGGTCGAGATCGACAGCAGCTCTCCCCGCATCTGCTGGGTCGTGAGCACGTCGGGCATGGAGGACAGCTCGCGTTCGAGTGCCTTCAGCGCCCGTTCTCCCTGCGTGTTGTTGGCGGGGTTGAGGAACAGCTCGGCGCTCTCCGCGAGGGAGACGATCAGCACCTCGTCGAGGTCGGGGACGAGCCTCGGCGGAACGATTCGCCCGACGGCGAACTTCCGCGCCGGCGCCGCCATGAGCAGGGACCCATCGCTCGGCATCGAGGCCGCGGCCGCCGCGCTCGCGGCGGACACCTCGACCGGTGTCGACCAGAGGTAGTCGTTGCAGATCAGGTCGCCGTTCGGCAGGACGGCCCTGACGGGAAGCGCGTGCTCGCCGAACGCATGGACCTCGTCCCAGGGGAGGACGCCCGCGAAGCTCGGGAGCTCGCGCGCCTCGCAGTACAGGTAGGGGAGGAGCCCCTGCTCCGACCATTCCCGTGCGCGCTCGGTCATCGTGTGCGCGTCCGGATGCGAGAGGAACTCGATGCGCGAGCCCGTGCGCCGCGCGAAGAAGTGCTCGAGGTCGTGCATGCGCGCGTTGACGTAGACGTTGCTCTCCTCACGGTGGAAGAGGAACCCGAAACCGCCGCCGATGACGAAGCAGAGCCCCTCGTCGAGGTCGAACCCGGTGCCCTGGAAGACGTTCGAGAGCATGGTGGAGAAGCAGTGCGACCCGCGGCGGTAGGTCTCGGGCCACGTCGTGCGCGCGGTGAGGTTCACGACTCGGTCTCCGCTGCTCGCCAGACGCGGACCGTCTCGAGGGCGGCTCGTTCGACCGCGACGATCGCGGTGAGCGCGGTGTCGTCACCGTCGAGGAATGCCCGGTGCAGTCCAGCGGACCGAAGGAAACCCAGCCTCGTGGCGTCGTGCGCGTTGGCACCGCCATAGGTGTCGAGGGCGTCGACGAGGCGCGTGCGCCCGTAGCTGCTGTCGCCGCAGGAGACCGCGCGGAGTCGGTGGCGGTAGGCGGCGACGTCGCCCCGGCTGGGGCGCGTGGCCAGCCAGTCCGACAGCATGGACAGCCCGTCCTCCGCGACCCGCATGCGCTGGAGCGCGAGGCCGAGGGAACGCGCGGCCCGCCGTGCGAACGAGAATCGGCTCGGCGCGATGATCGCTCTGAGGGAGGGGACCGGCGCGGCGTACCCCCAGGACGTCAGGGACGCGCTGCTCAGCTCGCGGTAGCTGAGCGAGCGGTCGGCGTAGATCGACGTGACGCGGACCGACGCGGCGTCGAACTCGCTGAGTGCGACGGGGAGGAGGACCCTCGAACCCGTCGCGGGATCCGTCTCCGGGTGGATGGCGTACATCGGCGCCGCTCGCCAGCGTCGCTCCGTCAGCGCATGCTCGCGCCGTGCGGCTTCGAGGAACTGCGCGCTGTCTGCGGTGCGGAACTGCTCGCAGTTGAACCCCGCGGCTTCGAACAGGTCGAAGGCGGCCTCCAGCCCACCGAACTCGTCTCGACCGTCGGCGATGGGCCGGACGTAGCGGAACGTGGAGGCCATGGCGCAGACCGCCACTGGCTCGATCTCGATGCCGAGGTGGCCGAAGACGAGCTGCGCAGGTGCGATGACGGGGTGCGCGATCTCTGCGATCTCGGAGGCCCTGATCTCGGAGGCCTTGATCTTGGAGGCCGGGACGGCGGAGCCCATCGGCTGAACGTGGGCCATCATGCCGGCGGCCGGAAGCTGCGCACGGCGATGCAGGTGTTGTTGCCGCCGAAGCCGAACGAGGTGGAGATGGCGACGTCCACGCGGTGATCCTCGAGGGTGCGCGTCGGCAGCTCGAGGTCTCCGAAGCCGCTCATGGCCTCTCGGAGGCCGAAGTTCCCCGGTACGAAGTCGCCTTCCATCGCGGCGAGGCAGGCGAGCAGCTCGATGCTGCCCGCGCAGCTGAGCGTGTGGCCGTGCAGCGGCTTCGTCGAGCTCACGGGGATGGCGCGGAGCCCGTCGCCGAAGACGCTCCGCAGCGCGGTCAGCTCCATGACGTCGTTGTACCGCGTGCCTGTGCCGTGCGCGTTGACGTAGTCGACGTCGGCGGGCAGCACGCCCGCCTGCTCGAGGCACTGTCGGATCGCGAGCTCCGCCCCTCGTCCGCTCGGGTCGGGAGCCGTCGCGTGGTGCGCGTCGTCGGAGAGCCCGTACCCTGCGACCTCGCCGTAGACGCTCGCGCCTCGTGCGAGGGCCGACGCCTCGGACTCGAGCACGAACATGCAGGCGGCCTCGCCGAGCCCGGTGCCGTCTCGGAGCTCATCGAAGGGCCGGAGCGCGTCGTGCGTCAACGACTTGAGCAGCGTGAAACCGGAGTAGGAGAGCATCGAGAACGGTTCGGCACCGCCGGCGAGAGCCAGTTCGGCGTGGCCAGATGCGATGAGGTCGCAGGCGAGTCCGACGGAGTTGCTTCCTGCGGCACAGGCTGTCGACACGGATGCCTGGGGGCCGCGGAGCCCGAACTCGGATCGTATCGACGCCGCGACGGTCCCCGGCGTCCGCACGATGGTCGCCCCCGTCTCGAGAGTTCCCGCCAGCGACTGCTCCGCGTATGCCTGGTTGGTCTCGACGCCGGCGTTCGACGAGGCGACGACCACCGCAGTGCGAAACGGGTCGAGATCTTCGGAGGACAGGCCGGCGTCTGCGAGGGCGCGGCTCGCGCAGAATGCTCCGTAGTGCTGGGCCGTCTCCCATCCTGGTCGGTCCGCGACGAATGCCGCGAACGCGTCGGGCAGCTCTCTGATGGTCGCGCCTCGGTCGTAGGGGAACTCGGTGGTGTCGAAGGCCGTGATCGGCGCGAAACCTGAGTCGCCGTTCCGAAGCGAGTCGCTGAATTCCGTGAAGCTGTTGCCGATCGGGCTGAGCAGCCCGACGCCGGTGATGAGGATGCGCACTGCCGGACCAGCCGTCGGGCGACGCAGGCTAGGACGTGCTCGCGTCGAGGGGACGCGGCTCGCGGATATAGGCGGCGATGGCCCGCACGGAGCCGAAGATCTCAGGCTGGTCGTCCGGCAGCTCCACGTCGAATGCGCTGCCGAGGGCGAGGACGACCTCGAGGATGTCGATGGAATCGAGGTTCAGGGAACTCTCCTCGAACTCGGTCCCCTCGGCCAGGGCGGCGAAGATCGGCGCGTCGACGTCGACGTCGGCCGTTTCGATCTCCAAGCCCAGCCGGGCAACGATCGCCGCGATGATGTCGCGCTCGAGGTCAGTGTTCGCCATGTTGGATTCCTTCTTGTCCGCCGCCCAGGAAGCTACGTTTAAGTAGCACTCCGGACAGTAGCAGGAAGAATATCGAGTAACAAACCCGGCTTCGTGGCTGTGGAGGAGGCCGCGCTGTGCGGGGCGGCCGAGCGGCGGTGGCGGTGTTCGCGTGGGGCGGTCGATCGGCAGGGGAGAACTGCCCTTCGGGTGTCGCCGTTCTGCAGATAATCTGGCGATTCGTCCGAGTGCCCCGGAGGTTCCCAAGTGCCGCACCAGTCCCACGTGCCGTGCCAGCTCAGCAAGGCCAGAGCCTGCCAGGAGGTGACCGCGTGACCGCGTTCATCGACCCGCTCTCCGACGAGCGAGGTGCTGACGGGGCCGGCGGCGGCTACACGGTCTACTGGGCGTCGGCGGAGCGCGTGACGCTCTCCAGGCCGTTGCAGCGCTTCCTCATGGATGCCCACGCCGCACGACTCCGGCCCGTTCTCGTCACCACCGACCACGCGCACGTGTCCACCTTCGTCGCGGATGCGTTCCAGGCCGCAGGCGGGTACTGGGCCGTCTCCTTCGAGGGCGCGATGTTCGACGCCTTCCGGGGAACACGCATCTCCAGCTTCGGCGACTTCTGGGCGCCAAGGGCCGACCGAGTGCCAGAAGCGCACCCGACGCTCTCTCGCCTTCGCGAGCACACCGTCCCCTCGTTCGTCTTCGACGTGTACGTGCGAGACCGGGCCGACGAGCGCACCCTGATCGGTGGTGTCGCCGACCAGCTCGTCGCTGGTCTCGGCGGGACCGGGCTCGAACGGTGGGGTGTGGTCGAACCGCTCGCCGGGCGCTGGTCTCATGCTGCCGTCACCGAGTCGATGCGGCGGCAGATGCCCGTCACCGAGCGCCACTACGCATCCGGTGACGACGGCGCGGTCGTGAGCCTCGCAGCGTCCCGGACCAAGACGGGACTGCTCGAGCACGTGCGGGGCACCGTGCCGATCCGCGACGCGGAGCTCTCCCCGCTCGCCAACGTGCCGGGCGGTGCGCTCGCCGCGCATCCGCGAGTCCTCGACACCCTCCAGGCGCTGGCAGAGCGGGCACGCGTGAACGTCGCGCTCCTGTCCTGCGGCGAGGTCGAAGAGCGAGCTGGCTCCTCCGGGCGGCTCCCAGGCGTACGCAGGCCAGAGCAGCCATTGGCCGTCCTTCTCGGCGCCCGCGCCGTCCGCGACCTCGCGGTCGACGTCGAGGCGCTCGCCGAGCGACACGACGTCACGACCGTCGGCCTCCGCCGGGCTCCTGCGCTCGTCGTCCGCCTCTCCGGCGGCGACCCGCTGTGGCACCAGCTGCGCGCGTTCGCCTCCGACCTCGACCAGGAGCGCCTTGCGTCCGCACTCGCCCTCGAGTTCGCCACGGGCGACACCAAGGTCGGGAGGAGCTGAGCATGCCGATCGAACTGGTCCTGTTGAGTGAGGTGGCGCCGAGCGACGAGGCCGTCGCGCGCGCCATCGCGGAGACGCACCCGGAAGGGCAGCTCATCTCGTTCGAGGGAGGCACGGTCCGCCACGCCGTCGACGGTGACGGCGCGTCGCTGCTCACGCTCTTCGAGAGCCAGCCGATCGTGGACGCGACGAGCGCGGCCGCGGCGCTGGCGCATCCGCCTGCCGCGTTCGGGCTCTGGACGGAGGTGACCGTGCCGAGGGGCGCGGCGCAGCAAGGGCGTGAGCTCGCCGAGCGGCTCGCCTCGGCGATCGGCGGCTCAGTGACAGAGAGGGTGTGACGTGTCCGACTGGAAGATCGATCCGACCGGCGTGCAGGGCGTGCTCACGAGCGTGCAGGCCACGCAGGGTGAGCTCGCGACCGTCATCACGGAGGCCGGCATGAACGGCGTCATGGCCGGGGTCGCGTGGGGCGGCGGCATCACCGCCGGAGTCTCCGAGGCACTCGCCGGGCTGCTCACGGAGCAGCAGTCGAATGTCACCGCGGTCGGCAACACCGTGAACGCGAGCGTCGCGGGTGTCGCCAACGCCGTCTACGCCTACAACAACGGGCAGGAGCAGATGGCGCTCGAGTTCCAGGGTGCCATCGCCGACGGCTCGAACGGCGACTTCAGCTTCTTCGAGCAGCACGGATACCAGGGGGACGCATGACGATCGAAGTCTGCACCGGGGACGGCCTCATCGACCCGTCTGCGTTCGTCTGCAAGAGCGCGGACCTCGACACCTCGGTCATCGAGGGTTCGGCGACCTCGCTCGAGGGCATGGGGAGCGGCCTCGTCGAGAAGGTGTCGACGATCAGCACGACCTGGGCGGGCATCGGCGCCTCGTACCAGGCCCCAGAGCAGGAGTCCGTGTACGCGGCGATCTCGCCGGCGACCAACGCGGCCTCCGACGTCGAGGCGAGCTTCTCGAGCGCGGCCGGCTACCTGCGCACCTACGCTGAAGAGCTCGAGGGCGTCAAGACGACGCTCAAGGACCTCGAGGATCGAGCCGCCGCCTTCCGGCAGGAGGCGCTCCGGGGCTACAACGTCACGGTGTGGGATGCGCACGGGCTGTCGTGGGAGTGGGCGACGACCGACATCACGAAGCTGGGCGACAAGACCGAGCACTTCTCGTGGACCGAGCACGGCCCCGCGCGGGACAAGAACGAGGAGCTGCTCGCCGAGTACGCCGCGATCATCGAGACCGTCTCCGCCGCCGCGACGACCTGCGCGGCCGGGCTCGAGACGCTCAGCACGGGCAGCTACGTCACGGAAGACGAGGCCATCACCGCCGAGGCGATCATGGCGTCGACAGAGCTGCCCTGGGGCTACCCGGCCGACGAGGACCGCAACTGCTCCGAGTCGGTCGCGCACGGCGCCGGCAATTTCTGGCACGGCACGTGGACGGGCGCGGCGTCGCTCATCGGCCGCGACCCCGTCTCCGGCGAGTGGGGCTGGGACAAGGCGGGCGCGGCCTGGGGAGGGCTCGGCAACTTCGCCCTCTCGACGGCCGTCGTGCTGTCGCCGACGACCTGGGCCGTGAAGCTCGTCGCTCCGGGATCGGAGGCCGATCAGTGGTTCGACGATCGCGTGAACGTCGCCGCGACCGGCTGGGGGAGCCTCATCGGCTGGGACCACCAGGCTGCGCTGGCAGGAGAGAACGGCTTCCACGCCTGGGAGGAGGACGCCGTCGCGACGGGCACCGAGACGCTCGCGAACATCGGCACGTTCTTCATCCCAGGGGCGAACATCGCCAAGGGCGTCTCGACGGCGGGCCGGGTCGGCTCGATCGTGACGCGTGCCGGTGCCTTCGCCGCCGACTTCGCCATCCCCGGCGGCTCGCTTGCCGTCGGTCTCGCGACGCGGGGCATCCGGTTCTCGCCGGACGGCCTGCGCATCACGCCGTACGTCGGGGCGACCGGGATCGTGGATGCGCTCGCTCCCACGGGAGGGGTCCCTCCCGTGTCGAACGCGTTCGGCCTCGAGGCGCCCGGCTCGACAACCCTCCCGGGAGCGGGAGCTGTGCCGGGAACTGGAACCCTCCCGGGAACGGGAGCTGTGCCGGGAACTGGAACTGTCCCGGGAACGGGAGCTGTCCCGGGAACCGGAACTGCCCCCGGAACCGGAACTGTCCCGGGAACGGGCGCCGCGCCTGGCACCGGAACCCTCCCGGGCACCGGCCCGGGGTCGCCGACCGCGCCCACTTTCGACCCACCGCCTGCGCACGCACCGGATGGGCCGGGTTCGGCGGTGCCTGGCGGCGATGCGCCTGGCGGCGATGTGCCTGGCGGCGAGTCCCCGCGGACGGGCGCTCCGGTCAACTCGCCCGGCGTGGAGCCCTCGAGCATCGACCCGCACTCCGCGCACCGCACTCCGACGGACATCGGCGTCGACCGCTCGGCGGACTTCGACGGGCACCACAGCACGCGCTCCGAGCAGGAGGCGATCCGGCATGAGGCGCTCGAGACCCGCAACGAGCAGCTCGAAGCCCTGAACGACCTCGATCTCACGGTCGATGTCGACGGCGGGGCGCTCAACAAGAAGAACATCATGGCGACCATCGACGAGCTCAACGACCAGCTCGATGAGCTGGACCTGCCGCCGGAGGAGCACGCCGCCGCGGCGCAGGCGATCGCCGACCTCGAGGTCGCGGCCAGCGCCGAGCGCGAGGCCTTCGGGGCGCAGGTGGGCGCATCCGAGCAGATGGGCGACCAGGCGGCACGTGACGCGATCGCCACGCAGGGCGGAACGGTTGTGGTCGACGGCGACGGGGCTGGCCCCGGGACGTTCGATCAGATCGGTCTGCGCGTCGGCGAGGACGGAACGCAGACGCTCATCGTCGCCGAGGCGAAGGGCGGCAGCGCGCGCCTCAGCACGACGGGCCGGATCCTCCCAGACGGCACGACGCTGTCCGACGGCACCGTGCTGCCGAACGGCAGCCGCGCGGCTCAGGGGTCCACGCTGTACTTCAACGATGTGTTCCGCAACGACGCCAACCTCGCCGCGTACCTCCGCGACAATCCGGCCCTCGCCGCGGGCCTGGCCGACGGCTCGGTCAGGGTCGACTACCAGCTCGTCAAGGCGAGCCCGGGTGGCAGCATCTCCGTCCAGAGGCTCGGCCTCAACCCTGCCGAGCTGAACCTCGGCCTGCCTCGATAGGATCAGCCCATGGATGCACTCTCGCGCGCGACAGACGAACAGGTGCGTGCGGTCTGCGCGGCCTTCGACGCGGTCGAGTGGCCGCTCGGTCGCGACGGCTACGCGGCGCTGGCTGAGGAACTCGGCTGGCAGCCGAAGCTTGAGACGTCGAGCGGCATCCAGCACCGCTCCGGCTACCCCGTGAGCCTCCCGACCGTGCGGTCGCTGGTCGCCGACGAGGCGGTCTCGCAGATCACGATCGCCGCGAGCGACAAGAGCGACGACTCGGCGGCCCTCTCTCAGGCGGCGAGCGCCCTTCGCGACGCGGTGGACTCGCAGCTCGGGGCCCCGTCGGGCCAGCAGCAGGGAGACCCCTACTGGGAGCTGGGCAACGGCGGACGCATCTGGCTGAAGTCGGTGCCGAAGAAGGTGCTCCTCGTGGTCCAGGACCAGCGCTTCGCCGACATCGAACGCGTCGAGGAGCGTCTCGGTATCGACCCGAGCCGCAATCCGGGCACCGCCGACGACAACCGGTAGCAGCCCGCTGCGCACTGCGCAGCGACCCGAGACGACAGAAGACGGCGGCACGCGTGAAGCGTGCCGCCGTCTTGGGTGCGGGCGTCCCGTGCTCTGCCGAGCGGAAACTCGGCCGAGCACGGGAGGCGCGGCCTAGCTTGGGATCGAGGCGCGCGCAGCCGACAGGGCGCGGCGTGCGACGTCGTCGTTCTCGACGAGCGAGTTGCGGATGGCGGCGATCACGTCGCGCACCTGCTGGCCTGCGGAGTTCCACTGCTGCTCGAGGTGCGCGTACTCCTCGGAGACGCCGTCTGCCTGGTAGTCGGCCATGGCCTGCTTGACGTCGGCGTCGCGGCGGTCGAGTGCCGACTCGAGGCGTGCGGCGACCTGCTCGAAGTTCGCCTGCGTCGCCTCGGAGGAGCCGATGTTGTAGTCGTTGCGATCCATCTGGTTCGTGAACATGCGTGTTCTCCGGTTCTCGGGAAGGCTAGGCCTGCGGGCGGATGCGCGACAGGAAGGACTCGGAGCTGAAGTCGGTCGAGTTCGACGACGCCTCGTGGGTTGCCGCGCCGTCATCGGCGGCAGCGACGAACGCCTTGTTCTGGCCGCTGATCGACGTGACGATGCCGGCGAGCGCCGAGTTGAGCGCGTTCGAGATGTCGTCCGTCTTGGCCTTGAAGTTGTTGAAGCTGGCCTTCGCCGGTCCGTTGAAGGTGGACGCGAGCGGCTCCGCAGCATCGAAGAGCTGCTTGACGAGCTCGCCGAGGTCGTCCGATTCGGTCTGCGACTTGTTCCCGAGCGTGACCAGTGTCTGGTCTTCCATTGCGAACTTCATGGCATCCTCTCCAGCACCGCGGTCGGCGCGCGTTGTCCTCCGGAGACGTCAGTTCAGCATGATCGCACCGCCCTCGTCCAACTTTTTCGAGGGGAGTTCTCCCCTCCCGGGGTCAGGTTCGTCCGACTAGCCTTGCCACTCGTGTGGAAACAGGCCGATCTCCCAGCGGCGACCCGCCAGCGCGCCTGGTCGGTCGTGGTCGATGTCGCGCTCGGACTCGTCCTCGTGGCTGGCCTGTCGCTCTTGGCCGCGCGGATCAGCGGCGCGTTCGCCGCGCTTGTCGGAGCATCCGCGGCTCTTCTGATGCTCGGCCTCTGGTGGTGGCTGCGGTCGGCCCTCGGCACGAGCCCTGGCCACGCGCTGCTCGGCCTGCGCACCGTCGCGCGCTCGACGGGGATGCCAGCGCGACCGCTTGCCGGCGCGCGTATGACGCTCGACATCCGCGGAGGCCTCGACCCGCTCGAGCTGATGCCGGCTCCCATCGAGCTCGCACCGCCCACGCGTGTTCCCCAGCGCTTCTCGAGCCCGGACCTGGAGCTGCACTTCGACGACGGCTCGCGTCACGTCGTGCGCGGCGTCATCATCGTGGGTCGTGCGCCGCAGGTCACCTCGAGGGGGCAGCGGCCCGTCGCGGTCCCCGACTTCTCGCGGAGTCTCGCGCCGACGCACGTGCGCCTCGAGCCGAACTTCGACGGCGTGCTGGTCACCGACCTCGGCAGCATCGGCGGCACGTGGGCCTTCGCCGGCGGCGACCCGAGGCGGCTCCAGCCGGAGACCGCCATCACGGTTCCCTTCGGCACCGTGCTCGCCCTCGGGTCGCGGCGCGTGCGTCTCGGACGGCCCGGCGCGAGCATCGCAGGATCGGGGGTGGCGGCATGAGCGACACCGACCGCACCCTCATCGACACGACTCGCGCCCACCGCGAGCGGATGCTGGGCGCGCTCGCGCACGGACCGCAGGCGACGCGGCGGTCGGTCAACACCAACGTGGGGCGACTCCTCGGCTCGGTCATCCTCGGAGCCGTCATCTGCTGCGCGTGCCTCGGCACGAGCTTCGTCGTGAACCTCCTCGAGGACCGGAAGCAGCAGGAGGCGATCTCCGCGTTCCAGGCCGCGGCCGCCGCGAACCCCGTTCTGCCCGGCGGCACGGTCGTGAAGGATGAGGCCACGGGCTTCCTCCTCGACCAGGCGACGGGCGAGTACACGGACCCTCGGACTGGATTCGTCGTCGATCCCGTGACCGGCTACGCCACCGACCCGGAGGGCAAGCTCATCGACACGAGGATCGGCTGGTACATCGACCCCGCGACGGGCTACTACACGAACCCGACGAGCGGCATCACGATCGACCCGCAGACGCTGACGGTCGTCGAGTGAGCGGCCTCCGGATGATCACCCGTCGCACGACCCCTGAGGAGCACTGAGTGTCGTACACGCGACTCACCGTCATCGGCAGCGAGCGCAAGGCCGAGCTCGCACTCCCGAACAGCGAGCCCGTGGGGGTGCTCCTGCCGCACGTGCTCGAGCTCCTCGAGGAGACCCCGAGCGGGGGCGCCGTGCTGACGCTGACGACGTTGACGGGTGCATCCCTCGACTTCGACGCGACCCTCGAAGAGCAGGGCGTGCGGCCTGGGGCACTGCTGCGGGTCACGACCGTGGATGATGCTCCGCAGGCGCCGGAGGTCATCGACATCACGGACGCCATCACCGAGGCTGGCGCTGCGAGGCGGGACGCCTGGACGCAGGCGCACACACGTTCCGTGCTCGCGGTGGCCGCCGGTCTCGCCGCCGCTGGAGCCGGGTTCTGGGTCATGAGCGCGTTCGCGCTGCCCGCCGAGTGGATGCTCGCCGCGGTCGCGCTGCTCGCCGCCGCTGGCGCGGGTCTGGCGCGGTCTGGCCAGCGGGCCGCGGTGGCTGGGGTGGCGAGCGCTGCGCTCGGCCTCGCCGTGCCCGCCGCTTTCGGCCTTGCCGCCGAGATCGGTGCGGCGAGTGGCCGCGAGGGCGGCTGGGACGCGCTGCCGACCGGCGTGCTCGTCGCGGCGATGGCGGCATGGTTCGTGCTCGGCCTCGTCTGGGGTGTCGGCTTCCAGCGGACCTCCGCGAGGTACGGGGCTGGGGTCGGGCTGCTGCTCAGCGCCGGGCTGTTCTTCGTCGACCTGGCGGGCTTCGACCGCGGTGGCGTGGCCGTCATCGCCTCCGTGCTGAGCATCGCTGTGCTCGGTCTCCTCCCCGGCGCGGCGCTCTCGCTGAGCGGGCTCACCGCCTACGACGACCGCATCATGCGCGGCGCGCGCGCCACGACGTCGGATGTCCGGGCGGCGATCGCGGAGTCGTTCGCGCAGCTCACCTGGACCGTCATCGCGGTGTCGGCCGTCGCGCTCCTCTCGCTCTCCGAGCTACTGCTCTCGCAGGACCCGTGGCGGCAGGGACTCGCCGCGTCCCTCGCCGTCATCGCGCTGCTCCGCATGCGGACGTTCCCCCTCGCGCCGCCGCGCATCGCACTCCTGCTGGCGGCCGCGGTGCCGACCGCGCTGTGGCTGCTCTCGACGACGCTCGTCAGCGACGAGGGGAAGGCGCTCATCGCGGGCGTCGCTGCGCTCGTCGCCGTCGTCGTCGCGGCGTGGGAGCCCAGCGAAGTCGTCGCCGCGAAGCTCAGGAGATGGGCGGACATCCTCGAGCTGCTTGTCGTGCTCACGGTCGTGCCCCTCGCGCTCGGCTCGTTCGGCGTCTTCGCCGACCTCCTCGAGGCCTTCCGTTGAGTCGCCTCGACGGGTTCAGGCAGGCGCTCACGGCTCGCGGCGCGGCCGAGCTGCAGGACCTGCGCGAGCGGGCCGCCGTGCCCCTCGCGCTCCGGCGACGTGTCGGCGTCGCCTCGCTGGTTCCGGGCTCGGGATGCACGACCGTCGCCGTCGAGCTCGCGCGCTTCCTCTCCTCCGCGAGAAACGACCGGGTCCGCTTCGTCAGCGCGCAGGGTCCCAGCCCACGACCGGAGCGCGGCCTCGAGGGCACGAGCGTCGAGGCCCTCGAGCTCGCCCCGACCGAGTGGCCGGCGGACGTCGAGGCGTGGTGGCGGCTGCACCGCGCCTCGAGCGACCGGTACGACCTCACCGTCACCGACTGGGGTACCTCCCCGCTCGCACGCATCCGCGACCTCGCCGAGCATTCTCACGTGCTCTGCCTCGTGACGACCGCCGAGCGCGCGAGCATCCAGCACGCCCTGGACATCGCCGCCGCCATCGGCGAGCGCACACGCGTCGTGCTCGTCGCCGTCGACGTGCATCGGAGGGCCGGCCTCGCCACCGAGAGGCTCGTCAGCAGGCTGCCGTTCCCCGCGGTGCTCGTGCGGCACGACCGGGCGCTGGGAGCGGGCGCGGCGCGCGGTCTCGACGGCGTGCGGATGCTGCGCCTCGGCGCCAGGGTCATCGACGCCGCCGCGGGCATCGCGGTGCCGCCTGCTCCTGTTCCTGTGCCTGCTCCTGCCCCCACGCCCCAGGCCCCGCCCCAAGCTCCGCCTCGCGTCCCGGCCCCGGCCCCGGCCCAGGCCCAGGCCCAGGCCAGTCAGGCTCCGCCGCAGGTCCCGCCGTCGGCGCCCCCACACGTCCCCGCACCCGCCCAGGTGTTCCCGCCAGCACCCCACGCCGACCGACCAGGAGCGCGATCGTGAGCATCCGCGACGCCCACCGCCCCACGCGCACGGTCTTCCCCGCGCCCAGGCCCGAGGCGAGGCAGCTCGCCTCGCCCCCCACGCTCAGCGACGAGGCGAGCGCGACGCCGTTCCAGTTCCTCCTGCCGGTCGTCGGCGCCCTCACCTCCGTGACGATGATGGTCGTCATGCGCAACGGGCAGCCGCTGTTCCTCTTCATCGCGGGCATCGTGTTCGTCGTCGCGATCGTCTCGGGCGTCGGCTTCGCCGTCTCCGCGCGGGGCCGCGCGGGGCGCGCGCTGCGCCTCCGCCGCAAGCGCTACCTCGACTACCTCGAACGGCAGCGCAGCGAGCTGCGTGACGAGGCGACGGATGCGGTGCGGGCCGCGAGGCTCGTGCACCCCGACCGCAGCGGGCTCGCCTCCCTTGTGCACGACCCCGCGCGCCTCTGGGACCGCCGCAGAGGCGACGCCGACCACCTGCAGGCGCGCGTGGGAACGGCGACCGTGCCGTGGTTCCAGCTCGCGGTGGCCGCCGAGGATTCGCCCACCGAGCCCGCCGACCCCATCCTGCTCCGCGAAGCGCAGCTGCTCGCCGAGACGCACAGCGAGATCCCCGGCATGCCCGCCATAGCTGACCTTCGCGGCGCATCCGTCGTCGCCGTCATCGGGCCGCGGGAGCGGACCGTGCCCCTCGCCCGCGGCCTCGTCGCCCAGCTCGCAAGCCACCAGCTGCCCGACGACGTGCAGCTCGCCGCCGCCTTCGCCCCAGATCGCGGCGACGACTGGCGGGGCTTCGACCTGCTGCCGCACGCGCAGAACCCCCGGCTGTTCGACGGGCCCGTGCCCGCGCGTCGCGTCGCCCCCGAGCTGCGGCAGCTCGCCGCCGTGCTCGGCAGCGAGCTCCTCGACCGCACGCAGACGGCGGCCGCCGCCAGGCGCCGGGGCGGCAAGGCCACCGCGCTGACCAGCCTCGTCGTCATCGACGACCGCCACGGAGAGCCCGCCCGACCGTTGCAGCTGCCCGACCGCAGCTACACGCCGAGCGAGATCGGCGTCACCGTCATCCACCTCATCGACGATCGCCTCGACGAGCCCGACGACGTCGACGTCCGCATCGAGCTCGACGCGGACGGGGCAGCGCGCCTCACCCACGATGCCGGCGGCAGCGGACAGCGGACGGTGCAGTTCGACGCCGACGAGCTCACCGCGACCGCCTTCGACGGCCTCGCCAGGACCCTCGCCGCGAAGCGCACCTTCGCGGCGGCGGGCGCTCGCGACGACGAGGGCCCAGCCGCCGACATCGCCGAGATCCTGGGCGTGCCCCTCGACAGGCCCGTCTCCCTCGACCGCGTCTGGGCGCCACGGCAGCCAGCGGAGTTCCTCCGCGTCGCGTTCGGAGTCAACGACCAAGGGCGACCCGTGCACCTCGACCTCAAGGAGAGCGCGCAGCAGGGCATGGGCCCGCACGGCATCTGCATCGGAGCCACCGGGTCCGGCAAGTCCGAGATGCTGCGCACCCTCATCCTGTCGCTCGCCGTCTCCCACCCGCCGGAAGACCTCGCGATGATCCTCGTCGACTACAAGGGCGGCGCCGCCTTCGCGCCGTTCGAGGGACTGCCGCACCTGGCCGGCCTCATCGACAACCTCGCTGACGACCCGCAGCTCACGGTCCGCGCCAAGGCCTCACTGCAGGGTGAGGTCGTGCGCCGCCAGCAGCTCCTCAAGAGCGCCGACTCGTCGCCTTCGATCTCCCACTACCGCGAGCTCCGGCGCACCCGCCCCGAGCTGGCGCCCATGCCGCACCTGTTCGTCGTCATCGACGAGTTCGGCGAGCTCCTCACCGCCGAACCCGACTTCATCGACCTCTTCCTGCAGATCGGCCGCATCGGTCGCTCCATCGGCGTCCACCTCCTCCTCTCGAGCCAGCGCATCGAGGGCGGGAAGCTGCGGGGACTCGACACCTACCTCTCCTACCGCCTCGGCCTGCGCACCTTCAGCGAGGCGGAGTCCCAGGTGGTCCTCGGCTCCAACGATGCGTTCCACCTGCCGCCAGTCCCCGGCTACGGCTACCTGAAGGTCGACACGAGCGTCTACCAGCGCTTCCACGCCGGCTACGTCTCCGGGCCGGTCGACGAGGTCGCCGAGGCGCGCCCTGCCTCCGACGACGAGCATCCGCGCATCGTCGAGGTCCCCGCCTACAACGGCATCGAGAGCGGGGGAGACCCGGATGCGCCGCTCGTGCTGCGTGCGCCGGAGACGCGGCGCACCCTCATCGACGACCTCGTCGCGCAGCTCGACCGGCCGCACAAGGTCCGGCCGGTGTGGCTGCCGCCACTCGCCGAGCGCATCTCGCTGGGCGACGCCTTCGCCGCCGGATCCGGGCCCGCCGCCGAGCCGACGATCGCCGGCGCCGCCTCCCTCGCCGACCCGAGCGACGGGCATCCGCTGCGCATCGTCGTCGGCGTCGAGGACGAGCCCGCGAACCAGCGCCAGGAACCCTGGGTGCTCGACCTCACCAAGTCCGGCGGCCACATCGCCATCATCGGCGGGCCGCAATCGGGGCGCAGCACCGCGCTTCGCACGATCGCGGCCTCCCTCGCGCTGAGCGGGTCGCCGGGGGCCGTCGGCATCTACGGCATGGACCTCACGGGTGGTGGACTGCGCAGGCTCGAAGCGTTCCTGCACGTCGGCGGTGTCGCCGCTCGGGGCGACGACTCTCGCCTCGTGCGCCTCGTCGAGGAGCTCACCGCCATGCTCCGCATGCGCGAGGAGCTGTTCAAGCGCCACAGCATCGACAGCACGGCGCAGCTGCGGGCCATGCACGCAGCCGGCAAGCTGCCGGAGCTCCCGACCGCCGACATCGTGCTGCTCGTCGACGGATACGGCGCGCTCCGTCAGGACTTCGAGCACCTCGACGGCCCCTTCACGAAGCTCATGCTGCAGGCCTCCAGCTACGGCATCCACCTCGTCGTGACGCTCGGTCGCTGGAGCGAGCTGCGCATGGCCCACCAGTCGCTCTTCGGCACGCGCATCGAGCTGCGCCTCAACGACCCCGCCGACTCCGCCATCGACCGGAAGCTCGCGAAGTCCGTGCCGCCCGACTCCCGTGGGCGCGCCCTCACCGACGCGAAGACGCTCGCCCAGTTCGCCCTCCCGGCGCTCGAAGCGGTCGACCCCGACCAGGTCGGCGAGGCTCTCGAGGAGCTCGCGGCTCGCGCCGCGGAGTCCTGGAGCGGGCCAGCGGCGGCCCCCATCCGCCTCCTGCCGAACACCATCGACCCGTCGACGCTCCCGGATGCCGCCGACGAGCCGACGGCCGTGCCCCTGGGGCTCCGACAGGACACCATGGACAGCGCCCTCTGGGATTTCCTCGACTCCGACCAGCACCTGGTCGTGCTCGGGGACGCGAAGAGCGGCAAGTCGACGGCGCTGCGCGTCATCGCGAAGGGGCTCGTCGAGCGGTTCACGCCGGACGAGCTCGCCATCGCGGTCGTCGATCCGCGTGGCAAGGTGCCGAGCGTCATCCCCGAGGAGTACCTCGCGGCGCACGCCAGATCGGCCGCCCAGGCCAGCGGGCTGGCCGCCTCCATCGCGAGCGAGCTCGCCGAGCGTCCCGGACGCACCGCCGAGCAGCTGCGCAAGACGCCGAGGGTCGTGCTGCTCGTCGACGACTACGACATCGTCGCGGCGGGTGGCACGGACCCGCTCGGCGCGCTCGTGCCGCACCTGCCCGCGGCCCGGGACCTTGGCATCCACATCGTCGTGACGAGGCCGGTGGCAGGCTCGACGAGGGCCATGTACGCGCCGTTCCTCCAGAGCACGCGCGACACGGGCGGTGCGCTGCTGCTGCTCTCCGGCGACCGCAGCGAGGGCCAGATCGCGCCTCGCGTCTACGCCGAGCGGATGCCCCCTGGGCGCGGCAAGTACCTGCGCCGCGGCGAGGCACCCGCGGTCGTGCAGCTCGCGAACCTCCCCGAGGCCCTCTGACCCCTCCGCCCTGCCCCCGCCCCGCCGAGGTCAGCGAGTGGTGAGGGCCTGGAACTCGGGGTTCTTGCGGATGAACGAGGCGACGTACGGGCACTGCGGCACGATCGTGAGGGCCGACTGCTCGCCGAGGGCCGTGAGCGCCGCATCCGTCAGGACGGCGGCGAGACCCTGCCCCTGGTAGGCGGGGTCGACGACGGTGTGGTCGATGACGATCGCATCGGCCGTCGTGACGTAGCTCAGGTAGCCGAGTTCGTTGCCGTCGCCGTCGTTGAGGGCGAAGCGCGAGCGATCCTGCTGGTGCTGGACGGTGTTTGACATGGCCAGAGGGTACGCCGTGCCGCGAACAGCCACCTCGATGTCGGCTGTGCCAGTCCCGTGCGCCGCTCGCGGCGAGGCCGTCCCTTGTATCCGCGCCACTCGGCCAGCCCCTGGGGCGCGTGCGCAAGGCTGTGCGAGGGTTGACCGGTGACTGAGGAGCAGCAGGGCCAAGCACCCGACGATCAGGGGCGTCGTGCTGAGCGCGCTGAGCGGACGGAGCGCACCAAGCGGGGAGTCTCCGCGCGGGTTCGCCGCAACAGGAAGATCGCAGCGGCGGCGCTGGCCGTGGTCGTCCTGCTCGGCGGCGGCTTCGTCTACTGGGCGGTCACCGCGGCATCGAACGGGGATGCGAACGTGCCGACGATCGCATCCACGACGCCGCCCGCGACCCCATCTGCCTCGGCGACCTCGACACCGACGCCGGAGTCCACCCCGACGGCAGACCCCGCCCCGACGGAGACGCAGCCCCCTGCGGCGGCCCTGAACATCACGGACCCCAACAGCATCACGGTGCTCGTCAACAAGCAGACCCCGCTCTCCCCGGCCGACTATGCGCCGGGCGATCTCGTGGCGATGTCCGACATCGGCGTCCCCTCCGCCAACGGCCACTCGCTCCGCTCGGAAGCGGCAACCGCAGTGCAGACCATGTTCGCGGCGGCCAGCGCCGAAGCCGGCCTCACCCTCGACATGACCAGCGGGTACCGCGACTACGGGCTCCAGACGGAGCTGTACACCGGCTACGTCGCCGAGTTGGGGCAGGAAGCCGCCGACCTCACCTCGGCCCGGCCCGGCTACAGCGAGCACCAGACGGGGCTCGCCGCAGACATCTCCTCACAGGGAGAGGGCTGCGTCCTCGAGCAGTGCTTCTCGACGACCGCCGGTGGGCAGTGGCTCGCTGCCAACGCGCACCGGTTCGGGTTCATCCTGCGCTTCCCCGACGGAGCCACCGCGACCACCGGATACGAGTTCGAGCCCTGGCACTACCGCTACGTGGGCGCCGAGACATCGGCCGCGATGCAGGCGGCCGGCGCGACGACGTACGAGGAATTCCTTGCCGCTCCCGCGGCACCGGGCTACTGAGAAGACGATGCTCGGTAGAGTTCTGCCAGAGCTTTGGAAGCAGAAGCACTCCAAGACCAGGAGGTCGAGATGGCAACGTGCCCCACGTGTGGTGCCGAAGCGCAGGTCGGACAGAGATTCTGTGCCGAGTGCGGTACCAAGCTGACGGTCGCGCGTCCTCGCGCCACTGAGGGCGAAGGCAGCAACGCGGCGCCTCGCCGTCCCGCGGATATCGGTGCTGGCGGGTTCCGCTGGAACGCCTCCGCGCCCACTCCGCCCTCCGAGGTGGTGGGTCGTGCTCGCGAGGAAGCGCAGCAGGCGGCTCCACCGTCGAGCGACGGCGACGACTTCTTCGCACGGTACCGGCCGAAGGCCGCGTCGCCGAGCGCACCGGAGGCTGACGACGACGAGGCTGACGACGCCGAGTCGGCTGCCCCGGAACCGCAGTCGTACCTCCGCTCGCGCCGCCGGTTCAACCCCGACCTGCGTGCCACGGGTGAGCGCGACATCGTCGCCCCGAACCCGGTCGCAGCTGAGCCCTTCTCTCCCCCGACCCCCGCGGTCCCGAGGAAGCCGGCCGTTCCCACAGCGGTCGAGCCCCCCGTCGAGGAGCCGACGCCCGCATCGACGCCTGCCGCGGCGGATGCTCCAGCGGCGCCGGGCGCCACGGGTCCGGTTCGCGACGCGTTCGCCTTCGAGCCGCCGACCACGGAGTTCGATGTGCTTCCCATGAGCACGCCGACGCGCGCCGCCGGTCCGACCGGATCCTCTGGCAGCGACGACGAGGCCCGAGGCCAGGTCCCGAGCTGGTTCTCCGGCCTCGAGGGCACTGGCGACCCGGCTCCCGTGGCCTCGGCACCCGCCGAACCCGCAGCACCCGCAGCACCCGCAGTCCCCGCTGCGCCAGTCGAGCCCGCAGCACCCCCTGCCGCAGTGCCGACAAGCGCGGCGCCGCAGTTCGGCCGCCCACCGGCGCAGGCCGAGGACTCCACGTCGGCAGCACCCGCGAACGCGGGGCCGCGCGAGGCCACGACGGCCGAGCCGCAGGCTCCCGCGAGCAGCCCCAGGATCCCGTCCTTCCGCGCCGACCCGCCGGCTGCTCCCGCGCCGAGGGTGGTCCCGTCTTCGCCGCCGATGCCGGCGACCGGCGACCCCCTGCGGGGCGCATCCGCAGCCCCTGTCTTCCCGAGCGGGCCTGCAGTCGTGCCGGGCGAGCCGCCGCGCGCAGCACCCGCGGAGAGCAGCGCCTTCGATGAGCTCCTCGCCGGAGAGCGCAGCGACGGCAGCGTCCTGGACGACTCGGATCGCCCCATCGTCTCCCGCGACTTCGAGCAGACCGGCATCGTGCCGCTGCCCTCGCGAACCCGGGAGAGCTTCGGAGGCGCACGAGAGTCCGAGCGGCAGGATGCGGCCGATCTCTTCGGCGCGCCAGCCACGCCAGCTGCGCAGATCCCGCCAGCGCCATCCGCCCCGCAGGCGCCCCAGGCCCCACAGCCACCCGTGGCCGAGCACGCGCCAGACGCCGAACCGCGGACTCGCGCGCTGCCGCGACAGGGTGCGAGCCAGGAGTTCGACCACGCCCCTGCTGACGACCGCGATCGGCAGGCAGCCGCTGGCACCGCAGCTGCAACCGCCGCCGGAGCCGCAGTTGCTGGGGCTGCTCCATCACTGCCCTCCGAGCGAGGCACGACGCGGCCGCCGCGGTCCGACGATGGCCAGCGCGAAGAGGACCCGGCCAGGGAACTCCTCTCGAGCTGGTTCGACGAAGACGACGCAAGCGAGCAGCCGTCGGCGCCCGCATCCGCCGGAGCGCGCGCGTCTCGCCGGCCCGCTCAGGCCGCCACGGCGTCTGCCGCACCGGCGGGAGCCCCGCCCAGGTCTCCTGCACCCACCTCCGCCGGACCGGTCGGCGACGGGCCAGACCTCGAGCCCTCCGACCGCAACCCGTTCGATCGGGTCGGGGCGGCCCTCGGCGGCGGCAACGGCGGTGGCGGCGGTCGCATGGGAGCGGCCGTCCGCGGCCTCGACAACCGCAACCGTCGCCGTCTCGGCGTCATCGCGCTCTCGGTGGTCGGCTCGATCCTGCTGATCCTGTCCGCCATCATGATCGGCAATGTCGTCGGCGCGAACCGCGACGAGCCGACAGCGAGCGAGACTGCGCAGGAACAGCCAGCGACCGAGGATCCGACGACGCCCGCCGTCCCCGCCGCCGTTGCCGACCCCAACTTCGCCCCGGTCACGTTCACGAGCGAGACCGGCAACATCCGCTGCCAGATCACGCCGGAGACGGGTGTCACCTGCCAGCAGTACACGGTTGGCTTCGAGGTCCCGGAACAGGCCTGCGAGGCGGGAGCGACGGGCGTCGTGGTCGGTCTCGACTCGAACGGCTACACGTTCCCCTGCCTCATGGACGACATCCCGACCGAGGGCGCCGTCGTACAGCCCTACGACTCACCTGTGGCGCTCGGCGAGTTCGTGTGCGAGATCACGTTCGAGACCGGCGTGACCTGCTTCAACGCATCTGGTGACATCGTCAGCGTCGAGTACTCGGCGGGAGTCGGTCAGGCCGGACGCCTGAGCGCGACGAACCCGACCCCAGCGGCAGGGCAGTAGCGGCCCGCACGGCACGACGAAGAACGCTGCCTGCGTCCGCACCTCCCGAGCTTGACCGGAGGTGCGAGACGCAGGCAGCGTTCTTCGTGCGAGGACGCGCTGCTAGGAGCCCAGCGCCGCGTCGACGATCGCCTTGGCCTCCGCCTGCACGAGCTTCAGGTGCTCTGGCCCCTTGAACGATTCGGCGTAGATCTTGTACACGTCCTCGGTGCCGGATGGGCGGGCAGCGAACCACGCGTTGGCGGTCGTGACCTTCACCCCGCCGATCGCCGCACCGTTGCCTGGGGCGTGGCTGAGGCGCGCCGTGATGGGGTCGCCGGCGACCTCGACCGCGGAGATGGCGTCGCCGTCGAGCTTGCCGAGCACGGACTTCTGCGCCGGCGTTGCCGGGGCGTCGACTCGCTCGTAGGCGGGGCGGCCGAACTCCGCGACGAGCTCCTCGTAGCGCTGCGACGGGGTCTTTCCGGTGACGGCGATGATCTCGGCCGCCAGGAGGGCGAGCAGGATGCCGTCCTTGTCGGTGGTCCAGACGGTGCCGTCCTTGCGGAGGAACGAGGCCCCTGCGGACTCCTCGCCGCCGAACACGATCGAGCCGTCGATGAGGCCGGGCACGAACCACTTGAAGCCGACGGGCACCTCGACGAGCGTGCGGCCGAGCGAGGCGGCGACGAAGTCGATCATGGTGCTCGACACGAGCGTCTTGCCGATGCCTGCCGTCACCGACCATTCGGGGCGGTGCGCGCACAGGTAGTCGATGGCCACGGCCAGGTAGTGGTTGGGGTTCATGAGGCCCGCGTCCGGGGTGACGATGCCGTGGCGGTCCGCGTCTGCATCGTTCCCGGTCAGGATGTCGTAGTCGTGGCGGCGCGCGAGCACGGAGGCCATCGCGGACTGCGACGACGGGTCCATGCGGATCTTGCCGTCCCAGTCGAGCGTCATGAACGGCCAGCGCGCATCCACGTCCGGGTTCACGACGGTGAGATCGAGGTCGTACTCGTCTGCGATGGCCTGCCAGTAGCGCACGCTCGCGCCGCCCAGGGGGTCCGCGCCGATGCGCACGCCCTCGCGCTTGATGGCGTCGACGTCGATGATGTTCTTCAGGTCGCGCACGTAGTCGCCCTTGAAGTCGTGGCGGCCCACGTTGCTCGTATCCGGAGTGCCGCGCTTCACACCGTCGAGGCCCGCTTCGATGAGCTCGTTCGCTCGATTCGCGATCCAGCCCGTCGCGTCGCTGTCAGCCGGCCCGCCGTGCGGGGGGTTGTACTTGAAGCCGCCGTCCTGGGGAGGGTTGTGGCTCGGGGTGACGACGATGCCGTCGGCCTGCTCGGTGTTGGCCGGGTCCGCGTTGTAGCGGATGATCGCGTGGGACAGCGCCGGGGTCGGCACCCATTCGTCGTCGAGGTCGGCGAGCACGGTGACGCCGTTGCCGACGAGCACCTCGAGGGCGCTGCGCTCGGCCGGCTCGCTGAGCCCGTGCGTGTCGCGGCCGATGAAGAGCGGACCCGTGATGCCCTGCGCCTCGCGATACTCGACGATGGCCTGCGTGATGGCGAGGATGTGGGTCTCGTTGAAGGACGAGGTGAGGCTCGAGCCGCGGTGGCCGCTCGTGCCGAACGCGACGCGTTGCGTCGAGACGGCGGGGTCGGGGATCTTCTCGGCGTACGCAGCGATGAGTGCGTCGAGATCGATGAGGTCAGATTCAAGGGCGAGGCTGCCAGCGCGATCGTGCATGTCCACAGTCTGGCACCGCGAGGTGTCTCGTGGGGAGGAAGTCGAGCATCGGCATAGGCTGATCTCCATGACCGAAGCCAGTGCCGTGCCAGATGAGCGAGAGACGTACTCCTACCTCGGGCCGGCGGGCACCTTCACGGAGGCGGCGCTCGGCCAGGTCGAGGCGGCCCGGGGGCAGATCTGGCGGCCGGTGAGCAACGTCGGCGAGGCGCTCGCCGACGTGACGACGGGGCGCAGCGTCGCGGCGATGATCGCGATCGAGAACAGCATCGAGGGTGGGGTCACGGCGTCGCAGGATGCGCTCGCCACGATTCCGGGGCTCCGGATCGCGGGGGAGTACGAGGTCTCCATCTCCTTCAGCCTCGTGGTGCGCCCTGGAACCCGTCTCGAGGATGTCCGCACCGTCTCCGCGCATCCGGTGGCGTACGGGCAGTGCCGGAGGTGGCTGCACGCCCACGTCCCGGGCCACGAGCACGTCGCCGCGAACTCGAACATCGCCAGCGTCAATGCGCTCTTCGATGAGCGGGGTGACATCGACGCCGCGATCGCGCCGCGGGGGGTCGAGGGCCGCTTCGACGTCTCGGTGCTCTCCGAGAACATCCAGGACAACAAGATGGCGCGCACGCGCTTCGCGCTCGTCAGCCTGAGCCGCGAGCTGCCCGCCAGGACGGGCGCCGACAAGACGAGCCTCATCGTGGAGCTGCCCGAGGAGTTCCCGGGATCGCTCATGGTCATGCTGGAGCAGTTCGCGACTCGCGGTGTGAACCTGTCGATGATCACCTCGCGTCCGCTGCCCGACCGCATCGGCTCCTATCGCTTCGTGCTCGACCTCGACGGCCACATCGACGATGCGAGGGTGGCGGATGCGCTGCTCGGGCTTCGCCGGTTCAGCCCGCACGTCATCTTCCTCGGCTCGTATCCGCGTGCCGACCGGAAGCCGGTCGTCGTCGACCCCAAGTGGGGCGACGAGCACTTCGGGGAAGCGGTCGACTGGCTGAACTCTCTGCGCGGCTAGCGCGAGCCGGGATCGGGACCGCAGCTCTCGAGCAGGCTCGCCGCGAGGCGTCGGGCGCTGTCGACGGTGATGTCGAGGACGGGCCCGCCGTGGAGGAGGAGTGCGAGCCACGAGACGCGCTCGTGTGCCTCCTGATGCTGCACGAGCACAAGCGGGTCGACCGCGAAGGCGTGCTGTCGCCCGCCGGGGGATTCGTGGTCGGGCCTTCGCGACACGACCGACACCTCGCGGCTGAGGCTGTAGTGCAGGGTCTCGTCGGCGTCGAGGTGCAGTGCGACGCACCATTCTGGGCATCGCTGCGTGCCGGATGTCGTGGTCATGCGCGGGGTCTCCCTGCTTGCGTGCGACGATGGCGCTCCCGGTCCGGCACAGCCGGGAGAGTCGTCGCGTGTGGCGTACTCGGTCTGTCCGGACACCGTAGAGGCGACCACCGACGTTTCGCGCCCGACCGGGCGCCCGGGTCCGCGTCGCGAGGTCCAGGTCCCGAGCGGTCGCCTCTGAGAGACTTGGGTGCCCGCCCCGGCCTGGGGTCGCGTGCATTCTCGTGTCTGGAGGAGAGACAGCCATGTCGCCCACCACTCAGCGCCTGAGGCGTCTGCTGCGCACCGCGTGCCTGCTCGTCGCAGCAGCCTTCGCCGCCGTGCTCGTCCCCTGGGAGCCCGCGACGGCGCAGGCCATCGAGATCGGGACAGCTCAGACGGCGACCGTGCAGTCTGTTCCCCAGGCGGCCATCGTCACGATCGCGGTCCTCTCGGCGCTCATCATCGTGCTGCTCATCGCCTTCGTCGTCTGGATGCGTCGGCGTGGGCACGCCGAGGACGCGGATGACGCGGACGCCGCGGGGAGCGACGGCGGCGTCGACTCGAACGAGGGAGTGTCAGACACGCGCTAGGCGCTGGTGTCCTCGGCGAGCGCCTGCAGGGTGCTGCCGAGGCGTGCGGCGCTGGCTGCGGTGAGGTCGAGGACGGCTGCCCCGTCGCGCAGGACCGCCACCCAGGTCTCCGATTCTCCCGCCTCCCGGTGCGTGACCAGCTCGAGCGTCGTCGGGGTGGCTGGGACCTCGGGTCGGAAGCGAAGCTCCGCGGAGGTCGGTCGCTGCAGGAGCTCGATGGCGAGACTCTCGCCGTAGTGCAGCGTCTCGCCGTCGAGGTGCAGCGAGATGCACCAGGTGGGGCAAGGGGTGGTGCCGGTGGGGTGCTTCATCGGTCGCTCCAGGTGTTCGCGAGTCAGCGGATTGGCGTCGAGCAGACCCGGATGCTGAGGCGCGGAGCTAGGCGACCGGCGGTGCCGTCGGCCCGGTGTCGCCTGCGTCGGCGAGGAGGTCCATCGGCGGCACGCCGAGGAGTTCCGCCATGCCCTCGAGGGTCTGCAGCGTGATGTTGCGCTCGCCGCGCTCGACGGATCCGATGTAGGTGCGGTGCAGCCCCACCACGTCGCCGAGCGCCTCCTGGCTGATACCGCGCGAGAGGCGGATTCGACGGATGTTCTTGCCCACGCTTCGCTGGAGTTCACCGACCATGCCCCAAATGATGGAATGCCGCTACTCATGAGTCTACAGAGTTATAAGTAGCATTCTCTGCCCCGAACGGACCAGGGTCAAGCGAAACGCGGCGGTCCGTGAGACAAGTGAGCTGCGGTACGCGCGGTCTGGGCCCCTCGATGCGGGGTTCGGGCGTGTCGTCCCTAGAGCGACGGCCGGCTCGGGCTGTTCTCAGGTCCGGTGATGCCGAGGCGACGCGCGAGGGTGCGGAGCCCCTCGTTCTCGGGCATGGGCTTCGGGGTGCGCACCGTGAGGCTGGCAGGCTCGATCCAGATGCGCGCAGCGGTGATCTGCCCCGCCGCATCCCCGTCGACCTCGAACTCCTCCGGGCCGGAGTCGAGGCGGAAGGTGACCTCCTCGACCTGCGCGTAGGTGAGGGCGCGCACGTGCTTTCGGCCCTCGAGGAGGATGCGCCTGCCGACATCGGTGCGCCGCATGATGCCGGACTGCACGACGAGGCGGCCGTAGATCTGCAGCCAGCCGATCAGGCCATTGGGGCGCATGATGGCGAGGTCGAGCCTGCCATCGTCGATCTCGGCGTCGGGCAGCAGGTGGAGCCCGCCCGGCATGAGCCCGCAGTTGCCGACCATGACGGTGGCCGCCCGGAGCGACCGCGCATGCGTCTTGCCGTCGACGCGGAGACGCAGGTGGAAGTTCGGTCCGTTGGCGACGGAGCGGGCGATGCCGCCGAGGTACGCGACCCAGCCGACCTTCTTCTTCAGGTCCTCCGAGGTATTCGCGATCATGCCGGCGTCGACGCCGACGCCGCCCATGACGGTGAACGCCATGCGCTCGCGGGTCTTGTCTTCGCGTTCGACGGCGGCCCAGCCGACGTCGATGCGCGCATCCACACCGCCGAAGGCGACTTCGACGGCTCGGGCGAGCGTCGTCATGGGGAGCGTCGAGGGCTTCGCGCCGGGTAGGAGAGTGGATGCGTTCTGCACCATCTCGGACACCGTGTCGGTCACGCCTCCCGCGACCTCGATGCCGATGTTGCGCGCGAGGAGGTTGCCGGTTCCGCCCGGGACCACGCCGAGTGCGACGTCCGTGCCCGCCAGGGTCTCGGCGACGAGTCGAACGGTTCCATCGCCCCCGGCGGCGATGACCATCGTCGCGCCAGCTTCGATGGCCTCCTTCGTCTGCCCCGCTCCGGGATCATCCGCGGTCGTCTCGAACCACAGGGGCTCCGGCCAGCCGTACCGTTCCGCGCTCTCGGCCGCGGCTGCGCGGAGGGCTTCTGTATCGACCTTCACTGGGTTGACGACGATGGCGGCGAGCTTGTCTGAACCCTGTCGGGCGGTATGCGGCATGCAGTGAGCCTAAGTCAGCGGCGGTGTGCGTCTGCGGCGAACGCGCTCCTCTGCTCGCGGCACCCTCGACGACTAGGCTTGGACCGTGATCGACGCCCAGCTTCTCCGTGACCAGCCCGACCTCCTCAAGCGCTCTCAGATCTCGCGCGGCAACGACCCCTCGACGGTCGATGCGGCGCTCGAGGCTGACGCTGCTCGCAGGTCTGCGATCTCCGAGTTCGAGCGGCTGCGCGCCGAGCAGAACGCCGCCTCCAAGCTGGTCGCGAAGGCCAGCAAGGAGGAGAAGCCGGCGATCCTCGCCTCGGTGAAGGACCTGGCGGCGAGCGTCAAGGCGGCAAGCCAGGCCGCGAACGAGGCGAGCGCGGCTGCGGATGCGGCCATCGGGCGCATCCAGAACCTCGTCATCGAGGGCGTGCCGGCGGGTGGCGAGGAGAACTTCGAGGTCCTCAAGACGGTGGGCGAGCGCCCGGCGTTCGACTTCGAGCCGCGCGATCATCTCGAGCTGGGGGAGCTGCTCGGGGCGATCGACATGCAACGCGGGGCGAAGGTCTCCGGCGCTCGGTTCTACTTCCTGCGCGGCATCGGTGCCCGCCTCGAGCTGGCCCTCATGACGTATGCGCTCGATGTCGCGATCCGCAACGGCTTCGTGATGCTCACGACGCCGACGCTCGTGAAGCCGGAGATCATGCGCGGCACTGGCTTCCTCGGCGAGCACGCCGACGAGGTGTACCACCTGCAGGACGACGACCTCTACCTGACGGGCACCAGTGAGGTGGCGCTCGCGGGCTACCACTCCGACGAGATCATCGACATCGAGGCAGCGCCGATGCGCTACGCCGGCTGGTCGACCTGCTACCGCCGCGAGGCCGGTTCGCACGGCAAGGACACGCGCGGCATCATCCGCGTGCACCAGTTCAACAAGCTCGAGATGTTCGTCTACGCGAAGCCGGAGGACGCGGAGGCGGAGCACGAGCGGCTCCTCGGCTGGCAGGAGGAGGTGCTGCAGTCGCTCGGCCTGAGCTACCGCGTCATCGACACCGCCGCCGGCGACCTCGGCTCCTCGGCGGCTCGCAAGTTCGACGTCGAGGCGTGGGTTCCGACGCAGGATGCGTACCGCGAGCTCACCTCGACCTCGAACTGCACGACGTACCAGGCCCGTCGCCTGTCGACGAGGTATCGCACCGAGTCTGGCAAGACCGCGCCGGCTGCGACCCTCAACGGCACGCTCGCGACGACGCGCTGGCTCGTGGCGCTGCTCGAGACGCACCAGCGCGCCGACGGGTCGGTGGTCATCCCCGAGCCGCTGCGTCCCTACCTCGGCGGCCTCGAGGTCATGGAGCCCGTCAAGTGAGCGCGGTGAACCTGCCAGAGCAGGGCGCTGCGGGCGGGCGGATGCTCGTCGCGCTCGACATCGACGGCACGATCCTCGGCATCGACGGTGCGATCCCGGACGCGACGTTCGAGCAGGTTCGGCGGCTGCAGGCCGCGGGCCACGAGGTCATGCTCGCCACCGGCCGCAGCTGGGCGGACACGCGACCCATCGCCGAGCGGCTCGGCCTCGACTCGCAGTTCCACGTGTCCGCGAACGGCGCCATGACGCTCGAGCGCGACGCGGTCGCGCAGGGCGGGTACGCGACTCGCTGGATCGAGACGTTCGACCCCACCGAAGTGCTCGTCAGCCTGCGGGGAGCGCTGGAGAACGCGATGTTCGCGGTCGAGGACCCGCAGGGTGTGTTCAAGTACAGCGGGCACTTCCCCGACGGGAGCTTCGAGGCGCGCGGCGAGGAGGTTCCCTTCGAGGGGCTCCTCAACGCCGAGGCGACGCGACTTGTCGTCATCTCCCCTGACCATTCGATCGAGGAGTTCACGGCGGTCATCGAGCGTCTCGGTCTGCACGAGGTCAGCTACTCCGTCGGCTGGACCGCGTGGCTCGACATCGCGCCGGAGGGCGTCAACAAGGGGACAGCGCTCGAGCGGGTGCGCCGCGAGCTCGGCATCCCGATGGACCGGGTCGTGGTCGCCGGCGACGGGCGCAACGACATCGAGATGCTGCAGTGGGCGTCCAACGGCGGCACGGCCATCGCCATGGGCGACGCCCCGCAGGAGGTCATCGACGCTGGCACGGTGCTGGCGCCGGACTTCGCGCACGACGGACTCGGCGTGGCACTGAGCAGGCTCAGCTAGGCGACGGCATGACCGTCGACGTGCCGCGGAGGCGCCCGCTCGCCGCCATCGGCCAAGCGCTCGACGGGTTCTTCTTCGTCTTCGCGGGACTCGCCGCGATCTGGCTCGCGGTGCTCGTCGCCGATGACTCGTTCCAGGTCGGCTGGTGGGGGATCCTCCTGCTGCTCGCCTTCTGGGGCCTGCTCGCGTACCTCGTCCTGCCGCGCATCCACCGCATCCTGACGACCGTGTACGTGCCCGACTACTTCATCGGCAGGGCGCGGACCAGCGACGGCCTGCTCGGCGACCCCATCAACCTGGGGCTGCTCGGACACGAGGCCGAGCTGCATGATGCGATGCGCGCCGCCGGCTGGACGCGAGCCGACGACATCTCGCTGCGCACGAGCCTCGGCATCATCTCCTCGACGGTCACCCGTCGCAGTTACCACGAGGCGCCGGTCAGCCCGCTGTTCCTCTTCGGTCGGCAGCAGGACTTCGCGTACCAGCAGGAGGTCGCAGGCAACCCGGCGAAGCGGCATCACGTGCGCTTCTGGAAGTGCCCGGACGGCTGGCTGCTGCCCGGCGGCACCCGGGTCGACTGGCTCGCGGCCGGCACCTTCGACCGCGCTGTCGGCTTCTCGCTCTTCACGCTGCAGGTGACGCACAAGATCGACGCCGACACCGATATCGAGCGCGACCACATCGTCGCCACAGTGCTCGAGGGCACGCCTCGGGCGTCCGTCGCGGTGCTCAAGGACTTCTCGACGGGCTACCACTCGCGCAACGGCGGCGGCGATTCGATCCGCACCGACGGCAACCTGCCGGTGCTGCAGCTGCCGAGCACCTCCGATGCGCCGCTGACCGTCCCCGAGCCCGTGCTGCTGCCCTCGGCCAGCGGTGCTCCCGCAGATCGCCTCGAATCCGCTCCCCGCGACTCGACTCTCCCGGCGCCATCGGCGCCATCGACGAAGAAGCGCGCCGCCTTCGAGGCCATGAGCACCTCGAGCCCCATCGAGAGCTCGGTCGCCGAGGAGGTGCGCCGGCATGGGCGCCCCATCACCATCACGTTCGGCGCGATCGTCGTCTTCGGTCGGGCGCTGCTCGCTCTGCTCTTCTTCGGCGTGCTGGCGCTCATCGGGCCGGACGGCATGCGCGAGGTGCTGACGGATGCCGAGCTCTCCGGGACGGACGCGGCGGCCCTCGCGGAGCCGGCCTGGATCGCCAGCATGGTCGTGGGCGGGATCGTCGTCTCCTCGACGCTGCTGCTCGGCATCCTCGTGCTGCGTGGCGTGAACTGGGCGCGCATCACGCTGCTGCTCTACGCGGCCGGGTCGATCGCCCTGCAGTTCGGCGGCTGGTGGGCAGGAGATGAGGAAATCAGGTTCAGCACTACCCTCGCGTTCACCGCTCTGGATATCCTGTCCTTGCTGGCTCTGTCAGGGAAGCCGGCGCGTCAGTACTCGCGGCAGCGTCCGTGAGTCTGCGTCGAACGTCCGGGTAACCAGATATTTCACTTTCGGTTACCATGGACACGCGAAGAGCTCGAAAACGATACTGAATCGTTGTCTGAGCACTTCTGGAGGGCTGTCCGAGCGGCCGATGGAGCTGGTCTTGAAAACCAGTGGGCAGCAATGTCTCGTGGGTTCGAATCCCACGCCCTCCGCCACCAATCCCCTGACGTGAGGAACACCGCCTGTGACGCATCCCGGACCATCCCGCGCTCGGCGCGGCTACGTTCCGGGCAAGGGCGTGCAGGAGGAGACCCCGAAGGTGACCTCTGCGCGCCACGGCAAGCAGCACGTGACGACGCCTACGAACTCGGTCGTCAAGACCGGGACGATCGCCCTCTGCGTCGCACTCGTCAGCGTCATGTTCGTCGGTGCGCTCGCCTGGATCAACCTGCAGTCGAAGGTCACGACCTTCGACATCGCCGACCCGTCCGGCTCGGAGGAGCCGGCGAGCTTCGCCGAGATCGAGGGCGGCATCAACGTGCTGCTCGTCGGCAGTGACGACCGAACCGGTCAGGGCGCGGAGTTCGGCGAGGGAGAAGCCGATGCGGATGGCGTGCTCAACGACGTCAACATGCTGCTGCACATCGCGGAGGACCGCTCGAGTGCGTCCGTCGTCAGCATCCCGCGCGACACGATCGTGAACCAGCCGGCCTGCACCAACGACCAGGGTGTTGCCATGGAAGAGGCCATCGAGGTCCCCATGAACAGCATCCTCGGGGAGGGCGGCATGAACTGCGTCGTGTCGACGGTCGAGGCGATGAGCGGCATCGAGATCCCCTACGCGGCGATGGTGAAGTTCCGCGGCGTCATCGAGATGTCGAACGCCGTCGGCGGTGTCGACGTGTGCGTCGCGAACGAGATCAGCGACGACTACGTCGGCCTGTACCTGCAGCCGGGCGACTACACGCTCCAGGGCGAGGACGCGCTGAAGTTCCTCCGCACCCGCCACGGCGTGGGCGACGGCAGCGACCTGACCCGCATCGCGAACCAGCAGGTGTTCCTGTCGGCGCTCATCCGCGAGGTGAAGAGCGCTGGAACGCTCACGAACCCCGTCAAGCTGTACGGCCTGGGCGTCGCGGCGACGCAGAACATGACCATGTCGAGCTCGCTGACCGACCCGAACACGCTCGTCAGCATGGCGATGGCGCTCTCGCAGGTGCCCCTCGACAAGATCACCTTCGTGCAGCTGCCGACCGCGGCGTACGACTCGGCGCGCGTGCAGCCACTCGAGCCGGACGCCTCCGCGATGTGGGAGCTGCTGCGCACCGACCAGTCGCTGGAGGTCGCGGGCGCGCCAGAGCCCACCGAGACGCCGGCCGACCCGAGCGCGACGGTCTCCATTGACCCGGCCACGGGCTGGGAGATTGACCCGACGACCGGCTTCCCCATCGACCCGGCGACGGGTATCCCCGTCGACCCCGCCACGGGGCTGCCGGTCGAGACGCCGCCGACGAGCGCCGTGCCGCAGCCCACGCTCGCGGGCCAGCGGGCCGACGAGGAGTCATGCTCCAACGCGAGCTCGTCGCTGTTCTGATCATCGACGCTTCCTGACCACCCGCGTCTGCTGGCATCCTGCGCGGGGTCAGGAGATCCATGTTCGCGCGCTCTATGCTGGCGAACTCGACGTACGCTCCGGGGGAGGCCCGCACCTGTGACGACTTCTCGACGACGGGGAAGCAGCGCCCAGCGCTTCGACCGTGCCGGTGACGATGGCATCCTGCACCCGGATGCGCGGGGTGGGGTCGCCCAGCATGGCCGCCTGCCCGTCACCTCCGCCGCTCGCTCGCTCGGCAAGGGGCTGCTCGTCGCGCTCTCCGCGGCGCTCGTGAGCGTGCTCGCGATCGGCGGGATCGCAGCGGCGAACCTCGGCGGCAACCTGCAGCTGCTGCCGGACCCGGGCGGGGATGAGCCGCCCGTCGCGTTCGACGAGATCGAGGGCGGCTTCAACATCCTCCTCGTCGGCAGCGACGACCGCACGGGTCAGGGCGCCGAGTACGGGGAAGGCGACGAGGCGGCCTCCGGGGTACTCAACGACGTCAACATGCTGCTGCACGTCTCGGCGGACCGCACACACGCCTCCGTCGTCAGCATCCCTCGCGACACGATGGTCGACCAGCCGGCGTGCACCAACGACGAGGGGGTGCAGATGGAGGAGCGCTACGAGGTCCCCATGAACAGCATCCTCGGCGAGGGCGGCATGGGCTGCGTCGTCGAGACCGTCGAGGCGATGAGCGGCCTCGACATCCCGTACGCCGCGATGGTGCAGTTCCTCGGGGTCATCGAGATGTCGAACGCCGTCGGCGGCGTCGACGTGTGCGTGGCGAACGAGATCAGCGACGACTACGTCGGCCTCTACCTGCAGCCGGGCAACTACTCGCTGCAGGGCGAGGATGCGCTGAAGTTCCTCCGCACCCGCCACGGCGTGGGTGGCAGCGACCTGCAGCGCATCGCGAACCAGCAGGTGTTCCTCTCGTCCCTCATCCGCGAGGTGAAGAGCGCTGGCACGCTCGCGAACCCGACGAAGCTCTACGGACTCGGGGTCGCGGCGACGCAGAACATGAAGATGACGAAGTCGCTCGCGGATGTGCCGACCCTCATGGGCATGGCTTCGGCGCTCAACAAGGTCGACCTGTCGAAGATCTCGTTCGTGCAGCTGCCGACCGGCGACTACGACGGCTCGCGGGTCATCCCGCTGGAGCCGGATGCGACGGCCATGTGGGACCTGCTGGCGGCAGACCAGCCGCTGTCCGTCGCCGGTGCGCCGGGCGATGAGGGCGCGGTCGCCGACGACGGGGCCGCCGGCGATGGCACGACCGGCGAGGACGCGGCGACGGATGCGCCCGTCGACCCGAACGCCCCCGTCGCGACCCCCGCGCCCACCTTCGCGGGCCAGGCCGCCGACCAGGAGTCCTGCTCGAACCCGACGACCCTTTTCGGCTAGCCCGCGCCCGCGCCC
>NZ_PSTU01000014.1:0-75563 GCF_002931215.1 Pseudoclavibacter sp. Z016
GCGTCGCGAGGCGCGGGGCGAACGGCGCGGGCGGGGCGGAGGGCAGAGGGCAGGGCGAGGGCGTGGAGCAGACGGCGGAGGGGAGGGAGCGCAGACGAAGATCCCGCCGCCAGCTCTGGGCTGGCGACGGGATCTGCGTGCTGCGTGCTGCTTGCTGCGTGCTGCTTACGCGTAGGGGTTCGGCGTGAGCGTGTACTTCGTGTACAGGTACTCCTCGATGCCCTCGAAGCCGCCCTCGCGTCCGATGCCGGACATCTTCACGCCGCCGAACGGCGCCGCCGCGTTGGAGAGCACGCCGATGTTGAGGCCCATCATGCCCGTCTCGATGCGGTCGATGAGGCGCTGGCCGCGCTTGAGGTCCTCCGTGAAGACGTAGGAGACGAGGCCGTACTCGGTGTCGTTGGCGAGGCGGATCGCCTCCTCCTCGTCGGCGAACGTCGTGATGGAGAGCACCGGTCCGAAGATCTCCTCGCGGAAGATGTCGCTCGACGATGGGGTGCGGTTGAGCACGGTCGGCTCGTAGAAGGAGCCGTCGCCCTCCACGCGCTTGCCTCCGTGCAGGAGCTCAGCCCCCGCCGCCACTGCGGAGTCGACCAGCGAGGCGACCTTGTCGACGGCCTTGTCCTCGACCAGTGGGCCGATGATGACGCCGTCTTCGGTGCCGCGGCCGATCTTGAACGCGGCGACCTTCTCGGTGACCCGACGCGCGAACTCGTCCGCGACATCCGTGTGCACGAGGATGCGGTTCGCAGCCGTGCAGGCCTGTCCGATGTTGCGGAACTTCGCCGCGATGACACCCTCGACGGCCTTGTCGAGGTCAGCGTCCTCGAACACGACGAACGGGGCGTTTCCGCCGAGCTCCATGGATGTGCGGAGCACGTTCTTCGTGGCCTCCTTCATGAGGCCCTGGCCGACGCCGGTCGACCCGGTGAACGAGATCTTGCGCAGGCGCGAGTCGGCGATGATCGGGGAGGAGACCGCGGCGGTGCTGCGGGTCGTGATGACGTTGACGACGCCCTTGGGCAGGCCAGCCTCTTCGAGGATCTTCACGAAGTAGAGGGTCGTGAGCGGCGTGAGCGACGCCGGCTTCACGACCGAGGTGCAGCCTGCGGCGATCGCGGGCGCGATCTTGCGAGTCGCCATGGCGAGGGGGAAGTTCCACGGCGTGATGAGGAACGCGGGACCGACGGGGTGCTTCGAGACGATCATGCGTCCCGTTCCCTCTGGCTGCGTGCCGTAGCGGCCGTGCACACGGACGGCTTCCTCGCTGAACCAGCGCAGGAACTCGCCGCCGTAGGTGACCTCGCCCTGCGCCTCAGCAAGGGGCTTGCCCATCTCGAGGGTCATGATGAGCGCCATCTCGTCGCGGCGCTCCTGCAGGATGTCGAACGCGCGTCGGAGGATCTCCCCGCGCTCGCGCGGTGCCATCCGGGCGAAGTCCTCCTGCGCGGCGACGGCGGCGTCGAGCGCCTGGATGCCCTGCTCTGGGTTCGCGTTGGCGATGTGCTTGAGCGGCTTGCCCGTCGACGGGTCGTTGACCGCGAACGGCTCATCCGCGCCGTCGACCCACTCGCCGCCGATGAACAGCTGGCCGGGGACCTTCGCAAGCAGTTCCGCTTCGTTGGGGTACGTCATTGTGCAAACTCCTCGGTTGTTGGCGAGCTCGCGCTTCCCGGGCCCCGAGTCTCGGGCGCGGTGGCGATGGATGCTCCAACGCTACTCGGGCGGGCTGGGCGCTTCACGAGCATTTCGCCCAGCCCGGGGAGCCGAGGTAGTGCATCCGCACAATCAGGCCAGCAGGTCCCTGACCATCGGGATGACCTTCGTGCCGTACAGCTCGATCGCCTTCATGCTGTGCTCGTGAGGCAGCGTGCCTGCGCTGTACTTGAGGTCGAAGCGCTGCAGGCCGAGCACCTTGACCGTGGCGGCGATCTTGCGCGCGACGGTCTCTGGCGAGCCGACGTAGAGCGCCCCGCGCTCGCCGGCTTCCTGCTCGTACTGCGCGTACTGCATGGGCGACCAGCCGCGCTCCTTGCCGATGCGCATCATCATGGTGCGGTAGTTCAGCCAGTGCTCTTCACGCGCCTGCTCGTCGGTGTCCGCGATGTGGCCAGGCGAGTGCGCGCCGATCGGGCCGTTCGGGTGGCCGAACTGCTCGTTGGCCTGCCGGTAGAGCTTCGCGAACGGCGCGAAGCGCGCTGATTCGCCGCCGATGATCGCGAGCATGAGCGGCATCGAGTACTGAGCGGCCCGCACGACGGACTGGGGCGTGCCCCCGACGGCGGCCCACGTGCGCAGGCGGCCCTCCTCGAGCTGCGGATGCACGGTGACGTCATTGAGCGCACCCCGGACGGTTCCGCTCCAGCTGACGGGCCCACCCGCCGCGATCTTCATGAAGAGGTCGAGCTTCTCGTCGAAGAGCACCTCGTAGTCCTGGAGGTTCAGCCCGAAGAGCGGGAACGACTCGGTGAACGAGCCCCGCCCGAGCATGACCTCTGCACGCCCGCTCGAGATGGCGTCGACGGTGGAGAACCGCTGGAAGACCCGCACGGGGTCATCGGAGCTGAGGACCGTGACCGCGCTGCCAAGACGGATGCGCTCGGTGCGGGCCGCGATCGCGGCGAGCACGGTCTCTGGCGTGGAGATCGCGAAGTCGTCTCGGTGGTGCTCGCCGACGGCGAAGGCGTCGATGCCGACCTGTTCAGCCAGGACGCCTTCCTCGACGACGTCGCGGATGACCTGCGCGTGCGAGCGCGGGGTGCCGTCGAGGTCGTTGGTCGCGTCTCCGAAGGTGTTGAGGCCGAACTCGATCGTGCCGGTCATGGCAGCTCCATCCATTTCAATGCGTTTACATGAACTCTAGTCGCAAGAAAAAGCGCCGCCCCGGGGGAACACGGCATCCCCGAGGCGGCGCAGCTTGTGGTCGAGTGCAACGGCGGGCAACGCGGGGCCAGGGGCGGCGTTCCATGCAATCGAATGAAGTTCGATGATCGTGCCAAAAATGCCATGGCGCGTCAACTCAGGCACCCCTCCCCGCGCAGAATGATCACGTTTCGCGGTTCACTTGTCGGTGGCCAGCAGATGCACGCGAAACCGTATATCGTCGCCCGTATCCCCCACCCGAATAGCCCACCCGAGACACCGAGAGGCCGAGCATGACAGGCGTGGCGGAGACCCTTGACCCGAGCCCCTCCGGCAAGACCCAATTGGCCTACGAGTTCATCGAGCAGCGGATCTCGGACGGCACCTTCGCCCCGGGCCACCGACTTGTCCTCGGCGCGATCGCAGGCAAGATCGGCGTCAGCACGCTCCCTGTGCGCGAGGCTCTCCGAATGCTGGAGGCGGAAGGCGCAGTCACCTACGAGCGCTACGTCGGCGCGCACGTGACCGGACTCGAGCCGGAGCGCTACTGGCAGGCTCTGGAATCACTTGCCATCCTCGACGGCTACGCGACCGCGAGCGCCGCCCGTCACCTCACGGAGGACGTGCTCAGCGAGGCCCGCAGCGCGAACGCCGAGATGGGTCGGATGCTCGTCGATCCCGACGACCCGACGTGGCTGCATTCGAGATTCCACCACCTCCTCTTCCGACGGAGCCCGAACACGTATCTCGTGGACCTCGTCGAGCGAACCTGGCGACACCTCGACCGCCTGAGATCCTCGGCGCCGGAATCCGACATCCGCATCACGCCCGCCACGATCGCCGAGCACGACCACCTCCTCTCCCTCCTCGAGATCGGGGCGCCAAGCAGCGTGATCGAGCAGGCGGTCCGCGACCACCACCGGGGGACGTCGCGAGCTCACACGAGCGAGGTGCCCGAGACGGCCTAGACCCTGCCTGCTCCTGCGATCTCGTCCATGAGCAGCGCGAGGGCGATGTCACCGCCGGCCGCTGCACCCTGGCCAATCGAGACCGGCACGTTGGCGCGAGGGTCCCCCGCGTTGCCGACGACCCAGACCCTGGACTCGGGATGCTCTGGGCCGCGGACATCCACACCGTCGAGCATCCCGGTCAGCGGCACGAAGCTCGGGTTCGTGAAGATCGCCTCGAGCTCGAGCTCTCTGCCGTCAGCGAGACGGACTCCGCGAAGCCGTCCGTCGACACCTGCGAGCACCTCGTCGACCCCGGAGCGCTCGATCCTCACTCCCCGGGCGACGAGTGAGCGCGCCTCCGCCTCACCGAGCGCGAAGGAGCCGTTCACGAGGAGCACGAGGTCGCCGCTCCACTGCCGAAGCATGTGCGCCTTCAGATCCGAGTGCTCGCCGTTGGCAAGAACGGCGATGGGTCGATCGCGGTGCTCGTAGCCGTCGCAGAAGGGGCAGGCGTAGACGCCTCGCCCCCAGAGGGCGCGGAGTCCCGGCACGTTGGGCAGCTCGTCACGGAGGCCCGTCGCCACGACGACCGCTCGTGCCCGGAAGCCCCGTCCATCCTTGGTCATCACCTGCACGCGTGCGCCATCCTCGCCGGCGACAGAGGCGACGCTCGCCACTTCAGCCTCGGCGAAGACACCCTCGTGGGCTTCGACCTCGGCGCGACCCAACCGCCGCAGCTCACCGGGCGCGAGACCCTCGTGGCCGAGGACGCCGTGCATGTGGTCGGTGAATCGATTGCGAGGAACGCCGTGGTCCAGCACGAGCACCCGCCTGCGCCCCCGCGTGAGCATGAGCGCGGCGCTCAGACCGGCGGGGCCGGCACCGATCACGATCGTGTCCCAGAGCAGGTTCTCGTTCTCTGCCGCGTGCTGCGGCACATCCAGTTGTGTCATGGGTCGAGTCTCCGGCGGGACTCTCGTGTTTCGCAACCGAGTTTGCTAGTTTCGCAACATGACGGATGCAGCGACGACGGATGCAGCGACAAGCGATCCAGACAGCCTCGACGACCCGACCACCGGAATCACCGAGGCGCTCAGCCGCGTCGCGCCCCGACTCCGAGAGATCAGACAGGCCCGCGGCATGACGCTCAGCGAAGTCGCCGAGGAGACGAGCCTCAGCGTCAGCACCCTCTCGCGGCTCGAATCAGGCGGCAGACGCCCCTCCCTCGACGTGCTCCTGCCGCTCGCGCGCTGCTACCGCGTGCCGCTCGACGACCTCGTGGGCGCACCCTCGACCGGCGACCCGCGCATCCACCCCAAGCCCGTGAAGCGCGGCGATCGCGTCTACCTCGCGCTCTCCCGCGCCACGGACGGCATGCAGGCCTTCAAGGTGCTCGTCGCGCCGCAGAAGCCCTCAGAACGAGACAAGCCGGTCACCCTGCGCGTGCACGAAGGCACCGAATGGTGCTACGTCCTCGCCGGAAGACTGCGCCTGCAGCTCGACGACGACGTCACGATCCTCGAACCAGGCGAAGCCGCGGAATTCGACACGACGCGCCCCCACTCCATGACCAACGACGGCGACACGACGCTCGAGATCCTCTCGCTCTTCAGCCGGCAGGCCGAGCGCAGCCACATCCACGAAACCGGCTGAACGGATCGTCCGAATATCGGCGCACCGAATACCCGGGAACCCCTACGATATTGAACATCGCGGTGGGGCTCTGCGGTGCGTATCGAGGGCGGAGCGCACCGGGGAATTCCGCCGTGCACCATAGAACGGCGTCACGGCGCCACCCAACGATGCAAGGTTGGATGCAATGATCGCTCCTCGTCTCCGAGACGTGACACAGCTCACCAGTTCAAAGGCCATACTCTTCGACCTCGACGGCGTCATAACGCCAACCGCCGAGGTGCACATGCGCGCATGGGCGCGGCTCTTCACCGACTACCTCGCAGCCAAGGGCGCCGGTCCCGCCTACACCGACGACGACTACCTCCGCTACGTCGACGGCAAGCCCCGCTACGACGGAGTCCGCTCGTTCCTCGCCTCCCGCGGCATCACGCTCGAGGACGGCACGCCCGAGGACTCCCCGGAGCTCGAGACCGTCTGCGGCCTCGGAAACCGCAAGAACGACACCTTCAACGCGGAACTCGCCGAGACCGGCGTGCAGGCCTACCCGGGGTCGCTCGAGTTCCTCGACGCCGCCGTCCGGCACGGCCTCCGCGTCGCCGTCGTCTCCAGCTCCCGCAACGCCGTCCCCGTGCTCACCGCGGCCGGGCTGCTCGACCGCTTCGAGACCGTCGTCGACGGCCTCGTCGCCGCCGAGAACGGCATCGCCGGCAAGCCGGCCCCAGACACCTACCTGTACGCAGCGCAGCTCCTCGGACTCACCGCCGCCGAATGCGTGGTCGTCGAAGACGCCCACTCCGGCGTCCAAGCCGGCCGCGACGGCGACTTCGGCCTCGTCATCGGCGTCTCCCGAGAAGCGAGCCACGAAGAGCTCATGTCCTCAGGCGCGGACACCGTCGTCGACGACCTCGCCGAACTCGTGCCGGTGTTCCCGCACTCAGACCTCAAGGAAGATCACGCATGAACCTCTCCACGGAAGATCCCCTGGACCGCCACCGGTTCCCGCTCGACGAGTGGGCGCTGGTCGAGCACGAATTCGACGCCAACTCGCAGGGCCTCGTCGAGACGCTCTTCGCGACCGGCAACGGCTACCTCGGCCTCCGCGGCAACCTCGAGGAGAGCCGCGACGGCTACATGTACGGGACCTTCATCAACGGCTTCCACGAGACGTGGCCCATCCGCCACGCGGAGGACGCGTTCGGGTTCGCCCAGGTCGGCCAGACGATCGTCAACGTGCCGGACGCGAAGATCATCCGCCTCTTCGTCGACGACGAGCCCCTCGTCATCAGCGAGGCAGACCTGCTCTCCTACGCGCGCGTCCTCAGCTTCAAGGACGGCATCCTGACGCGCGAGCTCGACTGGCGCACGCCCTCCGGCAAGCACGTGCGCATCCGCTCGCACCGCCTCGTCTCCTTCACGGACCGCCACTACGTCCTCCTCGACTACGAGGTCGAGATGGTCGACCGCGGCGCATCCATCCTCCTCTCGAGCCAGATCATCAACCGCCAGGACGGCGGCGACGAGTTCCAGCGCGGCAAGAAGGAGACCGAGGTCGCCTTCGACCCGCGCAAGGCGGAGTCGTTCACCGACCGGGTGCTCCAGTCCCGCATCGCGCGCGAAGAGGGCCTGCGCTCGATGCTCGCCTACCGCACCACCCATTCGGGCATGACGATCGCCGTCGCGGCCGACCACGACATCATCACCGACAACGAGTGGGACGCCACCACGCGCGTCGACGCCGACTTCGCCGAGACCGCCTTCCGCGTTCGCGCCGAGCCCGGTGTCCCCGTGCGCATCATCAAGCACGTGGCCTACCACACGTCCAAGAGCGTCCCCACTCGCGAACTCGCGGACCGCGCCGACCGCACCCTCGACCGCATGCGCGAAGTCCCCGTCGAGGACGTGTACCGCTGGCAGCGCGAATGGCTCGACGACTTCTGGGACCGCAGCGACATCGTCATCCACGGCCACCCCGTGTACCAGCAGGCGACGCGCTGGAACCTGTTCCAGCTCGCCCAGGCAACGGCCCGCACCGACGGCGGCGGTGTCGCAGCGAAGGGCGTCTCGGGCTCCGGATACGGCGGGCACTACTTCTGGGACACCGAGGTCTACGTCCTCCCGTTCCTCAGCTACACGGCGCCGAACGTCGCCCGCAACGCGCTCCGCTTCCGTCACCAGATGCTCGACGCGGCACGCCAGCGCGCGCACGAGATGAACCAGAAGGGCGCCCTCTTCCCGTGGCGCACCATCAACGGCCAGGAGTCCTCCGCCTACTACGCCGCAGGCACGGCGCAGTACCACATCGACGCCGACATCTCCCACGCGCTCGTGCAGTACGTGGCGGCCACCGGTGACGACGAGCTGCTCGCGCAGGGTGCCATCGACATCCTCGTCGAGACCGCGCGGCTCTGGGCCGACCTCGGCTTCTGGCGCACGGGAGGCGACGACCACTTCCACATCCACGGCGTCACCGGCCCAGACGAGTACACGACCGTCGTCAACGACAACCTGTACACGAACGTCATGGCCAAGGCGAACCTGCGGGCGGCGTACGACGCGTGCGAGCGCCTCCGCGAGACGGACCCCGCCTCGTTCGAGCGCCTCACGATGCGCCTCCACCTTGCAGAGGAGGAGCTCGTCGAGTGGGCTGCCGCCGCCGAGGCGATGTTCCTCCCCTTCGACGAGAAGCTCGGCATCCACCCGCAGGACGCGCAGTTCCTCGAGAAGGAGCTGTGGGACCTCGAGAACACGCCCTCATCGCAGCGCCCGCTGCTGCTGCACTTCCACCCGCTCGTCATCTACCGCTTCCAGGTCCTCAAGCAGGCCGACGTGGTGCTGGCGCTGCTCCTGCAGGGCAACGAGTTCACGCCGGAGCAGAAGCGCAAGGACTTCGAGTACTACGACGCCCTCACCACGGGAGACTCGTCGCTCTCCGCGGTCGTCCAGTCGATCATCGCGGCCGAGGTCGGGTACGCGGACCTCGCCGAGCACTACTTCTCGACGGCGCTGTTCGTCGACATCGCGAACCTGCACCACAACACGAGCGACGGCATCCACATCGCGTCAACGGGCGGCATCTGGAGCGCGCTCGTCTACGGCTTCGGCGGCATGCGCGACCACGGGGGCAAGATCACCTTCGACCCGCGCCTCCCCGCCGACTGGCCGCACCTCGAGTTCCGCATCACCCTGCGGGATTCGCGCATCCGCGTCGATCTCGAGCAGGACTCCATGACGTTCACGGCGGAGACCGGCTCGGGCGCCGAGGTGTTCGTGCGCGGACGCCGCGTCGCGGTCGCCCCGGGTGAACCGACGACCGTCAAGCTGGGTGCCGTTGAGGAGCTCGCCGGCTACCCGACGCTGAGCGACATCGAGGGCTCGATCCGCGAGGACGGGTCCGTCATCACAGCCTCGATCCCGACGATCTCCGTCGACCACGCAGTGCTCGACGCCGGTCTCGACTGACGCGAGCCGCGCATCCACGAACGACGACGCCGTCTGCTCCTGCAGGCGGCGTCGTCGTTCTCTCAGCGGCCCGCGCCCCCGCGCCTCGCCGATCGCCGCCCGGCGTTTCGCCCTCCAGTGGGTCCTCCAGAGGGGGATTCGGCTGGCAGCGATCATGGGCGAAGACCTCGCTCCGCGAGGGCGAGGCGGATGCTCTCGAGCAGGCGTCGAGGCGACTTCAGGTCGGTTTCCGTCACCCTGATGACGCGCCATCCGGCCCGCTGCAGTGCCTCCGTGCGCGCCAGATCCATTCGCGCTGAGGCCGCGTCCGTGAAGTGCCCCTCACCCTCGAACTCGATGGCGTTCCTCTCGCGCACGTCGGCGAGATCGAGGCGAGCTTTCCCGTATCCCGGCACGACGAGCCTGTGCTGCATGACCGGCTCGGAGAACCCACCGCCGATGATGAGCAGCCGGAGCTGCGTCTCCTTCGGGGACTCCGATCCCGACCTCGAAAGCTCGAGCGCGGAGCGGAGAGTCGCCGCCCCGGGGCGGCCCTTCCACTGTCGCGCGGTCATGGTGAGCTCCTCGAGCGTGTGCATCGGGACGATCTGGGTTCGACCCGGGTAGTGCTCGAACGACGTGCGGAGTGCATCCGCGAACACCACCGCCTGCCTGAGGGTGAGGCGCGCGGCAAGCTGCGCCAGGAGGGTCGCGGGCGCGAGGTCGGGATGCCCGACGGGCCTGCCAGCACGAACCGCTTTGGGTCCAGGCGATATCCGCGAATCAGCTTCCAGGGCAGCGGAAGCCCCCAGCAGCGAGCACCCGAGGCTTCGGCAAGCACTTGGCCGGGCACGAGGCGCGCTCGAAAGAAGCGCAGATCGAGGTCACGTGGCGCGAGGGTCCGAGCCGATACCCGGACGCCGTGGTGCGTGGCGACGAGGTCGCTGGCTTCGAGCCGTTTCCTCGGCACAGTGAGCGCCATCGCGGCTGATACGGAGACCCCCTCATCCCTCGTGAGGTCATCGGGCAACGGGCAACGGGCAACGGGCAACGGGCAACGGGCAAGGCAACGGCATGCCGAGAAGATAGAAGCGCACGGCGCTCCGACCGTCAGCTGCGTCTCCGACTGTGGACGAGCGTCTCTCCACAACCCCGCCGCCTCGGGAGTCGGTGGAGCCGTCCACCGCGCACCCGCAGAAGGCGAAACGCCGGGCAGCGATGAACGGGAGGGGCGGAGGCTAGTACAGGAAGATCGGGAGCCAGGCGGGGTGATGGGCGTGGACGATCACGAGGAACACGACGAGGTCGAAGAGCAGGTGCACGCAGATGACGTACGTGAGCGACTTCGTCTTCGTGAAGATCCAGCCCTGGATGAGCGCGAACGGCAGCGTCAGGAGCGGCCCCCACGACTGGTAGCCGAGCTCCCACAGGAACGACACGAACACGATCGACTGCAGCGCGTTGGCGACCCAGAACGGGAAGTGGCGGAGCAGGAGCGTGAAGACCGTGCAGATGAAGAAGAGCTCGTCCCAGATGCCGACGAACCCGACGCCGACGAAGAGCCGCCCGATCTCGGATGCCGTCGTGACGGCTGGCCAGTTCTGGTACACGCCGGAGGTGATGAAGTAGAACGGCAGGATGAGCCAGCCCAGGACTAGCACGAGGCAGAGCCAGATCTTCTCTGGTCGCGACCACGGAGTCCCTCGCCGCAGCGGGAACCGCACGGCGTGGTCCTTGTAGACCCACCTCGAGATCGCGTAGGGGACTGCGACGGCGAGCGACAGCACGGTGCCCATGACGAAGATGTTGCCCCACGAGATGTCGGCCTTCATCGAGTGGAGGCTGATGATGCCCATGCCGATTCCGACGAGCAGCAGATCGCGCCCGAGGCTCCGGTCCGCGACGAACCCAAGGGCCACCCCTGCGGCGAGCGGAAGGTAGCCGAGGTCGTTCTCCAGGGCGAAGAGGACGGTTGCGCTGCAGACCACCAGCAGGGCGGCGACGAGGTGCAGGAGTCGGGTGCGCGGGGGCGCTTGTTCGGGGGTGCCAGTGACGGGCGGATCCTGCGCTCGTTCGCTCATCCACCCATCCTCGCAGGCCAACTTGGGCGGATGATTGGCCCAGATGGGCCCAACGATGTAACGCTCCGGTAACTATCCCGGTTCGCGCCGCGATCCGCATGAGCGTAGGCGAGACGCCAGATTGACACCCGGCGAATGCACCGACTTTGGCGGAAAATCAGGCCTCTCAGGCGATACCCGGGGAACCCACCTTGCTACCGTTGACTCTCGGAGCAATCGCCGCCACACCGGTTCGGCGCCGCGATTCCCCGCGAAAGACCAACCCAGAGCGCTTTATCCGCTGCCTCAGTTAGGCAATTTTGATCGGCAGCGCGCGCCTGGGGCGACATCCGCGCCCAATCGACATTCTGGCGCTGATCCGCCTGGTACTCCGCCGCCACCGCGACGACCTCCCCCATCGAGGCACCGTCGAGAAGTGCTGCGAGCTTTCGCGTCCGATCCATCTACCGCAGGGAGAACGCGTGAACGACACAGCTGTGTCTGTGAAAGGCCTCACCAAGGTCTTCGGGCGCAAGCCCAAGGAAGCCGCGAAGCGACTGAGCTCCGGAACGCCGAGATCTGAACTCGGCCCTGGAGTCACCGCGGCAGTCATCGACGCCACCTTCGACGTCAAGCAAGGCGAGATCTTCGTCGTCATGGGCCTCTCCGGCTCGGGCAAGTCCACCCTCATCCGGACCCTCAACGGCCTGCTGGAGCCCACCGCCGGCAGCATCGTGATCCACGGCACCGACCTCGCGACGGCCGACGCCGCCGAGGTCCGCAGCGTGCGACAGAACCACGTCTCCATGGTGTTCCAGCACTTCGCGCTCTTCCCGCACCGCACGGTGCTCGAGAACGCCGCCTTCGGCCTCGAGGTCCAGGGTGTCCCCCGCGCAGAGCGGAACGAGCGAGCCCGCAAGGTGCTCGAGCGCGTGAGCCTCGGGCAGTGGGCCGACTCGCTGCCGTCCGAGCTGTCCGGCGGAATGCAGCAGCGCGTCGGCATCGCCCGCGCTCTGACGGCCGAGACCGACATCCTGCTCATGGACGAGGCGTTCAGCGCCCTCGACCCGCTCATCCGTCGCGAAATGCAGGAAGAGCTCGTCGAGCTGCAGGCCGAGCTCGGCAAGACCATCATCTTCATCACGCACGACCTCAACGAGGCCATGTTCCTCGGCGACCGGATCGCAGTCATGCGGGACGGCGCGATCGTGCAGATCGGGACGCCGGAGGAGATCCTCACGGACCCGGCCAACGACTACGTCGCGCAGTTCGTCCAGGATGTGGACCGGGCTCGTGTGCTCACGGCTGGCAGCGTCATGGAACCCGCGCGCGCCGTCGTCCCGCAGAGCGCGGGACCACGCGGTGCGCTTCGCGTCATGCGCGACACGCAGACCGGCGGAGCGTTCATCACGTCAACGGGCCGCAAGCTCGAGGGCGCCGTCATCGACCGCCACGTCATGCGCCTCGTGAAGGACGGCCAGCCCGACCTCGCGAGCGCCATCAAGCGCGACATTGCGATGGTCTCCCCCGAGACGCCGCTCTCCGACCTATTCGAGCTGTCGGTCGACTCGACCCTGCCGATCGCGGTCGTCGACGAGAACCAGCGCCTCCTCGGTGTGGTTCCCCGCGTCACGATCCTCGCCTCGCTCGCCAACGTGCCGAGCACCACGGGCCTGCTCCCGATCATCGACCCCGTCACGAGCGTCAGCCCGGCGGACATCGCAGAGACTCTCGAAGGGAGCCACGCATGATCGCGGCCACCGCACTCACGACCCTGCCGGCCACGTTCCGGCTTCCTCTCGGTGACGGGGCGGAGGCGGTCGTCGACTGGCTGACGAACGCACTCTCCGGGGTCTTCACCGTCATCCGCTCGCTCTTCCAGGGCATGTACGAGGGCGTCTACTGGGTACTCGAGACGCCGCCGTTCTGGGCGATCCTCATCCTGGTCGTCGCGATCGCGTACTTCGCGAAGGGCTGGAAGCTCGCTGTCGGCAGCCTGCTCGGCTTCCTCGTCATCGTCGGCGTCAACCAGTGGGAGAACGCCATGGCGACGCTCGCGCTCGTGCTCGTCGCAAGTGCGCTCGCGATCCTCTTCAGCATCCCGCTCGGCATCTGGGCTGCGAAGTCGGATGCTGCATCGAGCGCCATCAAGCCGGTGCTCGACTTCATGCAGACCATGCCAGCCTTCGTGTACCTGATTCCCGCGCTCATCCTGTTCCGCGTTGGCGTCGTCCCCGGCATCGTGGCGACGATCATCTTCGCCATGGCACCCGGCGTGCGCATGACCGAGCTGGGCATCCGCGGAGTCGACAAGGAAGTGGTCGAGGCCGGCCGCGCGTTCGGCGCGACCCCTGGCCGCATCCTGCGTCAGATCCAGCTGCCGCTCGCGATGCCGTCCATCATGGCCGGCGTCAACCAGGTCATCATGCTCGCCCTGTCGATGGTCGTCATCGCCGGAATGGTCGGCGCTGGCGGTCTCGGCGCGCAGGTCGTGCAGAGCCTCAACCGGATCGACGTGGCCCTCGGCTTCGAGGCGGGCATCTCCGTCGTCATCCTCGCGATGTTCCTCGACCGGGTGACCGCCGCATTCGCCGGGCAGAAGCGTCGTGTGCCGTCGTTCCTCCGCTCCAAGCGCACCCAGAAGCGCGAGGCGGCCGGAGATCTCGAGCAGGTCGACACGAGCTCCACCCCGACTCAGGCGCCGGTCGCGGCCGGCACTGCCTGACCCACAGACCTCAACTCCCCCAACCAGAAACGAAAGGACGCGCATGCGTACCAAGAAACGAATCATCACCGGGATCGCGGCGGCTTCCGCCGCGGCGCTCGCCCTCACCGCATGCTCCGGCGACACCGCCGCTGAGACGCTCGAGAACGGCGACCAGAAGGACATCACGATCGCCGTGTTCAACGGCTGGGACGAGGGCATCGCCGCGTCCGAGCTGTGGAAGGCGATCCTCACCGAGCAGGGCTACGACGTCGAGCTCGAGTACGCGGACCCGGCTCCGGTCTACTCCGGCCTCTCCACGGGCGACTACGACCTGACCCTCGACACGTGGCTGCCGGTCACGCACTCCGACTACGTCGCCGAGTACGGCGACGACATCGTCGACCTGGGCGCGTGGAACGACGAGGCGTCGCTGACCATCGCGGTCAACGAGGACTCCCCGATCACCTCGCTGGAGGAGCTCGCCGGCTCGGCCGACCAGTTCGGCAACACCATCATCGGCATCGAGCCGGGTGCTGGCCTCACGCGCGTCACGCAGGAGGACGTCATTCCCGGCTACGGCCTCGAGGGGATGAACTACCAGACCTCGTCCACCGCTGCGATGCTCACCGAGCTGCAGACGGCGACGAACAACGGCGAGAACATCGTCGTCACGCTGTGGCGCCCGCACTGGGCCTACGACGCGTTCCCCGTGCGTGACCTCGAGGACCCGAAGGGTCTCCTGGGCGACGCCGAGGGCATCCACTCGTACGGCAAGGCCGACATCGTGGAGACGCACCCGACCGCGGCTGCTTGGATCCAGAACTTCAAGATGGACTCCGAGCAGCTCTACTCGCTCGAGAACCTGATGTTCAACGAGAACGAGACGGACGACTACGCGCCGATCGTCGAGCAGTGGATCTCCGAGAACCAGGAGTACGTGGACTCGCTCACGGCGTAGCCCGCACTCCGGTCTCGCGGAGCCCGCGAACCACACGAGCCCACCCCGATCTGTCGGGGTGGGCTCGTCTGCGTTCTCGGCGATATGCAGGATGCTGGCTCGAAGCGGAGCCAGCACCCTTCACGGGCGCTGCTGGCGGTCCCGGATGAGCGCCGGGAGCTCGGCCATGCGCTCGAACGTCTGGGCACCGGCATCTTCGAGCCACGCTCGCGGCGTGAGGCCGCCCGCGAAGCCGTAGGCGTGCATCCCGGCTGCCACCGCTGCCTGCACACCGTACGCGCTGTCCTCGACGACGACGCACGTGGCGGGGTCGACGCCCATGCGGTCGGCGGCGTGGAGGAACAGGTCGGGTGCCGGCTTCCCGTTCTCGACTTCGGTGGCGCTGTAGATGCGCCCCTCGAAGCGCGGGTGAAGCCCGGTGTGCCCCAGCGTCTTGCTGAGCTTCGCGTGGTCTCCGCTCGAGGCGACGCAGCTCGCGAGCCCCAGCTCATCCTGGATGACGGCAAGCGCCTCCGGCAGGCCGTCGACCGCCGTCAGCTCGGTATCGAAGGCACGGAAGAGCGTCTCGCGCTGCAGCGCGAACCACCCCTCCGGCACGGGGCGCCCCAGCCCTTCCTGCAGCTTCCGCTCGAAGGTCGCCTGCGACGTGCCGAGGAATCGGGCGACGTGCTCATCCTGTGTGAGCTGCCAGCCGAGCTCGGCGAGCATCTCCCGCTCGATCCGCACCGCGAGCACCTCACTGTCGACGAGCACCCCGTCGCAGTCGAAGATGACGAGTTCGACCGGGCTCATGCACCTGCCCCTGGGAGGGTGCGCGTGGCGATGAGCTGCTGGTACCAGCGCCCCGAGTCCTTCCAGGTGCGCTCGAGCGTGTCGTAGTCGACGCGGAGGATGCCGAAGCGCATGTTGTAGCCGAACGCCCACTCGAAGTTGTCGAACAGCGACCAGGCGAAGTAGCCGCGGACGTCCGCCCCGGCGTCGATGGCGTCCGCGATGGCGGCGATGTGGTCACGGTAGTAGGCGACACGCTCCGGGTCGTGCACGAGCCCGTCCTCGCTGACGACGTCGGGGAAGGCCGCGCCGTTCTCGGTGACCATGAGCGCCTGCCCCGGGTAGCGCTCGCTGAGCGACATGAGGAGCTCGGTGAGGCCGTCAGGGAAGATGCTCCACCCCATCGACGTGTACGGCGCCCCCTGGTCGACGAAGTCGATGTCGGTGACCCCCACCCAGGGGCTCGCCGCGGACTCTCCGTGGCCGTCGTTGCGCGAGCGCTCCCCCGTGCCCAGGTACTTCTTGACGCGGAACGTCGTGTAGTAGTTCACGCCGAGCACGTCGATGCGCTGGTGGATGAGCTGGGTGTCGCCCGGCAGCACGAACGCCCAGTCGGTCACGTGGCGGGTGTCGTGGATGAGGTCCTCGTCGTAGTGCCCCGAGAGCATGGGGCCGAGGAACACTCGGTTCGCAAGTGCGTCGATCTGGCGGACGGCGTCTCGGTCGGCGGCGGACTCGGGGTCGTCTGGGCGGATGACGTGGAAGTTCAGGGTGACCGAGACCACGGCGTCTTCGCCGACCGCCGCGCGAATGGCCCGTGTGGCGAGGCCGTGCGCGAGGTTGAGGTGGTGGCAGGCTGCGAGCGCCGCGGCTGGCTCGGTGCGCCCAGGTGCGTGGACACCGGAGGCGTAGCCGAGGTAGGCCGTGCAGAACGGCTCGTTGAGGGTGGACCACGTGTGCACGCGGTCGCCGAACTCGGCCGCCATGCGGGCCGCGTACTCCGCGAAGGCGTACGCGGTGTTGCGGTTCGCCCATCCGCCCTCGTCTTCGAGCTCCTGCGGCAGGTCCCAGTGGTAGAGGGTCGCCACGGGCTTCACACCGGCCGCCACGAGCGCGTCAAGGAGCTCGGAGTAGAAGCGGATGCCCTCCTCATTGAACTCGCCGGAGCCGCCGGGCTGCACTCGCGACCAGGAGATCGAGAAGCGGTACGCATCCAGTCCCATCTCCCTGATGGTCTCGACGTCGTCGCGCCACCGGTGGAAGTGGTCGATGGCCACGTCGCCGGTGTCGCCGCCCTCGACCTTGCCAGGCGTGTGCGAGAACGTGTCCCAGATCGACGGGGTCCTCCCGCCTTCTGCCGCACCGCCTTCGATCTGGTAGGAGGCGGTCGCAGAGCCCCAGACGAAATCGTCCGAGAAGACTCGAGGGGAAGATGCCGCGGTTGGTTCAGGCACGATACTCCTTGGCTGAGTGGGACGCGCGTCGTCGCGCACGCCAACTCTAGCGAAGCGGTGGACGGCGGCCGTGGCGTTCACCACTGCCCGCTGTTCACGGAGGAGACCACCCCCAAGCGACGGTGAGATGTCTGCAATCGACAGAACGAGCAGTCAACGGCAGGGAATGCTTGTTTACATGATCTCAATCCGTCGGCAGATTGGACCGGGCTATAGTCTGGTTCTTCGTGCTGCGCCAAGGGGCCAGCAGACGGGGGAAAGACGAGAAGTGAAACGCACATTCCGAGACACCGCGGGGGCGGCTCTCAAGACACTGCTCGTCGGAGCACTCGCAGTCGCAGGCCTGACGTTCGCAGCACAGAGCGCGGCGGCAGCAACCGTGCAGCCGACGACAAGCGGCGTCACGTTGACCAACGCAGCTGGCGAGGCCGTCGACACGGTTTCGCCGAACCAGCCCTACAAACTGGGCTTCAGCTTCAACATGCCAACCGGCGTCGAACCGGGCGATTCGTTCGATGTGACGCTGCCAGACGGCTTCGCCGTGGCATCGACCGAAAGCGTGGCGCTCGGCCAGATCGCCACTGCTGTCCCGAACGGCACCGGAAAGGTCACGGTGACCTTCACCGACGACGCTGCCGGTGCCGCCAGCCTCTCGGGTGGCTTCGAGTACGTCATCACCTACGTGAAGATCCCAGATGAGGGCACCCCCGTCGACAACCAGGTCATCATCGGTGGCGAGACGGTGTACTTCCCCGTCGTCAAGTTCGGAGCCGCTCCCGGCGAGAACCCCATGATGATCACCAAGTGGTCGGGGAACAGCAGCGACTCGGTCAACCTCCAGCAGAAGCTGAAGCTCGATTCCTTCGCGTACGACTTTGCGTGGATCCAGCCGGCGAACAGCGGCCAGATCTTCGCGCAGTGGTTCGTGGAGCTGAACAACTGGCAGTCTGGCGAGCCCACGGCCCTGGGCCAGAACATCATCCTGAAAGACAAGCTGCAGAACCTCGGTGGCTTCGCGCCCGAGATCAAGCAGGACCCGGACGACGGACGACGGACGCTCACCGCGGCCGAGCTCGACGGCCTGCTCGCTGGCCCGTACCTGAAGGACTTCCTCACGCTCAACGTCCGCGACGGCGGCACAACGCAGTCGTTCTCCGGCCTTGCCGACAGTGAGTTCCTCACCTTCGCCGCTGACCCGGACGGTTCGACGACACTCGAGCTGCGCATCAGCGACTACCTCGCGTCGCAGGGTGTGAAGCCGAGCGACAAGGCCCAGTATGCGCTCTCCTACCGCACGGTGCTCCCGAAGATGAACGCCGAGATCAAGAACTCCGCGAGCATCACTTCCACCGAGATCGAGGGCGAGGTCGTCGACGGCGGTTGGTTCAAGTTCGTGAACGCCTCAGGTTGGGGCGAGACCGAGTTCGCCGAGCAGCCCACGACCTCTCTCATGCTCAAGAAGGAGTGGGCGGGCAAGTCCGAGGCCGGCGTGAGCGCCGGAACAGGAACCTGCCCTGCGGCGCCGCCCGCGGGCCCGCTCGACGTGCCTGCCGCGACATTCAAGCTCCTAGCGAACGGCGCACCCGCCGTCGGCCTCGACGGTGCTCTCCTAGCGGACCAGACGGTGACTCTGGAGCCCGGTACTCAGCACTACGTGTGGCGGAATCTGCCGACGCAGCTCACCCCGGGCGAGCCTGTCACGTACACGATCGAAGAGGAAGCCGTCGCCGGTTACACATCGGTTGTATCCGGGCCGTATTCGGTCGACCTCACGAAGTCGAACGCCTGCGGAGTGATCACGGTCACGAACACGCCAACGCCGACCTCAACACCGGAACCGACGCCGACCGCAACGCCGGAACCGACGCCGACCGCAACACTAGAACCGACGCCAACGCCAACCGTGACGCCCGAGCCCACAGCTACGCCGACATCGACGCCCGAGCCGACCGCAACACCGGAACCAACGCCGACGCCGACGCCAACCGCGACGCCAGGGCCCACCTCGACACCAACACCGACGCCCACGCCCACGCCCACGCCAACGCCAACGCCGACTCCGAAGCCCACGCCGACCGGAACGCCTGCGCCGACCCCGACGCCTGAACCGACCGCGACACCGACACCCACGCCCACCGCGACTGAGCCCGCAGTTCCTGCCCAGCCGCCGACGACCCCAGACACGCCGACGACGCAGCCGGGCAAGTCCGCGCCACCTACGCCGCAGAGCGGCGGAAGCCTCGCCACGACGGGAGGAGAGATGCCGACCTGGCTGATTCCGGCTGCGGCCCTCGTCACCCTGTCCGGCGGCGCGCTCTTCCTGCTGAAGCGGCGGCGCACCGCGCGCGACTAGTCTCCGCTGAGGAGTCCAAGCAGGAAAGGCGGGTCACTCTCACGAGTGGCCCGCCTTTTCGCCTGCACAGAGACAGGGACCGCCAGAGGGGAAGCAAACACCTCGATACGAGCGAGCGACAACGTGGACGAAGCAGAGATGCCCCTCGCCGCATGGGCGAGGGGCATCTCACGGAGTCGCGACTCAGCTGTCGTAGCGCTTCTTGTAGGGGCGGTCGCCCGAGTCGCGCGACGGTCCGCGGTCTGGGGTCAGCTCGATGAGCTTGCCCGAGATGCGCGTGCCGGTCAGCTTGTCGAGCACGTCGTTCGACAGGTCGGCGGGCAGCTCGACGAGCGAGAAGCCGGGGCGGATGTCGATCGCACCGAAGTCGTCGCGGCTCAGGCCGCCCTCGTTCGCGAGCGCGCCAACGATCTGGCGGGGCTCGACCTTGTGGCGCTTGCCGACGGCGAGGCGGTACATGGCCATGGGCTTGCCGTTCGAGCGCGGGCGGCGGGGTGCACGCTCTCCGCCGCTCTCACGACGGTCGCCCCCGCGCGAGCCACGGCTGTCGCCGCCGCCTTCGCGGTCGCGGCGCTCCTTGCGCTCCGCCTGCTCGCGCTGGTTGCGCTCGAAGCGCTCCTTGCGCTCTGCTTCCGCGTCGAGGAGCAGAGGCGTCTCGCCCTGGGCCACGATCGCGAGGGCAGCAGCGACGTCGGCTTCCGGCACGTCGTGGTGGCGCACGTAGTGCTCGATGATGTCGCGGAACTTCTCGACACGGTCGGACTGCGTGAGCGCCTCGCTGATGGCGTCATCGAAGCGCGTGAGGCGCGTCGTGTTGACGTCGTCGACGCTGGGGAGCTGCATCTGCGTGAGCTCCTGCTTGGTCGCCTTCTCGATCTGGCCGAGCAGGTAGCGCTCGCGCGGCGTGATGAAGCTGATCGCGTCACCGGTGCGGCCGGCACGGCCCGTGCGGCCGATGCGGTGCACGTACGACTCGGTGTCGGTCGGGATGTCGAAGTTCACGACGTGGCTGATGCGCTCCACGTCGAGACCGCGGGCCGCGACGTCGGTCGCGACGAGGATGTCGAGCTTGCCCGACTTCAGCTGGTTGACGGTGCGCTCGCGCTGCACCTGAGCTACGTCGCCGTTGATGGCGGCTGCCGAGTAGCCGCGTGCGCGGAGCTTCTCGGCGAGGCCCTCCGTCTCGTTCTTCGTGCGAACGAAGATAATCATGCCTTCGAAGTTCTCGACCTCGAGGATGCGCGTGAGCGCGTCGACCTTCTGCGCGTAGCTCACGATGAGGTAGCGCTGCGTGATGGTCGACGAGGTGGTGGTCTTCGTCTTGACCGTGATCTCGGCGGGGTCGTTGAGGTACTTCTTCGAGATGCGGCGGATCTGCGACGGCATGGTCGCCGAGAACAGCGCGACCTGCTTGGTGTCCGGGGTGTCGGCGAGGATCGTCTCGACGTCTTCCGCGAAGCCCATCTTGAGCATCTCGTCGGCCTCGTCGAGGACGAGGAACTTGAGCTCGCTGAGGTCGAGCGTGCCCTTCGAGAGGTGGTCCATGATGCGACCCGGGGTGCCGACGACGATGTGCACGCCGCGACGCAGCGCGGAGAGCTGGACGCCGTAGCCCTGGCCGCCGTAGATGGGCAGCACGTGGACGCCGCGCATGCGGGCCGCGTACTTCTCGAACGCCTCGCACACCTGGAGTGCGAGTTCGCGGGTCGGTGCCAGCACGAGCGCCTGAGGCGTCTTCTGGTCGACGTCGAGCTGGGAGAGGATGGGCAGCGCGAACGCGGCCGTCTTGCCGGTTCCCGTCTGCGCGAGGCCGACGACGTCGCGGCCTTCGAGGAGGGTGGGGATGGTCGCGGCCTGAATGGCGGAGGGGGTCTCGTACCCGACGTCGCTGAGGACCTTGAGTACGGGCCCGTCAAGACCGAGATCGGCGAATGTAGGCAGGGCCTGGGCCTCTTCGGAGGGAGCCTCGGCCTCGGTCTGAACGGAAGAATTGCTAGAAGTCACGCTTTAGACTAGTCGTTTCTGTAGGAATTTGGGCAGTTTCAGTTCTGAGTATCGCATCAAGCACTGAGCGAAGCAGATCAGCGCGGTCTGCATCGCGCCCCCAGCGCACGAGCGCGTGGGCGTTGAGGCCGTCGATCATGCCGAGGATCTGCCAGGCGACGGCGTCCGCCTCGCGCACCCGGAACTCCCCCGTCGCGCTTCCGTCGACGAGGATGCGCGTGATGGCGGCGTGCCATCTGTCCATCTCGGCACGCACCCCCTCGGCGAGGATCTCGTTGCGCCGCCCGAGCGACCATCCGTCGACCCACACGTGCGTCACGGCATCGCGGCTGCCGTCGAGGAGGGTGCCCACGAGCAGGTCCAGCTTCTTGGATGCCGACGAGACGGGCGCGAGCTGCACTTCGAGCTCGTCGAGCTCACCTCCCACGATGGCCCTGAACGTGGAGGTGACGAGCTCGTCCATGTTGGGCTCGTAGTGGGCGACGAGGGCTGGGGCGACGCCGATTCGCGTGGCGACGGCGCGCATGGTGATACCGGCGAGCCCCTCTTCGAGGGCGAGGTCGATCGCGGCCGCGGTGATGTCGGCGCGGCGCTCTGCTGCTGGCTTCCTGATGGCTCTTGACACGATGTCCCGAGTCTACGTACTCTTCGAGCACTTGTTGATCACATGATCAACAATACTCGCTTCGAGTTCTGGAGGACCGGATATGGCCTGGAAGATGCCCGCCGAGACGGCACCGCACGATCGCACGTGGATGGCCTTCCCCCGCGAGGGGATCACGCTCGGCGACACGGCCGCGCAGCGCGAGGACGGCTACGCGGCCTGGACCGCGGTTGCGCACGCCGTGGCGCGCTTCGAACCCGTCACGATGGTCGTCGATCCCAGCGAGCTGCATCGCGCCCGCCGGATGCTCGGCGAGGAGATCGAGATCCTCGAGGCACCCCTCGACGAGTTCTGGATGCGCGACATCGGCCCGACCTTCGTCACCGACGACGAACGGCCCGGCGTCCTCGGCGCCGTCGACTGGATCTTCAACGGCTGGGGCGCGCCGGCGTGGGCCGAGTGGCAGAAGTCGGCGGGGATCGGCCGCTTCGTCGCAGAGGCTAGCGGTGCTGAGCTCGTGAGCTCGCTGCTCGTCAACGAGGGCGGCGGCATCCATGTCGACGGCGAGGGCACGCTGCTCGCGACGGAGACCGTGCAGCTCGATCCGCGACGCAACCCGCTCGCCGACAAGTCGCGCGTCGAAGCCGAGTTCGCGAGGACGCTCGGCGCGACGCACACCATCTGGCTGCCGCGGGGGCTCACCCGCGACTACGACGATTTCGGCACGAACGGGCACGTCGACATCGTCGCGACCTTCACCGCACCTGGCACGCTCCTCCTGCACGAGCAGCTCGACCCCGAGCATCCTGACCACGAGGTGGTCGCCGGCCTGCGCGAGCACCTCGCGGGCCAGCGGGATGCCGCGGGGCGCGAACTCGAGATCGTCGGCATCCCGGCGCCGAGCACGCTCCGCGATGAGGAGGGCTTCGTCGACTGGAGCTACGTCAACCACCTCGTCACGAACGATGGCGTCGTCGCGTGCGGCTTCGACGACGAGGCGGCGGATGCGCGGGCGCGCGAGGTGCTCGAGTCGGTCTACCCCGGCCGCACGGTCGTGTCGGTGGATGCCCGTGAGCTGTTCGCGCGCGGGGGCGGCATCCACTGCATCACCCAGCAGCAGCCCACGCTCGGGGGTGCACGGTGAGCTTCGACGTGGTCGAGGCGCCGATCGCGCAGCTGCGGGCCGCGCTCGAGGACGGGCGCGCGACGAGCGCCGGCCTGGTCGAGGCCTACCTGGCGAGGATCGCGGCCTACGACGCGAGCGGTCCGAAGCTCAACGCGGTCGTCGTCCAGAACCCGGATGCGCTCGAGGAGGCTCGCGCCTCGGACCGGCGCCGCGCGGCGGGGCGCCTGCTCGGCCCGCTCGACGGCATCCCCTACACGGCGAAGGACAGCTACCTCGTCGAGGGCCTGACCGCGGCGTCCGGGAGCCCCGCCTTCGCGGGCCTCGTCGCGCAGCGCGACGCGTTCACGATCGAGCGCCTCCGCGCCGGAGGTGCGATCTGCCTCGGGCTCACGAACATGCCGCCGATGGCGAATGGCGGCATGCAGCGCGGCGTGTACGGCCGCGCCGAGAGCCCGTACAACGCCGCGTTCCTGACGAGCGCGTTCGGCTCCGGCTCCTCGAACGGCTCGGGAACCGCGACGGCGGCGAGCTTCGCGGCGTTCGGTCTCGGCGAGGAGACGTGGTCGAGCGGTCGGGCCCCGGCTTCGAACAACGCGCTCTGCGCGTACACGCCATCACGGGGCGTGATCTCGGTGCGCGGCAACTGGCCGCTCGTCCCGACGATGGACGTCGTCGTCCCCCACGCCCGCTCCATGGCCGACCTGCTCGAGGTGCTCGACGTGGTGGTGGCCGACGATGCGCAGACGCGAGGCGACTTCTGGCGGGCGCAGCCGTGGGTGCGCATCCCTCCCGTCTCGGAGGTGCGTCCCGCCTCGTACGTCGCCCTCCTCCCGTCGAACCAGGCGGATGCGCGTGCCGGCCTCGCGAGCACCCGCATCGGCGTGCCCCGCATGTACATCAACGCCGACCCGGACGCGGGAACGTCGTTCGAGCCGGGTATCGGCGGTCCGACCGGCCAGAAGATCGACACGCGTCGATCCATCGTCGAGCTCTGGGAGGCGGCGCGGGCCGACCTCGAGGCGGCGGGCGCAACCGTCGTCGAGGTCGACTTCCCTGTCGTGTCGAACTACGAGGGCGACCGGCCGGGAGCTCCGAAGATCCACACGCGCGGGCTCGTCTCCCCCGAGTACCTCAAGCGCGAGATCGTCGACCTGTCGGCATGGGGATGGGAGGACTTCCTCGCGGCGAACGCCGACCCGCAGCTCAACTCCCTGACCCAGGTCGACGGCTCGCGCATCTTCCCGCACCCCGAGGGGGCACTCCCTGACCGCTACACGGGCTTCGACGACGACATCGCCACCTACCCGGACCACGTGCGCGAGCATCCGGTCGCCTCGTTCGCCGACATCCCGGAGCTCGCCGCCGGCGTGCGCGGCCTCGAGGAGACTCGGCGGGTCGACCTCGAGGAGTGGATGCTCGCCCAGCGCCTCGACGCTGTAGCCTTCCCGGCGGTGGCCGACGTGGGCCCAGCCGACATGGACGTCGACGTGGCCTCGGCCGACCTGGGCTGGCGCAACGGCGTGTGGGTCGCGAACGGGAACCTCGCCATCCGCCACCTGGGCATCCCCACCGTGACCGTGCCGATGGGCACGATGGCGGACATCGGGATGCCCGTGGGGCTCACCTTCGCGGGGAGGGCCTACGACGACACGGCGCTCCTCCGCCTCGCCGCGGCCTTCGAGGCGACGGGCGAGCGCCGCACGGAGCCGCCGCGCACGCCGCGGCTCTGACGTCTCGCCGCGCCTCGGTCCCGACAGAGTTGTGCCCCGGTGCTCCTCCCGAATCCGGGAGGCGCACCGGGCCACAACTTCGTGCGACTGGGTGGCGGCAGGGCGCGGCTCGCGCTCGCTACGCCTCGACCTTCTCGTCCTCGACGGCGTCGGCCTTCTTCACGACCAGCGTCTTGGCCTGATCGAACTCGGCATCGATCTCGGGGTCGCGCTTGTACGTGAGGAGGCTGACGACGACCGAGGCGATGAGGCTGACGACGACGCCAGGAACGATCTCGTAGAGGTCGGTCCCGAGGGCGGACCAGGCGAACACGGTGATCGTGCCCGCGACCATACCCGCGAGCGCTCCCCAGTTGGTGAGCTTGCGCCAGTAGAGGCTGAGGATGACGGCGGGGCCGAAGGCCGCGCCGAAGCCGGCCCAGGCGAAGCCGACGAGGCTGAGGATGGTGCCGGTCCGGTCGAAGGCCAGGACGCCCGCGACGACCGCGACGGCGAACACGCACGTGCGACCGAGGATCACGAGCTTCCGAGCGGAGGGCTGCCTCTTCGCGATGACCATGTACAGGTCCTCGACGAGCGCCGACGAGCACACGATGAGCTGGCTCGACATCGTGCTCATGATGGCGGCGAGGACAGCGGCGAGGATGAAGCCGCTCACGATGGGGTGGAACATGACCTGCGCCATGACCAGCGTGACCGCCTCGGGGTCGCTCAGCTCGATGCCGTTGCGCTGGATGTAGGCGACGCCCACGATTCCTGCCGTGACGGCTCCGACCATGGAGAGCGTCATCCAGGACATGCCGATTCGGCGTCCCGCCTTGGCCGAGCCCGGGTCGCGCATCGCCATGAACCGGACGATGATGTGCGGCTGGCCGAAGTAGCCGAGGCCCCAGGCGAGTGCCGAGACGATGGCGAGCGTGGTCACCCAGTCGAGTCCGTCGCCGGGGATGAGCCCCGTGTGCTCGATGCCGGACGCGACGATGGCCTCGGAGACGCCGCCGAAGCCCCCGAGAGTGAAGATGGCGACGACGGGGATCAGGACAAGCGCGAGCATCATCATGAGCCCCTGCACGACGTCGGTGAACGACGCCCCGAGGAACCCGCCGAAGAGGGTGTAGAGCAGCGTGACGCCCGTGACGAGGAGCATCCCGACCAGGTAGTCGCCGCCGAATGATCCCTCGAAGAACACGCCGCCGGCGACCATGCCGGACGAGATGTAGAAGGTGAAGAAGATGAGGATCACGACGCCGCTGACGATGCGGAGGAGGCGCGAGCGGTCGCGCAGGCGGTTCTCGAAGAAGCTCGGGATGGTGATGGAGTTCTTCGCCACCTCCGTGTAGGCGCGGAGGCGCGGGGCGACGAAGCGCCAGTTGAGGTAGGCGCCGATCGTGAGGCCGATGGCGATCCAGGCCTCGATGAGTCCGGAGATGTAGATGGCTCCGGGGAGTCCCATCATGAGCCAGCCGGACATGTCGGAGGCCCCGGCGCTGAGCGCCGCGGTGCCCGGGCTGAGGTTGCGGCCGCCGAGCATGTAATCCTCGTGGTCCTTGGTCTGGCGGAACGCGTAGAGCCCAATGCCCACCATCGCCGCGAAGTAGATCGCGAGGGCGATGAGCTGGAAGGTCAGATCGGACATCGGCATTGACTCCTTCTGGAAGCGACGCGTCGACCCCGGTGGATACGCGTCCTTTCCAGTGTTGCTGGCGTGATTGCGGACGAATAGCGAAGATAGTCGAAACGAACTCATCGATGAAATCGAAAGGTGGTGCAAGATGTGGGACCTCCGCCGCCTCCGCCTGCTGCGTGAGCTGCAGCTGCGTGGCACCATCACCGCCGTCGCGGCCTCGCTCAACTTCAGCGCGTCGACCGTCTCGCACCAGCTGGCACAGCTGCAGCGCGAGGTGGGCGTTCCCCTGCTCGTGCAGGATGGCAGGCGCGTGCGGCTGACGCCGCAGGGGGTGACACTCGCCGAGCACGCCGCGCGTGTGCTCGACCTGGAGACCCGCGCTCGCGATGAGCTCGCAGCGATGCGCACGGGCACCGAGCGGGTGCGGGTGGCCGCACTGGAATCCGTCGTCCGCGCGCTGCTCCCCCGGGCCCTGACGCTCCTGGAGCAGACCCGTCCGGACATCCGGGTCGAAGTGGACGCCGTCTCACCTGAGGAGGGGCTCTTCGAACTCGAGGCGCACCGGTACGACCTCGTGGTCGCCGAGGAGTATCCAGGCCACACCAGGCCCCACGCGGAGGGCATCGAGCGTGAGGTCCTCGGGTTCGACGCGATCTCGCTCGCGACCGCCGGAACGTCTGGAGCCACCTCGATCGCCGACTTCCGCGGTAGCCCCTGGGTGATGGAGCCCCCGGGCACCGCCGCGCGTGACTGGGCGGAGCAGCAGTGCAGGGCGGCGGGGTTCGAACCGGAAGTGCGGTACGTGGCCAGTGACCTGCACACGCACCTGCGCCTCATCGCCGCGGGTCACGCGGTTGGCCTCGTCTCCGAGCTCGTGGGTGCCGCATCTGGCGGCGGGCTGCGCTTCCTGGACCTCCCGGGGCGACCGCACCGGGACATCTTCACGGCGACGCGTGGCGCGCTCCGCGATCGGGACAGCGTGCGTCTCGTCAGGGATGCGCTTGGCACCGCGTTCTCGGAGCTCGTCGCGGCAGGCGCCGCGACGGAACCCGGCGTGCCGGACTGAGCCGACCATCCGGCCCCGCAATGCGGCGTTAGTGCTTCTCGACGCCAGGAGCTTCTGCGGTCGCGGCCGCCTTGGGCTTCTTCGGCAGGATGCGTCCGACGAGCAGCGTGATGCCGACGACGACCAGGCCGACGACGAGCCCGACGATGGCGGAGATGAGCGTGTCGACGAGCCAGACGACGACGGCACCGGCGTTCATGAGGGCATGCTCGATCTCGTGCAGCAGGTCTGCAGGCGCGTGCCAGCCGACCTCGCCGACGTTGATGATGACGAGGTGGCCGCCCACCCAGAGCATCGCGACGGTTCCGACGATGCTGATGACCCGGAAGACGGCGGGCATGGAGCGCACGATGCGCACGCCGAGGTGGCGGGTGCGGCGGTCGCGGCGGGTCGCCATGTGCAGGCCGACGTCGTCGATCTTGACGAGCAGCGCCACGGCGCCGTAGACGAGGGCCGTCATGGCGAGCGCGATGACGACGAGGGCCGCCAAGCGCATCCAGAACCCCAGCTCGGGGTCGAGGTTCGACAGCGAGATGAGCATGATCTCGGTCGAGAGGATCAGGTCGGTGCGCACCGCTCCCGAGACGAGCTTCTTCTCGTCACGCGGATGGTCCTCGTCGAGCGCGTGATGGTGGCCGAACCACTCGGTGACCTTCTCCGCGCCCTCGAAGCACAGGTACACGCCGCCGACGATGAGGAGGTAGGGCAGCACCCAGGGCGCGAAGGCCGTCAGCAGCAGGGCGATCGGGATGATGATCACGAACTTGTTGAAGAGGCTGCCCTTGGCGATGTTCCACACCACCGGCAGCTCCCGTGCTGGCGTGATGCCCTGCACGTACTGCGGCGTGACGGCGGCGTCGTCGATGACGACTCCCGCCGACTTCGCCGAGGCCTTCAGCGCAGCGGTGAGGATGTCGTCGACGACGGCGAGCAGTCCAACGGGCACGGTGTTCTCCTTGGTGTTCTGGTGCAGCGCGGAACGCGGCAGACAGAGCTTACCCGCGGTGTGCGAGAGCAGGGAGGTCAGGACGGATGCGCGTTCAGGCTTCTCGGGAGCTCCGGCGGGATCGCCGCGAGGAGCTGCTTCGTGTACTCCTCCTTCGGGGCGCCGAAGATCTCGTCGGCCGGGGCATGCTCGACGATTCGCCCGCGCTGCATGACGAGCACATCGTGGCTCATCTCCTCGACGATCGCGAGGTCGTGCGCGATGAAGAGGTAGCTGAGCGAGAGCTCGTCCTGCAGCCTGCGCAGCAGCTCGAGGACGCGGGACTGGATGGACACATCCAGAGACGCCGTCGACTCGTCGAGGATGACGATGTCGGGCTCGAGCGCGAGTGCCCTGGCGATCGAGACCCGCTGCCGCTGCCCGCCGGAGAGCTCGTGCGGATACCGGCCGATGAAGTCCCGGGGCAGCTCGACGAGGTCGAAGAGCTCGTCGATGCGCGCGGAACGCGAACCGCCAGCGGGGAGGCGGTGGACGCGCAGCGGCTCGGCGACCGACTGGCCGACGGACATGCGGGGGTCGAGCGAGGAGAACGGGTCCTGGAAGACCATCGCGATGCGGCGCCGCAGCTGGTTGTCGGCCTTGAGCACATCGAGGCCCTCGAGCGTCGCTGTGCCGCCCGTCGGCTTGACGAGGCCGGTGAGCGCGTTCGCGATGGTCGACTTCCCGGAGCCAGACTCGCCGACGATGCCGAGCGTCGTCCCCTGGCGCAGCTCGAACGAGACGCCGTCGACGGCGTGCACGTGGCTGCGGCCCTTGGGGGTCTGGATGGGGAAGCGCACGTCGAGCTCGGAGACCCGGAGGATCGTCGTCGCGTCCGGCCTCGCTGGGGTGGGCTTCGCCTTGCCGAGCCGGGGCCTCGCTGCGAGCAGCTCCCTGGTGTACGGATGCCGTGGCGCCGTGACGAGGTCGATGGCGCTGCGCCGTTCGACGGCCTCGCCGTGACGCATCACGAGCACCTCGTCCGCGACCTGCGAGATGACGCCCATGTCGTGGCTGATCCAGATGACGGCGGTGCCGTGCTCATGCTGGAGCGTGCGGACGAGATCGATGATCTGCGCCTGCGTGGTCACGTCGAGGGCGGTGGTCGGCTCGTCGGCGACGAGCAGGCCGGGGTCGCAGGAGAGCGCGATGGCGATCATGACGCGCTGCCGCTGCCCGCCGGAGAGCTCGTGCGGGTAGGCGTCGAAGCGAGCTTCGGGCTCTGGGATGCCGACGGATTCGAGGAGCTCGATGGCCTTCGTGCGCGCGGCGCGGCGCGAGAGGCGTCGGTGCGTCTCGAGCGACTCGGTCAGCTGCCGGCCGAGGGTGAGCAGCGGGTTGAGCGAGGTGCTCGGGTCCTGGAAGACGAAGCCGATCCCGTTGCCGTGCACGCTCCGCAGGGTTCGAGCGGATGCGCCGATCAGCTCGACCTGCCCGAGCTTCTGGTCGTTGAGCGTGCTGGTGCCCGTGACGCGGGCGCCTGGCGCGTCGAGGAGTCCGGTGGCGGCGAGGACGGTCATCGACTTCCCCGATCCGGACTCCCCCACGATGCCGAGCGTTCCGCCCGGCTCGATCGAGAAGTCGATCCCGCGGACGATGTCCTTGCGGCCGATGGAGACCCGCAGCTCGGCGACGCGGAGCGCTGGAGCGGTCATCGCTTCCTCCTTGACTCGATGAGGGTGCGCTGCTTGGGGTCGAGGACGTCGCGCATCCCGTCGCCGAGCAGGTTGAAGGAGAGCGCCGTGATGAAGATCGCGACGCCGGGGAAGAGGCTCATCCACCAGGCCTGGCTGATGAAGCCCTGCGCGGCGAAGAGCATGCCACCCCAGGAGGGGGCCGGCGGCTGGATGCCGAGGCCGAGGAAGGAGAGGGCCGATTCGGCGAGGATCGCGAAGGCCAGGGAGAGCGAGGTCTGCACGATGATCGGGCCGGTGATGTTGGGCAGCACGTGGCGGCCGAGGATGCTCGCCCATGGCGTGCCCATCGTGCGGGAGACCTGGACGTACGGCTCGACGCGGACCGAGAGCGTGCTCGCTCGGGCGACCCTCGCGAAGATGGGCGTGTAGACGATGCCGATCGCGAGCATGGTCGTCGCGAGGCCTGGCGCGAGGATCGCGACGATGGCGAGCGCGAGCAGCAGCACGGGGAACGCGAACATGACGTCGACGAGGCGCATGAGCACCGTGTCGAGGAGTCCGCCCGCGTAGCCGGAGATGACGCCGACCAGCACGCCGACGACGAACGCGAACGCGACGGACACGAACGCCACCTGCAGGGAGACGCCAGATGCGATCATCACGCGGCTCAGCACGTCCCGTCCGAGGTCGTCGGTGCCGAACCAGTGCGCGGCGCTCGGCGGCTGGAGCTGGTTCGCGACGTCGACGTCGTTGACGCCGTATGGCGCGATCCAGGGGCCGAGCAGGGCGACGAACACGACGATGAAGAGGAGCACCGCGCTGACGACCGTCACGGGGTTGCTGAGGAGGAGGCGCCAGGCGGCGACGCGGGTGCGTTCCTCCGGTGCGGGCGGGCCGGTTTCCGCCTGCCGCGTGGCTTCTGGGTTCTGTGCGGTCATGAGAGCCGGATCCTCGGGTCGACGAGCGCGTAGAGCACATCCACGATGAAGTTCACGGCGAGGAACATCACGGCGATGAGCAACACGGAGCCCTGGATGAGCGGGTAGTCGCGGGAGGAGACGGCGTCGTAGACGAGGCGTCCGAGCCCTGGCCAGGCGAAGACGACCTCGACGACGATGACGCCGCCGAGGATCGTGGCGAGCTGGATGCCGGCGATCGTGAGGACGGGCACGAGCGCGTTCCGGACGATGTGGCGCATCGTCACCGTCCACGCCGAGAGTCCCTTGGACTTCGCGGTGCGGACGTACCCCATGGACGCCACCTCGAGCACGGCCGAGCGGATGTAGCGGGTCATGATGGCGCCAGCGACGAGGCCGACGGTGAGGCCGGGCAGGAGCACGTGCCTGGCCCAATCGCCAGGGTCATCGCTGATCGACGAGTAGCCGCTCGAGGGGAGCCAGCCGAGCGTCGACGAGAACAGCCCGATGAGCAGCATGCCCATCCAGAAGTCCGGAATCGAGACGCCGAACTGGCTCGTGACGCGGATGACGCCGTCGCTCACGCGCCCTTCCCGCAGCGCCGACCAGATGCCGGCGGGCACGGAGATGAGGAGCGCGATCACGAGCCCGACGCCGGCCAGCGAGAGCGTCGCCGGCAGGCGCTCGAGCAGGGTCGTCGTCACGGCGTCGCCGTTGCGGAAGCTCACGCCGAGGTTGCCCGTGAGCGCGTTGCCGACGTAGGAGAAGAACTGCTCGAGGATGGGCCGGTCGAGGCCGGACGCCGCCCGGAGCGCGTCGTACGCCTCCTGCGTGTACCTCGTGCCGAGCGCCAGCCGAACTGGGTCGCCCGGCACGAAGTGCACGAGGGAGAAGACGACGACGAGCACTCCGAGCAGCACGATCGCCGAGTAGAGCAGGCGCCAGCCGAGGAACGCGGCGATGGAGCCGAACGACATTCTCATTGGGTTTTCCCCTCGTGGACCCTGTGTCCTGGGTTGTTGTCTTGCTGTGTTGCCGTCTCGCCCGGTTGCTGGGCGGGGCTGGCTACGGGGTCAGCGTGGCGTCGCGGAACCGCGTCGCCCGGTCAGCGCGCGCCTCGTAGTCGCCGAGGCTCGGGCTCCACACCTGGATCACCGACGGGTTGTACAGGTAGATGTAGCTGGCGTCGTCGGCGATGATCGTCGCGGCCTGCGCGTACAGCTCCTTGCGCGCAGCCTGGTCGGTCTCCGTGCGGGCCGAGTCGAGCAGCGCGTCGACCTCCGGGTTGGAGTACTTCTGGGCGTTGCTGCCGCCGTCGCTGTGGTGCTGCGAGTAGTAGAAGTCGTCCGGGTCGATGTTGCCGAGCCAGCCCATCATGAGCATGTCGAAGTTGCCGGAGTTCTGCTCGTCGAGCCAGGTCGAGAAGTCGGGCTGCCTGATCTCGACGGTGATGCCGAGCGGCTCGAGGTTGGATGCGATGATCTGCGCGGCCGTGACGGTCTCGGGGTACTCGCTCGTCGCGAGCAGGTCGAGCGTTCCGCCGGTGAAGCCGGCCTCGCTGAGGAGCCGCTTCGACTCCTCGATGTCGGTCGAGTACTTGTCGTATTCCGTGTACCAGATGCTGTCCTGCGGGATGGCGAGCTGGTTGGCCTCGGCGGTGCCGTAGCTGACCGCCTGCACGATGGCGTCGCGGTCGATGGCGTAGGCGATGGCCTGGCGCACGCGTGGGTCCTGCCACTGCTCCTTGCCCTCGTTGAGTGCCAGGTACCAGTAGTCGCTCGACGGGTTCTGCCCCAGCTCGATGGACTCGTCGCCGCTGAGTTCCTCGACCTGCTGGGCGGGGACGACGTCGGTCCACTGGATCTCACCGCTCTTGAGCGCCGCGAGCGCCGTCGAGGGCTCCGAGATGAACTGGAACTCGACGCCGCCGATGCTCGGGGCGCCGTCCCAGTAGTCGGGGTTGGCGGCGAGTTCGATGCGGTCGCCGCTCGTGTAGCTCGCGAGCGAGAAGGGGCCGGTGCCGACAGGCGCGTTCGCGATCTCGCCGGATTCGACGTTGGACTGCTCGACGATCGCCATGCCCTTGAACCCACCGAGGTTGGAAAGCAGGTTCGGGGTCGGCTGCGAGACGGTGATGACGACCGTCGAGTCGTCGGGCGCCTCGACGTTCGTGACGGCGTCGAACTTCCACGCGTTGGCGAGCTCTTCGTCGATGATGCGGTTGTACGAGTAGACGACGTCCTCGCTCGTGAAGTCGGAGCCGTCGTGGAAGGTGACGCCGTCGCGCAGCGTGAAGGTCCAGGTCAGCTGGTCGTCGCTGGTCTCCCAGGACTCCGCGAGCGCGGGCTGCATCTCGAGGTTCTCGTCGGGTTCGACGAGGGTGTCGTAGACGTTCTCGAGCACCTGGAACGAGAAGTAGGAGGACGTCTTGTGGGGGTCGAGCTGGTCGGGTTCCCCGCCGATGGCCGCGTGGAGCACTTCGCCTTCGACGGCGTCTCCGCCACCGAGGTCGACGCTCTCGCCGGCCGAGCATCCGCTCAAGACGAGGAGCGCGCCGATGGCCGCGGCTCCGATCCCTGCACTTCGTCGTTGCATGATGCACTCCACTTCGTTCATTTTCGTGAATGTTTCATCAGTATGTGGCACGCTTGGGCGAGGTACAAGGCCGCAGGGCGGCCGAAACAGGATCGTCACAAACGATTCCAGTGCCCGGGGTTCCCCCTCGAGGCGCGCTGCTGAGACGAGGACGAGCATGACCTTCACACTGCTGGCACGCGATCGCACGGCGGGCCTCCTCGGCGCCGTGACCGCAAGCCGATCCCTCGCGGTGGGCAACGCCGTGCTCGCCATCGATCCGACCGTGGGGGTCGTCGCCAGCCAGGCGTGGACCAACAGAGCCCTGCGCGGCCGCATGCTCGACGCCCTGGCGGCCGGCGAATCGCCCGACGCCGTCGTCGGCCGCATCGCCGAATGGGACGAGGCTCCCCAATACCGACAGACGGCGGCACTCGACCTGAGCGGACGCACGGGCGCGTGGGTGGGCGACCTCACGAGCCCCTGGACGGGGCAGCGCCACGGCGCAGGCTACGTGACCGTCGGCAACCTGCTCACCGGGCCAGAAGTGCTCGACGCCATCGCCGACTCCTTCGAGCGCAGCGCCCCGGAACCCGGGTCCCCCGAACACGAGCAGACGACCGCGATCGCCGTGTTCGCGAGACGACTGCTCGTCGCGCTGCACGCCGGCCAGAGCGCAGGCGGGGACGCGCGAGGCCGGCAGAGCGCCGCGATCCTCGTCGCCACCAGGCAGGAACGTCGCATCCACCCGCCGGAGCTCGCGGTCGACCTGCGCGTCGACGACCACACCCACCCGGTCGACGAGCTCGACCGCCTGCTCGAGCTGCGCATCCACGACCTTCATGAGGCGCTGGTCTCGAGCTCGTCCGTCGACGCCGAGCCGGAGAGCTCCCGCAGGGGCGAGGGCTCGACGCAGGCCTAGCGCTCGAAGGGGCTCACGGCTCCGATCACGACCGTCTCGCCGTCGTGCTCGTTCGACCACCAGTGGGCGGTCGAGCATGCGTAGGTCGCGGTGTCCCCCGCCTCGAGGACAACCCGCTCCTCGCCGTGCACCACCATGAGGCGACCCGAGAGCACGGTGACGCTCTCCGTTCCGATATGCCGGAACGGGCGGCCCGCGTTCGTGAAGCGCGGCGGCAGCACGGACCGGATGAGCTGCAGCGTCGACTCGCTGCGGGGCGTCAGCAGCTCACGGACCGCGCGCTCGTCCTCCGGGACATCGGTGGGAGTCGGCAATCGCAGCCGTCGGTCGTGGGTGACCACGGCGAAGTCGGGTGCCGGCGGTTCCAGGAGCTGCGTGATGGGCACGCCGAGCGCGGTCGCCAGTCGCTGGATCGAGCCGAGCGACGGATTGCCGATGCCGCGCTCGAGCTGGCTGATGAGCCCGAGGCTCACCCCCGCCTGCTTCGCGAGCGCGTGCACGGAGAGGTCGAGGCGCTTGCGGCCGGCACGGACCGCGAGCCCGAGCGAGGTGACCGCGAACTGCTCTTCGTCCTCGGATCCTCGCGGGTCTGCCATGCCGCGAGTCTACCGACGCAGCTTGCCTAGGCTGGGTGCATGCGTGATCGTGCGGTTCCCAATCTCCCCTCGAGGCACTTCGATGCGACGCAGCTGAACCTCATCGGAGCATCGTGAGCAACCGCCCCATCGCCCAGCTGCCAGGTGCCGCCCGGATGCTCTGCCTCAGCCGCCGCAGCGGCGAGCTCTGCACGCGTCGCGCGGGCCACGCCGGCCTCCACAACCGGACGGGGTCGAGCATCCTCTGGAGCGATATCGACGCGGACGCACCCCGGTGCCCGGCGAGTGGGTCGGCCGCGGTTCCGGCGCCGAGACTCCCGGACGGCTACCCCAACGGCCGAGCTCTGTGCGGCGTCTGCTTCGCATTCGTCACGCTCGACGACGGTGCCCTGTCGGCACACGACTCGTGGCGCGGCGATGAGTCACGCGAAGAGGCCGACCGACGCCGAGAGTGGATGAACACACACGGCTGGTGAGCCTCGCACGGTGCGGGCGCGCAGTCCCCTCGCCTCCATCGCGGACCCACCGACTGGCTAGGATCTCGTGACGGGCCGAGCAACACCCAGAGGCGGCCCCGCCCCGACTCCCCTGATCCCCGATGACTTGGAGCGCGCCCATGAGCGGCCGAAGCGAAGACCCCTCAACGTCGACGTCGATCTCCCCCTGGAAGCGCTTCTGGGAGCGCGGCGGCTGGTGGAAGGCGACCCTGCTCGTCGTCGTCTATTACGCGCTCTACCAGCTCGGGGGCTTCCTCTTCGTGCCCTTCAGGGGCGACCCGGCACCCGGTTCCGCCTCCGCGCTGCTCTTCGACTACATCCTGCCGATCGCGTTCGGCGGTGCGCTGCTCGTCGCCTTCGCGCTCTCGCTGGGCTGGCTGCGCGAGCTGTTCGCGCGGCAGCCGATCAACGGCAGGGGGTGGATGTGGATCGGCGTCGCCGTCGTCCTGGTCTTCAACGTGCTCCGCTTCGCGTCGCTCGACTACGCGGCGGCCGGGCTCGATGTCGTCGCGGCCTGGCTGGTCGCCGGCCTCTGCATCGGCTTCGCCGAGGAGGTGCTGACACGCGGCTACGTCGTGAATCTCATGCGCAAGGCCGGCCACTCGGAGCTCGCGACCGCGCTCGTCTCGGCCGCGCTGTTCGCCGGACTGCACTCGGGGAACCTGCTCGGCGGGCAGAGCCTCCTGGCAACGGGCATCCAGGTCGTCTACACGTTCGCGTTCGGCATCTGCATGTACCTCACGCTGCGGGTCACGGGCCACCTCATCTGGCCGATCCTCCTGCACGCGAGCACCGACCCGAGCATCTTCCTGCTGACCACGCACCCGGGGGACGGACCCCTTGCGACGTTCGCCGGATTCGGGAACATCCCGGTCATCCTCTTCGGCCTCGTGGCGATCATCTTCATCCGCGGACGAGTCACTCCGCCCGCGGTTCCGGGACTGCCTGAAGGCGCGCCACGCGACTGACGGCGCGCACCCTCGTCGCGAGCTGAAGTCAAGGGGTCTGGATACTCCAGGGGCACCTGCGACGCTCAACCGGATCACACCGGGAGCCCACATGACCTCGATCTGGCACGACACCACCGCTCGCCCCAGCACGGACCCCTCCGACGGGTTGCCGAGCAGAAGCGACGTCATCGTCGCGGGTGCTGGCATCGCGGGACTGACCGCGGCGGTTCTCCTCAGTGAGGCCGGGCTGAAGGTCACCCTCGTCGAGGCGCGCACCATCGCAGCGCTCGCGACGGGGAACACCACCGCGAAGTTCTCGCTGCTGCAGGGATCGCAGCTCTCGAGCGTGCGACAGAAGCGCGGCCATGAGATCGCGGCGGCCTACGTCGAGGCGAACCGCCTCGGACTCGACTGGGCCGCAGCGTTCTGTGCGAAGGAGGGCGTGGGATGGCAGACGAGGCCGGCCGTGAACTTCGCCACGACGAGGGCCGGGGCGAGAAAGGTGGACGAGGAGCGTGCGGTCGCCGACGAGCTCGGGCTGCCCGTCGAGACCGGCGGACACCACGGGCTGCCCTTCACGGTCGAGAACTTCTTCGCGGTTCCCGGCAACGGGCAGCTCGACCCGTACGAGCTGTCGATCGCGCTCGTCGCCCGGGCTCGCCGGGCAGGCGCGAAGGTCGTGGAGGGTCTGACCGTCACCGCCGCGTCCCAGCACAAGGCGCACGTCGAGGTGCAGGCGACGAGGGCTCCGAACGCCGACCTCGTCTCGTTCTCCGCGTCGCACCTCATCCTCGCCACCGGCTTCCCCGCGCTCGACCGCGGCCTGCACTTCACGCGCCTCACCGCCCACCGCTCGCACCTCGTGTCGTTCAGATCGGAACGCGAGGTGCCGACGGGCATGTACCTGTCGATGGACTCGGGCGGCCACTCGTACCGACAGTTCCGTCGCGGCGGTGATGACTACCTGCTCGTCGGCGGGGCCGGACACCAGGTGGGGGCTTCCATCTCGTCACGAGCACTCGTCGACGCCCTCATCGCCCAGGCGCACGAGCGCTTCCCCGGCCTCAGCGAGACCCACCGGTGGGCCGCCCAGGACTACACGAACGTCGACGCGACGCCGCTGTCCGGCCCCATCGACCCGCGCGACGACCGCATCCTCGCTATGACCGGGTTCGCGAAGTGGGGCATGACCAACGGCGTCGCGGCCGCCCACGACCTCGCTGCCCGCATCCTCGGCGGGCGGGCCGAGTGGATGAAGACCCTCTTCGATCGTGCCCCCAGCGCGAAGGGCGCCCTGGGGCTCGCAGAGCGCGGCGCGCACACCGCGGCCAGGCTCACGAGCGAATGGGGCAAAGCGCTGAGCCACGCCGACGACGCGGCACCCGCGGAGGGCGAGGGACGCGTCGGTCGGGACGGAGTGCATCCGGTCGCGACGAGCACCCTCGGCGGGACGACGCGCACGGTCTCTGCCGTGTGCCCGCACCTGGGAGGCGTCGTCGTGTGGAACGACGAGTCCTGCTCGTGGGACTGCCCCCTGCATGCTTCACGCTTCGAGGCGGACGGGACGCGAATCGAGGGCCCGGCCACGACGGGCCTGGCCCGTGTTCCCTAGTCGACGGCGTCGGCCTTCTGGAACTGCCCCTTGAGCCCTTCGAGGTCCAGAGCGTCCGTGGCGACCTGCTTCTTGTCGTCGTAGACGTCCCGGTCGATCTCGTTGGTGGCGTTGGCGACGAGCATGGCGACGAACGTGTCGCCGTTGACGTTGAGGAACGTGCGGAAGATGCCCGCGAACCAGTCGACGGCGATGAGGAGGCCGACGGCCTCGAACGGGAGGCCGAGCGAGGTGGCCAGGAACATGGCGACGACGGGGAAGCCGCCCGGCACGGTGATGGTGCCCATGTTCAGGAGGATGGCGAGGGCCATGCCGAGCACGATCGTCCCGAAGTCGAGGGTGATCCCGCCCGACTGCGCGAGGAACATGACGACGATCATGTAGTTGAGCACCGCGCCGTATGACCCCATCGTGAGGCCGACGGAGAGCGTGAAGTTGGCGACGGGCTGGCTGACGCCGACCTTCTCGATCGCCGTCTTCAGCACCGTCGGGTAGGTGACGGCCGAGCTGGTCGTCGTGATGGCGATCATCGTCTGGTCGCTGAGCTTGGCGGGAAGCCGCGCGGGGTTGAGCCCCGTTCGCAGCCACACGACGACCACGAAGAGCACGAGCAGGATGAGCACCCCGATGAGGGTCGAGCCCAGGTACTTGAGTCCGCTCGTCACGACGGCGAACCCGACGGTGCCCGCGAGGTTCGCGAGGAGGCAGAAGACGCCGATCGGCGCGATGATCATGACGAAGCGGATCATCGTGAGGACGATCTGCTGGATCTGGTCGAAGAAGTCCAGCACGAGGCGGTTGCCGGTCTTGGCGATGAAGGCGTTGAGCGCGACGCCGAACAGCAGCGAGAAGATGATGATCGGCACCATCGTGGCCGTCGACATGGCCGCGAAGATGTTCGTGGAGACGAAGTTCACGACCGTCTCCTGCCAGCCCGTGGCCTCGGCCGCGGACTCCTGCAGCGCTGGGTCGACCGCGGCGGAGAAGTCGATGCCGGCTCCGGGCTGGAGCACGGCGCTGATGCACCAGGCGAGGATCGCGGCGACGACGGAGAAGCCGATCATCCACGTGAAGGTGCGGGCGGCCATCCGACCCATGCCCGAGCCGCTCATGGCCCCGGTCGCGACGATGACCGAGGTCATGACGAGCGGCACGATGGCCATCTGGATGAGCCGGATGAAGAGGTCGCCGACGAACTTGAGGTTCGCCGCCCACTCGCCCACGAGCAGACCGAACACGACGCCGAGGATGGCAGCAGACCCGATCTGGAGGGCGGGGTTCTTCAGAGTTCTCTTCACGGTGTCCTCCGGGCGACTGACGGTGCGCGGCGCAGAGCTGCGTCGGTGCGACCCAAGCTAGGGCCGCCAGAAGCCGCATCTCAGCGAATTGGTAGGACCGTTACACGCTGTTCACGTGGCGCCTCAGGCCGTAACACGCTCTTTACAGGAGCGGCCGCCTCCCGCCGCGAATGGGCCTCTAGTGCGTGCCACACTGAGGATGTGGTGACGGTCGCCACACCGCTCACGCGAGAACAGGTGGCCCCGTGACTGACACGACCGACCGAACCCTCGGTCCGCTTCCGCGCACGCGGGCTCTCATCGCGGACGACATCGTGCTCCACCTGGAACGCCTCATCGTCGGGGGCGACCTCGAGCCAGGAGCCCCCCTGCCCCCGGAGCGCACTCTGGCGCTCGAGCTCGGCGTCTCGCGCAACGCACTCAGGGAAGCCCTGACGCGACTCGAGGGCCTGGGCCTCCTCGAGCGCCGCCACGGGAGCGCCAATCGCGTCAGCCGCGCCATCCCCCTCACCGCCACGCTTGCCGGCAGGCTCCAGGCGGTGCAGGCGGACTACGACCATTCGGCGGAGTTCCGAGCCCTCGTGGAACCGCGCATCGCGCGGCTCGCGGCCGAGCGCATCGACCGGGAGCAGCTGACGACGCTCGGAGAGCTGCTCGCGCACTCGGCCGACGAGACCGATGCCGACCTCTCCGCCAGACTGGACATCGCCTTCCACACGGCCATCGCCCAGGCCACAGCGAACCCCCTGCTCGCGACGCTCGGCGAGCTCACGGCGTCCTGGACCGTCGAGGCACGCGTGCTCTCGCACCTCGAGGGGGAAGGACGCAGGGTCTCCCACGAGGGCCACTCGCGCATCTTCGCCGCCCTCTCCGCTCGCGACTCGGAAGCGGCCGAGTACGCCATGCGCATCCACCTCTCGGAGATCCGGGACGTGATCGAGCAGGCTCGGAGCGAGGATGCCCACAGCACACACCCGCAGCGGTAGGGGGCCTCGAGGACCGTGTTGGTCCAACCAATCTCAGGCCGTCGAAGAGCTGAGCCAGCCGAGGCGACGCTGCCCTGAACAGCAGAAAGGCCCCGGCTTCACTGCGATTGCAGGGAAGTCAGGGCCTTTCGAGTGGCGGTGACGGTGGGATGTGAACCCCTATCGCATCCCAATGGCGGGCGGCTCGGATGCCGACTTGCCAGCAAATTAGGCACATCTGCGCACAGCTATTCGCAGTGCGAAACACCTGCCAACAACTCAACCTTTGTCAGATTCTTGTCGGATGAGGCTTTCGGCACGCTGCCGGTCCAAGGCCTCCGCGACGTCGTTCAAGTCGTCCTCAAACAGGTCGGCATAGCGGTCGAGTGCCATTGCCGCGCTGGCGTGCCCCACGCATGCGCTGCACCGCCTTCACGTTCGCTCCTGCGCTGATCGCAAGTGATGCCGCCGCGTGGCGGAGATCGTGAGGTGTCACCCTTGGCATGATCAACGGCTCAGGCCTCTTCGCCTCCTTCGCTGCGGCAGCTGCCGTCTCGTCCTCGGCCCGGATGCGCTTGACCGCGCTGGTGAACCAGCCGGACACAGCGTTGCCAGGACGCAGGTAACCGCCCATACCGGCGGCCCAGAGGATCGCGTCGCCGGTCTTACCCTCGGTTGCCTGCCCTATGGCCTCATCGAGAAATGCTGGGTACGTTCGAGCCCCGGGAGCACCCCGTCGACAAGGGTGTCAGGCTCGTGGCCGCAGAGACTCGGCACGTCGGCGGTGAGGAGTTGCTCGAGAGTGACCGCCGGCCCAGCGATCGGCGTACTCGAGGCTGTCTCTGCCGGAGCGGGCGGCCAATCCACCACGGTTTCCGTCGTGCACCCGACGAATGCCACGGTCAGCGCGAGAAGGCCAGTGAGCACTCCTGCCCGGTGCGAGATTCGCTGCATCGTCACGTGGCGGCCTAACGTCGATTGGGAGCAAGCCGAGCCATCCTGAAGAGAGCATCCAGAACGACCTCATGCGGCTCAGCCTATTGGTGCAGCCCTCTGCGTTTGCGCTGACCAAGGAGCATCTGAAGCGCATCCCGGAGCTCACAAAGTGAGCCGAGTGTGCATTTGCTGAACTCGCCTGCACCCGGATGGGAGCATCGCCCTACGGACGGCCGAGTCACCTTGGAATGTCGGTGATACCTCCAACACTGCACGTATGTTCGAAGCACACGACCCAGGCGGCGAGATCAGCGTTGCCGAACTGGTTCCCTCCACCGAGGCCCTCGAGGCACTCACCCTGCGATGCGCCGAGGTGCGGTATCGCGGCATGCATGACCAAGAGCTGACCCGCGAGGTCACGTGGATGCCGCTCGTGACAGCACCTCGAGATGCTGCGTCATGGCTCCTGTGGTCGAGAGTCCCGCCGTGCTATCCGGACGAGAGCCCGATCTTGCCGGTCCGGGGGTTGGGTGAGATGCGCGTCGTCGTCGATGGTGTCGCTTACCGATCTCGGCGCTACAACTATCTGACTGCGCGATGGGATGAGCTCCCACAGGGCGGGTGGATGGCGTCGTGAAGGGAAGTGCGTCCGCAAGACCAACCGAGGGCTGCGGTTGCTCGGCGCTGTTTGTCTCCTGGCCCTCTCTCTGGTCGTCACGATCCTTGTGAGTGCCGTTCTCTCGACGGGACGAGTCAGGACTGGCGTCGACGCCGAGATCTGATGCATGCTGACGGTCCTCGTGATAACCGCGCGTGCGCGGGAGGCAGCTGGCTTCAGCGCCCTGTCATGGCGTGGTCTCCTGGTCGGCGGTCTCGGCAGCGATGGCGCGCCTCATGGTGACGGGGCTTGCGAAACCGCTGCGCAGTGCGACTTCGCTCAAGGGCAGACCAGGCATCTCGCGCTTCAACTCCAGTGCCTTCTGCACGCGTCGGGTACGAAGCATTCGGCCAGGAGTCGCCCCGGAACCGCGCAGTCGGCGTTCGAGGGCCCTGCGAGAGAGACCGGCTTCACGTGCGATTGCGTCGACGGAGAAGCTCGGGTCATGGAACCGGTTCTCGACGATCAGGTGAACGAGAGCGAATGTGTCTGTGTCTTCCTGGTTGGAAAAGTCTCTCGACTCGACGACCAAGGCAGTGGCTGCGGTCCTGAGGAGGGCGCGTAGAGAACTCGATGACTGCGGATTCGATGGTTGTGGTCTCTTCGCGGCAGCTTCCAGAAGGCCGAGCACGCTCTGCCGTACGATGCCGCCAGCGGAGTGGTGCCAGCTCAAGTGCGTGGAGTCCACTTCGCTCACGTCGAACGAGAAGAGCGTGACTTCGAACCCTCGATCCGCGTGCATGACGACGCGTTCGGTGCCGGGCGGCACGATCGCCAGCTGCTTCGCCTCAAGCTCGATGCTGCGGTCTCCGGAGGTGATCACTAGCGACCCACGCTCGAGGAAGACGGCCAACCCCCGCCCGTGGGACCAGGAACGCTCACGCTTCCAAATGAAGTCGACAGGCGAGCACCTCCAATGCGCGACAACGTACTGGTCGAAGCGGAGGATCGTCACCTCCGTTGTGACGGATCCGGTCGGAGCGAACAGGTCAACGCCCGCTCTGAGCACCGAGTCGATAGAAGGAGGCAGCGGTCCTTTGTGCCGGAAGGAGTGTGCCTGATAGCCCGGAAACGAGCCCCAACCTCGGTCTTCGTCGTACTTGACGTTCGCGTTCTGCTCCATTGACTCTCCTGGCACAATCGAATCCCGCGCACGGGGACAGCTCAACACCTGAGCATGCTCGCGCCCCCGCTTGGCGGGCAATGTTCGCGGGTGCTCAGCCGAAGAGTTGCACAGATATCGGCCGAGCGCGGACCTGGTTCCAAGCGCGTACGCGCCGAGTCGTCATCGACAGCGCCTAACACCCGTGATGGCTTGCGCTCATCCTCCCTGGTCAGGCGCATCATCGCGTCCAGTCCGCTTCTCACTCGCTGATTCACTCGTGCTGCGCTTCCTTCTCACCAGTTCTTCTCACGGCCTCTCCCAGTCGCGCTGCGCTTCCTTCTCGCCAGTTCTTCTCAAGAGCCCATTCGCATGTTCCTGGCTTCCTACGATTCATTGCGGACCTAAATTTCGACGTGCAGCGCCAAACGCTGGCACGGGCATCGATCTCCCCTCCCTCATCCCACGCGAGTGCGCCCGAAGCGGCGCTCGTTCTCGTCCTCGAAAGGACTCCGATGTCAGACCCCACCCAAGACCCGACACCACGCACCTCCCCGGCCATCGTCGGGCGGCGCACACTCGTCGCCGGAGCCGCCTGGTCAATCCCCGTGATGGCCGTGGCCACCGCCGTGCCGCTCGCAGCAGCCTCAACCTGCCCGACAGCCGTCTTTGACGCTGCGTTCGTGACGAACTCGGACACTGGGTCGGTGAAGGTGCTGAACGCGACGAGCCCCGACACAGCTGACACGTACACCGTGCGGATCACGTCAACGCTCGCCCCCGGAACGACGACCACGCAGAATGGCCAGTCCTACAACTTCAGTCAGAACGGCTCCGGCTGGAACGGCGACAATCCGGAAGACGGCAGCGGCGACTACACCTACTCCGGGTTCGGCCCGGCCGGCGCGATCGTGCTGAACCAGCGCAAGGAAGGCACCACCGCGCCCATCGGCCCGGGCACGGACAGCCAGACGTTGACCTTCGAGTTCTTCGACGCAGCCGGTGCGCCAATCTCCGCCACGAACGTCGCGATCGACGTCTTCGACATCACCTCAGTTGTAGGGCAGATCTGGCGCGCGTCTTACTGGGACGCAGTTGGTTTCAGCGTCACGCCTGCGTCGATCGTTTCGGAGCCGACGCTCGATCAGGGCGCAGGAACCGGTACGCTCGCCGACCCGTTCCGGAGAAGCGGCGGGCTCTTCCCCACCAACCCGATGGGGCAGGCGCAGTACCAGGACGAGTTCCGCTTCGACTCGTTCCCGAACGGCAGCACCATGGACTACACGTCGTACAACGGTTACCAGGGATGGCATTTCATCGCCGTCAGCTCGATCAGGTTCACCGCGCAGATCGCCTGCTAAGCCTTGGCTCCAGCGCTGAGCACCTCCCCCGGGTATCCCGTGCCGTAATGCAAGAGCCGCCCCGACGCATCGTCGGGGCGGCTCTTGGTACGTGTGGGGCTTCTGGCACGACATCTGAGAACAACTGTCCCCGCATCCCGCCAGGGCGGTGAGCAACGGTCAGGACTCGAGGCTGGTGCGCTGCGAAGCGAGCGCTCGCCGCAGGGTCACAGGCGAGGAGAATCCGCTTCGCAGCGCGACCTCTCGAGCAGGTAGTCCCGGCTGTTCTCGCATCAGGGCTTCGGCGTTCTGGACGCGTCGCTCGCGGAGGATCGCGGCGGCGCTCGCGCCACCTGCCTGGAGGCGGCGCTCGAGGACTCTGCGTGTGAGGCCAGCTTCGCGGGCGATGCCGTCGACGGAGAAGCCCGGGACTTGGAATCGGTTCTCGACGATGAGCCTGACCAGAGCGAGCGTGTCGGTGTCTCGCAGGTTGGCGACATGCGTGGATTCGACCAGCAGCGAGTGAGCTGCAGCGCGCAGCAACGACCGCAGTGAGGTCGCGGCTTGCGGGTCCGAAACCGGCGTTGTTTTCGCGACTGCATCCAGAAGCGCGAGCACGCCCTGGCGAACCACGCCTCCGTCGGAGTGGTACCACCGGGTCTGCAGCGGCGCGAGCTCTGCAGCTGTGAAGGAGAAGATGACGCCGGCGATCTTCTCGTCGGCGTGGAGGACGACGGGGCCGGCACCCGGTGGCACGATCGCGATCTGCGACGCCTCGAGCCGAAGCCTTCGCTGGTCGGAAGCCACCTCCAGCGACCCTTGCTCCAGGAACAGCACCAGAGCTCGCTCCTGGGCTGAGGCGCGCTCTCGCTTCCAGACAAGGTCGATCGCCGAGCTCTCGCCACGCACGACCAGGTACCGGTCGAAGCGCAGCAGCGAGGCCTCGATCGTCGCGGTGCCCGCGGGCGCACGCAGGTCCACGCCGGCCTTGAGCTCCTTGTCGACGCCAGGGGGCAGCGGGCCCCGGATTCTGAACTGCTGCGTCCGGTATCCAGGAAAGGGACTCCAGCCGGTGGCTTCGTTGTAGTGGGCACGAGCGACGCGCTCCATGGGTCCTCCAGATCGATTCGAACGATGTGTCCCAGCGGTGTCAGTGACACTGGTCCCGCATTCACGCGGGAGTGATGGCGACAGGACTCAGCCGCGACGCGCGGCTCGAGCTGACCTGAGTCTCGGCTGCGTCAGAGAGAGGGACTCCCGCGGGCCAGCGAAGGGGTCCGTCGACCCGCAGGAGTCCAGCACGGATGGGTGGTGCGCGGATCTCCCCCGAGATCCCCGCGCGGACGCGGCTCCCCAGAGCACACCACCGACCGGCGGTAGTCAGAATGCCGCACGAATTGTTGCTCTCATTTCACAAAGGCCCGATTGACGCAAAATGAGCGCAATTCGCCGCAAAAGGATCGCGCGAGATTTCTCGCACCCGCACCTCTCCAAACCCCCGTGCAATTCGAGCGGAGCCGTCGCGAATGCTCGCGTACCATTTCTTCCGCCGTTCTTTCTCTGAGCGCACGCGGAGCGCGTGAAGTAGATACCGTTCGGATTGACGCCTGATTCTCGGCGTGCAATTCATAGAGCCACCTCGCGTGCATCGTGATCGGTATCCGCAGGAAGTTCCCGTTGGAATGCCGGGGCTCAACAACGAAAGGAAACTCATGTCGGATTCTCTCGACAGCTCGAGCCAGGCCGACGCGCCAGGATCGATGAAGCGGCGCACGATCGTGGCCGGCGCTGCCTGGTCCATCCCCGTGATCGCCGTCGCGGCCGCAGCCCCGATGGCAGCGGCGTCCCCACCGTGCCCGCAGTTTGCGTCGGCGGCGAGCTGGACGGCAAGCACAACCGGTCAGTTGCGAGTGCACTCCGATCCGACCTACAACAACCGAGTTGGTGGGACATACCTCGCGCTGCCCGAGAACAACGCGAACTCGTTCCTGTCCGTGCAGGACAGGAACCTGCAGGGCGGCACCACGACCGTGCAGTGGTCGACGGTGTTCGTCCCGGTCAGCGGGACGGCCTACACCTTCACGTTCGTCACGAGCACGAACACCGCGCTGACCGACTCGCAGACCCTGAACCTGCGCATCAACAGCACAACCCAGTGGGCAGGCATCACGAAGCCGACCGCCGGCGGCCCGACGAACAACCTCAGCGGCCTGCAGACCCACTCATTCACCTGGACGGCCCCCAGCAACGCCGCCGTGACGTTCGCGATCGCTTTCCTCGTGCCAGGGGTGACCAACAACCCCAACCGTACGAACGACGACATCCGGATCGGACTCCCCCGTATCTCCGCGGCCGGCTGCCGCTCGTAGCCTCGCAACGGGCATCTCGGGAACCGAGAAAGGGGGCCAAGACTGCTGCAGTCTTGGCCCCCTCTCTGGTCTCACTGGTCCGGGATCTGCTCGAGCGCTCTGGCTGTTGACGCCAGGAGTTACGGCGTGGGGTACGTCGTGGTGTTCGTGTTGTTGATCGGGGTTGGGTTCCTGAATACCTGGACTGGGGTGCTGTTGACCGTCACGTAGCGGCGCGTGATCACGGTCTGACCGCTGTAGTACGGGCTTGGTGAGCGGAAGAAGAAGTCGACCGGGATGTTGGTCGTCGCCCCTGTCGCGGTCACGGTGCCGGTGTAGCTCGAGCGATAGACGCGGTAGGTGACGCCACCGACGACGGTCGTCGTGCCCGTGTTGGCGAGTGTCGACCACGCGGTGTTCGAGCCAGGGATCGGCGCGAAGGTCGGGGCTGGCCACCCGGTGGAGATGAGCACCTCGTAGTAGACGTTCGAGAGCACGTCTCCGGGCTGTGTTCCTGCCACCCGCAGATACTGCCCCGGGCTCTTCGCGTCGTACTGGAGCGCGCCGTTGGTCGACGACCCCTGCGTCGCTGGATACCAACCCACGCCGAAGCCGGACTGGATCTCGAACGTTCGCGGCGGCGATGCCGCGAATGCTGGAGCTGCGGTGGTCATCGCGATCACCGGCACCGTCCAGGCCGCCGTCTGCAAGACCCGACGACGCGTCGTGTCCCCGGCCGCGCCGTGGTTCTCAGAGGTGTTCTTTGTCAATGTGTGCTCTTTCTCTGTCGCTGAAACGAGGTCGCGAATAGACCACGGCGGTCCACTTGAACGAGACCGTGAGGGATTATTGGCAAACTGCCATCGGTCGGAGATCCCAGGTCATTACTGCATTGCATCTCGGCACGAACGCAAGTTCGCTACCACCAAGCGCGAGGTCTGCTTTTGATGAAACCGCAACCCCTCCTGCAAGCTATCCGACCAGTCATCGAGCTTCAATCTGGGAGAAGAATCAGCACTCAGATTGAGAAGCACTGACCACATGAGCGGTTCGCTTTCTGATAACGACCGACTTTCCGGTCGGTCTTTCTCAGCGAGTGGGAATGTGAGCGTCAGCGCTCAGATCCGAGCGATGCCAGACTCGCCTGCAGAGATGTCCGACTGGGCTTCGCTCTCGCTGTCCGAGAGCCCATCGAGGGCGCGACGCATGGCACGCACCGAGCCGAAACCGGCAGCCGCAGCGATGCGCTTCAGATCTTGGGTGTCGACGTCACCGAACTCCCCCGGTGCCTCCAACAGGTCTCGCGCGAGCCGAGTTCGAACCCGTCGAAGCTGAGAGGCCGGCGTCAGGTTTGTGTCTTCGTAAGCCCGATACAGACTCGCCGTGGAGACTCCGAGGTCGCGTGCGAGCCTGCCAGCGTCGAAGGTGACGTCGCTAGCGGAGGCTTCGATGCGCTGCGACGCCCGCCGCAGCAACGATGTCGTGACCCCAGGACTGCTGCGCCCTGTTCCCGAGGAGCCAGCTCGACGGCTTCGCGTGGCGCGAGCCGGGACATCATCCGCCAGCACGCCGGCGAAGAGATGATCCAACCCCGCTCGGACGCGATGGAACCCGGCTCCATCCACGGCCGTCAGAGAGTTCAACGCAGAGTGCGCCGCACTGGTGAAGATCTCCTTGTGGGCATTCGAGGACCCGAAGAGTCCCGACTTCGGCAGGGGTGCGTGCCCCTCAGCGTCGCGGAGGTCCGTCCACTTCGACACGAAGAGCAGACGAGCGGCTGGCTCGTGCGCGGTGATCCCCAGGGGCTCATTGAACGACTGCACGTGCATTTGACCTGGGCTGAGCTGCACCTGGGCTGCGTCCGACGTCACCGTCTGCGTCCCTTCGATACCCACCACAGCGTGGAACATGGAGTTCGGTGCGCTGCTGGTTGCAGTGAAGGAGAAGGCAGCCGGAGTGTGCCAGATCCTTCCGATCGCGAAGGTATCCGTCCGGATGAGGTCGGCGACCAACTGGAAGCGCGAACTCAGCGGCGCAACCTCCCACCCGAGGGACCCGATCCACTGGATTGCCGCGTCCCCGTCCAGGATGAGCTCCCGCGTGACGGTGCCTGTCGGGGGGACGAGACGGCTCGCATCGTGCACCTTTCACCTCCAGTGAGAAGTTCTGGCAAGCGTAAGTGTCGGAAAACGCATGTTTCGGGTCCGAATGCGAGCGCTGACACGGAATCCGTCACGTGCGGGTCTGTTTTGCGTCACATGTGCGTCCGATGTGGCGCAAAATGGCTGGTCGTGCATGACTCGACCAGTCCTTCTCAATTTTGTGACAGTTCTTCTCAAGCGCCACATACACAGTCCAACAATCCCCGAGATCGCTTGACGAGGTGGCGGCGACGCAGGTAATGGATCCGCCGCTCAGGGGACGCCCCTGGCACGTCCTGGCGACGATCCACGTCGTGCCGCGCAGTGGGCCGCCCTTGAAGAGCGTCACAGACCGAGCCACAGACTCACACCCCTGGAGCAGGCCCAATAAGGTGTCGCTATGTCTGACGCAAGGAAGCCGACGCCCCGATGGTCCGACCCGGTGTGGACGAAGGACATGAGCTATCGCTTCGTCAACGTTGGGGATGCGCCTGCGTTCGATGTCGTCATTCTGGGCGAAGCGCGCGTTGACCCGTTCTCGGGCTTCCCTCCGAGCCACGTCCCGAAGACACACATCGGCATGGTCCCGCCGGGTAAGTCCATAGATGTCACCGCGCAGGTGGCCGACAACACCTGGGGCGATCGACCAGCGGAAGCGAGCAAGGGATCTGTGGGCTGGCCGCCGATAGCACCCCTCCTGACACTCGCATGGAACACCGACCGTGGCTGGAAACCCGACCGAACTGAGGATGAGCCCCTACTTCCATACGGGCTGCCGGATGACCCGCGACAGTGCTACCGGCAAATGATCATGCCGATGAATCAAATGCCGGCGAAGCAATCGCGCGTCCGGCGAACGAGGGCATCAGCGCGACGGGACGCGGCGGAGGAGCAGTTCGTGCAGTTCGAACGAGTGCTCAACGTCTTTCTTTCGAGCGCGGACGCGTTGAGCCGTGCCCTCGAGGACTGGTCGGCCAACACCCCGCACGGTCGTGCACTCCTGGGCGACGACGCCGAGGCGCAGTCTCGAGCTCGGGCCAAGCTGCGCCAGGACCTTGACGGCCCGACGCTCGCGATGTTCACCTCGTTGGCAATGCTGCGCGATCATGCCAAGGCGCTGCGCGCGTACTGCGATGAGGATGCTCGAGCGGAGATCCAGAGCACCCATGACAAGGCGCGACGCGAGCATCCGTTCAGCCACCACGCCGAGACCGTTCGGAACTTTCTGGCCCACAAGGCGCTGTTGGATTGGGTTATCAGCTACGCGTACAGCACGCAGCAGCTCGAGATAGAGGTCGACTTGCAACCGATCCTCGACTGGGCGAGAACCCGCGACCGGAATCGCACGGAGGCTGCAAACGTGATGTTCGCGGAGTTCATCAAGGACTACGGCGATTCTGGCTGGGGTCCGAACGTCTCGTTCCAGGAGTGGATCGATCAGACTCTTGGCGGAAACAAGCACGCCATGCTGCTCACGTATCGACGCGCTTGGGAAGCGGTTGCACAGATGCCCTGAAGCTAGCCCCCGAGGCGCGCTCGCTCCGTGCGAGCGCGGTCAGCGTGTGCGCCGGCGGCGAGTTTCCTTGGCACCGCGAATACCGTGCTGCTTTCGCTCGCGCTTCGTGCGCCCGAGGTTCGCGTACGGCAATGCGAGGGCACTGTCGATCAGTGCAGCCCTCACGTCAGCGCGTAGCCCGGAGGTGAATGCGTCGAGCATGTCCAACTCCGCTGTTTGGGGGTCGGGTGTCGCAGCGTAGTGCGCCCAGAGCTGGTCCGGATCGAGGAGCTTGATCGGCCACCCTCCGCCGTGCGGTGTTCGCGCGCGGAGCCGGTGATCGTAGAACGGCATGGGACTCAGCGACGTACTGGGCCTTCTCCATGCCGGCCCACGGCAGGAAGAAGGTGAAGTGCTGGTCGATCTCTCGGATCGGGAAGCCGATCGTCTCCTTCGTCTTCGTGTCATGCGCGATCAGATCGGCGTAGTCGGTAACGATGACGAAGCGAGTACTGAAGCGCACGACGGCGGGTGTGGCCTTGAGATCCTCAATGAGAGTCAATGGGTCGTTGCCGGTTTTTTTGAAGTACACGATGCTCTTCTGCGCAACCTCCTGAGCCGAATCGACAGCCACGTTGAGCGACCCGTTGCGAAGCCTCGTGACGCTACTTTGCGACCTTCCGTAGGCGAGCAGCAGATCGAACATGAACTCACGATCGTAGCTTTCCCGGCCAGCCAACGGGGCGACTCGCTCCTCTCCTCATCTCTGAGGCACACCAGCTCTCGCGAGCAACCATCAACACCCACTGGGGCATGTCTTGATCTGCGGCACTGTACCGCCCCCTCGCGGCGACCTGACGTCACAACGAGGACTGGCGAGTGACTGCCAAGCCTGCGGCACATGCGCAGACTGCGCCGGCGCTCGACAGCCATCACGGCACTACTCTCGTCAAACCGACGAGGCACAACCAAAGCTCCTTGCGGCCCCTGCGCCTCCCAACCGAGCTCACATAGGTCTTGCCAGATTCTTGTCGGACGACCGTTCGCGACAAAGCGAAAGGCCCCGACTCCACTGCGATGCAGGGAAGTCAGGGCCTTTCAGATGGCGGTGACGGTGGGATTTGAACCCACGGTAGAGTCGCCCCTACACAACATTTCGAGTGTTGCACCTTCGGCCGCTCGGACACGTCACCGTGAGGAATCTTATACCGAGACCAGGGGTGCGCCGCAAATCGAGCCGCCCAGGCGTGTTCTCGAGAGGCCAGCCGGAGCGGACTCTTAGACGATCGGGATCTGGAACGTCTCGGTGAAGGGCGGCAGCGCCACCGTCGACACGTAGGAGACGTTGGCCCCTGACGGTCCGGTGACCCGGAAGTTCGCGACCAGTGTGGTGACGCCGGAGTCGACGGTGGCGGTGAAGCTGCCATCTCCGTTGTCCGTGAGGACACCGCCCGTGATGGCCGTGTTCACGATCGTGACGCCGGCATCCGGCGTGATGACCACCTTGGAGTTGTCGGGGAGTACGGAGTCGTTGCCGTCTCCGTCATCGCCCGTGAGCGTGAACCGGGCGACGTTCCCGCTCACGACGCTCGTCGACCCACCCGTGTACCAGGTGTTCGCGAGAGGAACGGGCGTCGAGGCCACGGCGATGGGCGCGGCGACCGTGATGGCCACGGCCGGGACGGACCAGGCTGCGCCGGCCAGAAGGGTACGACGGGAAGTGCTGTCAGCAGACACGAGGATCCTGTTCGAGAGGGGGAAGCACGCAGGGGGCTGGACGAGTCGGCAGATGGGGAATCGGCTCGGCCAGGTGGATAATCGCACGCGCGAGAGGGTTCGCGTTACCCCTTGCATTTCGACGTCACAAAACGTATGCGGCCTCGACCGATCTACCGACGCGTTTCGGTCTCGATCAGGCGCACAGCTCCCGCGTCGATGCGGAGATCAAGCGTGCAGGCGGCCCGGCCCGGGCCGCGGAGCTCCTCGCCGTCGGCGTAGACGAGCACGCCCTTCGGCACCAGCACGCGGATGCCCGTCAGGCGCTCGAAGGTGACGGCCGGGAGGCGCGTGTGCAGGCCGGCCATGGCGAGTGGGAAGAGCGTGAGCAGGCCGATCCTCGGGAGCCCGCCGACGACGAACAGGTCGAGGAGCCCGTCGTCGATGACCGCGTGCGGCGCGACTGCGATGCCGCCGCCGATCGACGAGCCGTTCAGCACCGTGAGCATCTCGGCGGTGACCGACTCGGCAGGGCCGCCATCGATCCGAACACCGAACTCGAGCGGCTCGAAGTGCCGCACGGACTCCAGCAGGGCGGCGACGTAGCGGGCCGTTCCCGGCAGACGCCGCAGCTCGTTGGCGCGCCGATTCACGACGGCGTCGAAGCCGACGTTGACCGAGTTGATGGCCACATGCTCGGCGCCGTCGAGCACCAGTCGCATCGCGTCGACGCTCCGGGTGCTCGCGGTGCCGGTGCGCAGCGCGGTGAGCATCCGCTCGATGCCGACTGCTGGCACGCCGCGTTCGATCCCGGCGGCTCGAGCGAAGTCATTGCCTGTGCCAGATGGCACGACCCCGAGAGGGACCTCGGTGCCCGCGACGAGGCCGGCCCCCATCGACACCATGCCGTCCCCGCCCTGCACGATGAGCGCATCGGGGCGACGCTCCCCACCGAGCTCGGCCGCGGCCTGGCGTCGCAGCTCCTCGAACGAGTCGGCCGCCACGAGCACGACCTCGAGATCCGGCGAGGAGGCGGCGCCAGCTCCCCCGGCGAGGCGCCTGCCGAGGTGCGCGGATGCGCCCAGCCCAGCCGCCGGGTTCACCACGTACAGGACTCTCTGCGCTCGCACGAGCCCATTCTGCACGCTCCCGGTCCCCGCGCGACCTCACCCCGCAGTTCAGCGCCCGAGAATCGCGCCGCCACGGGCCCGCTGACGCGCCAGTGTCGGTGGTGCCGCCTAGCCTTGGCACATGCCTCCCAAGACCAAGCAGCAACCAGCGTTCAAGTGCACCGAATGCGGCGCAGCGTCGCTGAAGTGGTTCGGGCAATGCCCCGAGTGCCAGGCCTGGGGCACCCTCGTCGACCGCTTTGAATCGCAGACCGCTGGCCGCATCCAGGCGGCCACGATCAGCGAGTCACGCGCCGCACGTCCGATCACCGAGGCGCCTATCGACAACGTCGCCCACCGCCCGACGGGCATCGGCGAGTTCGACCGCGTGCTCGGCGGTGGACTGGTGCCTGGCGCCGCCATCCTGCTGAGCGGAGAGCCCGGCGTTGGCAAGTCCACGATCCTCCTCGAGCTCGCGTCACGCGTCGCCGCGAAGGGCACGACCGTGCTGTACGCATCGGCAGAGGAGTCCGTGAACCAGGTGCGGATGCGCGCCCAGCGCACCAACGCGCTCCACGACACCCTGTACCTCGCGAGCGAGACCGACCTCTCGACCGTCCTCGGCCAGATCGAGCGCCTCGACCCTGGCCTCATCATCGTCGACTCCGTGCAGACCGTCGCGAGCGATACCGTCGACTCGCTCGCCGGCCAGCCCAGCCAGGTGCGCGAGGTCGCATCCGCCCTCATCCGAGTCGCGAAGACCAGGGGCGTGCCCGTCATCATCGTCGGCCACGTCACGAAAGACGGCACGATCGCGGGGCCCCGACTGCTCGAGCACCTGGTCGACGTCGTCGCCCACATCGAGGGCGACCGCCACACGGCGCTTCGCTTCGTGCGCACCATCAAGAACCGCTTCGGCCCCACGGACGAGGTCGGCTGCTTCGAGATGACCGGCGAGGGAATGACGGAGGTGCCAGACCCCTCAGGACTCTTCCTCAGCGAACGCCCCGAGCCGGTCAGCGGCACGTGCGTGACCGTCGCGCTCGAGGGGCGACGCGCCCTCCCCGTCGAGATCCAGGCGCTCGTGCAGAAGACCAACGCCCCGAACCCTCGCCGCGTCACCAACGGCGTCGACACGAGCCGCGTCGCCATGCTGCTCGCCGTGCTCGAACGACGCACCAAGCACAAGCTCTCCGAGTACGACGTCTACGTGTCGACCGTCGGCGGGGTCAAGCTGCAAGAACCCGCGGCCGACCTCGCCATCGCCATCGCCATCGCCTCCTCCATCCGCAACCGGCCCGTGCGCGACGGCACCGTCGTCTTCGGCGAGGTGAGCCTCGCCGGAGAGATCCGCCGTGTCGCATCCGCCAACCTCCGAGCAGCCGAGGCCAAGCGCATGGGCCTCGCCCACGTCGTCGACCCTTCCATCGGCAGCATCGACCGCGCCCTCACGGCCGCGCTCGGCAACTGACCGCAGACCTCTCACTCGGAACGCGAGCCACCCGAAGGCTCGAGGAGTCCAGAAACGCGAGTAGGCCCGGAGCGATGCTCCGGGCCTACTGCTCATCGACCGCTGGCCGAATCAGTGCTGCGTGCGCGTGCTACGCGTCGCTGCCCGCGCGTCGGCGGAGCAGGATCGCGGCGCCACCGGCGACGAGGAGCGCAAGCGCGCCCGCGATAGCCGCGAACATGGCGTTCTCGTCAGCTCCGGTCGTGGCGAGGGCACCGTCTCCGGCGTCCGCCGTCGGAACCGGCGCAGCCGTGGCGCTTGCCGTCGGCTCGACGGTCGCGGTCGGGGTGACGGAGACCGTCGGTCCCGGCGTCGCGGTCGGCGTCTCAGCGGCCGCCTGAACCGAGACCGGCACGGCGACGGATGCCGCAGACAGGTCCGCGAGGAACGTCAGCGTGCCATCCCCCACCGTCGAGTCGACGGGAACGGTGAAGCTCACATCGACGAGGTTCGCGTCAGCAGCGACGTCGACAGACCCGATGCCGATCTGCTCATCGCCGAGCCACACCGTGACCGAAGAGCTCTGGATGAATCCCACCGACTGCAGGTTGAACTTCGCGACCTTCAGCGAGTAGCTCTCACCTGCCTGGAACTTGTTGTCCGTGGGCAGGCCGACGACCTCGAAGCCGTTGCGCTGAACATCCGGGACGACACCAGTCGATCCCGCGGCAGTCTTCGCGCGAACCCAGTTGACGAACGCGTCGAGATCGATGAGGCCCGTGTCCTTGACGCTCTCGGCGTTGTTCAGCGAGTGGAAGTTGTCGCCACCCGCGGCGAGGAACGTCGGCATCGCCACGTTGTAGACCTGGCCGCTCGAGACGGGCTCACCGTTGATGGAGAGCGACACGATGCGCTCCATGCGAGGCCGCGAGCTGTCGAACGCGTACGTGAAGTTGTCGCTCAGCCCGAGCTGCAGGTAGTCGCGCGACGGCACCTCGCCGCCAGCGGTGAGCTGCCACTGCTCCTCGAGCACGTTCTTCAGCTCGGCGCCGGAGATGCTGACGACCGACAGGTTGTTCGCGAAGGGAAGAACCGTCGCGGCTTCCTTGTACGTGATCTGACCGTCGTTGTCCAGCAGGTCAGCACGGAGACCACCCGGGTTGATGATCGCCGCGTCGACGTCGAAGCGGCCCGTGTCACTGATCGACTCGAGCATCGACTGCGCGACGATGCCACCCAGCGACGACTCCTCCGCACGGTTGTCCTGTCCGCCCTCGGCGACCACACCGGTGGTGGAGCCGTCCTCGGCCATCTCGATGGAGTCGGGGACGAACGTCTTCGCCCTGGAGATGTCACCCTGCTGGGTGCCGATGACCTCAGCCCCAAGCACGTCGGCCGTCGCGATGGCTGCGTCGAGCTTCGCCTTGATGTCGATGATGCGCTTGTCGTTGACGTACTCGATGGGCGCCGGGTTCTTCGGCGGGGCAGCGTCGGGCTTCAGCGTCGCCGGGTCAATCGAGTCGTAGACGGGCACGATGGAGCTGTCCGAGGCGGTCACGTTGCCCGCGGCGTCGACCGTGAGCACGACCTGCGCGAGGTTCTCCGCGTACTGCCCGGCCTGCACGATGGGACGGGTCGATGCACCGTTCGGGGCGTCGTAGGCGTAGGTCTGGTGCGTGTGCGCATTGAAGATGGCGTCGACCTCGGGGGCCGTGTCCTCGGCGATGGAACGGAAGGTGCTGCTCTCCTGGTTCTCATCGAGAGGAGCGTCGGACTTCGGCGCGCCCTCGTGGTAGGAGGCGATGATGACGTCGGCCGACTTCGCCGCCGTGATCTCGGCAGCCACCTCGTTGACCGCCTCGACGGGGTCGCCGAAGGTGACGCCCGTGATGCCGTCGGGCGATACGAGTGCCGAGGTCTCCTCCGTCACGGCCCCGATGACGGCGACCCTGACGCCGTCGACGTCGAAGATAGCGTGCGTGTCGAAGGGGTGGCTGCCGTCCGCGAGCGTGACGTTCGCGGCGAGATCGGGGCCGTTGGTCGCCGAGGCGAGCCGCCCGGTGGCGTCGTCGATGCCCTTGTCGAACTCGTGGTTGCCCTGCGTCCACGCGTCCACGCCGATCGCGTTGAGCAGGTCGATCGTCGGCTGGTCCTGCTGGATCGAGGACTCGAAGAGGCTCGCGCCGACAGCATCGCCGTTGGAGATGACGAGGCTGCTGTCCTCGCCGAACTCCTTCTGCGCCTCGAAGACGGAGGCGGCGAACTTCTCGCCGTTGAGGATCCGACCGTGGAAGTCGTTGAAGCCGATGAGGTTGATCTGCTTCGCGCCGTCGGTGGGCGTGATGAAGCTCGGCGAGAGGACGGCTGCTTGAGCTGGTGCCGCGAAGGCAGACACAAGAGCTGCCGTGCCGAGAACGGCAGCGGCAGCGGTGGCGCGCTTGCGAGTGGGCGTCGTCATGAGTCTCCTGGCGATCGACGAACGGACGGAATCGTGCGGAACGTGAGGATGCTCTCAGCTCACACTGTCTTCAAGGTTAACGTTCAGGAGATTTTCGCGAAAGCCCCCGGGCACCCCGCGCGAGTCAGTCGAGAACGAACGTCGCCGGCTGCGACGCGATGCCGTTGACGCTCACGACGAGCTGGTAGTAGGCACCCCCGGCCACCGCATCCGCCCGGTCGGTCCCGCACGTGTCGAGCGAGGAACGCTCGCGCACCCAGGTGATGGGAGGGGCTGTCACCGACTGCCCGGCACCGATCGTGACGATCTCGTCAGCTGGGTCGGTCTGGCAGTGCGACGACACCCAGATCACGTCGGCGCCGCTCGAGATCGTGTAGACCTGCACGGCCGTGCCGACGTTCATGACACACGCTTCGCCGCCCGTGTTGGCGATCGAGAGCGACAGCTGAGGCTGCGCGTCGGGCGCGTAGCTCGTCGCGTCGAGCATCGCCGAGACGACAAGCTCAGGGGCTGCGCACTCGGCGGGCCCCGTCGGAGTCGGAGTCGGAGTGGGCGTCGGTGTCGCCTCGGCCGCCCCACCACCGTCGCTTGACGCCGTCGCGGCGGATGACGCCGTCGGCGCACCGGATGCGGAGGCTTCGCCGGGTTCGCCGGAACCCGCCCCGAAAAGGCTCGCGATTCCCCAGATGAGCGCCCCGATGACAAGCACGCAGACGATGAGGAGCGCCAGCCGCCGACGGCGGTAGACGGCCTTGCTTGGTCTGCGGGTCGAACTCACTCGCCAAGGGTACGGACCCGTCCTTGGGACTCCCGTGAGGCGCACCGTGCGACCACTGCGACGCGCCCGAAGAGCCCGTCGCGGCGGCGGAGACTGGCTCTCAGAGCACCTTCAGCATGCGCGTGTTGCCGAGCGTGTTGGGCTTGACGTGGGCGAGGTCGAGGAACTCCGCAACGCCCTCGTCCGGCGAGCGGCGCATCATCTCGTAGGTCTCCGCGTCCACGATCTGCTCGCCGACCGAGACGAAGCCGTGCCGCTCAAAGAACCCCGTCTCGAAGGTGAGGCAGAAGAGGCGCTCGAGGCCCAGCTGACGGGCGTCCGCCATCAGCCGATCGAGGATCACGTGCCCGACACCGGTGCCGCGAACCGAGTCCGCCGTCGCGATGGTGCGCACCTCGCCGAGGTCGCGCCAGAGCACATGCAAGGCGCCGCAGCCGACCAGCTGCCCACGCTCATCGACCGCCACCCGGAACTCCTGCACCGCCTCGTAGAGCGTAACGAGCTCCTTTCGCAGGAGCACGTTTCGGTCGACGAGCGGCTGGATGAGCTCGCTGATGCCCACGATGTCGTGCGTGGTGGCCCGTCTGATGGTGATCTCCTGCATCCGACCAGCGTACGCGCGGGCACGAGAGCAGGACGCTCAGGACGACAGCACGGGTAACATCACGGTCATGCGCCTTGGAGTTCTCGACGTCGGATCCAACACCGTCCACCTCATCGTGGTCGACGCCCACCCCGGCGCGAAACCCGTCCCAGAGACGTCCCAGAAGAGCGTGCTGCGCCTCATGCGCTACCTGCAGGCCGACCGCTCCATCTCCGACGAAGGTGTCGCGAAGATCATGGAAGCCATGCACCGCGCCGCCGATGCGGTGAAGAAGAGCAAGCTCGACCACTTCATGCCCCTCGCCACCAGCGCCATCCGCGAAGCCAAGAACGGGCCGGAGCTGCTGAAGCGCATCCACCGCGAGACCGGCATCGACCTGCAGGTCATGAGCGGCGAAGAGGAGGCGCGCACGACGTTCCTCGCGGTCCGCCGCTGGTTCGGCTGGGCCGCCGGGCGCATCATGCTCGTCGACATCGGCGGCGGCTCCCTCGAGCTGGCGGTCGGCGACGACGAGCTCTCCGAGCACGCCATCTCGGTGCCGCTCGGAGCGGGCCGCAGCACCGTCAACTTCCTGCACAACGACCCGCCGACCGACGATCAGGTCGAGGAGCTGCGCAAGTACGCGCGAAAGCTCATCAAGGAAGCAGCGGAGACCTTCGAGGGCGGGGCGCGACCCGACCAGTTCGTGGGCTCGTCCAAGACCATCCGCTCCCTCGCCCGCCTCGCCGGCTCGTCCATCGACGGCATCGGCGCGGGCCAGCGGACCACCCTGCAGAAGTGGCAGCTCGACGACTGGGTGCCCCGCCTCGCGAAGCTGCACTCCGAGGCGCGCCCCGCGCTCCCTGGCATCACCACCGACCGGGCCCTGCAGATCGTCGCCGGCGGCGTCGTCCTCTCCGAGGTCATGCACGTCTTCGACATCAAGCAGCTCGACGTGTCCCCGTGGGCCATGCGCGAGGGTGTGCTCCTCGACTACCTGGACCGCCTCCCGCACTGAGCGCCCGGCGTCACCGCCGCTGTCGCGGGACGTGCTTCGGGATCTGCCACCCCATGAGGGCCGCCCCCACGAACCCCAGCACCCCGAGCATCCCGGACGTGAACGAGATCGACACGACCGCCGTCGCCACCGCCACGATGACGGGCACGGATGCTGCCGACGAGTCGGTGATGAGCCTCCAGGCCCCGAGGAACGGGGCCGGATCCTGGCGCGGCGCGAGGTCGGCGCCGAGCGTCATGAGGATGCCGGAGCCGATGCCGTTCGCGAAGCCCAGCCAGATCGCGAGCACCGTGAACCACTGCTGAGCGGCGTCCCCGACGAGGTCGTGGGTGAAGGCGAGTGTCAGGAAGCCCGCGCCGAGGCCGAGCAGCGCCGGCACGGCGCCCCACACTCGACCGAAGCGGTCCATGACCCAGCCGGACACGAAGAAGAGCGCGAAGTCGACGCCGGCGCTCACGCCGATGACAAGCACCGCCGAAGCGGTGTCCATGCCGATCGACAGCGCCCACAGCGGCAGCATCACGTTGCGCGCCGCCCGCAGCGCTGCCATGATGCCCGCACCGGTCCCGAGCCGGACCAGCACGCCGGCGTTGGCGCGGATCGTCGCGAACACGCCGAGGCGTTCGGGCACGCCAGCCCCCGCACCCCCATCCCCCGCTGAGACCGGCACCTTCGCGGAATGCGACGGGCGTGCGACCGTCTCGGGGTCCGGCGCGAACAGCAGGATGAGCGCGGCCACCGCGCCGCACACGACGAAGACCCAGAACCCGTACTGGGGAGCATCGAACAGAACGAGGATTCCCGCGATGATGAACGGCCCGACGAAGAAGCCGGCGCGGAACACCCCGCCGAGCGTCGAGAGCACTCGCGCCCGGTAGCGCAACGGCACGTAGGTCGTGAGGAACGCGTGCCTCGCGAGGTTGAAGTTGGCGGCGGAGATGCCGATGATGACGACCCCGACGAGCAACATCCACGGCGCGACTGCGAACGCGCAGAGCAGGATGCCGACGAGGCTCACCCCGAGGGCCGCGAGCATGGCCCGCTTCTCCCCCAGGCGCTGCACGACGGCACCGGCGGGAAGATCGCCGATCATCTGGCCGATCATGAGCGACCCGGCGATGAACCCGGCCAGCTCGATGCCGGCTCCCAGCGAGACCGCCACGGTCGGGATGATCGGGATGATCGCTCCCTCGCCGATCGCGAACACGAACGACGGCAGGAGCGCCAGCAGAGTCACCTGCGCGAGCGTGGCTTCCTTCTTCGGCTTGCCGTGTGACGAGGGTGACGGGGATGCAGGCACGCGTTCCAGCGTAAGCCCGTCCGGTCGTGCGCCGGACAGGGGCCGCCGGCGCTGCACGCTCGCTGCGCGCTTTTGCAGTGTCATTGACGACACTGTGTGACGCACACTATGGTGTGAGTCATGGGCACTGAAGAGACGCACGACATCCACCTGCAGGAGCTCCGCAGGGGCACCGTCGTGCTCGCATGCCTTCGCCTCCTCGCCGAGCCGGGCTACGGCTACGGACTCCTCGAGGCACTGCAATCCCGAGGCTTCGACACCGACGCCAACACCCTCTACCCGCTCCTTCGCCGCCTGGAGAAGCAGGGTCACCTCACGAGCGAGTGGAACACCGACGAGGCGCGACCTCGCAAGTTCTACCGCGCCAGCCCATCCGGTGCCGCACTCGCCGCCGCGATGACCACCGACTTCCGCTCCCTCGCCCAGGCGATCGAGCACCTCCCAGAAGGGGCCTGACATGACGACCATCACCGACACCCTGACCGAGCGCTACGTGAGCGCCGCCATGCGCACGGTGCCAGACGACCAGCGCGCCGACCTCGAAGCAGAGCTGCGCGCCTCCATCCGCGACCTCGTCGATGCGCGAGTCGAATCCGGCGAGGCGGGCGATGCCGCCGAGGTGGCCGTGCTCACCGAGCTCGGCGACCCTGAGCTGCTCGCCGCCAGCTACACCGACCGCCGACTGTTCCTCGTGGGGCCCCGCTACTACCTCATGTGGTGGCGGCTCCTGAAGACCCTGCTGTGGATCGTGCCGGTGTGTGCGGCCTTCGGTGTCGCGATCGCGCAGACGCTCATCGGCAGCACCATCGGCGAGATCATCGGCGAGGTCGCGGCAGTCACCTTCAGCGTCATCATCCACGTCACGTTCTGGACGACCCTGGTGTTCGTGCTGCTCGAGCGCTCCGGCGGCCAGTCCAAGCCGGAGCAGTGGAGCGTCGCCGACCTGCCGGAGATCCGCCAGACCGGGGCCGGCAGATCCGAGCTCATCGCCTCGCTCGTGTTCCTCGCACTCGGGACCGGCGCCGTCGTCTGGGACCGCTTCATCGGCTTCGTGCCGACGCAGCCGGGCCTGTCGTTCTTCGGCCACGACCTCTGGCCGTGGTGGACCCTCGCGCTTCTGGTGCTCTTCGTACTCGAAGCGGCCTACAGCGTGGCGCTCTACCGGACTGGCCGCGTCACGCTGCCCCTCGCCTGGGCCAACGCGGTGCTCGCGGTCCTGTTCATGTCGCTGCTCCTGACCACCCTGGGTCGCGGCCTGCTGCTCAACCCGGACTTCTTCGCCACCGTCATCCCAAGCGCCGACAGCGCGGCGACGGTGACCACCATCGTGACCGTGATGATCGCCTTCGGAGTCCTCGCCACCAGCGTCTGGGACATCTGGGACGGTTTCCGCAAGGCAACCCGGTAGCGGGCGACGGGGCGCGCACGACGAAGCCCCCGCATCACGTAGATGCGGGGGCTTCGTCGTATGCGCGTGCGGAGGTTACGCGGTCGGCGCGTCACCCTCACCGGCGTCGGCGATGATGCCCTCAGCCTGCGAGGTCACTCCGCCTGCCGCGACCGTCTCGGGGACGAGGCGCTTCGAGACGTTGAACACGAACTCGTCCTCCGGGTAGTCAACCTCGACGTGGTCGCCGGCCTTGAGCTCGCCGCGGAGGATCTTCTCGGAGAGAAGGTCTTCCACCTCGTGCTGCACGGCGCGGCGCAGCGGGCGAGCGCCGAGCGTCGGGTCGAAGCCGACCTTGATGAGCTTGCGCTTCGCGAGCTCGGTGATCTCGACGGTCATGTCGCGGTCGAGCATGCGCTCGCTGAGGCGACCGATGAAGAGGTCCACGATCTGCAGCAGCTCGTTGGTGGAGAGCTGCGGGAACACGATCGTGTCGTCGACGCGGTTCAGGAACTCGGGCTTGAAGTGCTTCTTGAGCTCTTCGTTGACCTTCGACTTCATGTTGTCGTACGACACCGAGGCGTCGCCTTCGAGCTGGAAGCCGACGGGGCCGCCGGAGATGCCCTTCGTGCCGAGGTTGGTCGTCATGATGATGACCGTGTTCTTGAAGTCCACGACGCGACCCTGGCCGTCGGTGAGACGGCCTTCTTCAAGCACCTGGAGGAGCGAGTTGAAGATATCGGGGTGAGCCTTCTCGATCTCGTCGAACAGCACGACGGAGAACGGCTTGCGGCGCACCTTCTCGGTGAGCTGGCCGCCCTCTTCGAAGCCGACGAACCCTGGAGGGGCACCGAAGAGCCGCGAGACCGTGTGCTTCTCGCCGAACTCGGACATGTCGAGCGAGATGAGCGCCGACTCGTCGTCGAAGAGGAACTCCGCGAGCGCCTTGGCGAGCTCCGTCTTTCCGACGCCCGTCGGGCCGGCGAAGATGAACGAGCCGGACGGGCGGTTCGGGTCCTTGAGTCCGGCGCGGGTGCGGCGGATGGTCTTGGACAGGGCCGCGATGGCCTCGTTCTGGCCGATGACCCGCTGGTGCAGGGCATCCTCCATGAACACGAGACGCGCAGTCTCTTCCTCGGTGAGCTTGAAGACCGGGATGCCGGTGGCCTGCGAGAGGACCTCGGCGATCAGGCCCTCGTCGACGGTACCGGTGGACTTGACGTCGCCCGACTTCCACTGCTTCTCGAGGCGGAGGCGCTCGCCGAGGAGGTTCTTCTCGTCGTCGCGCAGTGACGCGGCGCCTTCGAAGTCCTGCAGCTCGATAGCCTGCTCCTTGTCGGCGCGGACGATCGCGATCTTCTCGTCGAGTTCGCGCAGCTCGGGGGGCGAGGACAGCACCGAGAGGCGGAGGCGGGCGCCTGCCTCGTCGAGGAGGTCGATCGCCTTGTCCGGCAGGAACCGGTCGGAGACGTAGCGGTCGGCGAGAGTTGCCGCGGCGACGATGGCGTCGTCGGTGATGGACACCTTGTGGAACGCCTCGTACTTGTCGCGGAGCCCCTTGAGGATGTTGATCGTGTGCGCGATCGACGGCTCCTCGACCTGGATGGGCTGGAAGCGTCGCTCGAGCGCCGCATCCTTCTCGAAGTGCTTCTTGTACTCGTCGATCGTGGTGGCGCCGATGGTCTGCAGCTCACCTCGCGCGAGGAGCGGCTTCAGGATGCTCGCGGCGTCGATCGCGCCCTCGGCGGCACCCGCACCAACGAGGGTGTGGATCTCGTCGATGAAGACGATGATGTCGCCGCGTGTGCGGATCTCCTTGGTGACCTTCTTGAGGCGCTCTTCGAAGTCACCGCGGTAGCGGGACCCGGCGATGAGCGAGCCGAGGTCAAGTGAGTAGAGCTGCTTGTCCTTGAGCGTCTCGGGAACCTGCCCCGTGACGATCGCCTGGGCGAGGCCCTCGACGACGGCGGTCTTGCCGACGCCCGGCTCGCCGATGAGGACGGGGTTGTTCTTCGAGCGGCGCGACAGGATCTGCATGACGCGCTCGATCTGCTTCTCGCGCCCGATAACGGGGTCGAGCTTGCCTTCGCGAGCGGCCTGCGTGAGGTTGCGGCCGAACTGGTCGAGCACGGCGGAGCCCTGGGCTGCCTGCTGCGGCTGGTCCGCCCCCGCGACGACCTGCTCCTTGCCCTGGAATCCGCTCAGCAGCTGGATGACCTGCTGGCGCACCCGGTTGAGGTCGGCGCCGAGCTTCACGAGCACCTGAGCTGCGACACCCTCGCCCTCGCGGATGAGGCCGAGGAGGATGTGCTCCGTGCCGATGTAGTTGTGGCCGAGCTGCAGCGCTTCGCGGAGCGACAGCTCAAGCACCTTCTTGGCTCGCGGCGTGAACGGGATGTGCCCCGTCGGACGCTGCTGGCCCTGGCCGATGATCTCCTGGACCTGCTCACGTACGGCAGGCAGCGAGATGTCGAGGGATTCGAGCGCCTTGGCGGCGACCCCTTCACCCTCGTGGATGAGGCCGAGGAGGATGTGCTCGGTCCCGATGTAGTTGTGGTTGAGCATCTTCGCCTCTTCTTGGGCGAGGACGATCACGCGACGGGCGCGGTCGGTAAATCTCTCGAACATCCGTTTCTCCTTCGACTCCCTGACCTCGACACCTGGCTACAGGGTCGGGGGCCGTGTACAGAGAGAGTAACGGCGTCAACCTCCGTTTCCCTCCCCTGTTCGCCCTGGGCGTGCGGATGCGTCGCCCAGGTACGCGAATGCGCCGCCGCTGGTCTCTTCGACCGCGCGACGGCGCATCCCTTCTTCAGCTTCAGAGCGCTAGAGGCACTTCTCGAAGGCGAGGTCGCTCAGCCCGATGAGCTGGTTGTGGTTGGCGTCCAGCTTCTTGAGGTCCTGGTAGTAGCGGAAGGTGACCTCGCTGATGGGACCCGTGTAGAAGAGCTGCACGTTGCCGTTGAGGGACGTGCTGGGGATCTCGCCTTCGGTGGCCTTGCGCCACGGGCTTGCGAGCGTGCCGCTGCCTTCGAGCGCGGATGCTCGCGTGGACGAGGTCGGCGTGGTCGTGGCGATGACGGCGTCGCGGTGGTTGCCCGGCGCCCAGTCGAGGTCGAAGATCGTGAACGAGAGCTTCGTGACCGGTTCGCTGAAGACGATCTTGACGTCGACGCCGCTGCCGGAGCGGGCGGTCCCGTTCTCGATCTTGATCCACTTGAGCGACTGCGGGTTGCCACCCTGTGGTCCGTCCTGGACGGTCCCGTTGGTCGACGAGCCCGTGAAGCCTCCGTAGCCGAGGTAGCTCAGGGTCGCGGTGACGCCGGTGCCGGGGAAGGGGATGCTCGTGGGCTTGGTGCCCGTCTTGAGCGCGTTGTAGTTGGTCTTGATGACGCATCGGGAGGCCGCCTGCGCTGGCGCGGCGGTTGCGAGGGCGATGACGGGGGTTGTCCACGCGGCGGCGCGCAGCACGGAGCGGCGAGTGGTGCCGCCCTTCTCGTCGGTGGTGACTGGGGCGGATGAGGAGCTGGGGGTTTCTGACAAGGGGGAACCTCTTCGGAGCAGATCGGGGGAAGTTGCTTCCGCGCCGGTGGGCGCGTGGTTCGCCGGTGCATCCAGTTCGGAGGTACCGAGCGGCTCAATAGCACCCCGGTTTCGAATCCGTTCTCGTGAAGTCACCCCAGACTTCACCCTAAGTTGTATCTACAATTAAATGGCCCACCAATTTCCCCGGGCACCAACGACGAAACCACCCCGGGCTTCACCCCGGAGTGGCTTGCGGAACAGAAGAGCGACGAACTACTCGCCGTTGCGATCCCGGAGCAGGCCCAGAGATTCGGCGCGACGCAGGGCCTCTGGCCGCGTGTGGACACCGAGCTTCTTGTAGGCAGAGCGCAACTGGGTCTTCACGGTGTTGGGCGAGACGAACAGCTCCTCGGCGATCCGCGTCGGCGAGGTGTGCCTTGCGAGCGCGTGAACCACGACTCTTTCGCGCTCCGTGAACTGCGGCATGGCGCTCACTTCCTGGAAGTTCGTCACCACGTCGAGCGAGTCGAACATCGCGATGTCGTCCGCGCCGCCGGATTCTCGGCTGAGCTCAGCCAGCGCGTTGCGGTCGCGATCGGGCAGCATGAGCAGGGGCGAGACGAGCCCATATTGGAGCGAGAGCCCGGCAGCGAGGCCGACCATGCTCCGGGCGACGTCGCGGTCGCCATCGCGCAGCGCACCGGCCGCGCCGATGAGGTGCATCGCCATGCGCATCCTCGGCGTCGTCACGAAGTCCAGCGACCGCGAGACCCACTGCATCGACTGATCCGTGTCGCCGTCGACAAGAGCGAGCAGCGACCTTGCCGGCAGCGTCCGGAAGTCGTCGACGGCGTACCCCTCCAGCAGCTTGCGTGCGCGTGCCGGGCGACCGGCGGCGAGCCAGAGGACGACGAGGAGGGACTTCACGCGGAACAGGCCGAGGCTCTCACCGACCCCAGAGGCGGCAAGCGGGCCCTCGAGCATCTCCTCGACCCGCCTGGCCTCCGCGAGCGCCTCGCCCTGCGCCAGCCGAGCAAGCATGACGGGCTCCTGCAGGTAGGGCCAGAGGTCGGACGTGACGGTGAAGCGCTCGATATCCTCGAGAGCCGCCTGCGCTTGCATCCACTCACCGCGCTCGAGATATCCGTAGGACTTCGCGATATGCCCGAAGGTGCCGAGGTGTCCGCGCGAGCTTGTCGTCATCCACGCACCATCTTCGACCTGCGCGAGCATCGCCTCCGAGGCGGGCATGTCACCATCGATGACCTTGTAGCCCGCCGCGTCCCAAAACGACAGGTTGCGGGAGCTGTTCGACTGCGGCACCACGAAGGTCTCTTCGACCGCGGCGTGCGCCCCCGTCATGTCGCCCACGAGGAACAGCGAGAGCGCCGCCCCGCGAGTGAAGACCGGAGACAGCGTAGGCGACGCCCCCACCCGGGACTGGGCAGCGGCGAGGCCGAGCGCTTCCCGCGCGAGCTCAGCCGACTCGAGGTACCTCCCGAGGGTGCGCAGCGCGAAGACCTTGAAGCAGAGGTACTCGCAGCGACGTGCGACCGAGAGGTCGCTCGGGATGCGCATCCCGGCCGCGATCTGCAGGAGCGGCTTCGCACCGCTGCGCAGCACTGGATTGGCGAGACGGGCGAGGCCGAGCACGAACGCGAGCACGGGGTACGCGACGAGCACGTCCTGCGGGAGGTGCTGCAGCCGCGATACATAGCGATCCGTCGTGTAGGCCTCGACGACCGTGAGCAGCAGGCGTGCGCAGATGCGTGACGCGAGGTCGAAGTCGTCGACCTCGAGCGCCAGCTCGAGAGCCCCTTCCGGGTCGCCGTTTGCGCTCAACCACGCCGCGGCGAGAGAGGCTGCGCGTCGATACTCGGCCGGGGAATCGGCCCGCAGCTCCTCGTGCAGCGCCTCGCGGAGCGCCGTGACGTACTGGAAGGCCTTGCTGCTGCGGGTGAACGAGATGTGCCTGCCGAAGCCGTCCGCTTCGAGCATCTCGATCGCCGCGTCCGGATCCAGGTCGGGCACGAGCATCCGCGCGAGCGAGGCGTCGAAGTACGGCACGACGCTGGTGATCCTCGCGAACCTGGCGAGCTCGGCGTTGGGCAGCTGACCGGAGAGGTTCGTCGAGTTGAGCGCATTCTCGCGCCAGTGGAATGCGCGCGGGCCCGACCGGGAGAGCTCGAGGATGGCCGCGCGGACGGCGATGGCGTAGCCACCGGTCGCCTCGTACACCTCCGCTGGCGTCGCAATATGGGTCTGCCCCACGACGAGCTCGAAGAAGGCCGCGACCTCGGCCTCCGTGAACTCCAGGTCGATGTTGGTCACGACACGAACTCGGCCCTGCAGCTGGAGCCTCGACTGGTCGAGCGTGGTGCGGCCCCTCGCGGCGATGATGACCCGCATGTTCGGGACGCTCTCGGCGCCCCTGAGGAGGTCCTGGTCGACAATCGGCACGAGGTCGCCGAGCCGCTCGTAGCCGTCGAGGATGATCGTGAAGGGAACCTCGCTGCGCATGGCCACGACGAGGTCGCGCTTCTCGAAGTCATCGCTGTTGATGAGCGTCACGAGGTCGTCGTATTCGGGGCTGGTGAGGAGACCCTCGCGGAGGGCCGCGCGCGCGATCTGCTCCCAGACGCTGTTGCGGGTGGTCGTGGCGGTGCTGAAGGTCACCCAGAGCAGGCGGCCCGTGTGGCGACCGGATTCGGCCCACATCCGCAGGAGCGTCGTCTTGCCGTATCCGCTCGGCGCGTGGAGCAGGGTGATGCGCGTCGAATCATCGTCGAGCGCCCGGAGGAGGCGCTGCCTCACCAGTAGTTCTCGCGTGGTTGCGTGCACTGAATTCACCCCAGCTCAAGTCCATGAATACTCACCTACCAAATGGATGGTCATGACTCTAACTCGCTGATCCAGCTTTGACGAGATCCGGGTGACCGGGGATTCACCGGGGATCATGCCATACCACACCAGAGGTTTACCACTTTCTGGCGGGCGCGGGACGGGCGAATCGACACTCATCGAACGCTCTTCCCGAGGGAGAATCGACCTGCAATCTAGCGCTGATCAGCGCAAACTTGCTCGGCCATGGTGAGCGCGCCGGCGCCATCAAGGCTCGAGCCCCAGGTGAGCTGGAGCTCGCGCGTCAGATCCGGCCACTGCGACCCCGACCAGAATTCACAGTCACGCACACCGAACTTCAACTCGAAGACGCCGAGGCCCGTGAGGTTGTTCCCCACGAAATTGACGCTGAAGTCCCTGTTCGTGCGCTGCAGCTCCGGGACGAGGTCACGCAGCTCCTGCCACTCCACGGTCTCCCGGAACGCCTTGGCCGCCTCGCCCGCCTTGATTCCCTGCATCGTGTCGTCGAAGGCGGTGACGTTGACCTGGGTCCCGCCGAGGGCCGAATCATCCACGCGCACGTGGACGCTCGCGAGCTGCTCCGACTCGTCGAACACCGCGCTCGTCTCCCGGACGAACTCGACCTGCTCGGCGGTGGGGAGCTCGCTCTGCACGAACTGGCCGGTCGTGAACGGAGCGAGACCCATGAGGTCCCACTCCCCCGTGGCAGCGCCTGGGTCGTGGATCGCGCGGGCGGTCTCGAGGAGCTGCGTCGTGCGCTCGCTATCGCCGCGCTCCTCGCTCGAGAGCTCGACCACAATCAGTCGCCCACGAGCCGCCGCAGACAAAGAGGGTGCGCTGGACTCCGTCGGCGAGACAGTCGCGGGCGCCGGGTCGCCGGGAGCCTGCGTCTCGGACGGCTGTGCTTCGGTCTCCTGCGAGGTGAGACCGTCCGCTGCTGCACCGGATGCCTGATCGGTCACCTCGAACATGCCAGCCGACACCGGCGCCGAGTACGTCCGTGTGGAGATCGATTCGAACCCCACTGCCGCCAGCTCTCGCCAGTAGCCGAGCTGGGCGTGGAGCGACTCCGGAGTCGTGAGATCGAAGTACGAGTATGCGGACCCCGCAAGCCTGAGCTCGACCGTCCCGGCCCACTGGCCCTTGTCGAGCTGGACGGTCGGGAAGGTGGAGGCGTAGTCGCCGATGTCCGCGAGCTCCTCCTCGGTCACCTCCTCGGCCAGCGTGACGACGAGGTCGACCTTGACGGCCCCATCCACCGGCGGGCGGTCGAGGCTCGACGCCTCGACGCCGGGAAGTGATCGGAGGGTCTGATTGAACGACTCGAGCGCGGTCTGCACGGACGGGAACGGCCCGGAAGCGCATCCGGCGAGCATCGTCATCATGACGGCCGCAATGAAGACGGGCAGGGCAGAACGCGGCATCGTCAGCACCCTCCTCCGCGTCCTCGATCCAGCACGACGACGATCAGGTTACGCGTCGCTCCCCGGAGGTATCTGAGGACTCCCCCAGAGCGAGCCCCGCCGTGCCCCACCGAGGTTCAACTCGCCGCCGGAGTACCGGCTGCTTCGCCGTCTGCCCTGACCTCACCAGCCCTGCCGACGTGCACCAGGGAACGCCAGACGAGCGCGAGGATGAGGATGCTCGCACCGAACGCGACCCAGATCGTGGTGACGATGCCGAAGCCCTGGCCGATGAGACCCCCTGCGAAGGTGCCGACGGCCATGCCGCCGATCATCCCGAGGAAGTAGACGCTCGAGACCCGTCCGCGCATGCGGCTCGGGACGGCTCGCCCGCGGATGGTGCTCGCGAGCGTCGCCCAGATGACCGTGTACATGCCGAAGACGAACATCGTGAGGCCAGCGACGATGACGTTCGCAGTCGCCGCGAGAACCAGGTGCAGCACCGTCTCGAGCGCGAGACAGGTGCGCATGAGGCTCGTGTAGGAGAAGCGGCGCTCCAGGCGTCCGTAGAGCGCTGTGCCGACGAGCCCACCGAGTGCCGAGACCGCGAGCAGCAGCCCGTAGCCGGCATCGTCCAGTCCGAGACGCTGCTTCGCATAGAGCACGAGCACCCCGTAGGTCATGCCGTACGTGATGTTGAACGCGAACAGGATGATGGCGAGCGTCCGGACCGGCGGGTTCTGCCAGAGCCAGGCGAATCCCCTCGCGATGTCCCGACGCACGCGGGCCACCGAGCGCACCGTCTCGATCGGCCCGGTCGTCGCCGTCGAGACGGGTGGTGAGGTGATCCGGGACACGAGCACCACAGCGAAGAGCAGGGAGACGACGGTCACGCCGTACGGGATCGCATGCCCGACCGCGAAGATGGCACCGCCGATCGCGGGACCGGCGAGCTGGTTCATGACGGTCTGGCTGGCGATGAGTCGCGAGTTCCCGATGCCGAGCTCTTTCGACGGGACGAGGTCGGGCACGATCGAGGTCCAGGCGTTGTCGGTGAACACCTCCGCCGACCCCACGAGGAACAGCGCGATGTAGAGGATCGGCAGGTTGATGGTGTCGGTGAGCACGAGCGCGCCGATGACCGCCAGCATCAGGACGCGACTGAGCGCCCCCGTCACGATGATCGCGACGCGGGGCAGGCGGTCGGCGACCACGCCCGCGAAGAGGCCGAACACGAGCCACGGAAGCTGCTGCACGACCAGGGCCAGCGACACGAGCAGCGGGTCCCTGGTGAGGCTCGCGACGAGCAGGGGGCCCGCCGCGATCAGGATGCCGTCGGCGAGGTTCGAGAACAGTGACGAGGAGAGGAGGAATCGGAAGGGCGTGCCGAGCGGCTTCGGGGACGCCCAGTTGAGCAGGAGTGACATGGGTCGGTTCCAGACGACGAGAACTGACCCCCTCTTCGGTGAGGGGGTCGAGACGGAGCAGGGAAGGTGAGGTGGCGCGCTAGCTGTTCGCGTCGAGCTGCGGGAGGCCGAGGCGAGCGCGTTCTTCGCGCTCGATCTTGTCGGCCATGGCGCGCTCGCGACGATCGCCGGAGAGGATCGAGGTGAGGATCCAGAAGAACGCAGCCCCGATGATCACGGTCGGGATGAGCGACCAGAGCGCGTTGAGGAAGAAGTCCATGATGGAGGGAGTCTACGCGAAGCCGTTCGCGCACCGGCGAGTCTGTGCACATCCGACTCGGTGTCGGCGCATCCGCCTAGGCTGTGCACATGGTCGATCGCTCGAACGTCGAATGCTGGCTCACTGACATGGACGGCGTGCTCGTGCACGAGCAGGCCGCGCTCCCCGGTGCTGTCGAGCTGCTCGCGCAGTGGCAGCGGGACGATACCCCGTACCTCGTGCTCACGAACAACTCCATCTTCACGGCGCGCGATCTCGCGGCCCGCCTGCGCTCGAGCGGCATCAACGTCCCGGAAGATCGGCTCTGGACCTCGGCGCTCGCGACGGCGGACTTCCTGCGCCAGCAGCTGCCAGGCGGGTCGGCGTTCGTCATCGGCGAGGCGGGACTGCTCACGGCGCTGCACGACGCGGGCTACATCATGACGGAGACCGACCCCGACTTCGTCGTCGTCGGCGAGACCCGCAACTACTCGTTCGACGCCATCACGAAGGCCATCCGCCTCATCGGCAACGGCGCGCGCTTCATCGTCACGAACCCCGACGCGACCGGCCCGAGCGCCGATGGCCCCATGCCCGCGACGGGTGCCATCGCTGCCCTCATCACGAAGGCGACCGGCCGCGAACCCTACGTGGTCGGCAAGCCGAACCCCATGATGTTCCGGTCTGCGCTCAACAAGATCGGCGCGCACTCCCACAACACGGCCATGATCGGCGACCGGATGGACACCGACATCGTGGCGGGCATGGAAGCGGGACTGCACACCGTGCTGGTGCTCACGGGCATCAGCGATCAGCGCGAGATCGAGCGCTACCCGTTCCGCCCCGACGAGATCATCTCCGGCGTGCACGAACTCGTCCGGCCTGCTGGCGAGAGCTGAGTCGGACCCGCCCGCTCAACCCTGATTGCTAGGCGAACTAGCGATCTGCCGCAGCTCGCGTACCATTGGCGCAGTGACTTCCAGCTCCTCCAGCTCAGCAGCCGCTCCCGATACGCCGAAGAAGAAGGGCCCACCCACGATCAAACGGTGGGTCTTCTGGCCCGCCGCGATCATCGTCATCGGCTTCGCCGGCTTCTCGATCCTCGCCCCGAGCGCGGCTGACACCGCATTCGGCGCCGTCCAGTCGTCGATCGTGCGCAACTTCAACTGGTACTACGTGCTCATCGCGGCGTTCTTCGTGATCTTCAGCCTCGTGATGGGCTTCGGCAAGTACGGCGACATCAAGCTCGGCAAAGACGACGACAAGCCCGAGTTCTCGAACCTCAGCTGGCTGTCGCTGCTCTTCGCCGCCGGCATGGGAATCGGCCTCGTCTTCTACGGGGTGAGCGAGCCGCTCAGCCACTTCATCGAACCGAAGCCCGGCGTCTCCGGCACCGAGAGCCAGCTCGCCCAGCAGGCCCTCTCGCAGACCTACCTGCACTGGGGCGTGCACGCGTGGTCCATCTACATCGTGCTCGGCCTCGCGCTCGCCTACGCCATCCACCGTCGCGGACGACCGGTCAGCGTGCGCTGGGCGCTGGAGCCGCTCCTCGGCCGTCGCGTTCGCGGAGGCTGGGGCAACCTCATCGACGTCGTCGCGCTGGTCGGCACCATCTTCGGAGTCGCGACCTCGCTCGGCCTCGGTGTGCTGCAGATCGGCTCGGGCCTGGAAGCCGCAGGCATCCTCGAGTCCTCCACGACCTCGTCCATCGCCATCATCGCCGTCATCACCGCGTTCGTGCTCTTCTCGGTGATCTCCGGCGTCGGCAAGGGCATGAAGTGGCTCTCGAACATCAACCTCATGCTGGCGGGCGCGCTGCTCATCTTCATACTCATCGTCGGACCGACGCAGTTCCTGCTGCGCGACTTCGTCCAGTCGCTCGGCAACTACCTGCAGAACTTCGTCAGCCTCACCTTCTCGACGAGCGCATTCTCCGGCGAGGCGGGCGTCGACTGGCAATCGGCGTGGACCACGTTCTACTGGGGCTGGTGGATGTCGTGGGCGCCGTTCGTGGGCGTCTTCATCGCGCGCATCTCCCGCGGTCGCACCGTCCGTGAATTCGTGACGGGCGTCATGCTCGTGCCGACGCTCGTGACCTTCCTCTGGTTCTCCGTCCTCGGCGGCACGGCCCTCTACATGCAGCTGAACGGCATCACCGACTTCGTCCAGGGCGACGGCTCGGTCGACGTCGAAGGGGCCCTCTTCCAGATGCTGGCCCAGCTCCCCGGCGGTGCGGTGCTGACCATCGGCGCGATCATCCTCATCGCGATCTTCTTCATCACGTCCGCGGACTCCGGAGCGCTTGTCATGGGCATGCTCGCGACCGGCGGCCAGGCCGAGCCGAAGCACTGGGTGCGCGCGTTCTTCGCGATCATCACCTCGCTGCTCGCGGTCGCACTCCTGCTCGCCGGCGGTTTGAACGCCCTGCAGACGGCCGCGATCAGCATCGCGCTGCCCTTCTCGATCGTCCTGCTCCTGTCCTGCTGGGCGACGGCCCTCGCGTTCGCACGAGAGAAACGTGCCTACGACCGGGCCAGCCGCGCCGCCTTGGTCGGCCACATCGGCGACTTCTACGGCCTCGAGGTGGACGAGCCCGTCGAGCGTGCCCCCGGCAAGATGTTCCCGTGGCTGCGAAAGGCGAACGTCATGAACGTGCCCGTTGCCGGCCCGCAGACGAGCCAGGTCGCGGTCGTGGCGCAGGCTGACGAGCCCAAGAACGACTGACCGCCGAGCGGCTCGGTCTCGAGACAGGCAGGGGCCGGATGCACACGCATCCGGCCCCTGCCTGTTCCACTGCCAGCACCTCACGCCCCCGTCCTCCCTCTCCCCGGATGTCAACCCTCAGCGAGCATTGACCGCGAAGCCCCACCCTGGAGTGGATGCAGAAACTCGCCGGCGCCCTCCTCCCAGCGCTCACGCCTTCCCGACTCCTCCACGTGGCCAAGACAGCCGCCGCCGCAACGCTCGCCTGGTACGCCGGACACCTCGTCCCGGGAGAGGCGAGCGCCTACGCCTACTACGCTCCCCTCGGCGCACTGGTCGCGAGCGTCCCGACCGTGGCCGGATCCGTGCGATCGAGCGTCCAGGTCGTGGTCGGTGTGCTCCTGGGCGTGCTCGCCTCCGGAGCGCTCGTGACCCTCGGCACCCCCGTGGCGCTGGCAGTCCCCGTCGCGGTCGGTGTCGGCACCCTGCTTGCAGGGATTCCGGTCTTCGGCGCGGGCCGCGACTACATTCCCATCGCAGCCCTCTTCGTCTTCGTGGTCGGCGGCGCGAATCCCGACGGATTCTCCATCGGCTACGTCGTGCAGATGGCTGTCGGCGCGGCCATCGGCGTCGGACTGAACCTCATCGTGCCTCCCGCCACCGGCCGGAAGCAGGCCATGGAGGCGATGAGCGCCCTCAAGACCACGATCGCCGACACCATCCAGCGAGCGACGGAGCTACCAGCAGGCGATGCTCCGGAGGACGACCTCAAGGACTGGCGAAGCTCGCTGCTGCGCCTCGACGGCGAACTCGCCGACGCGAAGACGCTCGTCGCCGAGGTGCAGGAGAACCTCCGTGGCAACGCCAGAGGTCTTCGCGCGAAGTTCGACAGCTCCTCCGTCCAGGCGGAGCTGGACAGCCTCAGCCGCATCACTCGACACATCGCCGAGCTCCAGGATCCGTTCCTCGAAGTGTCCTGGAGCGAGGCGAAGCCCGAGTCCGGGCGTGCGCTGCAGGCCTCGGGAGAGCAGCTCGGGCAGCTGCTGCGCGCCTGGGACCAGAGCGAAGCAGATCTGCACGCACGCCTCACCGCCGCTTCCTCGGCCCTCGACGACCTGCAGCGGCTGGAGTTCGAGGATCACACGGGGTGGGACCCGCCAGCGCAACGCCGTTCCGTCACGATCTACGCGCTCAGGAAGATCGTCGCCGAGATCGAGTACCGCGTGGAGAGCCAGAAGAGCACGGCCTCCACGGCGTAGGCGCGACCCCCAGTTCCCCGCCCGCGCGC
>NZ_PSTU01000022.1:0-66006 GCF_002931215.1 Pseudoclavibacter sp. Z016
CGACTCGCCCGTGCGCACGCGGACGACGTGGCTGACATCCGTCACCCACACCTTCCCGTCGCCGACGTTGCCGGTGCGGGCCGCCTCGACCACGACGTCCAGAGCCTTCTCTTGTGCGCTACGCCAGCACTGACGGCCAGGGCTGGCACGACTGGCACCTCCACGCGGTTGACGCCGACCGGCCTCTCGCTGAGCGCATCATGGTCGAGACGGTGCTCGCGGTTGTCGATCTCATCCGAGCCGACGAGATGAGGCGTCTCGGCACCTGCGATGCCGATCGCTGCGAGGGTGTCGTCGTCGATCTCACCCGCAACCGCACCAAGCGATTCTGCTCGACGCGGTGCGCGAATCGGTCTGCCGTCGCGGCCTACCGAGCTCGCCGCCGCGAGCACCCGGAGCTCTGACGCGGAGCGTCGAGCGCGATGGTCATGCAGTCGCCGTGACTTGCGGCGTGGTCGCCGCCCTCACCTCCGCGGCTGTCGCGCTGAATGCGCGCACCAGTGGGTTCGCATCGCTGGCCCTGTGCGCGAGCTGGACCAGGCTGACGGCCCCAGTCGAGGCGAGCGGGACCGCGACAGCTCCGCGCGGCAGGGGTGCGGCCGCGCTGGCAGGGGAGACTGCGACGCCCAGTCCCGCCGCGACGAGGTGGAAGATGGTGCCCCACTCCGAGCCGCTGAGGCCGAGCCATGGTTCGATGCCTGCCTCGCGGAAAGGCTGCAGGGTGAGGGAATGGGCGCGCGACCCGGAGGCCTGGGGGAAGAGCACAAGTGGAGACGACGCGAGCTGGGTCGCAGTCACCGCTGCGGCTCCGGCCAGTGCGTGGCTGGCCGGGAGGACGGCAACGAAGGGCTCTGCGAAGAGGGTCGAGACCGTGAGGCCCGCGTGTTCGTCTGCGTCGCGCACGATCCCGACGTCGGCTGTACCGCGCTCCAGGCGGTCCAGCACCGCCGTGGTGGGGCCCTCGTGGAGCTCGACGAGCACGTTCGGGCGGCTGCGTGTGAAGTGGTGCAGGATCGTGCTCACGATGCCAGCCCCGGACGAGATGAACGAGATGTCGATGCGTCCTGACTCGCCGCGCGCGACGCGACGCGCCTCATCCACGTCGGAGGCGAGCAAGGCGAGCAGCCCCTGTGCTCTCGGACGAAACCCGCTCCCAGCTTCCGTCAGCTCGACGGAGCGGGACGTGCGCGCGAAGAGCGTGACGCCCATCAGCTCTTCGAGCTGGCGAATCTGCTGCGAGAGCGCGGGCTGCGCGATGTGGAGGCGGGCGGCGGCGCGGCCGAAGTGCAGCTCTTCGGCAAGCGCGAGGAAGTAGCGGAGGTGGCGCAATTCAACCCGGGAATCCATACCTCAAGCTTATTGATCACGCGTGCAACCAGTATTGGACCTCTTGGTGTGTGAGCGGCACTCTGGGGGAATGCCAGAGCTTCAGACCCACATCACCGTGACCTCACTCGTTTCCGCTGACGACGCCGCAGCCTTCCGGGAGATCAGCGAAGCCTGGATCTCGCGCCTCTTCAGCGTGACGACCGACGATCGCAGGCTGCTCGACGATCCTCTCGGGCAGATCGTGGAGCCGGGCGGCGACGTGCTGCTCGCGCGCGCGGTCTCCGGCGGAGTCGTCGGCTGCGTCGCGCTCCTTCCGCACAGAGAAGGGGTGTTCGAGCTCGCGAAGATGGGCGTGTCGCCGGAGGCTCAGGGCTCGGGAGTGGGCCGGCGCCTGATCGCGGCGGCGATCGAGCGTGCCCCGCAGCTCGGCGGTCGCCTGGTCTTCCTCGGCTCTCACTCGAGTCTCCGGGCCGCGCTGCACCTCTACGAGGCGGCAGGGTTCACGCGCATCACCCGGGAGCAGCTGCCCGTGGACGACTACTACGCGCGGGCAGACACCTTCATGCGGCTCGAACTCGGCTGACACCAGCGCGCAAAGTTGTGGCCCGTTGCTGCTCCCAGTGCCGGGAACAGCAACGGGCCACAACGATCTGGGGCGCCGCGATGGCGTGAGCTACACGGTGCGCGGACTACACGGCCGCGGGGCCCGACTCGCCCGTGCGCACGCGGACGACGTGGCTGACATCCGTCACCCACACCTTCCCGTCGCCGACGTTGCCGGTGCGGGCCGCCTCGACCACGACGTCAAGAGCCTTCTCGAGCGTCTCGTCGGCGACCAGCACCTCGACACGTGTCTTGGCGCGGAACGAGACCTTCACGGCCTGCCCCCGGTAGAACTCGGTGAGGCCCTTCTGGTGGCCGTGCCCCTCCACCTCGGTAATCGTGAGGCCCGTGAAGCCTGCGGCCTCGAGAGCATCCTTCACATCGTCGACCTTCGTCGGCTGGATCACTGCGGTCACGAGCTTCATCGGCGTGCGCTCCTCTTCTGTGCTGGCGTTGTCTGTGCGTTCTGGTCGTGGGGGTCGCGCGTCGACTGCGTGTTCTGATCGCGCGGGGTGAACTCGGACCTGCCGAGCACACCGGAGCGGCCTGTCTCCATCATGGTCAACGTGCCTCGAACTCGTAGGCGCTCTCGGCGTGGATGCCGCGGTCGAGACCAACTGACTCCACCTCGTCGGGCACGCGGATCGGCACGATCTTGTTCATGACCCACGCGATCAGGTACGTGACGACGAACGCGTAGACGCACGTGACGACGATGGCGACGAGCTCACGCCACAGGAGGCTCGGGTCTCCGCCGAAGAAGAGGCCCGCGATGCCAGCCGGTGCCGCGGCCGCGCCGAGGAACACCACGAACAGGGCCCCGACGATGCCGCCGATGCCGTGAACCGAGAACGCGTCGAGCGCGTCGTCGACCTTGGCACGGTTCTTCCAGCTGATGCAGAGCGCCACCACGGCGCCCGTGATGAAGCCGAGGGCCAGCGCGCCGAGCGGGGTGACGGCGTCCGCTGCCGGGGTGATGCCGACGAGGCCCGAGATCATGCCCGTCGCCATGCCGAGCGTCGTGGCGTGCTTGTCGCGGATGCGCTCGATGAGCAGGTAGCCCAACGCGCCGGTCAGCGCGGACAGGGTCGTCGTGAGCACCACGTAGCCGGCGAGGAAGTTCGCGCCTGCGGCCGTTCCGCCGTTGAAGCCGATCCAGCCGAAGAAGAGGAGGCCGGCGCCGAGAAGGACGAGCGGCATGTTGTGCGGGCGGAGCTCCGTGTTCTTGCGGCGGCCGAGCACGAGGGCGAGGGCCACAGCCGAAGCTCCGGCGTTCATGTGCACCGCCGTGCCACCCGCGTAGTCGTGCAGGCCGAGGACGTTGCGCATCCACCCGCCGACCGTCTCGCCGTCGTCGCTCGTGAACGCGAAGACCCAGTGGGCGAGGGGCGCGTAGACGAGGATCGTCCACAGTGCGGCGAAGACCAGCCACGCCCAGTACTTCATGCGCCCAGCCGCACCGGATGCGACGATCGCGATGCTGATCGCGGCGAACAGGATGTAGAAGGCACCCCAGTAGGCGTCGACGGTGATGATGTCGCCCTCGGACGAGTCCGTCATGAACGACTCCATGCCGACGAACGCGAGCGGGTCACCGATGATTCCGGCGCCCCCCACCGAGTTTCCGAGCACCATCCCGTGCACGAACAGCACGTAGATGACGGCGACCACGGCCATCGAGCCGAAGACCATCATGGCCATGTTGAGCATGTTCTTGCTGTTGAGCATTCCTCCGTAGAAGAACGAGATTCCGGGGAACATCAGGAGGACGAGTCCGAATGCGGCGAGCATCCAGGCGAGATCGGCAGCGGGCATACATGGCTCCTTGTGTTGGGGTCATGGAGGGAGATGGCGTGCGGGATGCACGGGTGGAGCAGTCTGGGGAGCGGGCGGCTCGCGGGCGCGCCGCGCTCATGGTGGGGCTTTGGGCCTCGGGTGCGCGGCGGCGGTCAGCGGACCACAGCCGCGAGGGTCAGTCGATGAGCCAGGTCGGGGAGGTCAGGAATCGGTCGGCGGTGAACAGTGCGGCGTCGATGACGCCACCGCCCTGCAGGTCCGGCGGGAGCGCCTCATCTCGGTGGGTCGTGCTCCAGCCGAGCATCGTGAGCGTGCGCACCATGGAGAGGGCGCAGCCGAGCTCGAGCTGCGCATCCGTCAGTCGTCCCTCGGATCGATACCCATCGATCCAGTTGCGGGCCATGACGCGTGCCTCGGGCTTGTGCTCCTGGAAGGTGAGCGCGGACGCGAAGTCGTAGAGGAACCAGCTGAAGCCGGAGTCGTCGAAGTCAATGACGATCAGCCGCTCGCCGTCCCGGATCACGTTCGTGGGGCGCAGGTCGGAGTGCACGAGCCCCCAGTCCTGCCAGCCAGCTGGCGCGGCCTGCACGAGGCTGAGGGCCGACATCTCGGCGCGCTCCAGCTGATCGAGCTGCGCCGGCGTCAGCGAGGCGCGGCGCCAGTCGCCCCACCTCGCGGTCGAGCCGAGGAGGTCGGGGAGACCCCACGTGAACCGGTCGAACCCCGCCGGTCGCCGCCAGCTGCGCGCGTGGTCGTGGAGGCGGGCCGTGATCTGCCCGAGCTCCGTGAACCACGGCGTCGCGTCCTCGACGTCCTGCAGGATCGAGCCGCGAACATGCTCGAAGTACACCGCCTTGAGGGCCATCCCGTCGGGCGACGGGATGCTCTGCGTCACCTGTCCGTCGGCGCCCGGGATGGGAGACGGGACCTCCGCGCATCCCGAGTCGCGGATCGCCTCGACCCACAGCATCTCCGAGCGGAGCTGGCCCTCACCCTCCTGGTAGCCGGGCTGCTGCAGGCGAACGACGCCGATCGGCTGGCCTGCCAGCTCGACGAGGTACGACGCGTTCTCGGAGACGGAGATGAGCTTCGTCGCGGCCTCGGGCGGGAGTCCGAAGGCTGCGAGCATCCCGTCGTGCAGCCAGGCGGGAGCCGATTCCCCCTTGACGAGGGCGTCGAAGACGCGCAGCCCCGAGACGGGTTGCTTGAGCGTTGCCTCGATCATGGTCGTCTCCTCGGGCTGGGGCGATTCGTGCAGCGGATGCACGGCTCGCGGCGGCTCTGGTGTGTGCCGGCTGAGTGCGGGGTGATCCATGTCTAGGTGCTGATTCGCTGAAGATGAGCGATGTACGGGCACTCGTTACACACGATTTACCAGGAGGAAACAGTGCGCTCGACTGGGCCGGACAGGATCGAAGCGCCGACCGGGCGAAGTGCGCCCGCGGGAGAGGACACGTCACGTGAGCAGATCGACGATCATGGACGGCAACAGCTACCGGGTGGGGGAGTCCTCAGCGGCGGCCGAGACCGAGGCCATGGTCGAGCGGCGAACACGGCTCCTCGGACCCTCCTACCGGCTCTTCTACTCGAACCCCGTCCACCTCGTTCGGGGCAGCGGCACGTACCTCTACGACAACGACGGCGTCGAGTACCTCGACATGTACAACAACGTCGCGAGCCTCGGCCACGCGCATCCGCGGGTCGTGGCGGCGATGGCGGCGCAGGCCGGCACCCTCAACACCCACACCCGCTACCTGCACGAGGCGATCCTCGACTACACGGAGGACCTGCTCTCGACGATGCCGGCGGAGATCGGGCAGGTCATGTACCAGTGCACGGGGTCGGAGGCGAACGACCTCGCCCTGCGCGTCGCCGCCGCGTACACCGGCGGCAGCGGCGTCATCGTCACGAGCGAGGCGTACCACGGCACCTCTGGACTGACCTCGGGCGTCTCCCCGGCGCTCGGCAGCGGGCAGACGCTCGGGCTCGAGGTGCGCACCGTGCCAGGGCCGGATACCTACCGAACCGCCCCCGAGCTCGTCGGCGAGAAGCTCGCCGCCGACATCCGCGCGGCCATCGCCGACCTCGCCAGGCACGGGGTGAAGTTCTCGGCCTTCCTCGCCGACTCCGTCTTCTCGTCCGATGGCGTCGCCGCCGACCCGAGCGGTTTCCTCAAGCCGGCGTTCGACGCCGTGCACGAGGCCGGCGGCGTGTGGATCGCCGACGAGGTGCAGCCGGGCTTCGGTCGCCTCGGACCCCGCATGTGGGGCTTCGCGAGGCATGACATCGTGCCCGACATCGTCACCATGGGGAAGCCCATGGGCAACGGCATCCCCGTCTCCGGCATGGCCGCGCGCCCCGAGGTGCTCGAGCCCTTCGCCACGAACATCCCGTACTTCAACACGTTCGGCGGGAACCCGGTCGCGATCTCCGCCGCGCAGGCGGTGCTCGATGTGCTGCGCGACGAAGGGCTGCCGGAACGTGCGGCGAGCGTCGGCGACCAGCTGCGCGCCGCGATCCGCTCGGTGGGGGACGCGCGCATCGGCGACGTCCGCGGCGCCGGGCAGTTCACGGGCGTCGAGATCGTCTCCGACGCATCCAGCAAGGAAGCCGACGGGGTGACAGCGCTCGCGCTCGTCAACGCGCTGCGCGAGCACCGCGTGCTCACCTCGACGGCAGGTCCCAGCAACAACGTGCTCAAGGTTCGGCCGCCCCTGTCGTTCCAGGAACACGACATCGACCGGTTCACGGATGCGCTCGCCGCGGCGCTCGCGGACGTGCCGGTGCGCTGAGGCGAGGGCGCGCGATCGTGGACTCGGACTGCGGTCGCCGCTGCCAGCCCCCGATCTGCCCTACCCCGGGCCGCCTGACCAACTTCAGTGCTCATCCAGGGCCTGGCCGGCTTTGAGGAGCGTTTTCAGCCGAATGAGCACTGAAGTTGGTCAGGCGCGGCGGGCATCGCGGCCGACGAGGCGAGTCAGCGGACGGCCCGCCCGGTAGAGTCCACGGCATGCGGGGGAGCGAGGGGTGAGCGGCGGTCTGGTCGCCGCGCTCATCGGCCTCGCCGTCATCGACTCGCTCAACCTGTCGACGATCGCGGTTGTCATCCTCATCCTGCTCACCGTTCAGCGACCGGTCCCGACGGGCTGGGTCTACGCGGCGGGCGCAGCGGTCGCCTTCTTCGGGCTGACGATGCTCGTGTACTTCGGGGCGAGCTTCGCCGGGACGCTCGTCGACGACCTCGCCACGTGGATGCGCCGCATCATCTTCCTCGGCTTCGGGATCCTGTTCGTCGTCTTCGGGGTGCGGCGCTTCCGAACTCACGAGCGCCGCGGCTACCCGCTGCTGCGCTGGGTGAATCCGGCCACCGCGTTTCCGCTCGGGGTCGTCGCGACGGTCGCGGATCTGCCGAACGCGTTCCCGATGTTCTTTGCCGTGGAGCGCCTCATCGACGCCGAGGTCTCCGCCCCGACGGCGGTTGCGGCGCTCGCGGCCTACACGGTGATCTACGCGGTGCCGACCGCGATCGCGCTTGTGCTCGGAGTCCTGTTCAAGGATCGCCCCCGGGAGCGCTTCCGCGAGGTCTACGCGCGTCTCACGACCGGGGAGGTGAAGGCGAGCCGCAAGATGGCGACGCTGCACTTCGCGCTCGCGGCTGGCTGCTTCGCGGTCGCGCTGTTCTTCGTCTGAAACTCACGCGCGGTCGCTGACTCGGCACATAGCGAGGCGTAGCATCGAACGGAACCCCACTTCCGGGTTCGCGGCGCTTTGCGTCGCCCGATGACGCCGGGCTGTCCCTCCGCCCGGAGAGAGGCAGCGCCATGAAAGCACTGCAGTACCGCGCGATCGGCTCGCGCCCAGAACTCGTCGAGATCGACACCCCGACGCCTGCCGCCGGCGAGATCCTGCTCAAGGTGACGGCCGCTGGAGCCTGCCACTCGGACGAGTTCATCATGGGTGCCTCCGAGGAGGAGTACTACTTCAAGCCGCTCCCGCTCACGCTCGGCCACGAGGTCGCGGGCGTCGTCGAGGCGATCGGCAGCGGCGTCCACGACGTCGAGATCGGCGAATCGGTCATCGTCTACGGGCCGTGGGGATGCGGCCGGTGCTACCACTGCGCAAGCGGAGCCGAGCAGAACTGCGAGAAGGGGATGCGCGCACCTGGCATCTTCAGCGACGGCGGCATGGCCGAGTACATGATCGTCGACGATGCCAGGCACCTGGTGCCGATCGGCGACCTCGACCCGGTCAAGAACGTGTCGCTCACCGACGCCGGCCTCACCCCGTACCGCGCCGTGAAGTCGGCGCTCCCGAAGCTCGTCCCCGGCTCGACTGCGGTGGTCATCGGGTCCGGCGGTCTCGGCCACGTCGCCATCCAGCTGCTCAAGGCGCTCTCCGCGGCGACGGTCGTCGTGCTCGATGTCGGCGAGCCGCAGCTCGAGCTGGCCCGCACCGTCGGCGCGGACCACACGTTCCTGTCCAACCCGGATGCCGTCCCCGCAGTCAAGGACCTCACCCGCGGCCTGGGCGCGACGGTGGTCTTCGACTTCGTCGGCATCCAGCCGACGGCTGACCTGTCCGCGAAGATGGTCGCGGCCGCCGGATCCGTCGTGGTCGTCGGCGTCGCGAGCGGCGCGGTGCCGATCGGTCAGACGACGGTGCCGCTCGACGTCACCGGCCGCGCCATCAACTGGGGCTCCAGGACGGAGCTCATGGAGGTCGTCGAGCTCGCGAAGCGCGGGGCCATCAACATCCACGTCGAGCAGTTCTCCCTCGACGAGGCAACCACCGCCTACGAGAAGCTGCACGCTGGCGAGATCCGCGGTCGCGCGGTCATCGTCCCGTAGTCCTCGTCTGACGGTCACCGGCCCGCCGGTCAGTCTGCCTGCCTGGCTGTCGCACCTCCCGGAGACCTGGGGTTTGCGCATGCTTGCTGAGCAACGAGCATGCGCAACCCCCAGGTCTGCGACTGGATGAGGAGTGCTGCAAGCAGGGTGAGGCTGGCGGTACCGTCAGTCAGTACGCGACGCCGAAGCGGGCGCGGCGGTGGGTGGGGGTGTTGATCTCGGCGACGATCGCCGTCGCGAAGTCGGCACCGGAGATGTTCGAGTCGCCGTTCGCGTCGGTGAGGAGCACGTCGCCGCCGATGCGGTACTCGCCGGTCGCCTCGCCCGGCGCCCAGGCGCCGAACGCGGCGGCAGGGCTCACGTAGAACCAGTCGAGCTCGGGGGCGGATGCGCGCAGGTCGTCGAGCACGCCCGCCATCTCGGAGGCCTCGGGCTTCACCGCATCCGGGAAGCCCTCCGTGTCGAAGAGCCTCGGGCCGCCCTCGGCGACGAACAGCGAGCCGGCGCCGCCGATGACACCGAAGCGCACCCCCTTCGAAGCCGCGAGCTCGGCGGCCTTCGCGAGGAGTCCCCGGGTGCGTCCCTCGAGTTCGCCGCGGGGTGCCAGTGCGGAGACGACGACCTCCGCGCCGTCGATCGCGTGCTCCAGCGTGCCGTCCTCGAGCACGCTGCCGTTGACGTAGGAGACGCCCTCGATCGGCTCTGCGGGACGCGAACGGCTGAACGAGGTGACCTCGTGGCCAGCGGCGGCTGCCGCCCGGACGAGGTGGCTGCCGGCGTATCCGGTCCCGCCGAGGATGGTGATCTTGGCCATGATGGTCCTTTCGTCGCGGCGGCCGTTTCAGCCGCCGAAGGTCACCGTAGGAGACCGACTGCGGGGAGGGGAAGAAGGCACTTTGCGGGGAGTCGGTTACCGCGAAGTGCCCTTTGCGCACCTCTTGAGTCTCCGCTGGTGACTGGGTAACCTGTGGATACTCCGAGGAAGGGTGGACCATGTCCGAGCCGCTGTGGGACCCGTACGTCCGTGACTGCCCGTCGCGGCGACTGCTGGATCGGATCGGCGATCGCTGGACGGTGCTGGTCGTCGGCACGCTGCACGACGGGCCGAAGCGATTCTCGGAGATCCAGGCGGCCGTCGATGGCGTCTCGCAGAAGATGCTCACCCAGACGCTCCGCGGCCTCGAACGCGATGGCCTCGTCACGCGCACCGTCTTCCCGCAGGTGCCGCCCCGTGTCGACTACGAGCTGACGGAGGTCGGCCGCAGCCTGCTCGGTCCGCTCCGCATCCTCACCGACTGGGCTGCCGAGCACATGTCCGACGTCGGGGATGCCCAGCTCCGGTACGACGAGAGCAGGGCGGCATGAGCGAATCACGCGTCGATCGCATCGCGGTGACCGGCAGCACGGGCGCTGTCGGCGGACGCGTCGCCAGGCAGCTCGCGGATGCGGGAGCACCGCAGCTCCTCCTCGCGCGCACGCCGGCGAAGGCGCCCCAGCTGCCCGGCTGCGTCGTCGCGCCCTTCAGCTACGCGGATCGCGCCGCATCGACGGCCGCCCTGCGCGGCGTGCGCACGCTCTTCATGGTGTCGGCGTCCGAGAGCGAGACACGGCTCGACGAGCACCGCGCGTTCATCGACGCGGCGGCAGACGCCGGGGTCGAGCACGTCGTCTACACATCGTTCTTCGGGGCATCGCCGGACTCGACGTTCACGCTGGCGCGAGACCACTTCGCGACGGAGGAGCACCTCAAGGCGTCGGGGATGGCGTGGACGTTCCTGCGCGACAACTTCTACATGGACGTCATGCCCATGTTCGTCGGCGACGACGGCGTGCTGCGCGGCCCCGCGGGAGACGGACGTGTGTCGATCGTGAGCCGCGCCGACGTCGCCGCAGTCGCATCGAGCGTGCTGCTCGCGCCGGATGCGCACCAGGGTGCGACGTACGACCTGACGGGACCTGAGGCCCTCAGTGCGGCCGAGATCGCGGACGCGATCGCGCTCGCCAGCGGCACCGCCGTCACGTTCCACGACGAAACGCTCGAGGAGGCGTACGAGTCGCGGGCGAAGTGGGGCGCACCGCCTTGGCAGAACGATGCCTGGGTGAGCACGTATACGGCGATCGCGAGCGGTGAGCTGTCGAGGGTCTCGGTCGACGTCGAACGGGTCACGGGCAGGGCCCCCGTCTCGTTCGCCGAGTACCTGGCCGGCCGGTAGCCGCGCTTCGGCTTCTGCTCAGCTCTTCGTGAGGTCCTGGGCGAGCATCACGATGATGCCGCTCGGCCCGCGCAGGTAGGTGAGCCTGTACACGTCCTGGTAGTTCGCGACGCCGCGAAGCGGAAGGCAGCCGTGCCTGGCGGCGATCGCGAGCGAGGCGTCGAGGTCGTCGACGGAGAACGCCACGCGGTGCATGCCGATCTCGTTGGGCAGCGTCGGCTCGGTCTCGATGGCCTCTGGGTTGAGGTACTCGAAGAGCTCGAGTTGTCCGTGTCCGTCCGGTGTCTGCAGCACGGCGATCTTCGCGTGGTTCCCGTCGACGTCGACGGCCGTGGACGCCCACTCGCCGCTCACCTCGTCGCGGCCGAGCACGGTCAGGCCGAGGTCGGTGAAGAAGGCGATGGTCGCTTCGAGGTCACGGACGGCGATGCCGACATTCTCGAGTCTGATGGGCATGGTCGGCATGCTACTCAGCTTTGCCGAGCGGATGCGGGGCCTGCGCTACCGGTTCACTCGCCCGACCCGACCGCCGATTGGCCAGGTCGTCCGCCGCTCGGTCGAGGGGTCGCCCCAGAGCTCGGCGAGGTCACGGCCGACGGCTTCGAGGAGATGCTCCTGGCCGGCCTCGCGGGCGGCGCGGACGGCCGACCAGGTCGAGAAGTAGCCGAGCAGCGCATCCAGCGTGAGGTTCTTCTCGATGCTGGGGGCGCGGAACTCGAGCTCCTCGAACGGGAAGGGGAGGTCGCGGTACTCGCGTTCGACGAGGCGCCGTGTCGGCGGCCAGTAGGCGTCGAGGTCGTCGGCGTAGAAGCGCTGGGCGCGTTCGTCGATCGCCGGATCGTCGATGTGGAGGATGCCGTAGCAGAGGAGTGCGAGGATGCCGCCGTCGGCGCTCACTCGGGTGACCTCGTCGTAGAACTTGGGCAGGTCGAACCAGTGCGCGGCCTGGGCGACGCTGACCAGGCTGGCGGAGCCGTCGTGGATGCTGCTCGGCAGCGATTCGGCGGGCGCCTGCACGTACTCGACGCGCGGATGCGGCGCGGCGTTGGCGATCTGCTCCTCGCTCGGGTCGAGGCCGATGACCTCCTCGAAGACGTCGCCGAGGGTGGTCGTGAACTGGCCGTTCCCGCAGCCCACGTCGAGGGCGAGGGCCGTGCTCGGCGTGAGCTCGGCCAGCTCAGCGGCCAGCGTCGAGGGGTAGCTCGGGCGGAAGTCGGCGTAGGCCCGCCCGCCCTCGGTGAACCAGTTGCGCGCAGCTCGAGTCATGCGCTGATGCTAGGCGCGGTGGCTGAGCGCTCGGCGGCGGTTCCGGCTGGCGTCAGGCGTCAGGGGTCAGGCGTTAGGTGTGGGGCGCCAGCTCGGCGATGGAGCAGGTCGGCAGGGCGACCCAGCCTTCCACCTTCGCTGCGTCGAGCAGGTCTGGTGCGACGGGCAGCGTCTTGCCGAGCGCGTGGGCGCGCGCGTTGAGGGATGCGGCGAGTGCATCGAGGGCGTCGTCGGAGCGGCCGAGGAGCAGGCGCTGCTCGTCGGTCGTCTCGAGCCAGGGGAGCGCATCCAGCAGTGCCGCCGCCGCCAGGACGCGCGCCTCCGGCTTGGTCTTGTACCCGGGAGTGAGCAGCCCCCAGGCGCGCAGGGCTGCGGCGGGGTAGACCTCGGCGAAGCGTCCGCCGCCGGAGCGGTCGACCTCCTCGCCGGTCGATTCGAACGCCTCGAGCAGCTCGGCGCAGTGGATGGCCGTCATGCCGAGCCGGTCCGTGGATACGCTCAGCGGCCACCGCCCCGTGCGCTCGCGCACGACCCGGTCCGTGTTTCGGTAGGCGAGACGCCGACGCAGGTCGATGCCGGAGTGCGTGCGCGCCCCCGTCGCCCGTCCTGCGTGCGCCGTCACGAACTCGACGAACTCGATGGGCCAGCCGAACGCGCAGTCGATGCCGATGCTCGTCGCATCCACCGACAGGTCGACGATGTCCGCGTCGTGGATGCCGAGCCGCAGCTCGGCCACGCGGGCCGTATCCGCTCCCCACTCGATGGCGGCGAGCGCCGTCCGGGTGGGCTCGGCGGCCAGGTCAACGCCAACGGTTCTCATGCCGCCAACGCTAGCGGGCGAGCCGCCTGGCTAGGCTGACGTGGTCGAGCCGCGTTCCGCTGCCCGGGTCAGGGAGGGTGCTCGTGAGTGTGGGCTCGTTGGGTGCGGCGCAGGACGCATCCGCTCGTCGCTCGCTGGTGATCGCAGTGCTGTCGCTGCTCGGGGCGACCCTGTTCTGGGCGAGCAACTACATCGTCGGCGAGGCAGTGCTCAAGACCTTGGACCCGCTCAGCCTCGTGCTGTGGCGTTGGACGCTCGCCGCCGTGCCGCTGCTCGCGATCGCGCACTTCGTTGAGCGTCCGAAGTGGCGGGAGGTGCTCGGTGCTTGGCCGTGGCTGCTCGCCCTCAGCTGCACGGGGCTCGTCGGCTACAACCTGACGCTCTACGCCGCCCTGCAGTACAGCGATGCCTTCAGCGCATCCCTCATCAACGCGTTCAACCCGGCGGTGATCGCGGTTGCCGCCGCGGTCTTCCTGAACCAGCGCCTCACCAGCACCGGCGTCTGGGGTGTCGTGATCGCCCTCGTCGGCGTGTTCGTCGTTGTGAGCGGCGGCGACGTCGGTGCGTTCCTGGAGGCGGGGTTCGGGATCGGACAGCTGCTCATGTTCGGCGCCGTCGGCATCTGGACGGCCTACACGATCATCGGCCGCCGATCGCCGCCGCTGCCCCCGATCACCTCGACGTCGATCCAGGCGGTCATCACCGTGCTCCTCGTCGCGCCGGTCACCCTCGCGACGGGCGGCCCGCAGCTCCCGGTCTCAGCGGAAGCGCTCACGTCGCTGCTGCTCATCGCAGTGTTCCCGTCGGTGCTGTCCTACCTGCTCTGGAACCGCGCGCTCGCCGTCATCCCGGCGGCCCGAGCAGGGGTGTTCCTGAACCTGATCACCGTGTTCACGGTCGCGTTCACCCTGCTGGCAGGACAGCCGTTCACGATCGGGCAGCTTGTGGGCGGGGCGATCGTCATCGTCGGAGTCGTCGTCGCGAACGCGCAGGCGTTCCGGCGGGCGGCTTGAATCCGCCTGTGTCGCAACGAACCGGGTAGCTGACGAGCGCGGGCGTCTTCAGCGCTGCGAGGTCGAGTTCTCGGAGCTCGATCGCGGTGCGACTGCGACGTCGGAGCCCTCCTGCCGCGGTGCCCCGCGGCCGACCAGCCAGCTCGCGACGGCGGCCACGGCGACGAGGGCCAGCACGGCGATGAGCGCGGACCTGAGCCCGAAGTCCTCGCCGAGGAAGCCGAGCGCGGGTGGACCGACGAGGAACGCGATGTACCCGAGCGTCGCGGCGAACGCGACGCGCGCATCGGGCCGGTCGCCCGAGGCGCCAGCGGCCGAGAGGGCCACGGGGAAGCCGAGTGCCGTGCCGAGGCCCCACAGGATCGCGGCGCAGGCAGCGACCGCCTGGTTGTCGACGAAGATGATGAGCGCGAGCCCTGCCGCGCCGATCAGCGCGCTCGCGCACAGCACCGCGGGCCGGCCGAAGCGGTCGACGAACGAGCCGCCCACGAACCGTCCGACGGTCATCGACAGGGCGAAGACCGCGAAGATGCCGGAGCCCCAGGCCGCGTCGAAACCGTGCCCGTCGACCATGACGAGAGGGAGCCAGTCGTTGGCGCTGCCCTCGGCCATGGCGAGCGCGAGCACGATGACGCCGATCAGCAGCAGCGTCCTGTCGCGCCAGAGCGGGCTGCTGGCTGGCGCATCTGCCTTGACGGTGCTCACCTCGAGCGCCGCCCTGCCGGTAGCCGGGGGAAGGAGGCGGATGGAGGCGACGAGCCCCACTGCGACGACCACGGCGGCGATGCTGAGGTGCGCCAGGATGGGGAAGGACGTGGCGGTTGCGACGATGCCGCCGACCGCGCCGATGGTGGTGCCGAGGCTGAAGAAGCCGTGCATGGCGGGCAGCGTCGACTTGCCGAGCTGCCGCTCCACGTCAGCCCCCTCGATGTTGAGCGCCACCTCTGCGCCGCCCATGCCGAGGCCGAAGAGGGCGAGCCCGAGGGCCACGACGATGCCGGAGGCCAGCGCCGCACCCGCCCCGATCGTCAGCGCGCTCGCCGCGACGAGGGTCATGCCGACGGCGATGACCGGGCGCGCGCCAAACCTGCTGACGAGCCGGCCCGAGCTGAGGATGCCGACCATCGACCCGACCGAAAGGCCGAAGAGGATCAGCCCCATCTCCGCGGTCGACGCGCCGAGCGCATCCCGGACGTCGGGGGTGCGGGTCACCCAGGAGGCGATCGTGATGCCCGGCAGGAAGAAGAGCACGAACAGCGCGAAGCGGCGGCGCTGGGGGGAAGCGGGCAATTGGGGTCCGTTTCAGATGAGGGGGGTCCCTATGGTCTTGTCAAGCGGCAGGAGCCATAGGTGGCTGGTAGATGGTGCCGTCTCGGAGTATTGCGCAGAGAACGTCGCAGCGTCGTCTCGCGAGAGCTCACGAGTGCTTGGTTGTGGCGTTTGCCTTGCGCTCGTTTCCGGTCGTAGTACGACCTTGAAACTGGGTCTCTGAAAGTGATGCGGATGCGGTCTTGTGGATTTCAGCAATCGCTCGAAACTGATCGTTTATGACGGTGACTGGACCGAGATCGCAGGCCATGGGTCGCTCCCGCTTCGACCAGACGGCTCGGGTCTGTGGGGCGAGTGATGTCAGCTGCTGACCTCCAGCGCCAGAGCCTGGATGCCCGAGCCGCTGCCGGAACCGGTCAGTGACCGCCGTCCTGCTGTCAGTCAATGGAACCGCGTTCGCCGAGCGCGACTGCGGCTTGAAAGATCTCCACGACTACGTCGGGGCCGTCGAAGGCCTGGCTCGGGTTCACGTCTTCCCCCTCGCTGGCCGCACGAGATAGCCGCTCTTGGAGGTCTCGAAATCGGCCGCGTCGTGCAGGCGGTACGAGATCGTGGTCATCCGCTTCGGGCTGTCTAGACGGACGGTCATCAGCTTGCTCCTCGGCGTCGCGCTCGGCTCGTTCCCACAAGCATGGCCCGGCAGCTGCTCCCCCGCAAACGATCGTTTGTGGGGGAGAGGTTGAGCCGGACGCCGTCAACGTTGTGAATCACAGCCGTAGATGTCGCCGTGATCACGGCGATGTATGTCCTGTCTCATGCGTGAGTCAATTCGCCTCGTGGCGGCGCAGTGACGCCGATCTCTGTCATCGACCTTGGGGAGTGGTGGTTGTCCCCGCCATCACCGATTGATCCTTCGATCTACTCGGTGGTCGTTCTGTCGCGACGGAATAGGCGCCAGACCCTTGCGCCGACGAGCAGGAAGATGGCGATGATGACGATGGGCACGACGAGCCATTCCCATCCCCCCGACCACCCAATGCCGAAGCCCTGATCATTCGAGAACGCGTTGACGGGCACGAAGAAGAAGGTTGCCTCCGCCTTCATCGGTGCAACGCTATCCACCACTGCCAGCATGCCCCCGGCGAACGAGAGGAACGCGACCCAGTACGTGCCGAGCGCTGCCGCGGCAGTCAACGTGCCGATTGACCAGAGCGGCCGCATCCATCCTCCCTCGCCATAGCGTGCTGCAAGTGTTCGCGGGGCACCCAGGTCGGCAATTACCGCTTGCACCGGCCGCCCATCCGTGTCAATCTCGTCGCGCAGCGTTCTCAGGATGCGCCTACGCTCGGAGGCAGAGACGACTCCCTCGAGGTGCCAGTCCAGACGAAGCAAATAGATGGATGCGCGCATGGATGTCGAATGTTTGGCTTGAGTGAAGTGTGACATGCTCATTCCCTTTCGAGTTCGATGGCTTCGGACACGGCCGTAGCAGTTTGCTCCCACTGATGTCGGGCGACCGCGAGTGCAATTGCGCCTGCATCCGTCAGCGCGAAGTACTTACGAGGTGGGCCACTCGGCGACGACCTGGAGAACGTCGTGACGAGAGAGTCCCGTTCGAGCCGGTTCAGGACGGGATATACCAACCCCGTACTGACTTCGAGGTCGAGCGCCGTCAAGCGCTCGACCAACTCATACCCGTAGGACTCCTCCTGCTGGATAAGTTGCAGAACTACCAACGGGAGCACTGCGCGCGTCAGTTGCGCATCCTGTCGAGCTTGTATACGAGACACGCTAGTAGTGAAGCATGAATAGCGAGAGCCTGGCAAGCTGATTCTCGAATGCGGCCACACCGTGCAGGAAATTACCGACACGTTCGGGGTGTCCCGGCCCACGATCTATCGGCACTTGGCCGAGCACGTCGAGCGGGCCTGACAAGGGATCATGGCGCACCTCAGCGACCGGCAGAAAGCCGAGCTTGTGCGCCAACACCAGGACGGCGTGCCGTGGACGCGTTTTGCGGAGCACTCCGGCGTTGCGGTGCGGACTCTGCGACGCTGGGCCCCGCAGTGTCTGGAGGCCACTCGACCCGGCGCCGGAACGGGCACCGCCAAGCGGCCGCAGGGGCTCGCCTGCCTCGACTATCTGCGCGAGGGTGACACCCTCGTCGTGCGCCGTCTCGACCGCATCGCGGGTAGCGAGACGATGGCCATTCAGGCCATCAGTGAGCTGCACGATCGCGGCATCAACATCAAGAGTCTCACTGAGCCCGACATCGACACGACCACGCCGATGGGGCGCGCATTGTTCGGCATCGTCGCTGTTTTCGCGCAGCTCCGCGTGGACACGATCCGGGAGAACACACAGCGCGGGCTCGCGCACGCGCGAGCCCAGGGCCGCGTCGGCGGTCGCCCGTCCGTGATGACGCCCGAGCGCACAGAGCAGGCGCTGAACATGCGAGCCCAAGGGCACAGCATCCAGCGCATCGCGACCGTGCTCGGCGTCGGCAGCTCGTCCGTTTCGCGTGCGCTCGATCGCGCCGCCGAAGACGCCAAGCTCGACGGCACGCAGCTCTCCGCGTAAGCGGCCTGCCCGCTTCTTGCCCGTCCTCCCAATACCTGCTGCCCCTCACTGGGAGAGGCCGCGGTCCAGGGCGCGGCTTGCCGCATCGCATGCGACGCGGAACGCTCTTGACGGGGGCCTCTCGCGTGACAGAATCTGCGCATTGGGGGAGAAGTCGTGGCTTCGAGCGTATCGCCCGGCTGGCCGACGCCGCGCGGCAGGAGAGGGCCGCCATGCATGCATGGCGGCCCTCTCGGGACGAACGGCCGTGATCGCCGGCCGGTGTTGCCTACGCGCCGGTTGCGGGCAGCGCCTCGAGCGTCGCGCCGTTCGAGGCGATGAGCTCCCGATACCAGTGGAAGCTGTCCTTCCGCACGCGGTCGCCGCTGCCGGCGCCCTCGTCGTCGAGGTCGACGTAGATGACCCCGTACCGCTTCGTCATCTGCGACGTGGAGGCGCTCACGATGTCGAGTCCGCCCCACGACGTGTAGCCGAGCAGGTCGACGCCGTCCTCGATGGCCTCCCGAACCTGCTGCAGGTGCTGGCGGAAGTAGTCGATCCGGTACTCGTCGTGCACGGCCCGGTCGTCGCCGGACCCTTCGAGCACATCCGTCGCCCCGAGGCCGTTCTCGACGATGAACAGCGGCACCTGGTAGCGGTCCCACAGATCGTTGAGCGCATACCGCAGGCCCTCCGGGTCGAGGTGCCAGCCCCATTCGGTGGTCTGCAGGTGGGGGTTCTTGATCGTCGAGAACAGGTTGCCGCCCGTTGCGCCGTACTGCTCGGGGCTCACGGAGGAGACGAGGCTCATGTAGTAGCTGAACGAGATGAAGTCGACCGTGTTGGCGGCGAGGAGTGCCTCGTCGCCCGGCTCCATGGCGACGTGGATGCCCGTGTCGCGCCAGAAGCGCCGCACGGTTCCCGAGTACCGGCCGCGCACCTGCACGTCGGTGTGGAACAGGTTCATGTTGTTGTCCCACTGGGCCCGCACGATGTCGGCGGGCGCCGAGGTGGCCGGGTAGTGGGCCATGCGGGCGAGCATGCAGCCGACCTGCGCATCCGGGGCGATCTCGCGGGCGGCCTTCGTGGCGAGGGCGCTCGCGACGAACTGGTGGTGCAGCGCCTGGTAGCCGACCTGGCGCGGGTCGACCCCGTCCTCGGGTTCGCGCTCGATGATGCCGCCGCCCGTGTACGGCTCGATGAGGGTCGTGTTGATCTCGTTGAACGTGAGCCAGTAGCGCACGAGTCCCCGGTACCGCGTGAGGATGGTCCTCGCGTACGTCTCGAAGAGGCCGACGACGGCGCGGTTCGACCATCCGCCGTACTCGGTGACGAGGTGCAGGGGCATCTCGTAGTGCGACATCGTGACGACCGGTTCGATGCCGCGCTCGCGGAGGCGCGTGAAGAGACGCTCGTAGAAGAGGAGGCCTTCCTCGTTGGGCTGGGCGTCGTCGCCGTTGGGGAAGATGCGCGTCCAGGCGATCGACATGCGCAGTGACTTCAGGCCGAGCTCCGCGAAGAGCTCGACGTCGCCCTCCCAGCGGTTGTAGAAGTCGCTTGCCGAGCGCTTGGGGTAGCCGGCAGCGCCCGGGGTGGCGATGGCTTCGGCGATCTGCGCATCCGTCGCCTTCATGAGCGAGGTGATGTCGACGTAGTCGCCGGTCTTGCGGAAGGGGATGACGTCGGCCTGCGAGAGGCCCTTGCCGTCTTGGTCGAAGCCACCCTCGACCTGGTTCGCGGCGAACGCAGTTCCCCAGAGGAATCCATCGGGGAAGGCGCCGGAGGCTCCGTGCGGGCTCGGGTCGGTTGCGGTGCGCTGCTCCGTGGTGCGGGTCATGCGGTTGCCTCCTTGTGGCTGGCCTTGGCGTCGATGGTGGAGAGGACGTGCATGAGTGCGTCGCCGTTCCCGCGCGTGCCGGGGGTGCCCGGCACGATCGAGCGCAGGCCGAGGTTGGTGATGACGATGACCGTCACGGTGTCGTTGGTGGCGCTGACGGCGTCGAGGTCGACGTCGATGAGCGGGTCGCCGATGGTGACGCGGTCGCCTTCCGCGACGTGCGCCTCGAAGCCGCGGCCCTGCAGGGAGACCGTGTCGATGCCGATGTGGATGAGCACCTCGGTGCCCTGGTCGCTGCGGATGGCGACGGCGTGCTTGGTCGGGAAGACGGTGACGACTTCACCCGTGACGGGCGACGTGACGTGACCGCTGGTCGGGCGGATGGCGGCGCCGTCGCCGACGAGACGCTGCGAGAACGTCTTGTCTGGCACGTCGTCGAGGGAGATGAGCTCGCCTGCCATGGGGGAGGCGATGAGCTCGCCGCTCGAGGGCGCGAGGGGTGCATCCGTCGTCGAGGCGGCGCTGGCTGCGGTGGCTGCGGCCGCCGGCTTCTCGTTCGCCGCGACGGTCTGGGAGGCCTTGGCGAGGATCGACTCGTCGATGCCGAGGATGGCGGAGACGACGGTCGAGACGATGAACGCTAGGACGATGCCGAGGATCGCCCACCCGAAGGTGGCTCCGACGAGGCCCGGCAGGCCGGGGAGGCCGCCGTTGCCGGCGAGCACGTAGGCCTGCACGCCGAAGCCGAGCGAGATGGCGCCGCCGACGCCGGCTCCCGCCATGGAGGCGATGAGGGGGCGGCGCAGCGGGAGCGCGAGGCCGTAGAGGGCTGGCTCGGTGACGCCCATGAGGGCCGTGAAGGTCGTCGAGAGGGAGAGTGCCTTGATCTGCGCGTTCTTGGCGCGGAGGAAGACGCCGAAGACGGCACCGGCGGTCGCGAACGTCTGCACATAGGTGAGGGGCAGGAACTTGTCGTAGCCGAGGGTGGCGAGGTTCTGCAGGATGAACGGGACGAGCGCGTAGTGCATCCCGGTCATGATGATGAGCGGAAGCAGCGCGCCGATCACGAAGCCGGCGGGTGCGCCGCCGTTGTCGAGCGCCCAGTTGATGCCGCCGGCGACGCCGTTGCCGACGAAGGTGCCGAGCGGGCCGAGGACGACGAGGGTGATCGGGACGACCGTGACGAGCGTGAGCATGGGCACGAAGGTCAGCTTCAGGAACGACGGGATGATCTTCGTGAAGAGGCGCTCAGCCCACGACATGAGGTAGACGCCCAGCAGCACGGGGATGACGGAGTACGCGTAGGAGACCGAGGTGACCGTGACCCCGAGGAGCGCGACCGGCTCGCCGGCGCTGAGCATGGTCGTGAGCGCCGGGTAGACGAGGACCGCGCCGAGGGACGCCGCGACGTAGGGGTTCGCGTTGAGCTTCCGCGCTGCCGAGACGGCGACGACGATCGGCAAGAAGAAGAAGACCGCGTCGGCGATGGCCGAGAAGATGAGGAACGTCTGCGAGCTCGGGTCGACCCAGCCGAACGCGTTGATAAGGGCGAGCACACCCTTGAGCAGGCCCGCGCCGGCGATGGCCGGGAGGATGGGTGCGAACACGCCGGAGATGAAGTCGAAGAAGCGGGTGTGCAGCTTCTGCTTGCCGCCCTTGGTGCCGGCGGTTGCATCCGCTGCGCTCTCTTCGGAGCTCGCGAGGCGCGGCACCTCGGCGACGATCGCCTTGTGCACCAGCGGCACGTCGTTCCCGATGATGACCTGGTACTGCGAGCCGGCGTCGTTGACGCCGACGACGGGTCCGATCGCGGTGAGCGCGGCCTGATCTGCCTTCGAGTTGTCCTTCAGGCCGAAGCGCAGGCGGGTGACGCAGTGGTAGAGCGAGGAGATGTTCTCTTCGCCGCCGACCGCGGCGATGATCGCTGCGGCGTCTTTCTCATACTTCATGGGGTGTCTCCTGGTCGGGGAGAATCCCGGCTTCACGCGGTTGCCCTCACGCTGCGGTGGATTCTTGGGGTGTTGAAAACTGTGGGGTGGATGCGGCGGTGCCGTGTCAGAGGAAGTTCGCGATGTGCAGGCCGAGGTAGACCTTCTCGGAGGCGCTCATCGCGTGCCCGTGGCTGCGCTTCACGAACGCATCCACCTTGTCGACGCTCGAGAACGCTGCCGGCTTCTGCTCGGTGAGGATGCGCAGCAGCTCGGCGTCGTCGCGTTGCACGGTCTCGCCGAGGAGCACGCGCTGCGCGAAGAAGCGCACGTGGGTGACGAAGCGGAGATACGACGAGTTGGCGTCGTCGTAGTGCAGGCCGAAGTGGAGGCGCACGATGTCGAGGATCGAGTGGGTCAGCTCCATGAGGCGGGCCGCGCTGTCGGCGGCGCCGCCGACCTGGGCGTTGATGACGTGGAGGGCGATGCTCGTCGCCTCCTCCTCGGGGAGGTCGACGTCGAGGCGCGAGTTGAGCTCGGTGACGGCGCTCTTCGCGAAGGCGTACTCGCTCGGGTAGTAGCGGCGCACCTCGACGGCGAGTGGCACGGTGAAGTCGCCGCCGTCGCGGGCGCGCTGCACGGCGAACACGAAGTGGTCCGCGAGGCTCGCGTAGAGGCTGTCGCTGATCTTCGCGCTCAACTCGGCGCGCGCGCGGGCGACGAGGTCGGCGGTGGCGGTGAGGATCTCGGCCGGGATCGAGTCGACGATGGAGGCGAAGTGCCGGCTGGCGGCGTCGTCCTCGAGCCGGAAGACCTTCTCGACGAGTGACTGGTCGACGCGCTCGCCCGGCTTCGAGCGGAACCCGAGTCCCTTGCCGAAGACGATGACCTCCTGCAGGGAGTCGTCCAACGCGTCAACAACGTTGTTGTTGAGTACCCGCCGAATGATCATCTTGCTCTCCTAGGAACACGCTTGCTGAAATCGTCGTCGAAACAGCTGCGGTGTTGCCTGCGGAAGCAGTGACAAGCCGCTGTCACTGTAACCACATCCTCGGGACATGGCAAGCGGGAGGGCTACGGGGTCGTCTCGCCCGGGTAGACCACGCCGATCGCGGCTCGCGCCTGGTCGAGCACTTCCATGATCTCGATGGATGCCTGCCAGGGCATCACGGGCGACTGCGTGGCCCCGTCTGCGAGGAGGCGCGCGAACTCGGCGGCCTCGAACTGGAACCCGCCTGGCACCGTCGCGTCCCACTCGCTGACGGTGGCGCCGCCGACGCCATCGGTCGACTCGTCCGTGGCCTCCCCGGACCCGTCTCGGTCGAACTCGCTCACGCGGAGCATTCCCGGAACGAAGAACTCCCCGGGCAGTTCGACGATGCCGTGCTCGAACACGAACTCCGCGCTCGACGCGGCTCGTCCCTCGAAACTGCACCGAGCCGTGCCGACGGCGCTCGCGGTGCGCATGATGACGGATGCGGACCCGTCGACGGCGTACCCGGGAAGCAGGTTGCCTGCCGCGGCGACCTCGATGGGCGAGCCCATGAGGTCGTGGACCGCGGCGACCGAGTAGACGCCGATGTCGAGCAGCGCGCCACCGCCTTGCTCGACGTCCACGATGCGCGGGACGGGGGCATCCATGATCCCGGTGAAGTTCGCGTGGGCGGTGACAAGGCGGCCGAGCGTTCCGTTGGCGGCGATCTGCCTTGTCACCGTGAACTGGGGGAGGAACCGCGTCCACATGCCGTCGACGACGAGCACTCCACGCTGTTCGGCAGCGGCGAAGACCTCGCGGGCCTCGCGGGCATTGAGCGTGAACGGCTTCTCGACGAGCACCGGCTTGCCTGCGCGGATGCACGCGAGCGCGAGCTCGTGGTGTGTCGAGTTGATGGTTGCCAGGTAGATCGCGTCGACGCTCGGATCCGCGATGAGCTCGCCGTAGGAACCGTACGCACGCTCGACGCCCAGCTCCTGGGCGAAGGCTTCGGCGCGCGACAGTTCGCGCGCCCCGACCGCCGCGATCGTCGACCGGGTGTGACGCGGCACCTCGTGCGCGAATCTTCGCGCGATGTGGCCGGCGCCGAGGATTCCCCAGCGCAGCGGGGGAACATCCGCCGGGTCGAGCAGCTCGACACCCTCCGCGAGGCGGGCGATGGGGGCGGGGAGTTCGGCGACGAACGCGGGGGTGGCGGGGTCGGTCATCGTCCGAGTCTGGCATCGGGCGAGGGAGTGAGTCGAGGGGCGCGTCGTCTCGTGAGCCGCGGTGCAGCTCGCGCTGCCCGCTTACTCCAGCCCGAGGTCGATCACGACCTTGCCGCGGGCGCGGCACTCCTCGAGGCTCGCGACGGCCTCGGACGCTTCGCGGAGGGGGACGACCGCGGTGATCGAGGCGCGCAGCTCGCCGCGCTCGACGGCGGGCGAGAGCCGCGCCCACTGCTCGGGCAGTGACACGAGGCACTCGGGCATGAGCCCTTCCCAAGCCGCGCCGACGACGGAGATGTTGCCAAGCAGCAGCCGGTTGGTCTTGACGGTCGGGATGCTGCCGCCGGTGAAGCCGAGCACGACGAGGCGCCCGCGCTTCGCGAGGCACCGCAGGGAGTCGGTGAAGCGGTCGCCGCCGACGGGATCGAGGACGACGTCGACGCCGCGGTGGTCGGTGAGCTGGCGGACCTCGGCGAGGAAGTCGCCCGCGAAGACGGTGTGGTCTGCGCCGACCGAGCGTGCGAGCGCAGCTTTCTCCTCGGTCGAGACGACGGCGATGACGGTGGCGCCGATGAGCTTCGCCTGCTGGATGAGCGCGACGCCGAGCCCGCCAGCGGCCCCCTGGATGAGGACGGTCTCGCTTGGCCGCACCTGCCCGCGGTCGCGGAGGGCGAAGTCGGCGCTCAGGAGGTTGATGGGCAGCGCCGCGGCATCCAAGAAGCTGATCGAATCCGGTAGTGGCAGCACCCGGTCGGCCGGCGCGACGACGTATTCGGCGAAGGCGCCATGGCTGGCGACGCCGAAGACCCGGTCGCCCTCCGCGAACCCGGAGTCTTCGCCGGCCTCGGCGACGATGCCCGCGAACTCGCAGCCGAGCGCAAACGGAGTCGGGATGCGGTGCTGGTACTCGCTGCGCGACTGCAGCACGTCGGGAAACGCGACGCCGGCCGCCCGCACCTCGACGAGCACATGACCGGGCGCTCGGTGGGGGAGCGGCACCTCGCGGAGCTGCAAGCTGTGCGGGCCGCCATCCGTCGAGTTCACGACCGCCCGCATCGGAGTGGCTCGGCCGGGCGCAGGGTCGCGTGGCCCGTCGTGCGTGGGCTGGTCTGGCAGAGCATCCGGCACGCGTTTCACGCTAGCCGCTTCTCCCCGTGTCCGGCGATCATGGCTGCGCGGCCCGCCCACCGGTGGAAACCCAGGACCCGACCGGTCGATCTGGGAGGTCCTCGAAGGTCTCCTCGGTTCCGGTGATCACGAATCCACGTGCTTGGTAATTCGCCAGGGCCAGCGGGCCGTCGAGGGTGCAGGTGTGCACCCAGAGCCGTGAGACGGGTGCGAGCTGGGCGCGCTCCGGCAGCGTCCACGCGGCGAGGACGCCGTGCTCGAGCAATCGTCCCCCGAGTCCGCGACCCTGGGCCGCCTCGGCGAGGCCGAAGTACCGGATCTCCACCGCGGTTCCCTTGTCGGATGGCTTCGGCTGAAGGTGGACGTACCCGAGCGGATTGCCGCCGCCGTAGAGGATCCAGAACTCGGTGCCGAGTTCCGCGAGCTCATCCACCCACTGGCGCCTCGTCCAGTCGAGCCGCTCCGTCCAGAACCATGGCCCGCCGACGAGTCCGTAGAGGAACCGTGCGTACTCCGGCGAGATCGAACCCGCACGGTCGAGGCGGATGTCGTCGGGAAACGCGCGAGGCACGTCTCGGGGCTGTTTGAGCATCTCCAGGGTCGTGGTGGTGACCTTCATCGGGACTCCTTGTGCGGGGCGAGCGTTCTGAGTGCGCGGCTGAGCGCGAACACCTCGTGTCGCGGGCCACGCTATTGGCGTCGGGGGAGTTCGCCAAGTGCGCGGTCGAGAGCTGTGGCGAAGGCGCGGTCGCGCTCCAGGTCGCTCTTGGGTAGGCAGAGCAGTTGAAGGTGCAGAAAGAGCCCGGGCGGATGAACTGGTGAGTGCCAGCCCATCCGCCCGGGCGTTTTCCTGAGTCCCCTTGCGGCTACTCGCTCGTCACGCGTCCGCGGCGCTTCTTGATGAGGAACGCCGCCCCGGTGCCGGCGAGCACAGCCCCGAGGAGGGCGAGGAAGCCGGCGATGCTGCCGTCGACGCCCGTCGTGGCGAGGTCGCCGTCCTGGCCGCCGGCGTCGGAGCCGCCGTTCCCGGACCCGTTCCCGGACCCGTTGCCGCCGCCGTTGCCGGGGCTCGACGTCGGCGCGGTGGTCCCGGTGCCGTCGGTGGAGGTCGGCTGCGGCGTGGGCTCAGTCGTCGGCTCCGGGGCGACACCGACCGTGAAGTCGAAGCTGCCGGAAGTGACTTCGAGCTGGGCAGTCCCGTTCTCGATGCCCACAAGCGTGACGCCCTCGGCGTCGGCCGCGGCGAGTCCGCCCTCAAGCACGGTCATGCTCTCGTCGGCAACTGGCACATAGACCGTCGCGGACGAGTTCGCGGGAACCACGACGTGGTACTCGAACGCGCCGTTCTCGGTCGTCCAATCGGAGACGAGCGTGCCGTAGTTCGTGGTGAACGCGGCGTTCGACCACGTGACGCGGCCGTCGGCATCCGGCTGCGGCTTGAGCACGGAGTGCTGATAACCGGGGTTCGCCGGGTCCTGGTTGATGCCGGCGACCGTGTTGTAGATCCACTCGCTGACCGCGCCGTAGGCGTAGTGGTTGTACGAGTTCATGCTCACGTCGCCGAAGCCGTCCTCGAGCGTGTACGAGTTCCAGCGCTCCCAGTAGGTCGTGGCGCCCTGGTCGACCGTGTACAGCCAGCTCGGGTAGGCGTTGCTGAGCACGAGGTCGTAGGCGGCGTCGAGCTGGCCGCTGCCGGAGAGCGCCGGCAGGATGGCGGGAGTGCCGAGGAAGCCCGTCGTGAGCGCGGGCTCTCCGTTCTTGCCGGCGAGACTCAGCTGTGCGAGGCGCTCGGCGAGCCCAGCCTGGCTGCCATCCGGGTAGAGGCCGAAGTCGAGCACGATGGCGTAGGCGGCCTGCGTCTCGAGGTCGACGCCTTCGATCTGCGAGCCACCGCTCGGGAAGTAGGTGGAGACGAAGGTGTTCTTCCAGTCCTGGTGCCAGCCGCTGAACTTCTGCGCGTCCTCGGTCTTGCCAAGGGCCTCTGCGGCCTCGGCCATGAGTGCGATCGTGTGCACCTTGTACGCCTGCATCACGAACTCGGTGTCGGTCTTCGCGAACGACAGCCAGTCGCCGAGCACGAACCCGCGCGGGCCCTCGTTGAGCGCCGTCGCGTAGGCACTCATCTGCTCGTAGTTGACCTCGAGGATCTCGGTGTCGCCGTACGCCCTCCACAGCTCGTAGGGCACGATGATGCTGGCGTCTGTCCACGGGTCGGACGTTCCGTGCACGAACTCCCAGCCGGAGTGGTACGGCGCGAAGCGCGGGTACTGGCCGTCCGCGAACTGCGCGTCCGCGAGGTCGAGTTCCGTGTACTTCTGCAGGAAGTTGCGCACATCCGCGGTCATGGATGCGGTCGACGTGAACACCTGGATGTCCCCGAGCCAGCCCATCCGCTCGTCACGGGCCGGAGTGTCGGTCGGGATCGAGTTGAAGTTGCCGCGCAGGCCGTTGATCGTGTTCTCGTGCAGGGCGTTGAGACCGTCGCTCGACGTCTCGAGGTCCATCGTCAGCTCGGTGGCGGAGCTCAGCACGTACGCCGTGACGTCGCCTGTGTCGACAGAGTTCGCGTCGAATCCGTCGAAGCCGGAGACCTCGAGGTAGCGGAAGCCGTGCATGGTGAACGTCGGCTCGAACGAGCCGGAGCCCGAGTCGCCGATCGTGTAGAAGTCGTTGGCCTTCGCCGAGCGGAAGTTCTCGTTGTAGATCGTGCCTGCGGGGCCGTCGGCTGTTGCGCTGCTGTCGTTCAGCATCTCGCCGTAGTTGAGCTCGACGGTCGAACCGGCGGGCCCAGACACGTTGATCGCGACGTTGCCGACGATGTTCTTGCCGAAGTCGAAGACGAGGTTGCCGTTTGCATCGACCGTGCGGGAGACGGGCGAGAGCTCCTCGACCTTCTTGATCGCGGATGCGCTGTCGCCGACGACCTTGAGCCCTGCGGGCAGCGAGGTGGTTGCGGGTGTTGCCCAGCCTGATTCATCGAAGCCGCCCTGCGACCATCCGGCGACTGCTGGCTCGAGCCGAGCGTCGTAGTTCTCGCCGTCCATGAGGTTGCTGTCGGTGATCGGGCCCTCGCCGAAGTACGACCAATCGGGTCCCGTCGCGACCGACTCGGTGCTGCCGTCGGTGTAGGTGATCTCGAGGTTCGCCATGAGCGCCGGTTGTGCTCCGTAAGGCTTCTGCAGTGCGCCGAAGGATCCCGAGTACCAGCCATCGCTGAGCTGCGCGCCGATCGCGTTGTCGCCGGCCGCGATCTGATCGGTCACGTCGTAGGCGTTGTAGAGCGCTGTCTTGAAGAAGTCGGAGGTGCCAGGCGCGAGGTAGGAGTCACCGACCTTCTCACCGTTGAGCTCGAATTCGTAGATGCCGAGGGCGCTCGCGTAGAGGTGGGCCGACTCGACTGTCTTCCCGCTGGTGGTGAACTCCTCGCGGAAGAGGCCATCCGACGCACTTGTGTCGGACTCCTGAGCGAGACTGTCCGCAACCGTGATCCAGCCGTCGGCGATCTTCGCACCGTCGGCTTCAGCGAAGGCGGATGCGCTGGGATCTGCGGTGAGCTTCGCTTGGGTCTCGTCGAGCTTCTCGGCCGCATCGGGCACCGTCAGGGAGACATCGGTGTACTTGGCGCTCGTCCCGTTGTCGTTGTACAGGCCGACAAGACCCGCTCGCACCATCTGCCGGTTGCCCGGCAGCTCGAACTCGGCGAGCACTGCACCGTCGAGGCTGATCTTCCACGTCGACCCGGAGGGGAAGACCCCTCCGCCTCCGACGAGGCTCGCCGTGAGCGTGTGCTCGGCGGCGGGGTCGAAGCCGTCGAGTGCGACGTCGACATTCACGGGGTCGAAGCCACGGGGGCTTTCCGGATTCTCGGCCGCGCCGTTGTCGCGGGTGAAGTCTCGGATGCCCTGTGCGTTGCCCTCGTGCAGCTTCAGCCGGTACTGACCGTCGACCTCAGCCACGTTGAGCAGGATGAAGTCGTCGTCGACCCCGTTGAACGTGAGGCCGGCGGACCCCTGCAGGATCTGGAATCTCGTCGAGACATCGAACGTCGTTGCGAGCGAGCGATCGTCAGCGAGCGAGGGCTCGGCGCCTGGCTGGGTGATCCACTGAGCGCCGTTCCAACCTGTGCTCCCGTCGGTCGCCTTGAGGCCGGTTCGGAAGGACGACGTGGCGGTGGGCAGCGTCTCCCCGCGCTCATCCGTCACCTGCACGGCCCAGAAGTAGCTGGTCTTCGGCGACAGCGCGGGGCCAGCGTAGGCAACCGCTGAGCTGGCGTTCGATTCGACGACGCCGGAATCCCAGACGTCACCCTCGCCGTTGGAGGCCCTCTCGGACGAGGTCGCGACCACGAGGCGGTAGGCGGTCTGTGCGGCGCCGCGATGCGCCGCATCCATCTGCCAGCTGAAGCTCGGTGTGGAGTCGACCAGGATGGGGGACTCCTGGCGGTCGACTTGAAGAGCGACGGGAGTGGTGTCGGTCGGAGCGGCGATGGCGAGCTGCGCGCTCACGAAGGATCCTGCGAGGAGGCAGGTGCCGAGCGTCAGGGCTGTCGCGGCCTTGAATGATCGGCCTCTGCCGTGGGGGGTCTTCGATATCAAGTGCGATCTTCCGTTCTCTTCGTTGAGGTGCTTCATCGGGAGTGGAGGCACGCGGATGGAGCGTTCGTCGGTGAACGCAGCGATGTGTTGAAACGCTTCAACATCCGGGTGACACGAAATTATCAGTCGCCATGCCGTTACACAACGGGCAATCTGCAAAGCGCGCGAACGGCCTCGAGGTGGGCCGCAGACACGCCCACCGAGGCGGCGCGGAAGCTGGATCGCAGCTGCTCGACGGTGCCAGCGCCGATGACCGGAGAGACTGGAAACGCAGAGGCGAGGAGAACGGCGACCGACAACTCGGTCGCGGGTACGCCGTAGAGAGGCGCGAGCTCGTCGAGCAGCAGCGCGGTCGCCCTGTTGTGGTTGTCGTGGAAGAGCCGAACCGTCGCGTCAGCTGGACCGCGCCTCCAGCGCGAGAAATACCCCTTCGACTGCGACGAGTAGGGGCTGGCGGGAAGGCCCGACTGCTCGTGGAAGCGATGCATCGTCCCGTCCATCGCCACCATTCCGGTCGGGAGTGCCGTCTCGAGTGGGCGCGCGAGTCCCCAGCTGGGCTGATTGACCACGAATCCGGTCCACCCGCGAGCCGCCGCGACCACACGGCTCTCCCGAAGACGCGTGGTCGTCCAGTTCGAGGCGCCGTACGCACTGATGAGACCTGCTCGGGTGAACTCCTCCAACGGCGCCAGGAGCTCTTCGACGGGTATCGCGGTGCTGTCCCGGTGCAGGTACACCAACGGGATCGTCTCGAGCCCGAGGTTGTCGCGTGCCTCCTCGATGTCGAGGCGCAGCGACTCGGGGTCGAGGCGCGTCACCTCGGGGTCATCCAGTGAGGGGTGGCCGATCTTGGTCGTGGCGTTGACAACTGTGCGCATGCCCCTGGACGACAGCCATGCACCGAGCACGCGTTCGCTCGCACTCGGCGGGGCCGCATGCTCCCAATTGCCATACACGTGTGCCGTGTCGATGGTCCGCCCGCCCTCCTCGACGAAGGTATCGAGGAGGGCGAACGAAGCATCCCGGTTCTGCTTCGTGCCGAAACCGAGCGTCCCGAGCACGAGCTGCGCTCTGGGGTCGCGTGCGACGGAGATCGTGCCGGACACGGTGGGCCAGCTCTCCCTATCGCACCCGCGTCTCGAGTACGGGGGCCGCGACGCGGTGCTCGAACTTCGCGCCCGATACGAGCTCGAACCGCTCCTCTGTCCCGGGAAGTCGCACCTGCCCCGTGACGCCGGTCGGAAGCTGCAGCTCGTAGCTGACGCCCTCGTGGGTTCGCGTCCACGAGCCAGTGATCCTCCCGTACCTGGAATCGAAGGCGATCGTCGCGCTCGTGAGGTCGCCGCCGGGCTGTGGCGCCCAGACGACCCGCCGATAGCCAGGCTGCGCGGGAGCCAGCCCCCCGATGGTGCGGTGCATCCAGTCGGCCACGGAGCCCAGCGCGTAGTGGTTGAAGCTGGTCATCTCACCCGGGTTGATGCTGCCGTCGGGGAGCATCGAGTCCCATCGTTCCCAGATCGTGGTGCCGCCCATGCGCACGGTGTAGAGCCAGGACGGGCACGAGTCCTCGAGGAGCAGTGCGTATGCCTCGTCGAGGTGCCCGGTTGCGGTAAGGGCGTCGCTGATGACGGGGGTTCCGGCGAAACCCGTCGCGATGCGATGGCCCGCCTCTCGCACGAGCTGGGCCAGCCGTGCACCGGCAACCTGCTGCTCCGAGGCCGAGAGGAGGTCGAAGCGGATGGCGAGTGCATATGCGGTCTGCGCGTCACTCGTGAGCATGCCGCCATCCACGACGTACTCGCTGCGGAATGCGTCGCGCGCCTGGGACGCGATCGTCGCGTACCTGCTCGCTTCCGAGGTTCGGCCGAGGGTGATGGCGATGTCGGCGAGACGCCTCGTCGTGTACGCGAAGTACGCAGAGGCGACAAGGTACTTGTCGGTCTGCCCGTCTGCCGGGTCATGAGGCGGAGCAGCAGGGTCCAGCCAGTCGCCGAGCTGGTGTGCCGACTTCCAGAGTCGCGAGTCACCCGACTGGAGGATCATCCGGTCGACCCAAGCTCGCCCGCTTTCGAACTGACGCGCGAGGATGCCGCGGTCGCCGAATCGCTCGTGCAGCACCAGGGGAGTGAGTACAGAGGCGTCGCCCCAAACCGCGCCGGTCTCGATGGGGGTCCAGGTGGGCCCGCCGGGGACGACGGGCACGAACCACGGCACGGTGCCGTCGGGCAGCTGCTCGAGGGCGAGGTCCGCGAGCCAGCTCTCGAGGAACCCGGCGCAGTCGTAGAGGAAGGACGCGGTGGGGGCGAAGACCTGGATGTCGCCCGTCCAGCCGAGTCGCTCGTCGCGTTGCGGGCAATCCATGGGGATCGACAGGAAGTTGCCGCGCATGCCCCAGACGACGTTCTCGTGCAGCCGGTTCAGGTCATCGGATGAGGTGGTGAGCGTTCCCGTGCGCTCCATGTCGTTGTGCAGCACGCGCGCGATCACACCTCCGACGGGCAGCTCCGCAAGACCGGTGATGACGGCGTATCGGAAGCCGTGGAAGGTGAACTTCGGCTCCCACAGGCGTGGGCCGCGGCCATCCAGGGTGATGATGTCGTGGGCGTCAGCGAGGCGGAGCGGGCGGACGCCCAGCTCGCCGTGCTCGAGCACCTCGGCGTGACGCAGCTCGATGCGGTGTCCGGCCGGCCCGTCGACTTCGACGCGGAGCCGACCGACGAGGTTCTGCCCGAAGTCGACGAGGTGGGAGTCCTCTGCGGTTCGAGTGACCGAGACAGGTTCGATCTCCTGCGTGCATCGCACCGGCGGGAGCGACGGCGCGACAAGAGTGGCGGCGTCGCGAGAGCGGACTGCGACGGGAGTCCATCCGTCATCGGAGGCGCCAGGTGCGCTCCACCCGTCCTGTTCCTCGCGGGTGTCGTGCTTCTCGCCGTCGTAGAGGCCGGCGCTGGTCATCGGGCTGAGCGCCGCTACCCAATCGGCGTCGGTCGCGACGACGTGGCGGGAGCCGTCGGTGTGCTCGATCTCGAGCTGAGCGATGAGGGACTGGTCGGTGCCGTAGAGGTCGTGGTAGCCGCCGTTGAAGCCGAGCCGGCCGCGGTACCAGCCGTCCCCGAGCCAGGCGCCGATGACATTCGCGCCCTGCTGGACGTGCTGGGTGACGTCGAAGGTCCAGTAGATGAGGCGGTCGTCGTACTTCGTCCAGCCTGGAGACAGCTCGTGGTCGCCCACGCGCTGCCCGTTGATCTCCGCTTCGTAGAGACCGTGCGCGGTGACGTACAGGCGGGCGCTTCGGACGGGCTTCGCGAGGTGGAACTCGCGGCGGACGAGGGATGGCCTCCGGTCGGTCCCGGCCTCCTCCTCCCAGGCTGCGCCGACGGGCCTCGCCTGCCAGTCGGCCTCCTCGAGGAGGCCGACCTCGACCGTTGTGGCATCGCTCCAGGCGGACCACGTGCCGCCGCCGAGCACGCGGACACGGATGGCTGCTGACTCACGCGAGCGAAGCGGGTCGAACGGCCAGGACACGAGAACCTGCTCGTGGCCTCGACCACCTGACCGGCTGAGCTGCCCGCCGCGATCCACTTCGAGCTCCCAGGCATCTTGTGTCCACCCGGGAGCGGCGCTGATCTTCCAGCTGAGTCGAGGGGTGGGGGTGCCGATGCCGATGTTCTCGCGGAGGTGCTCGATCGTGGGGGGAGTGACGTGCACGGTGTTCCTGTTCGGAGTATTGATGCTCATCCCTTGACCGCTCCGGCCGTGAGGCCCTTCTGGATCCGCTGATTGAGGATGAGGTAGACGATCAGGAGCGCGAACACGTTGATGCTGACGGCCGCGAAGAGCGGACCGTACTGCGTCGTGCCGAAGTTCCCGTTGAAGTTGAGGAGACCGAGCTGCAGCGTGCGGATGCTGCCGGAGTTCGCGAAGGTGAGCGCGATGAGCAGGTCATTCCAGAAGAAGAAGAACTGCACGAGCCCGACGGTGAACAGGCCGTTCTTCATCATCGGCAGTCCGATGGAGAAGAACTGCCTGATGACGGATGCTCCGTCGATGGTCGCCGCTTCGAAGATCTCTCTGGGGATGGATTGGAAGTAGGTCGCCATCAGGAACACCGTCAGCGGGAGCCCGGTCGCTGTGTAGGTGATGATCAGCGTCCAGAGGGTGCCGGTGAGGCCGATCTGGAAGTAGGCGCTGAAGAGCGGGAGCAGGATCATCTGGGTCGGCACCATGATGCCGGCGAGGAAGATGAGCAGCACGTTGCTGCGCCCCTTCCACACCATGATCTCCAGCGCGAACGCCGCGGCCGTACCGAGGAGGAGCATCAGGAAGAGCGAGGGCAGGACGGCGACGGCGCTGTTCAGGAACGTCTGGCCGAGGCCGGCCGTCTCCCACGCGACGCTGTAGTTGTCGAAGTTCCATTGCTCCGGCATCGCCCAGGTGGGTTCTTCGAGGAACTCGCGCTGCGTCTTGAAGGAGCCGAGGAGGAGCCAGAGCAGCGGGTAGCCGACGATGACGAGGAGGAAGGCGACGCCGATCCAGACCGGGATCCGGCCGAGCAGCCGGCGGACACGGGCCGGCGAGAAGCTGTTGGTCGTGGTCATGATGCAGCCTTCTGTCGGTTGCGGGCGGCCCCGCGGAAGACGACGAACGTCACGGCGAGGCACACCATCGTCAGGAGCATCGCGATCGTCGAGCCGTAGCCGTACTGGCCGTAGGTGAAGGACTGGTCGAACATCGCGATCGTCAGGGGGCTCGTGGTGCTGCCGGGCCCGCCGTTCGTGAGTGCGAGAACGCTGTCGAACACCTTGAGCGTTCCGTTGATCGAGAAGATCAGCGAGGAGATGAGGACGGGCAGCGAGAGCGGAAGCACGATGTGGCGGATGAGCTTCCACCCGCTGGCTCCGTCGAGTCTGGCGGATTCCATGACGTCTTCGGGGATGTCGATGAGCCCTGAGTAGAGGAGCACGCCGTAGAAGCCCATCGAGCGCCAGATGTCCATGATCGCGATCACGACGAAGGCGCTGCCGCCGTCGCCGAACCAGTCGAGCGGGACGCCACCGAATGAGGTGATGAAGGAGTTCACGACACCTTGCGTGGGGGCGACGGAGAAGAGCTGCTGGAAGAGCAAGGCCACGGCGACGGTCGGCATGACGACCGGGAAGAAGACGAGTGTCCGGATGAGGCCCGAGGCCCGCTTCAGCGCGAAGGCGTAGAGCAGTGCCAGGCCGTACCCGAAGAGCACCTGGCCGATGGTCACGACGACCGCGTACTTCAGGGTGAAGAGGAGGGCGGCGTGGACTTCGGAGTCGCCGAACAGTCGTACGAAGTTGTCGAAGCCCACGAAGGTGAAGCCGACGATCGCGTTCCCCTCGAAGAGGGTGTACCCGAGTGAGACGAGCACCGGCACGAGCATCACGACTGAGTAGACGAGGAGTGCGGGGCCGAGCAGGATGGCGATCGTGCGCTTGTCGCCGAGCACGTTTTTCATGTGTATCTCCGAATCCGGTGGAGGTGCGGGAGCGGACGCTCCCGCACCTCGCGGGGACTTAGCCCAGGTCTGCCTGGACCTGCGCCATGAAGTCCTCAGCGGTGATGCTGCCCGTGACGAGCTGGGCGGCATTGCGCTGGCTCGTGGTCGTCGCCTCAGGGGAGAAGAGCGCCTCGAACCAGAGCACGGTGGTCTCGGTCTCAGCGATCTGGTCCTGGACCAGCTGTGTCAGCGGCGGTACGTCGGCGACCTCTTCGGAGAGCGCGAAGCCGGAGACGCGGTTCTCCTGTGCGAGCGCGGTGCTGCCGTAGTTCTCGACGATGCAGCTGAGCCATGCTTTGGAGTTCTCTCCCGTGGCGTTCGCGTTCATCGTGAGTGGGAGGCCCACGTTCGCCGCCAGCTGGGAGCGGTCGCCTGCGCCGCCTTCGACGCCGGGGAAGGGCATGAACCCGACGTTCTCGACGCCGATCCGGTTCGCCTCTGGGTCGTTGAGGCCACTGAGGAACCAGCTGCCCATGTAGAACATCGCGGCGCTGCCGTTGAGGAACTGGTTCTCGGACGTCGCCATGTCGATCGATCCGACGCCCTGACCGAAGTAGCCGGCCGCGCCGAGGTCGGCGATCGCCTGCGCGGCTTCGACGTACTCGGGGTCGGTGAGCTTGGCCTCGCCGTCGGCGACCTTCTGCATCGCGTCGGGGCCGAGGGTGCGGAACAGGTAGCTCGAGATCAGGCGCGTGATCGGCCACCCCTGCTCTCCACTCGCGGAGAACGGCTGAATGCCGGCAGCGTCGAGCTTCTCCGAGGCCGCGGTGAGCTCGTCCCACGTCTGTGGCTCGGCGATGCCCTGCTCGTCGAAGATCGTCTTGTTGTACCAGATGCCCTCGACGTTGTACTCGAATGGGAGCACGGCGAAGCTGCCGTAGAGGTTCTCGATCGTGGAGACGGCTGCCGGCTCGATCTTGTCGAGCTGTCCGGATTCCGTCAGCAGCGCTTCGAAGTCGGCGATGTTGCCCGACTCCGCGAGTGTCTGCGTCAGGGCAGGTGCGTTGCCTGCTGAGAACAGCACGGGGAGGTCCCCCTGTCCCGCCTTGAGCTGGAGCTGCTGGTCGAGGTTCGTCTGGGGGACGGTCTCGACGCTCAGCGGCTGCGCGCCGGCTTCGGCGGAGCAGGTGTCCCCGGCTAGGGTTTCGAGGACGGCTGGAACCTCGGTGTTCTCCACGTTGATGAAGACGGAGAACTCATCGTCACTGACGGATGCGCCACCTCCACCAGAGCAGGCCGTGAGCGCGAGTACTGAGACTCCCGCGAGCGCGGTCAGGGTCAAGCGCGTTGGCGCGACCCGAGGGGTTCGCTTCATGAATCCTCCTTGATTGGGCGAGTCGACCTCGCGTGCTTGAAGCGCTTCAAAGACAACCACGAACCTGCACGATTCGCAAGCGAACGGATAACTTTCTTGTCGTATAGAGTTCTGATCCATGTCACCGACGACCAATGAGACCAGGGATCGACCGCGGCCAGTGATGACTGACGTCGCGCGTCTCGCCGGGGTGTCATTGGGGACCGTCTCCAACGTGCTCAACACCCCGAACCTCGTCGCGGCAGGAACGCGCGAACGAGTCGAGCGCGCCATCGAGGAGCTTGGCTTCGTCCGGAATCGGACGGCGAGGTCGCTCGCCATGGGGCGGGCTGACACGGTCGGTTTCGTCATCGTCGATCTCGCGAACTCGCTGTTCCTCGACATCGCCCGAGGGGCGGAGGAGGCCTTCGACACGAAGCACAAGCGACTCCTTCTGGCCAACAGTGACGTCGACCTCGCCAAGCAGACAGGGCACATCGAGCTCTTCGAGGAGACACAGGTGGCCGGCATCCTGTTGGCTCCACTCGACGCTCCGCTCGAAGCCGCGCAGCAGGCGCGGGGCAGGGGCATGCCGGTCGTGCAGGTCAACTGGCCGGGAAGCGACGACGCCTGCGGGGTCGTGGCCGACGAAGAGCTTGGCGGCTACCTGGCGGCGAAGCACGTCATCGCGCTCGGGCGTCGCAGGCTCGTCTTCGCGGGTGGTCCGTTCTCGCTCTCCGCGGTCGCGGCACGTCGGAGAGGTGTGCTCCGGGCCTGCGAGGAGAGTCGAGGTGTCGAGATCGAGACCATCGAGACGCCACGCATCACCGTTCGTGGAGGGCATAGCCTCGGCGTGATGCTGGCCGAGCGCCCGCCGCACGAGCGGCCGGATGCGCTCGTCTGCGCGTCCGATGCCCTGGCATTCGGGGCCATGCAACCCCTTCTGGCGGCAGGCGTCTCGGTGCCGGAGGATCTGGCAGTCGTCGGCTTCGACAACAACCGCATGTCGACCGACAGCCCTGTCCGCATCACGAGTGTCGGGCAGCCCGGCCTCGAGATGGGGAGGGTGGGCGCGGAGCTGCTCATGGAGGAGATCGCTCTTGGCGATCGGCACGAGCATCGCACCATTGTCTTGCCGCCCAGTCTGCACGAGCGCGCGAGCACGATCGGAGGCCGCGGCTGAGGGCTGCAGTATCCGTCGACAGGCTCGCGCTGCCTTCGAGGCGACCTCAATCGTCGTGCCTCTCGTGTCAACGGGATCGCCCGGAGGGTCGTCAGCTGGGGCTGTGACGACCGTCCGGGCGATCTTGTTCGGACCGAGAGCGCTTACTCGCTCGTCACGCGTCCGCGGCGCTTCTTGATGAGGAACGCCGCTCCGGTGCCAGCGAGCACAGCCCCGAGGAGGGCGAGGAAGCCGGCGAGGCTGCCGTCGACGCCCGTCGTTGCGAGGTCGCCGTCCTGGCCGCCGGCGTCGGATCCGCCGTTCCCGGACCCGTTCCCGCCGCCGTCACCGCCGCCGTTGCCGGGGCTCGTGGTCGGCGCCGTGGTCCCGGTGCCGTCCGTGGAGGTCGGCTGCGGCGTGGGCTCCGCGGTGCCCGTGGGGTTCGGCTCGGCGATGCTCTCGACAGCGCTGTTCAGCGTGACCGGGCCGACGAGGCCGGCTGGAATGAGGCCGGACCCGCCGTGCACGCTGTTGTACGCCTGGTACTTCACGTTGGCGACCGGGTCGCTGTTGTACAGCTCCTTGAGGCCCTCGCGGCGGTTGCTCTGCACGGGCTGTACGTCGATCTCGATGACATTGGAGCCGTTCACGAGCGCCGGCGCGATGTCGACCTCGTACGGCGCGGCGTACAGCTGCGTCACGAGCTCGTGCTCGGTGCCGGGATTCACGCGCACCGTCGCCGCGTTGCTCACGGTGCCGAGGTTCAGCACCGCGCCGCCCTCGAGGAGGTCGGCCGCATCCGGGATCTCGACCGTGGTTCGGTACGTTCCCGAGTCGGTGACGTACCGCAGCTCGTTGCCGAGGAACCCGTCGGCGCTCCAGTCGCCGAGGACCTCGCCCGTGTACTCGGACGTGCTCGGCTCACCCGGTGCGTTCGTGCCCAGGTTGTCTGCCGTGACCTCGAGCGAGAAGGCACCGAGCTGGTGGCCGACACTGCGCTCGGTCGTGTCGATCGACGAGGGGGTCCCGTCGGAGACGGCGGAATCGGCGATGCCGGTGCCTGCTGGCTCGCAGAGCAGGACAACCGCTCCGCTCGCGTCGAGCGTCGCCGAGACGACGTTGCCGTCGACCTCCGCGTCGAAGATCTCGCCCGTCTCTGGGTCGAGCCACCAGCACGAGTCGAGGCCGTCGGCGACCGTCAGGTTGACACCCGTTGCCGCCTCCGCGGAGGTGTTGCGCACGTACGCGAGCTCGCCTCCGGTCGGCAGCGTGCGGCGCCCGAAGCGGACGTCCGCGTTCTCCTCGTAGGAGATAGGAGCGTCGACCGAGGCCGCGAGCGCCGCGGGGACGGCGGCTGCCTCGACGGCACCGCCCATGGCTGCGGCGATGTCGGACACCTGCGCATCCAGTGCCGCGTACTCGCCGCCTGCGTAGCCGGGCTGCGCGGCGGGAGCTGAATCGACGAAGACGATCGGAGCGCCCGCATCCTTGAACTTCTGCAGCGCCTGCATCGTCTCGAGGGGCACGGTGCCGCTCTCGACGAGCATGGCGTCGAAGGATGCGTTGCCGCCGTTCGCGACGAGCTGCGAGCCGTCCCAGCTCAGGCCCGTCTGGATGGTGTCGTCGTTGATGGCATCCCACGCCCACCCGTTTGCCTGGGCCGTGGTGACGGATGCGAGCGGCGTGGAGCCGCCGCCGAAGCCGCCGCCGCTCGCCAGCGCCCCGAAGAGGGGCATGTAGATCGCCACGTCGCTGCTGTTCGTGCCCGACTGCATGACGTAGTTGGCGCGCGACGCGTAGTCGTTCATCGACGCGTAGTAGTCGGCGATGCCGGCCGTGTCGGCCATCTCGACGCCGATCGTGGGCCAGGCGCGCCAGCCCTCCTCGGCGAAGAGGTTGTCGTCGGATGTGAAGGCGGGGTCGTCGTTGCCGCTGTAGGTGGCACTGAGCCCGTGGTAGAAGAAGTTGTTCACACCGCTCGTCGCCATGAGGTCGTAGCCCTGCTTCATGAACTCCGGCGTGATCTGGAACGGCACCGAGCCCAGCGTGAAGACCTCCGAGGTGACGAGGTTCTTGCCGTAGAGGTGCGCTCCGGATGCGACGCGCTTCAGCTGGTATTCGTCGAGGCCCTCGGTCTCGGGGATGTCGACGTACTGCGACGACTTCAGGGTGTCGATGGGCGGGTTGTACGCCTGCTGGCGGTAGTCGATGCCGTACTCGCCGAGGGTGCTCGAGAACGCCTCGAGGCCCTGGAGGAACGAGTCGTTGAGGAGCACGCCGTAGTCGTGCACGATGCGCTGCGATTCCTCTTCGCTGAGGTTGCTGGCGAGCAGCGGCACTCCGCTGCCGCCGCCGAAGCGGCTGACCTCCGGAGTCTGCAGCCCAAGCGCGGCATACTCCGGCTTGACCGTCGGGGTTCCGTCGATGAGGAACGAGTCCTGGTAGACGGAGTAGAGGGAGGGGAGGTAGGGCGTGATGTCGTAGCCGAGCAGTTCCTGCGACTCCGCCGCGGCCTGGATGAGGTCGTTGTAGTGGCGGTCGGTGTAGAACTCGTAGCTGTCGTTGAAGGCCGCGCGGATGTCGCGCGACTCGACGATGTCGTTCAGCGCGGCTTCGCCGAGCCAGCCGTTGACGAGCTTCGTGATCGCGACCGGGTTGAGGTGGTCGACGACGTAGTTGCGCTTGTCGGTCGTCGTGTTCTCGATGATCGAGTTGAAGCCGTACGCGCCCGTCGTTGCACTGTAGAGCGCGACGATCTCGTAGTCGCCCGCCGCGAGGGTCGAGGTGTCGACACCGAAGGTCGTCTGCCCGTCGCTCGGGTAGGAGAGCTGCGCGGCATCGAGGTCGAGCACCGACTGCTGCTCGTAGGTCTTGACCGAGCTGAAGTCGGAGGTGAGGGTCTGGTTGGCCGTCGTCAGGTCGGCGCCCTGTCCGGTGATCGGCGCGAGCATGACCGAGTTCAGGTGCGCGTTCTCCGGTTTCCACTCGCCGAAGTCGAAGCCGAACTTCTCCGAGGCGAAGAACGGGCTGACCTCCGCCTTGGGGATGCCGAGCGAGAGCTTGCCCGTGCCGGTCGGGACCGAGACGTCGCCGGACACGAGGGTGAGCGCGCCAGCCGCATCCACCCGAACGGTGGCCCGGCCCAGCGCCATCGTGTTCTGGCTGTCCTCGAGGTCGATGGAGTCGTCGCTCGCGAGGTAACCGCTGCCGATGTTGAGGTCGACGGTGATGCCGAGCTCGTTGGCGCGGGCGATGACCGCGTCGAGCTTCGCGAAGTACTCCGGCGACTCGTAGCCGAGCACGGCCTCCGTGTCGTAGCCCGGGGCGGCGTCGTAGATCGAGCCGCCGTTGCCGCCGTTGCCCGCGATGCCCTCCTCGGTCAGGAACCCCTTCGAGAAGGCCACGATCTCGACGGCGCCGAAGCCGTTCTCGTGCAGGTAGTCGACCTGCGCGAGCAGGTCCTCCTGACTGGCCGCGTTGCCGGGCCACCACCAGCGCACGCCTGGTCGGAAGTCGACGCCTGGCTCTGCGAACTCGGTGGGGTCGATGGCGCTGGTCGTGGTGGTGTGCTCGTCGCCGACGGCTGGGCCGGCGACGGCGAGCGTGCAGGCGACGGTGAGGGCTGCGCCGAGCGCAACGGCTCGTCGCCCTCGTCTTCGTGGATCGTTCATCTTGTGACCTCTCTGGCATCTTTGCCAACGACGGGGTGTGAACTGTCGCGCCAGCTCGTGGGGTCCGAGGGCGCGGGTGGGACCGAATTCGGGGAGTTGAATCGATTCAGTCGCGAACCTAACACGTGTTAGACAATCCCGGCAAGGGAGAATGGTCGCCATGTCCCCAGGAGCAGCCGCCGATCCCGTCCCGCGGTTCTCGCAGAGGGACGTCACCCCGCATCCGCGGCGCGACCAGATTCTGGATGCGGCCACGCGGGTCTTCACGGTCAAGGGTTTCAACGCGGCGTCGATCCGCGAGATCGCCGTCGAGGCTGGCATGTCCCACACAGGAGTGCTCCACCACTTCCCCGACAAGGCGGTGCTGCTCGAGACGCTCCTCGAGCGCCGTGGCCAGCGCGCCGCCGCGGAGGTCGGCCTCGATTTCTCCACCGGGCTCTCGTACCTGCGCGGACTCCTGGCGCTCGCGGAACGCGACGTTGCGAAGCCGGACGGGGTCCTGATGTTCAGCATCGTGTCCGCGGAGGCGTTGGCCCCGACGCATCCAGCGCACGCCTCGATCGCGCGGTGGTACGAGTTCCTGCGGTCGACGGCGTTCGACGCGCTCACGGATCTGCAGGAGAAGGGGCTCTACGCTCGCGCTGACGTTCCCGTCGAGCTCGCGGCCGTCCAGATCGCCGGCCTCAGGGCCGGGCTGACGCAGCAGTGGCTCCTGGCGCCCGAAGTGGATGCGGTCGCCGCGTTCCGCGTGCAGCTGCAGTCGTACGTGAGCGAGCCGCTGTAAGGCAGGAACCGCGCCAAGAATCGTCGGGCTCGTGCAACGAAAGCGGCCCCTGCATCCACACGATCGTAGAAGCAGGGGCCGCATTCTGAGCCGAACTACTCGCTCGTCACGCGTCCGCGGCGCTTCCTGATGAGGAACGCGGCTCCGGTGCCGGCGAGCACGACCCCGAGGAGCGCGAGGAGGCCCGCGAGGCTGCCGTCGACGCCCGTCGTGGCGAGGTCGCCGTCCTGGCCACCAGCATCCGAGTCGCCGTTGCTCGAACCGTTGCCACCGTTGCCACCGTTGCCCGGTGCCGAGGTCGGCGCCGTGGTCCCGGTGCCGTCAGTCGACGTCGGCTGCGGCTCGCCGGTCGGCTGCGGGGTGGCCGTCGCCGTCGGTGCCTCGAACGCGACCGTGTCGCGGTACGGCGTCAACGTGACCGGGCCCATGAGGCCGGTCCGCTGCTGCTCCGCGGTCTGGTAGTTCGAGTCGCCGGTCGCCTTGACTGCATTGAACATCGTCGTGGCAACCCGAACCTCGATGCGGTTCTCGCCCGGCTCCAGGTGGTGGCCGAGGTCGATGCGTGCTCGGTCGGCCTGGTTCACGACGACCTGCACGCCGTTCACCCAGACCTGGGCCGTATCGAGGACGTCACCGAGGCTGAGGTAGGCTCCATCCGATTCCGTCCAGGCCTCCGGAAGCGTGACCGTCGTCGAGTACGTGCCGAGCCCGGATGCGTTGCTCAGGTCGACCTCGCCGGTCACCTCTCGCCACGACGGCAGCTTCCCGTCGGCGTCGGCCGTGATGTCGATGGCTGTCTGGTCGACCTTCTCGGTCTTGGATGCGGTCATTCCCGTCGCATCGGGCGCCGGGCCCCACGTCTGGGCGGCGAGCGACCAGGTGCTCAGGCCCTGCGGAGCCGCCAGGCCGGTCACGTCGGTCGTCGTCGACGAGCCGTCGCTGAACTCCGTCCCGAACGTGCCGTCGCCGGTCGCGCGCACCGAAATGCTGCCGTCGGCTGCCGGTGCCAGCACATCAGCATCGCTGGACACCGCGTGCACGGCGGATCCGTCGTCGTCGACGAGGGCGAAGATCGCCGTGTCGTGAGCGGCGACGTCGACGGAGACCGTGACGCTGTCACCATCCTGCGTGAACTCGCCGATCGGAGTCACTTCTCCAGACCAGGGGTCGAGCTGGTAGGGGCGGCCGGTGCCCGCGAGGGTCAGCGACTGCTGGACAGCCTCACCGGACCGGTTGTACACGAAGTCGTACGTGACGCCTTCTGCCGCGCGACGGACGAAGCCGAGTGCTGAGCCCTGGTCGCTCGGGGACACGGCGGGCGCGATCGAGTCGCCGCTGAGGGCAGAGGGCAGCTCCGCCTCGGTGCCGAGCTGCGTGACACTCGGCTGCGCGAGGAGCTCTGCGACGACCGTCGCCAGCTCGTCAGCTCCCGGTTCAGCGCCCGTCAGCTCGCTCGGCGCCTGGCCGACGACATACACGCGGAGTCCCTGCTTCGCGAGGTCACGCAGCGAGCGTGCCCCGGCGAGGGAGATCGTGCGCTGCTCGTTGAGGACAACCGCCTTGTAGCCGGAACGGTCGCCGAACAGGCCGGCGTCCGCATCCGGTGCCAGTCCCTCTTCCGCGAGGAACTGGGGCGCGAAGTAGTCGTAGGTGTACCCGGCGGATGAGGTCGCGGAGTCGGTGCCGAGCATGTGCTGCTCTGCCTGCTGTCCGCTCACCGACGAGCCCTTGAGGCCCAGGTCCTCGTAGTAGACACCGAGGTCGAGCTTCGCCTGGCCTTCGCGCAGCACGTACTGCGTGCGGGCGAGGGCGTCGTTGACCCCCGTCATGTCCTCCCAGTTGGCCTGGCGGGGTCCGAAGACGTCGTTCACGTTGAGCGCGCCGAAGATGTCCCACGGCTGGTAGCCGGGCCAGGTGCCGCCATCGCGGCCCGCTGTGCCCACACCTGCAGGTGCATCCGGGTAGGCGAAGCCGTGCCAGACCAGCTGATTCACACCACCCGCGTAGCTCTTGTAGACGCTGTCGAGGAGACCCTGCGAGTACTTGCCGCCGAGCACCGAGCCCTCGCCGCTGTCGGAGAACTGACCACCGATGTTCGGGCCGGCCATGCCGGAGCGGTAGCCGCCGAAGAACACGGCGCAGCACTCGACCGAGACGGTGTCCTTGCCGGCGAGGTGGGCGCCGCCGCTGACGACGCGGTAGTTCTGCTCGGCGCCGAGCGGGTTCGGGCTGCCGAAGTTCAGCGACTCGCCCTCGGGGATGCCTGATGCGGAGGACGCGTGCGACGTGGAGGTGGGCAGGCCGTACGCCTGGACTCGGAAGTCGAGGCCATGCGTCTGGGCCCAGGACTGCATGGGGGTCACGTACTCGTCGACGAACAGGTCGCTGACGGTCTCGCGGTAGTCCTCGCGGGCCTTCTCGCCGACCTCTCCGATCTCGAATGCTGCCTCATGCGAGCCCTGGATGCCGATACCTGCGAGTGCGGGCAGCACCTCCGTGGCGTCGTAGCCGCGGCGCTCCTCGAACTGGTCGAGGAAGCTCCAGGTCCACTTCTGTGACTCGCCGAGCTCGAGGGAGTCCTCGAAGATGGCGCCGCCTCCGACCTTGTCGAGGTTCGCCTTCACGGCGTCGGTGAGGATGTTCTCGTCCCAGAAGTCGGCCTGGATGTCGACGCCGCCCCTGCCGAGGTGATCCACCACGTAGTTGGGCTGTGTCGCCGTGTAGCCTCCGCGCTGTCCGACCAGACCGGATGCGGTCTGCTGGAAGTCGATGATCACCCAGCGTGCGCCGTCGGCTGGGAACGTGTAGTCGAGCTGGCCATCGACGACCTTGTCGGTCACGTCGACGATCGATCCCGGCACGAGTGCGGCGGGCCCTTCGCTGCCGGGGGCGCATTCGGCTTCGCACTGTGCGATCACGGTGCGGAGGCGCGTGGTCTCTGCGACGTTCACGAGGGGCGCGTCGACAGCGTGATCGCCGGAGATCGGCGTCACGGTGAGCATTCCGGTTGCGCCGAGGCGGTCGCCGACGGCAGTGACGGTGACGGTCTCGGACGTGCCCTCTGCCCCGAGCGTCACGACGTCGCCGATCGCGAAGCCGCCGAGGCTCGCGACGGTCAGGGCCGTCTGGCCTGCGGTCGCTCCCTCGGCGAGCTTCGTCGCGACCGAGGGCGGTGCTGTCAGGGGCGCGGGGAGGGCGCCGGTGACGGTCTCGCCTGCTGCGTGAGCTGACCAGCCGAAGATGAGCTGCTGCTCCGCCTCCGGCTGGTTGAAGCTGTTCAGCGTCGGCACGGTCGGCGGGTAGTGCGGCCCGAGGTTCTGGTCGACGATGAGGCCCAGCTCGGCGGCCTTCTCGGTGATGACCTCCATCTTGTGTGCCCACGCGGGGGTGCCCCAGCCGTACTCGGCCAGGAACGCGTTGCTCTGGTTGCCTTCGCCGGCGACGATGAAGGGAGCGACCTCGACACCGCCGGCGCCGGAGGCGGCGATCTGGTCGAGCTGCTCGCGCAGCACGCTGTCCTCCGTGTAGGCCAATGGCATCCACCACCGGAACATCGGGCGAACGGCTGAGGGCGGGTCAGCGAAGGCGGCGGTGTCGATGACGGGGACCGCGGCCGTGGGAGGCGTCGGGTCGGCCGTTGCGGGAGTGGCGAGCAGTGGGCTGAGGAGGACGGACAGGCTCGCTGCCGTGGCGATGGCGACGGTGCGCCGCCTTCGACCTCGTCTTGGTTGGGTCACGGAGTGTTCCTCTCCCTGCGCTCGGCAGGATTCGAGTGGTTCGATCGGAAGGTGAAACGATTCACAACTAGGCCGGAAGAACCCCGCTCCCTCGACTGCTCGAGGAAGCGGGGGTGACGGACTCAGGCTTGGATGACGGCTCCGCCGTCGGCGTTGAAGTTCTGGCCGGTGATCCAGCGGCTGTCGTCGCTGGCGAGGAAGATCAGGACCGGGGCGATGTCCGTCGCTGGGTCGCCGAACCTGCCAAGCGGGTTCACCGACATCTGCTGCTTCACGAACTCCGAGTACTCGGGCGCGAGGCCGTGCAGGATCGTGTCAGTGAGTGCAACCGGCGCGAGCGTGTTCACGCGGATGCCACTCGCCCCGAGCTCTCGGGCAGCCACCATGGAGAGGCCTCGGATCGCCGCCTTGTCGGGAACGTAGGACGCGTAGCCCTCCATCCCGGTCTCGTACACGCCGGAGACCAGATTGATGATGGAAGCTGTCCCCTCCGTCCTGGACATGTGCGGATGGCAGAGCTGCATGAGGCGCCACACGGCGACCACGCCGACCTCGAACGCGGTGCGAAGCGACGACACGTCCTGCTCCAGGAACGGCGTGAGCTCAGCTTCGAAGTTGGCGTTGTTGACCAGCACGTCGATGCGGCCGAAGCGCTCGACGGTTCGCGCGACATAGCGCTCGAGGTGCTCCACGTCGGTCACGTCGCAGACCACGCCGAGAACCTCTGCCCCTTCGGCTTCGCAGAGCGCCACGGTCTCGCGCAGTGCGGTCTCGCTCCGTGCTGAGATCGAGAGCTTCGCTCCGGCCTTCGCCAGCTCGATCGCGTTCTGCTTGCCGAGCCCCTTGCTGACGCCCGTCATCATGACGACCCTGCCGTGCAGGCGCCCCTGGTGCTGCGCCGACATCAGATCGTCTCCCCGGCGTCGGCGAGGAGCGTGCTGCCGGTCATGATCATCGACAGATCACTGGCGGCGAACAGCACGACGCGCGCGATGTCATCCGGAGTGCCGGTGCGGTCGATCAAGCTGTGGTTCATGACGTCGAGCTCCGGCAGTTCCACGCCGGCGGCCTTCGCGGCTTCCATGCCGGCGGCGGCAGCGGCGATATTGCCCTCGGTCGGCACGTAGCTCGGGGCGACCCCGAGGACGCGGATCCCCATGGGAGCGAGATCGAGCGCGAGCGACTTCGTGAGTCCGCGTGCCGCGTGCTTCGAACTTGCGTAGGCGGCCATGCCGGGGAATCCGACCGTGAACCCCGCTGTCGAGATGACGTTGACGATCACGCCGCCGGAGGTGTTCCCGCTCATGTGCTTCGCCGCCTCGCGGGAGCCGAGGAAGGTGCCTCGGGCGTTCACCGCGAAGACCTGGTCCCACATCTCGACCGGCATGTCGAGGACGGGGGCGTTCGGGAAGATGCCCGCGTTGTTGACCCAGATATCGATTCCTCCGAGCTCAGCGGCGGCGCGGGCGGCTGCGGCGGAGATGGAGTCGGGGACGCTCACGTCTGCGGCGGCGCCCATGGCGCGGGTGCCGTGCTTGGCGGCGATCTCGTCAGCTGCGGCTGTCGCACGGGTCGCGTCGAGATCGACGATGAGCAGATCTGCACCGGCTTCGGCGAGTCGTTCGCAGATGGCCCGCCCCAGGCCCTGGGCGCCTCCGGTCACGACGGCGCGCCGTCCTCTGAGTGAGACGAGGTCCGAGATCGGGGCGTTCGAGACGTCGGGGAGCGGATGCGGCATGAGACCTCCACGTTGAGTTCAGGCGAGTATTGGCAGAGTATGTCAATACTCCGGACCCGGCAAGGAGCAACAATGTGGACATGAGTGAGACACGTCGGCCCGGGCGACCCGCGTCTGCAGATCCGCGCCAGCTCCGCGTGCAGATGCTGGAGATCATCCTCCGCGAGGGGTATGAGCACGTCACCATGGCGCAGCTCGCCGCCGAGGCGGGCATCAGCCTGCGCACCCTGCATCGGTACTTTCCGGCCAAGGGTGACATCGTCTGGTTGGGTGCCGAGGGTGGGCACGAAGCGCTCAGGCGCGAGCTCGACGCGGTCGACCAGGGGCTGGCGCCCCTCCAGGCGCTCGCCGTCGCTGTCGGTAGGGTCTTCGACCTCGAGGTCGAGGAGGAGCCGACCGCACGCCTCCGGCTCCGCGCCATCGCCGCGATGCCTCCAGGGCAGTCTTCGCGCCCGGATGCCTATCTCGGCTGGCGGCAAGAGGTCGCCGTGTTCCTGGCGCGCAGGGGCGGACTGCATCCGGACGGCCTTGTTGCGCGTGCCGCGAGTGCGGCCGTGCAGGCTGCCATGGCCGAGGCGCTCTCCTGGTGGGCGACCGAGGCGGGCGCAGATGAGGCCGCCCACACTGCCGTCGCGCGAGCTTTCCAGGGGTTGGAGGGGCTGTTGGGGTCAGCTTCCGAGGAGCGCGGCACGCCCTCCGGTAACAACTCTGCATCCTTGGCTTGACGTTTTCTGCGAGCGTCGCGTAGTGTCGCATCCAGTCGCTTGAAACGATTCACAAAGTCCGTGAAACAGCAGGCAGGCTCACGCCGCTCACCACCGAGCACCCCTCAACACCCCCGCAATACTCAACGAAGAGAACGGAGCCACCGTGACGAGTTCGCAAGTCGTACTCGAGCTGCGCGATGTGCAGAAGTCATTCGGATCCGTCGTCGCACTCCGATCCGGCACGATCGCCGTCGAGTCCGGTTCCATCCACGCACTCGTGGGTGAGAACGGCGCCGGCAAGTCCACGCTCGTCAAGATCGTCGCTGGCCTCTACCAGCGCGACGCCGGCACCTTCCAGCTCGGCGGCGAAGACGTCAACTTCACATCCACGGCCCAGTCGAAGGCCGCTGGCGTCGCGGTCATCTACCAGGAGCCGACGCTCTTCCCCGACCTCTCGGTCACCGAGAACATCTTCATGGGTCGCCAGCCCACGAACCGCTTCGGCCGCATCAACCGCTCGGCGATGCGCGACGAGGCGAAGGCGCTGTTCGCCAGACTCGGCGTGAACATCGACCCCGACCGCCCCGCCGAAGGCCTCTCCATCGCCGACCAGCAGGTCATCGAGATCGCCAAGGCCGTCTCGCTCAACGCGCGGGTGCTCATCATGGACGAGCCGACCGCAGCCCTCTCCGGCGTCGAGGTCGACCGGCTCTTCGCCATCGCCCGCAGCCTCCGCGACGAGGGCCGAGGGCTCATGTTCATCTCCCACCGCTTCGACGAGGTCTTCGCCCTCTGCGACAAGGTCACCGTCATGCGCGACGGCAGCTACATCGCGACGAACCTCATCAGCGAGACGACCGTGGATGCGCTCGTGCAGCAGATGGTCGGCCGCGAGGTCACCGAGCTGTTCCCGAAGCAGGAAGCCGTCATCGGCGAGCCAGTGCTCGTCGTCGAGGACCTTGAGAGCCCCGGCATCTTCCACGACATCAACTTCACCGTCCGCTCCGGCGAGATCGTCGGACTCGCCGGCCTCGTCGGCGCAGGCCGCAGCGAGGTCGCCCGCGCCGTGTTCGGTGTCGACAAGTACAAGTCGGGTCGCGTCAGCGTCGAGGGCAAGGTCGTCAAGCCGGGCTCGCCCGTCGCAGCCATGCAGGCCGGCCTCGCGCTCATCCCAGAAGACCGCCGCAAGCAGGGCCTCGTCGTCGACTCCGGAGTCGGCGAGAACATCACGAGCGTCATTCTGAACCAGCTCACGAAGCTCGGCGTCATCAGCGGCCGCAAGCAGCACGACGACGCCCGCACCTGGGCGACCAAGCTCGAAGTGAAGGCGCAGGCGCTCGACACGATCGCCGGCACCCTCTCCGGCGGCAACCAGCAGAAGGTCGTCATCGCCAAGTGGCTCGCGACGAACCCCAAGCTCCTCATCATCGATGAGCCGACACGAGGAATCGACGTCGGCACCAAGTCAGAAGTGCACCGCCTGCTCTCCGAGCTCGCGGGCACCGGAATGGGAATCCTCATGATCTCCTCGGAGCTCCCAGAGGTCCTCGGCATGGCAGACCGCGTGCTCGTCATGCACGAAGGCCGCATCGCCCAGGAAATCGACCGCAGCCAGGCGACCAGCGAAAGCGTCATGCGCGCCGCGACCGGCGCAGTGACGGTGGTGCTCTGATGACCACGACCACCACCCAGGGGCCGCACCCCACCGCCGGCGCGCCCATGCCGCCCAAGAAGGCCATCCGCTTCGGCAACTTCGGCAAGGCCCGCGAGCTCGGCATCCTCCTCGCCCTCGCGGTCGTCCTCATCGTCGCGACCATCGCCAACCCGAACTTCCTCTTCAGCCCGGACGGCTGGCGAGACCTGTTCCTCACGCCGTCCATCCTGCTGCTCGTCGCAGTCGGCCAGGCGATCGTGCTCATCACCCGCAACGTCGACCTGTCGGTCGGCTCCGTGATCGGCCTCACCGCCTTCCTCACGGGCCGCCTGTTCATCGACTACCCGGGCATCCCGATCCCCGTCGTCGTCGTCGCGGCAGTGCTGTTCGGCGCGATCCTCGGCTTCGTCAACGGCGCACTCGTCGCCTACGTGCGAGTGCCGGCCATGGTGATCACGCTGGGCACGCTCTACGCGTACCGCGGCATCAACGTCATGTGGGCCGGCTCGAGCCGCATCAACGCGAGCGACATGCCCCGCGACTTCCTCGCACTCGGCACGGGTCAGATCCTGACCATCCCGATCCTCACGATCATCGCCGTCATCGTGCTCGCCATCGCCGCCTGGGTCATGAAGAACACGCGAGCGGGCCGCGAGTTCTATGCCATCGGCTCCGACCCGGACGCCGCGAAGCTCTACGGACTCCCCGACGTGCGCCGCGTGCTCACCGCGTTCGTGCTCTCGGGCGCACTCGCCGGCCTCGCCGGTGTCTTCTACGCCGCCCGCTACGGCACGGTCAGCTCGCAGGCCGGTGCCGGTTGGGAACTGGATGCGGTGGGCGCTGCCGTCATCGGAGGCGTCGCCATCACTGGCGGCGTCGGAACCCTGTGGGGCGCCGCCATCGGAGCGATGCTCCTCATGACCATCAACCGAGTGCTCCCGCTCGTCGGCATCCCGGACTTCTGGCAGCGCGCCGTCGTCGGTGTGCTCATCCTCGCCGCGATCGTCCTCGACCGCGTCCTCGCCATCCGCCAATCCCGCAAGCTCGTCGAAGCGAGGGAGGAATCATGACCGCTCTCACGACCCCAACGTCGTCCGCTGCAACGCAGCGCACCATCGAGAACTACTCGCAGCCAGCCTGGCGTCGGATGCTGTTCACCCGCGAAATGGCGATCGTCGCCCTCCTCGTCGTGGTGTGCGTCGTCTCGATGTCCGCGGTCAAGGGCTTCTCGCAGCCCATCACCATCACGTACCTGCTCATGGACGTCGCCGCGGTGCTCATCATCGCCCTGCCGATGACGCTCATCATGATCACGGGCGAGATCGACCTGTCGGTCGGCTCCATGGTCGGCCTCTCGAGCGTCACCACGGGTGCCCTCTACCAGGCTGGCGTGCCGTTCGAAATCGCCGCCCTCGCCGCCCTCATCGTCGGCGTCGTCGGCGGAGCCTTCAACGGCTTCCTCGTCACGAAGGTCGGCCTGCCGTCGCTCGCCGTCACGATCGGTACCCTCGCCCTCTTCCGCGGCATCGCCGTCGGCGTGCTCGGCACCGCCGCGGTCACCTCGTTCCCCGAGTTCTGGACGGACATCGCGAAGGCCAAGATCGTGGGCACGCCCATTCCGGCCATCATGATCCCGTTCCTCATCCTGCTCGCGATCTTCATCATCGTGCTCCACTACACGCCCTTCGGCCGCGGCGTCTACGCCATCGGCCTCTCGAAGGAAGCCGCCCACTTCTCGGGAGTGCCCGTCGGTCGCACGAAGTTCGTCCTCTTCGTGCTCGCAGGCGGCCTCGCCGCCCTCGCCGGCATCTACTTCACGCTGCGCTACGGCTCAGCGCGAGGCGACAACGCGACCGGCCTCGAACTGCAGGTCATCGCAGCCGTCGTCCTCGGTGGCGTGTCCGTCTTCGGCGGACGCGGCAAGCTCTACGGAGTCGTCGCGGCAGTCCTCCTCATCGGCGTCCTCGCTAGCGCCCTGCGCCTCGCGAACGTCACCTCCGACGTCATCAACATCATCACCGGAGTGCTCCTCGTGGCCTCCGTCGTCGGAGCAAGCCTCCTGCCCAGGATCCGCCGCAAGCGGCCCAGGGCAGAGAAACCGCTGGTCGGCACGACCAGCGGGACAGTTCCCAAGGGCTGATCGCCTCCCAAGAACTGCAGCCCCACCTCGAACCCAACACGCAACACCCCAACCGTCGCCCGGAACACCGAGCGGCTCAGTACCCGAAGGGAACCCCCATGAAGCTCGCAACGAAGCGGCTGAGCGCAGCAGGCGCACTCGCAGTAAGCGCTGCACTCGTGCTCACTGGATGCACCACCGGCGGCGATGACACCGCCGCAGGCGGCGGAGACACCGGCAACCTCACCGTCACCTTCCTCCCGAAGAACCTCGGAAACCCGTACTTCGAGGCGTCCTCCGTCGGCGGACAGGCAGCCGCCACCGAGTTCGGCGGCACGTTCGCCGAGGTCGGCCCGTCGGAAGCCACCCCCGACGCGCAGGTCAGCTACATCAACACGCTCACGCAGCAGGCCGTCGGCGGCATCGTCATCTCCGCCAACGACCCCGAAGCGATCTGCGACGCCCTCAACGAGGCACGCGAAGCCGGCACGAAGGTCGTCACCTTCGACTCCGACACGAACCCCGAGTGCCGCGACCTGTTCGTGAACCAGGCAGACGCTGACGGCATCGCGAAGGCGCAGATCGACCTCATCGCCGAGCAGATCGGCGGATCTGGCGAGATCGCCATCCTCTCCGCCGCGGCCAACGCCACGAACCAGAACGCGTGGATCGAGAAGATGGAAGCGTACGTCGGCACCGAGTACCCCGACATCACCATCGTCGAGACCGTCTACGGCGACGACGACGACCAGACCTCGTTCGACAAGACCGCCGCGCTCCTCCAGACGCACCCGAACCTCAAGGGCATCGTCTCGCCCACGACGGTCGGCATCGCGGCTGCGGCACGCTACATCCAGACCTCTGACTTCAAGGGCAAGGTCGCGGTGACCGGTCTCGGCACGCCGAACCAGATGCGCGAGTTCGTCGAGGACGGCACCGTCACCTCGTTCGCACTCTGGAACCCGGAAGACCTCGGCTACCTGTCGGCGTTCGCCGCCCAGGCGCTCATCGCCGGCGACATCACCGGCGCCGAGGGTGACACCTTCGAAGCCGGCAAGCTCGGCGAATACACGGTCGGCGCCGACGGCGTCGTCCTCCTCGGCGACCCCTTCGTCTTCGACAAGGCCAACATCGGCGACTTCAGCTTCTAGGGGCTGAGGGCGGGGGCCAGTCGCCCCGCTGAGCTGAACTGCGGACGCCGCGCCGGGACCATCTCCCGGCGCGGCGTTCGCGCATCCCGGCCCAAGTCCCGGCGCGCGTCGTGGCCGCGGCCACGTCCGCGTCCGCGTCCGCGCGGCCCTGCCCGGCATGGTCCGGGGTCACGAACTCCGGGAACACGAACGCAGATAGGAAGAACCACATGCCAAGAATCGGATTCCAGCTGAAGGTCGCACCTCAGCACATCGACGAGTACGTGCGCCGTCACGCGGAGGTGTGGCCGGAGATGCTCGCCGAGATCGCCGCCGCCGGCCGCCGCAACTACTCCTTGTTCCTCGCTCCGGACGGCACCCTGTTCGGCAGCTACGACGTCGACGACGAGGCGGCCGCGAACGCCTACCTCGCGGCCTCGCCGGTCGCGGCGCGCTGGGAAGCGGACATGTCGCAGTTCTTCGACGGCCTCGAGGGCCGCGCCGACCAGGCGGCGTCGCCCCTCGTCGAGGTCTTCAACCTCGAAGACCAGCTCGGCGCGTAGCGGCCCGTCCCCGGGGTCGCTGCCGTCGGCGCGGCCGCCGCCGCTACCGCTGCCGCCGTCGCGTCCGCGTTGCGCGCGATGGGTCACGTTCGCCCCACTCGACGCTGCATCCATCGCCGATGGGTCACTTTCACCCCGCTCCGCCGCCCTGTCTGCCGCCAATGGGTCACTTTCGCCCCGTTCCGCCGCCCGCTACGGCGTGAAAGTGACCTAATTGGCGGAGGGTGTGGCGTGGAGGGTTTGTCGACCGGCTCCTCCGCCGTCGATGGGGCGCTTGCACCCCGCTTCGCCGTCGCGTCCGCCGGGATGGGTTGCGCCTGCCCCGCTTCGCTGCCGTATCTCCCGTCGATGGGTCACTTTCGTCCCGCTTCGCCGCCGCGTCTCCCATGGATGGGTCACTTTCGCCCCGTTTCGGCGCCCGATACGGCGTGAAAATGGCCTAGTTGGAGGAGGTCGTGGCGTGGAGGGTTTGTGGACCGGGTCCTCCGTCGTCGATGGGGCGCTTGCATCCCGCTCCGCAGTCGCCTCCGCCGGGATGGGGTGCCCTCGCCCCGCTTCGCTGCCGCATCTCCCGTCGATGGGTCACTTTCGTCCCGCTTCGCTGCCGCATCTCCCGTGGATGGGTCACTTTCGTCCCGCTTCGCTGCCGCATCTCCCGTGGATGGGGCGCTTTCGCCCCGTTTCGGCGCTCGGTACGGGGCGAAAGTGACCCAATCAGAGGGGGTCGTGGTGTGGAGGGTTCGTCGACCGGGCTCTGCGCCGTGAATGGGTCACTTTCGCCCTGCGCCGCTGCCCTGTCAGCCGCCGATGGGTCACTTTCGCCCCGTTTCGGCGCTCGGTACGGGGTGAAAGTGACCTAATCAGCGGAGGGGCTGGCCCGGAGGGCGTGCCGCGACGGGAGGGGCGACCGGCTCGTCGATGTCGCGGCCGTGCCACAGGTCGCCGCACTCCACCACGACAGCGCCCTGCTCGGCCAGGTACCGGCCCGCGCCTCGGTCACCGTCGAGCGTCGATGCGAGGGCGGCCCAGTGCGTGCGCCCGATGAGCACCGGATGCCCGGGCTCGCCGCGGTAGGTCGCCCGGGCGAGTACCCCACCCGCGCTGAGGACCCTCCGGCAGGACGCGACTGACAGGTCGGGCGTGTCGACGGGAACAAGCAGGACGGCGTCCGCGTCGGTCATGGCGGCAGCGTGCAGCGCGGCTCGGACCGAGGCGGCGAGCCCTCCAGACCACTCCGGCACGGGCACAACCGTCGCGCTCGCCGGTACGAGCGCGGCCGCCTCCGAGCGACCGGCGCCCAGGGCGACCAGCACATCAGAGCATCCGGCCCCGAGCAAGGTCCCCACGGCGCGCGCAACCCAGGGTGTGCCGTCGGGCAGGGATGCCAGGGCCTTCGGCCCGCCGAATCGCGACCCGGCGCCGGCCGCGAGGACAACTCCGCACACGTTCATTCGCGCACCGTTTTCCGCGCGGCTGGGGTGGATGCGCTCGGGTGGGTCTCGCCTCGGGTTTGGGTCGTGGGTCTGTTGGCGCGTCCGCTGCGTCGCGGACGGGCGCCGGCCGCGAGGGCAACTCCGCAGACGTTCATTTGCGCACCGTCTTCCGCGCGGCTGGGGTGGATGCGCTTGGGTGGGTCTCGCCGCAGCTGCACGTCGCAGGCACGAGCCCAGGGTCCATCCGCGCCCCCGCCGCAGACCTGTGCTTCCGCCACCGGCATTCGCCAGCCCAGGTGCAGGAACCCGGACTGCGCACAACCCCCGCCAAGCCCCTGGCCCCGACCTCCGAACTCCGCAGCCCGACCTCCAAACCTCGCCCCCAGCACCAGCACCAGCACCAGCACCCCCACCCCACCCCGCACCCGTCACCGCTCACGAGGCGACGCGCGCTCCCAGCGGTCGGTGAACCGGCCCCGACAGCTCGGACAGGCGGCGACCGGATGCGCCGTGCCGGTCGGCGACGATCTCGGCGAGGATCGAGAGGGCCGTCTCCTCGGGGGAGCGCCCGCCCAGGTCGAGCCCGATCGGCGAGCGCAGCCGCTCCAGCTGCTCGGCTGGCACGGCCTCGGCCGCGGGTGCCGATGCGTCGGTGAGCCGCTCGAGCCGCTCCTCATGGGTCCGACGGCTCCCCATGACACCGACATAGCCGGCGGCAGAGGCCAGGGCGACGCGCAGCGCGGGCACGTCGAACTTCGGGTCGTGCGTGAGGACGCACACGGCGGTGCGCGCGTCCACCTCCGCGGTCTCCAGGTAGCGGTGCGGCCAGGCGACAACCACCTCGGCGCCCGGGAACCGGGCCGTCGTCGCGAACACCTCGCGCGGGTCGACGACGGTGACCTGCATGCCCGCGGCGATCGCGATGCGGGAGAGCGCCACGGCGAACTCGACCGCGCCCACGATGATCAGCCGGGGCGGCGAGCCGAGGGCGATCGTCACGGCTCCCGACGAGGGCGGCGATGTCTGGTCGATCACGCCGCGGCCCACGTCGGCTCCGGCGACCGTCAGCGTGTAGCTCGCGGGCATCGCGCGCGCCTCACGCTCCGCCAGCAGCAGCACGTCAGCGGCCGCCGCGCTGCCCGGCAGGACTGGGCGGACCAGGACCTCGATGACCCCGCCGCAGCTCAGCCCAACCGAGAACGCGGCCGCCGCGCTGTACCCGAAGGTCTCGACGCTCGCGCTGCCGCTCTGGATCGCGTGCAGGCACTGCTCGAAGACGGCCCCCTCCACGCATCCGCCGGACACGTTGCCGAACACCTCGCCGTCAGCCGACACGATCATGCTCGCGCCCACCTCGCGGGGCGCGCTGCCGCTGACGGCGACGAGCGTCGCCATCGCGAACGGTCGACCTCGGCGCGACCACTCGGCGCCCATCGGCAGGATTCCACGCATGACGAAACGCTAAGCCGGGCCCATTGCGTGGCTGTTGCGGGCACGTGAAGGTCGTCACGATCCTCGACCCACGATCGAAACACCGCCGAAACGGCGTTCTGGTTCACTCCCGAGAATCCACTCGCGCCAGCAAGCGACCGACGGCGCGGAGTCTCGACCGGGAGGGCCATGGACATCACGACGGTGCGCTCGTACCGCGTCGCACGAACCCGCGAGGAGCTGCTCCTCGCCCCTGGGGAGGCCATCCTGGCGGGCGGCACCTGGCTCATGAGCGAGCCGCAGCCGACGACGACGGGCTTCGTCGACGTGACCGCCATGGGGTGGCCCGATATCGAGGCCGACGACGTTGGGCTCCGGATCTCGGCCACCTGCACCATCGCGACGCTGGTCGCGTGGGCCAAGGAGGCGCGGGATGCTGGCAGGCTCCCGTCGCAGCAGGACTGGCCGGCGCTCTCGCTCGTGCCGGCCGCGGCGGATGCTCTCCTCGCGTCGTTCAAGATCTGGAACACGGCGACGGTCGGCGGCAACATCTGCCGGGCGTTTGCAGCTGCCGGCATGGTCTCGCTGTGCGTCGCGCTCGATGGGGAGGCGGAGATCTGGCGAGGAGCCGAGGCGGTGCGCCTGCCGGTCGCGGACCTCGTGACCGGGGACGGGACGACCGTCCTCCAGCCTGGCGACGTGCTCCGCAGCATCCACCTGCCCGCAGCCGCGCTGCGCTCGCGGGCGCTGCTCCTCAAGATCGCGCTCGCAGAGCATGGACGCTCTGGCGCCGTCGTCACGGGGCGCGTCGACCCTTCAGGGCGCAGCGTCTTCACGGTCACCGCAGCCACGCAGACCCCGACCGTGCTCGCGTTCCCGCACCTCCCGACCGCAGCCGACCTCGCCGCGCGCGTCGCTGACGCGGACGGCTACTACAGCGACCCGCTCGGCTCAGCAGATTGGCGCCGCGGTGTGAGCATCGTGTTGGCGGAGCGCATCCGGAAGGGACTCGCGTGAAGTTCGAAGTAGACGGCACAGACCGCTCGGCCGAGCCGCGGGCGGGCCAATGCCTGCGGACCCTGTTGCGCGAGACGGGTTCCACGACGGTGAAGAAGGGATGCGATGCCGGCGACTGCGGAGCCTGCTCGGTCCTGCTCGACGGCGCTCCCGTGCACTCCTGCATCGTGCCGGCCATACGAGCGGAGGGGCGCAGCGTCACGACGGCGGCCGGCCTCGCACCCGGCGATCAGCTGCATCCCGTGCAGGAGGCGCTCGCTGAGGGGTTCGGCTTCCAGTGCGGCTTCTGCACGCCGGGGATGAGCGTGACCGCATCGACCCTCGTCGAAGCCGACCTGGGCGAGTTCGACAAGCGGATGCGGGGAAACCTGTGCCGCTGCACGGGCTACCGCCCCATCCGGGAGGCGATCTGCGGTTCCGTGCGAGCGGGCGCCTGCGCGCAGACGTGCGTCACGCCCAAGGCCGCCGACCCGGAAGCGCGGGCCCCAGCGCAGACCGTCGGCAACTCCGTCGTCCCTGAGGCCGCGCGCCGGATCGTGCAGGGTCTCGAGCCGTTCACGTTCGACCTGCCACTCGGGCATCCGGCGCTCGATGCCCTGACCTTGCGGGTTGTGACGAGCCCGCACGCGCACGCGCGCATCCTGAGCATCGACACCGCGGAGGCCCTCGCCGTGCCGGGGGTCGTGCAGATCTTCACGCACGAGGACGTGCCGCAGCTCCGGTACTCCTCGGCCCGCCACGAGCACCGTACCGACGACCCGGACGACACGCTCCTACTCGACCACGTGGTGCGCCACGTCGGGCAGCGCGTGGCGGCCGTCGTCGCGGAGACCGGTGAGGCGGCCGACGCCGCGCGCCGACTCGTCCGCGTCGAGTACGAGCTGCTGCCGGCGGTCTTCGACCCGGAAGAGGCCCGCAGGCCAGGCGCGCCGCTGCTCCACCCGGACCGCACCGCACAGGAGCGGGTCGACGAGGCCGCCCGCAACGTCATCACGAGCGTCCACGCCGGACCGGATGTCACCGAAGCGCTTGCCTCGAGCGCCGTCACCGTCTCCGGCACGTGGCAGACGGCCCGCGTCACGCACGCGCAACTCGAGACCCACGGCTCGATCGGCTGGCTCGACGACGACGGACGCCTCGTGATCCGCTCCTCCACGCAGGTGCCGTTCCTCGCCCGCGACGAGATCGCGCGCCTGTTCGACCTGGACCGTGACCGCGTGCGGGTGCTTGCGGCACGGCTCGGCGGCGGGTTCGGCGGCAAGCAGGAGATCTTCACGGAGGATCTCGTCGCGCTCGCGGTGCTCAGGACCGGCCGACCCGTCGCGTACGAGTTCTCGCGCACCGATGAGTTCCAGCGCGCCGCCGTCAGGCACCCGATGCGGGTGTCGGTGACACTCGGCGCGGACGCGGACGGGGCGCTCACGGCCATGCAGCTCGACGTGCTCAGCGACACCGGCGCCTACGGCAACCACTCGCGTGGCGTCCTCTTCCACTCCCTCGCCGAGTCGACGACGATCTACCGCGTCCCGCTGCGGCGACTGGATGCGGAGGTCGTGTACACGAACACGGTGCCGTCCGGCGCGTTCCGCGGCTACGGCCTCGGCCAGGTGATCCTCGGCGTCGAATCGGCGATGGACATGCTCGCCGAGAAGCTCGGTCTCGACCCGTTCGAGCTGCGCCGACGCAACGCCATTAGGGAAGGCGACGATCCGGGGCACGACGACCTCGTGTGGGGAAGCTACGGCTTCGACCAGTGCCTCGACCTGGCGCAGGACGCGCTCCGCCGAGGCAACGGCCAGGCGGCCCCGCCCGGCTGGCTCGTCGGCGAGGGGGTCGCGGCGGCGATGATCGCCACCATGGCGCCGTTCGGGCACATCGCGCACACGACGGCCACGCTCCGGGCCGACGGCACGTACCTGCTGCGCACGGGGACGGCCGAGTTCGGCAACGGCACCACAACCGTGCTCAAGCAGATCGCGGCGACAGACCTGCGCACGAGCTTCGAGCGGCTGGAGCTGTGGAACTCGGACACGGATGCGGTCGAGCACGACACGGGCGCCTTCGCATCGGCGGGCATCACGGTCGCGGGCAAGGCGCTGCACGCCGCCTGCCTGACCCTGGCGATGCGGATGCGGGAGCGGGCCGCCGAGCTCACCGGCTCGGCCCCCGACGGCGGCGAGCTCACCGCGGACGGGGTGCTGACGCCCGCGGGGCTCGTCACCTTCGCGCAGCTGGCAGCCGAGGAGAACGGCGGGGAGATCACGGCAGACGGCAGCGAGCTCGGCGAGCGACGCTCGCTCGCCTTCAACGTGCACGCCGTCAGGCTGGCCGTCGACCCGGAGACGGGAACGGTGCGCATCCTGCAGTCGGTGCACGCCGCCGACGCCGGCTACGTCATGAACCCCGCCCAGTGCCGCGGGCAGATCGAGGGAGGCGTCGCGCAGGGCCTCGGCAGCGCGCTGTACGAGGAGGTGACGCTCGACGATGAGGGGCGCGTCGCCAACCCCGTCTTCCGCCTCTACCGGGTGCCGCAGTTCGCCGACGTGCCCGTCACCGAGGTGTACTTCGCCGACACGAGCGACGGCCTCGGGCCGTTCGGCGCGAAATCGATGAGCGAGTCGCCGTACAACCCCGTCGCTCCCGCGATCGGGAACGCCATCGCGCGCGCTGTCGGCAGCCGCCCGTTCGAGCAGCCCTTCAGCCGCGACCGGGTCTGGCGGATTGCGAATCACGCCCGTAACACCCACGAACCCGTCCCCGAAATATGAACTGCCTAGTGTCGCGGCTAGGGAGTGTCAGGACGAGCTGAGCAGGCGAGACACCGGCAGACACGACCCAGCCCACTGCAGTCAAGGAGATCCGATGCACACACTCACCAGACCACGCCGACGCGTCACCGCGGCCCTCGCTCTCGCAGCCACCGCCGCGCTTGCCCTCACCGCGTGCTCACCCACCGCATCCGAGACGTCCCCAGGAAGCGCATCCGTCGACCACGGTGAGATCAGCGTGCAGTACTCGTGGATCAAGAACGAGGAGTTCGCGGGCGAGTACTACGCCTACGACAACGGCTACTACGACGAGGCGGGGTTCTCCGCGGTGCAGGGCATCGCCGGCCCCGACACGGGCGTCGCGAAGTTGCTCTCCGGTTCGGTGCAGTTCGCCCTCAGCGACGCCGCCTCCGTCGGCGCCGCGGTCGCCGAGCAGGACGCGCCCCTGAAGATCGTCGCGACCACCTTCCAGAAGAACCCGTTCACGGTGCTCTCGCTGACGGACAAGGGGAACATCGCGACGCCGCAGGACCTGATCGGCAAGAAGATCGGAGTGCAGGACTCGAACGCGTCCGTGTTCAAGGCGCTCCTCGCCGCGAACGACATCGACGAAGACCAGGTGACCGTCGTCCCTGTCGACTTCGACCCGACGCCCCTCATGAACGGGGAGGTCGACGGCTTCATGGCCTACCTGACGAACGAGGCCATCACGGTCGAGATGGAGGGCTACGAGGTCACGAACCTCGCCTACGCCGACAACGGCCTGCCGTACGTCGCCGAGGCGATCACGGTGACCCAGCAGTACCTGGACGAGAACCCCGACCTCGTGAAGGCGTTCCTCATCGCTGAGATCAAGGGCTGGACCGACACGTTCACGCAGCCGACGGATGACACCGTCACGAAGGTGACCGAGCACTACAACGCCTCGGCCGCAGCTGGCGACCTCACCTTCGGGGAGCTCGACCCAGCCAAGGTGAAGGCGGGCCTCGAAGCCCAGGCGGCGCTGATCTCGACCCCGGAGACGGAGGCGAACGGCCTGTTCACCATCTCCGACGAGCTCAAGGCCCAGTCCATCGCCTCCCTCGCGGCCGCAGGGTGGGAGCTCGAGGTCGACGACCTCTTCGACACGACGATTCTCGACGAGATCTACACCGAGAACCCCGAGCTGAAGAACTACCAGCCCTAAGCTCATGACCCTCACCGATACAACGACGGATTCCGGTGCCGCAACCGGCACCGGAATCCAGATCTCCGGAGTGTCCAAGTCCTTCGACCTGCGCGGCGGCAAGTCGCTGCTGGCGCTGCAGGACACGGACCTGCACACCGACAAGGGCTCGTTCCTGGCGCTGCTCGGCCCTTCCGGATGCGGCAAGTCGACGATCCTCCGCATCCTCGCCGCGCTCGACCACCCGACGACCGGCAGCGCGCTCGTCGACGGGCAGACGCCCGACCAGCTGCGCGCGAACAGCGAGCTCGGGATCGCCTTCCAGGACCACGCGCTCCTTCCCTGGCGGAGCATCCGCAAGAACATCGAGCTGCCGTTCGAGGTCGCGGGGCGACCGGTCGACAAGGCGTACGTGGATGAGCTGATCGCTCTCGTGGGGCTCAGCGACTTCGCGAACGCGAAGCCGGCGCAGCTCTCCGGCGGCATGCGGCAGCGGGCCTCGATTGCGCGGGCCCTCGTGCTCAAGCCGTCGGTGCTGCTGCTCGACGAGCCCTTCGGGGCGCTCGACGACATGACTCGGCAGAACCTCAACCTGGAGCTGCTGCGCATCTGGACGGAGAAGCCCGCGACGACGCTGCTCGTGACGCACGGCATCAGCGAGGCGATCTTCCTCGCAGACCGGGTCGCCGTCATGTCGGCCCGCCCCGGTCGCGTGCAGGAGATCATCGAGGTCGACCTGCCGCGGCCTCGCACCCCGGAGATGATGCGCACTCCCGAGTTCCACGCGCTGGTCGACCGTGCCTCCGAGCTGCTGTTCGGCGTGCACGGGCACGCAGAAGCCGAGGCGTGACGGTGGCGAGGGAGCGCATCCCAGGCTGGCTCGCCGCGCTCATCGGCGGGGCCGCCCTCGTCGCGATCTGGTGGCTGGCGTCTGCAACGGCGTTCCGGCCGCAGGAGGGCACGAGCTTCACGCCGGTGCCCTCGCCGCTCGCCGTCATCGACTGGCTGTTCGTGCAGGGCAACGTCGCGGGCACCTGGGGCGTCTTCGCTCCGACGGTCACCGCGGCGGCGATCGGCTACGTGTGGGGCAACGGCATCGCGCTGCTCCTGGCGACCGTCGTGCTCGTGTTCCCCCGCCTGGAGACCGTGATCACGCAGATCGCCGTCGTCACCTACTGCCTGCCGATCGTCGCCGTCGGCGGCATCTCCATCGTGGTGCTCGGCGGCGCGAAGAGCCCGGGCGACCCCTCGGAGACGGCCGTCTTCCTCGCCGCCCTCGTGTGCGTGTTCACGACCGTCGTCGGCGCCATCCTCGGGTTCAAGTCCGCGGACAAGGCCTCGCTCGACGTCGTCCGCGTCTTCGGCGGCGGCTCGTGGATGCAGATGCGCAAGGTCCGTCTCGTGGCCGCGCTGCCCGCCATCCTCAACGCGCTCCAGATCGCCGTCCCCTCGGCGTTCCTCGGCGCCGTGCTCGGCGAGTACCTCGGCTCCATCACAGCGGGAGTCGGGCCCACCCTCATCCGCCTGCAGGGGCAGCTCGACTCCGCCGGCGTCTGGTCGGTGTTCCTGCTGTGCGCCGTGTTCGCGCTCGCCGCGTACGGGCTGTTCGGGCTGGTCATCCGCTTCATCACGCCGTGGGTCTCAGGGAAGGCAGTGCGATGACCGTGATCGTGCAGGACAAGCAGACAGCGACGACGGCCGAGCACGCCGCCGAGACGCGGATCGCGCGCGAGCGGCGCAGCGCGCTCCGGAAGACGGTGCTCCGCTCGCTGGGCTCCGCCGGCATCACGCTGCTCGTGCTCCTCCTGCTCTGGCAGGCGGTGGTGAGCCTCACGGGCATCTCCTCGTTCATCGCGAAGGGGCCGCTCGACGTGTGGCAGTTCCTGTTCGTGGGCGAGGACGCCGCCGAGCACCGCGCGCAGATGTTCCCCCTCGTGGGGCAGACGCTCATGGACTCGGCGCTCGGCTTCGTCGCAGGCATGGCCGTCGCCATCGTCCTGGCGATCGCCTTCAGCCTCTCCAGAGCCATCGAGGCCGGCGTCATGCCGCTTGTGCTCCTGCTGCGCACCATCCCGCTCGTCTCCATCGCACCCGTCATCATCCTCATGACCGGCCGAGGGACGACGGCCTCCGTGGCGGTGATCGGGACGATCGTCGTGCTCTTCCCAGCGCTCGCCAGCGTGCTGTTCGGCCTCAGCCGTGCCAGCCAGGAGAGCCTCGACGTCGTGCACGTCTTCGGCGGCGGCCGGCTCGCGGGCCTCACGAAGGTCAACCTGCCCGGGGCGCTCCCGTCGATCTTCGCCGCCGCCCGGGTCTCCGTGCCGGGAGCCGTGACCGGTGCGCTGCTCGCCGAATGGCTCTCGACCGGGACGGGCATCGGCGGGGCGATCCTCAAGTTCAACGCGCAGGCGCAGTTCGCCGAGCTGTGGACCTCGATCGCGCTCATCACCATCATCACGCTGGTGTCGTACAACCTCGTGCAGATCGTCGAGAACATCGTCCTCGACCGCATGGGGATGGGCGTCTCCCAGCGCTGAGCCGCCTTCGCTCGAACCTCGCGGCCGGGAGCATCCTCCCGGCCGCGACGTCGTTCAGTGCGGGTGGCCGCGCAGCGGGATGATCGCCGCCGGCAGCTCGTGGAGCCTCGCCGACGCCTCCTCGGCGAGGGGGTTCGTGGATGCGCCGTCGCGGTTCACGAGCTGACCGCCCACGTAGACGGCTTTGAGGTTCCGCGGGCTCATCGCGAGCACGTACGACCGCACGGGGTGCCAGAGCGGCCCGACGTCGGGGGAGCGCGGGTCGACGATCACGAAGTCGGCGAACTTGCCGACCTCCAGCGAGCCGACCCGGTCGGCGACTCCCATGATCTCGGCCCCGCCGAGCGTGTGGAGGCGCAGCATCAGCTCGGGCATCATCGACAGGGGATCCTTCGTGCGCGAGCGCTGCATGTAGATGCCCATGCGCATGTTCTGCCACGGGTCGCTCACGTCGGTGCAGGCCTGGTCGTCGAGGCCGACGCCGACCTTCATGCCGAGCTCGAGCATCTCCGGCACGAGCGCGACGCCCGAGGCGAGCCGTCCGTTCGAGGCCGGCTGCCAGGACATGCTCGCCCCGCGGGCAGCTGCTTCCGCGATGATCTCCGGCGTGGTCTGGATGAAGTGCCCGAACATGAGGCCAAGCTCGAGGGCCCCAGCATCCCGGTACAGGGCGAACTTCGACTGCTGGTGCTCGACGGCCTCTGGCGACTCGAGGAAGTGCGCCTGGTTCGTGATGCCGAAGCGACGCATGGCCTCGGCTTCGAGGTCGGCGGCATCGGCTCGCGGCGACCACTGCACCTGGCCCATGATGGACGAGCCGAGGGCGTACGCCGGGTCCATGGCCCTCGTGTGGGCGACCTCCGCCTGGAGCCGGTCGAAGATCTCGTCATCGCTGCCGACGGTCGCATCCATCCCCGAGGCGTCGACGAAGCGGATGCCGGAATCGAGCGTGCCGTCCGCCTGGCGGTAGTGGTACTCGAGGGGGCGCATGCCCGCGGTTCCCGTTCGCTTCCCGTCGACCATCGACTCCCACGCCTGCAACGGGTCGGTGAAGTTGTATGCGGTCGTGACGCCGTTGGAAAGGAAGTCGAGCGAGCCGTGCATGGTCGACCAGTACAGCTGCTCCGGCGTCATGTGGGCGGTCGTGCCGAGCATGGAGTCGCACCAGCCGTAGAGGGTGTCGGCGACGCCGAGGCCCCTGAGGCCGCTCGTGAAGAGATGCGAGTGGCTCGACACGAAGCCGGGGGCGACGAATCTGCCGGCCACGTCGATCGTCTCGTCGGCGGTGACGGACGGCGTCCCGCTCCCGATCGCGGCGATGCGGCCGTCTTCGACGAGCATCCATCCGTCTTCGATGTAACCGGCATCCGTGGAACCCGTTGGGATCGTGATGAGGCGCGCGTGGGTGACAAGAAGGGACATGCTCGCAACGCTAGCCAGCCCATGTTTCGGGCCTGTCACGGCTCGGAGGCGCCGCGGGGCGAGTTGCGTCTCAGACCTCGAAGAGGCTGTGCACGGGGCCGGCGACCTGCTGCCCGTCGAGGTCGACGAGCTCCATGAGGACTGCCGTGCCCGCCAGCGCGTAGCCGAGCCGCTCGAGGAGCTCCTGGCCCGCACGGAGGGTGCCACCCGTTGCGAGGATGTCGTCGACGAGCAGGACGCGGGTGCCGGCCGGCAGGTCCTGCGCCGCCTCCAGGCTGTCCGACCCGTACTCGAGGTCGTACGTGATCGACGCCGCGGGTCGGGGCAGCTTCCCCGCCTTGCGGATGGGGATGAGGCCGACACCCGCGGCGTTGGCGATGGCGCCGGCGAGCAGGAACCCGCGCGCCTCGACGCCCGCGACGACATCGAAGGTGCCGTCGAAGGGCTCGATCACGGCGTCGACGGCGGTGCGCAAGGCGGCGCGGTCGGCGAAGAGTGGGGTGATGTCACGGAACTGGATGCCCGCTTCGGGGAAATCCGGAATGGTCGCGATGAGCGACTCGGCGCGCGCGAGCTCTGGGGTCACGGCTCCAGGATACGTGCGATCCGCACCCGTCCGCGGCGATGACCGCGCGCAGGACCGACCGGTGGTCCTCGCCGCGCTCGGCCGCCCGGAGCTGAGTTGTGGTCGCTCGAAAGCGGTCTTGACGACCACAACTCAGCCCTGGGCGGGGGCGGGCG
>NZ_PSTU01000023.1:0-60523 GCF_002931215.1 Pseudoclavibacter sp. Z016
CCCTTGGCTCGGCTCGCGGTCTCACCGCCCCGAAGAGGTCACTTTCCGCCCTTCCGAGGGCTGGGGATGGGCGGAAAGTGACCTCTTCGGGGCGGTGAGACCGCGAGCCGAGCCAAGGGCGTGCCGAGCCGTGCCGCCGCAGCCGTCGTATCCGGGCCCGGACGCGATGGGATACTGGCGGGATGGCACGCGTCAGTGGTTCAACAGCTCTCGAGGGCGTTCGCGCCCTCGCCGCATCGCTCTCCCCGGGCGAGTTGCTGCCGTCGGAACGCACGCTCTCAGCGCAGCTGGGGGTGGCTCGCATGACCGTCCGGGCGGCGATCGATGTCCTCGAGCGTGAGGGGCTCGTCCGCACGAAACGCGGTATCGGCACCGAGAAGCTCGCCCCGCCCGTCTCCCTGCAGGTTCGGCTGCGGTCGTTCGCGAGCGCCGTCCGCGAGCACGGGATGCGCGCCGAGACGCGGGTGCTCTCGTTCGTTCGGAGCACGGAGCGCCCGGCCGAGGTGGAAGAGCACCTGCAGCTCCCGCCGGAAGCTGAGACCATCCACCTGCGCAGGCTGCGCCTCGGCGATGACCGTCCGCTCGCGCTCGAGGATGAGTGGCTGCCCGCGGCCCTGGTGCCGCAGCTCGACGAGGAGACGGCCAAGGGGAGCCTCTACGAGATGCTCGAGACGCTCGATCTGCTGCCGACGGAGGGGGTCGAGGTCGTCACGGCCACGCTGCCGAGCCCCGAGGAGATCGAGGTGCTCGGCATCGCCGCGAGCTACCCGGTCCTGCGTCTCACTCGCGCCGCGATCGCCCGCGGCCTGCCCATGTCGTACTCGCGTGCGACGTTCCCCGCGGATCGTTTCGAGCTCACGTTCCCGCTCCAGGAGCGCCTCACGCTGCCCTTCTCCTGACGCAAACCGAACCACCGGCGAACTCTGGTCTATACCAGGGCGGATTTTCCAAGTAGAGTCCCCCTAACTTTTCCTTTGACCATGGAGTCACGCCATGAAATATCTCCAGAAACTCGGCAAGTCGCTCATGCTGCCGGTGGCTGTCCTGCCGGTAGCGGCGATCCTGTCCGGTATCGGGTACTGGATCCTCAACACGGCAGGCGAGAACTTCGTTCAGGCCTTCTTCACCGCTGCAGGTGGCGCGCTGCTCGACAACCTGCCCCTGCTCTTCGCGCTCGGCGTGGCAATCGGAATGGCATCGAAGCCAGACGGTACCGCCGCGCTCGCGGGGCTCGTGTCGTGGCTCGTCGTCACGCGGCTCCTCAGCCCTGAGACGGTCGCGACGCTGCAGGGCATCCCGGTTGAGGATGTCAACATCGGTTTCGGGCGCATCGAGAACGCCTTCGTCGGCATCATCTGCGGTCTCATCGGCGCGTACTGCTACGACAAGTTCAAGGACGTCCAGCTGCCGGCCGCCCTGTCGTTCTTCTCGGGCAAGCGCTCCGTCGCGATCGTCACGACCGGTGCATCCCTCGTCGTCGCACTCGTGCTCTACTTCGTGTGGCCGGTGCTGTTCGGCGGCCTCGTCTCGTTCGGTGAGTGGATGGTCGGGCTCGGCCCGGTCGGCGCCGGCCTCTACGGCTTCTTCAACCGCCTGCTCATCCCGCTCGGCCTCCACCACGCGCTCAACGCGGTGTTCTGGTTCGACGTCGCCGGCATCAACGACCTCGGCAACTTCCTGAACGGCACGGGCACGGCAGGCGTCACCGGCCAGTACATGACCGGCTACTTCCCGATCATGATGTTCGGTCTGCCCGGTGCGGCGCTCGCGATGTACCTCACGGCCAAGACCAACCGCCGCAAGGTCACCGCGGGCATCCTGCTGTCCGGCGCCTTCGCGTCGTTCTTCGTCGGCGTCACCGAGCCGCTCGAGTTCGCGTTCATGTTCCTCGCGCCAGCGCTGTACGTGGTCCACGCGATCTTCACCGGCATCTCGATGTTCATCATGGCGCTGCTGCCGGTGCGCATGGGCTTCGGGTTCTCCGGCGGGTTCATCGACCTCATGCTCGGCTGGGTTAACCCCCTGGCGCAGAATCCGTGGGCGATCTTCCTGGCCGGCGCCATCTGGTTCGTCATCTACTTCGTCTCGTTCTACTTCATCATCAAGCGCTTCGACCTGAAGACGCCGGGTCGCGAAGACGAGGAAGTCGAAGTGGATGAGACATCGACAGGGTCGTCGAAGTTCCTCAACCAGGCATCCGCGATCCTCAAGGGGCTCGGCGGCAAGGACAACGTGCTCGAGCTCGACAACTGCGCCACGCGGCTCCGCATGGAGATCGCCGACGTGTCGAAGGTGGATGATGCGGCCATCCGCCGTGCTGGTGCTGCCGGCATCATGAAGCCGGGCGGAAAGTCGGTGCAGGTCATCTACGGCCTCGAGGTGCAGTTCGTGAAGGATGCGATGGAGGACCTCATCGCAGGCCGAGTCGAGGCGCCTTCCGCGCCCGTCGCGGTGGCGGATGCCACGGTGGCCGCGCCTTCGCAGGGTGGCGTCGCCACGAAGACCGTGCTCACCGTGCGCCAGCCGGTTGCCGGTCGCGTCGTTCCGCTCTCCGAGGTTCCGGATGCGACGTTCTCCCAGGGGATCATGGGTTCTGGGGTCGCGGTCGAGCCCACGGGCGACACCGTGTGGGCGCCGGCAGACGGCACCGTCGCGCACATCTTCCCGACGAGTCACGCGGTCGCGTTGAAGCTCCGTGATGGCACCGAGCTGCTGGTCCACGTCGGTGTGGACACCGTGGAGATGAAGGGTGAGGGATTCGAGACGCTTGTCGCTGTCGGCGACGAGGTCGTGGAGGGCGCGCCACTCCTGCGGTTCGACCTCGACGCCATCCGCGCGGCTGGGCATCCTGCCGTGACTCCGGTCATCGTGCTCGGGGGTGGCGACGTCGAGCTGAGGCTGCGCCAGGACTGAGTTCGCGCTCTGATCAGCGGGGTGGGCTGCCGGATCGGCAGCCCACCCCGCTGCCCCTGGTGGACTAGACCACGCATCGGTTTCCCGGTATTGTGATGCGCAACACGCCTCGCCGATCCGGCCGCACGTCCAGACTGGACTGAGGCGCCCCGATCGCCTTCGATCTCTAGGAGCAGCGCATGGAAGTTGTCATCATGGCCGGGCCGGCAGAGGTCGGCGCCTTTGCAGCTGGACGAATCGCGGACGTCGTCGCGGGCAATCCGGAAGCGGTGCTCGGCGTCGCCACCGGTTCCAGCCCCCTGGAGACCTACCGCTCGCTCGCCGCCCGACGCGCTGAAGGCCTCGACTTCAGCCGAGTGAGCGCATTCGCCCTCGACGAGTACGTCGGCATCGCCAGGTCGCACGCCGAGTCGTACCACGCCGTGGTCGGCCGCGAGGTGGTCGAGCCGCTCGGCCTCGACCCCGCGCGGGTGCACGTGCCGGATGGCCTCGCGGCCGACCTCGACGCCGCCTGCGAGGACTACGAGGCCAAGATCGCCGCCGCTGGAGGCGTCGACGTGCAGCTCCTCGGCATCGGGGCGAACGGACACATCGGATTCAACGAGCCCACGTCCTCGCTCTCCTCCCGCACGCGCGTGAAGACGCTCGCCCCCAAGACACGCACCGACAACGCACGCTTCTTCGACAAGCCGGAGGACGTGCCGGTGCACTGCCTCACGCAGGGGCTCGGTACCATCCTCGACGCGCGCAGTGTCGTGCTCGTCGCGCAGGGTGCGTCGAAGGCGCGCGCGGTCGCCGCGATGGTCGAGGGGCCCGTCTCCTCGATGTGGCCGGGTTCCGTGCTGCAGCTGCACCGCCGGGCGACGATCGTCATCGACGAGGCCGCGGCCGCCGAGCTCACCATGGCCGACTACTACCGGTACACGGTCGAGCACCGAGCCGGCGTCCAGCCCGAGGCGTAGCCCTCGAGGGCGGCCGCCGCGCCCTATCGTCCGCTGCGACGAGGCTCGCCGTCGGCGTTGCCGTCGGCGTCGTGAACGTGGCGTCGCGGAAACCTCGGCTTATCGTCGGCCTATCGGCCTATCGGCCTATCGGCCTATCCGCCTCTCGGCGGGGATGCGGCCGCGGCGCATCCGCCGCTTGCTCTGGCGCGCGTGGTCGAGTGACGCTGATGGGTTTTCGCGACGCTGATGGGTTTCTCGGATACGCGTGATGGGTTCTGCCGACCGGTGATGGGTAAAAACCCATCACGGTCGCCGAAACCCATCACGCGCCTCAGGATGTCGGGGGTCGCGCCGACGCAGCGCGAAGGTGGCACGGACGGCAGGATCACCGCTGGCAGGTGCGGCAGGGCGGTGCGCGCGGTGCCTGCAGTGCCTGCGGTGCCTGCGGTGCCCGCAGTGCCGGCGGCCAGCGCTGCGTGGGGGCGGGCGTCGCTCAGCGAATCCACTCGCCGCGACGCATGACCCGCTGCACGCCGAGCGACTGGTCCAGTACGACGAGATCCGCCGAGTATCCCGGCAGCAGCGACCCGACCTTCTCGAGGCCGAGGGCGGTCGCCGGCGTTGTCGACGCGGCCCGCACCACGTCGACGAGCGGCAGTCCGGCCACGGCCACCGCGTACTGCACCGCTCGCGCCATCGTGAGCGTCGATCCGGCGATCGCGCCGCCCTGCGTGAGGCGGGCGACTCCGCCGCGCACCTCGACGTCGAGCGAGCCCAGCGTGTAATCGCCATCGTGCATGCATGCCGCCGACATCGCGTCGGTGACGAGCATGAACTGGTGCGGCTTCGCGACTGCGGCGAGACGGAGGGCGGCAGGATGCACGTGCGTGCCGTCCGCGATGAGCTCGATCACCGCATCCGGGTGCTCGAGCAGTGCTGTGGCGGGGCCGGGTTCGCGGTGGTGCAGTCCGCGCATCGCATTGAAGAGGTGCGTGCCGACCGTTGCACCGTTGTCGAGCGCTTCGCGGGCGATGTCGTAGGAGGCGTCTGTGTGTCCGATGGCGGCGACGACCCCGGCGTCGGTCAGCGCCTTGATGGTGTCGAGACCACCGGGCAGCTCGGGTGCGAGCGTGACCATGCGCACCTGCCCGCGCCCTGCCGCCAGCAGCGCAGCGAGATCGCGACTGTTCGGCTCGATGAGGTGCTGCTGCGCGTGGGCGCCCGGATGCTCGCGGCTCAGCCATGGCCCCTCGAGGTGGATGCCCGCGAGGGTGCCCTCCTCCACGAGGGTCGCGAGCGCCGCGACCGAGTCGCACATCGCGCCGATCTCGTCGGTGACGAGGCTCGCGACGAGCGAGGTGGTGCCCTGCTCGAGATGCGTGCGCACCGCTGTCTTCGCCGCGAGTGCGCCGCGTCCGTCGCCCGCGCCGGCGTCGTCGAACCCCGCGCCGCCTCCACCGTGCACGTGGCCATCGACGAAGCCGGGCGCGATCGTCGCTTCCCCGAGTTCGACGATGTCGCCGGAGTCCGCGGGGGGCCGCCCCGAGCCCACACGCTGCACGACGGTTCCCTCGATCTGCACCCACCCGGGCGAGAGGTGGCTGTGCGGCGTGATGACGTTCGCGGCGCTGACGATCATTCTGCTCGCTCCGTCTGTTCGGTCCTGCTCACTGGTCTGTACCAGTTGTACTTTTGCTCGTGTGGACCTCGGTGTCAAGTCGGGAAGAGGAGGAGCGCGGCTCTTGGGCGGCGTCGACAGCGACCGCCGAGGCCAGCGTTTCCCGGCCCGCGACGAGCCCGCGGATCTCGGCGAGGCGTGCACGCTTTCGCCCGCGCCTTCCAGTAGCGGAAGTGCCGCCGCATCTGCCATTCTTGGCTCCAGTTCCATCAGCACCATCAGTTCCTGTTCCAGCCCCCGCTCCTGTTTCAGTGCCTACTCCCTGAGGTGACTTGGTGAATTCTGCTCGTACTCTCCCGCGCCTCACAGCTGCTGTCGTCGCTGCCGGACTCGTCTTCGGCGGATTCGGGGTCGGAGCAGCGTCGGCTGCCCCGGCGACCGATGACAGCGACAAGCTGTCGGGAAGGCTGACCGCCCTGGCGGCCGTCGACGTGTCCGCTGACCCTGCGGCAGCGGAACAGCAGCTCGCAGCGGCCACGCCGACGCAGCTCGCGCTGCCGGAGTCTGGCCCGGCGAGCCTGCAGCTGAGCGGCGGCAGCGTCGCGGTCACCGTCTACTACTCGACACCCCCGCTGGCCGCCGATATCGACGCACTCGCTGCGCTCGGCACCATCGACGCGGTCGCCGCGAAGTACCTCGTGATCGGAGCGACGGTTCCGGCGGGCAATCTCGAAGCCGTCGCAGGGCTTGCGAACGTGCAGTCGGTGCAGGAGACTCTCTCGCCGGTGTCCAGCGGTTCCGCGTGGGATGCGGCCAACGCTCTGACGGTGGCGGAGCCGACGACGGAGCCGACGGCGGAGCCGACGACGGGACCCGCTGTGGAACCCACCACCGAACCGGATGCGGACCCCAGCGCATCCGCTGACACCTGCCGCGCGGTGCCGGCCAACCTCACCGAGCCCCTCAATGTTCCCCTCGCGCGAGACCTGTATGGCGTGGATGGTGAGGGGGTGCGCATCGGGATCATCTCCGACTCGTACGACCATGCGACCGTGACGCTGCCGTCGACACCGGACGAGGATGTGGCCGCGGGCCTGCTCCCGGGAGCCGGCAACCCGTGCGGCTACACGCAACCCGTTGAGGTCGTGGTCGAGAGCGCGGCCCCGAGCACCGACGAGGGGCGCGGCATGGCCCAGCTGGTCCACTCCATCGCACCCGGCTCGACGCTGCTGTTCGCGTCCGGCAGCGGAGGGCAGGCTGGCTTCGCAAACGCCGTCGAACGTCTCTCAGAGGCCGGGGCCGACATCATCGTCGACGACCTCGGATACTACGACGAGACGATGTTCCAGGACGGAGTCGCCGCCAACTCCGTCAACGATGCGGTTGCGCTCGGCATCCCCTTCTTCACCGCCGCTGGCAACGACACGATCGTCGGCAGCCTCGGCGAGAGCGAAGGTCGCGTCATCTCCTCATGGGAGGCACCCGCCTACCGGCCGACGGCCTGCCCGGCTGCTGTCGCCGAGAACCTCGACCAGTTCGACATCACCAGCGCCGACTGCATGGACTTCGACCCGGGCGCGGGCGAGGACCCCACGAACACGCTGACCTACCCGGACCTCGCCGCCTACGACGTCAACGCCCTGTTCATGTTGCAGTGGGCTGAACCCGCTGGGGCCGCCACCAGCCGCCTCGTGGTCGCCGTCACCGACGCCGCCGGCGAGCTCGTCGCGGGCAGCCCCCTCCCCGCGGCAGGCTCGCCCGTGCAGCTCGCGGGCTTCCAGCCCACCGGCGGCGACTACAACTACACGATCGTTCGAGACACCAGCGATGGTGTACCGGCTCTCAACCCGCGGGTGAAGACGATCTTCCCGAGCAGCTACCTCCGGGCCGCCGAGTACTCCGCGGGCACCGGCGGCGACATCGTCGGGCCCTCGATCTACGGACACGCCGGCACGCCCCGAGCGTTCAGCGTCGCGGCCGCCAACGCTGCCACACCGACGGAGCTCGAGAACTTCAGCGGCACCGGGCCCATGACGCTGTACTTCGAAGCGTTCCCGAGCACAGACGCGCTGCCCGAGCCCATCTCGGGTGCGCCGACGCTCACCTCGCTCGACGGAGGCTGGACGAACTTCTTCGGAAGCGCAGTCCAGGGCGCTGAGGGCGTCTACTCGTTCACCGGCACCTCGGCTGCTGCACCGTCAGCGGCAGCAGTTGCGGCGCTCGGGATGCAGCTCCGCCCGGGCATCACGGAGCAGGAGCTGCGGGCCGCGATCACGGCAACTGCCGAACCTATCGGCAGCATCCATGAGTTCGTCAGCGTCGCGGACTCGGCCGGGTCCGGGCTCGTCGACGCGGCCGCGTTCCTCGCAGCGCTGCCCGCGCCGACGCCGACGCCGACGCCGACCCAGACGTCGACAGCCGTCCCGGTCACGCCGACGGCGGTGCCGGTTCCCGGAGTCGAGACCCACACTCCCGTGGCGACGAGCGCGACCTCGACTCCAGTGGCCACCGGGGAGCTTGCGCAGACCGGCGTCGATTCGTCGCCTGCGCTCGTGGCGGCGATCAGCGCCCTCGCGATCGCGATCGGCATCGCCGTGACGCTCGCGAGCGCTCGCAGGAAGCTCGACAACAGGTAGGGCCCGCCGCCGCGAGTCCCGCATCCCACCGCTGCGGCGCCGCATCCCACCGCTGCGCCGCCGCATCCCACCGCTGCGCCGCCGCATCCCACCGCCGGAGTCCGAGCAGTGTTGTGGCGCGGTGCTGTTCGTGAGCGCGCGCGCCGCGCTTTGCCACAACTCTGGTGGGGAGTGGCGGGTGCGGCAGCTGCGAGGCAGCGGCGGATGGGGGGCAGCCGCGGATGGGGCGTGGCAGATGGCGGACCGGCGGCTGGGTGGGCCGGGGGTTGGCGCGGTCACCGCTGGACTCGGCGCGGTGAGCGTGGGATTCGGCGCGGTTGTCGCAGTGAGGCGCAAGCGTTGCGACGAGAAGTAGTGGGTGCCCGCGCTCCGTCGCACGCGGACGGATGCTCGGGGAGTTGTGGCGGAGTGCTGTTCGAGAGCTCTCGGGCAGCACTCCGCCACAATCTTGCCGGACGGCTGCAGAGACGGGGGGGAGGAAGAGGCGGATGAGTGGGGCGGTGACGCGGAGCCGCGCCAGGCGACCCGGCGGCGTGAGCCGCGCGCGGGCTACCCGGTGACGAGGCGGTGCTCGTAGGCGAACACGACGATCTGGGCGCGGCTCGACAGCTCGAGCTTCGCGAGCACGTTGCGGACGTGCGTCTTCACGGTCGCCTCGCTCACGAACGCGGCGGCCGCGATCTCGCTGTTGCGCAGCCCCTTCGCGGCGAGGAGGAAGATCTCCCGCTCTCGAGGGGACAGTGCGGCGATCGCGACGTCGGGGCGTGGGGCGATCGCGGTCGGTTCCGGGGCCGGAGACGCCCCGCGAGCGATGCGCCCCACCGGCATCGCCGGGGCATCGCCCGCGTGCACGGCGCGGATCGTGTCCAGCAGCATCTCGGGCGTCGCATCCTTCGTGACGTACGCGCTCGCGCCGTTGTGCATGGCCTGCAGCACCGCCTCGTCCTGCCTGAACGTGGTCAGCATGACGACGCGCGGGCGCGGGCCCGTCTCGTCGGCGTACGGGGCCGCCTCCAGGATGCGCCTGGTCGCGGCGATTCCGTTGAGGCCGGGCATGCGGATGTCCATGAGCACCACGTCGGGGCGTTCTCCGACGACGAGCTCCACGGCTTCCTCGCCGTCGCTCGCCGTGCCGACCAGCTCGAGGTCGGGCTGAGATTCCACGAGCATGCGCATGCCGTAGACGAACAGCTCCTGGTCATCCACGAGGGCGATGCGGATGCGCGGGGCTGAGCCTGATCGAGCGGCGCAGATGTCGACGGGCTGGGTGGCGGTGTCGTCGCTCACTGCGCGTCCTCCTTGCGGCTGGCGGCGAGGTGGGTGTCCTCGGTCGCAGCGACCCGCGGCACGATGTCCTGCGTCGGGATGAAGGCCGTCACCACGAAGACCTGGCGCTCTTTCGCCTCGCCGTCGCTCGGCTCGGCCCCCGCGGTCAGCCAGCCGCCCGCGAGGCGCGCACGCTCGCGCATTCCCGTCAGCCCGAGGCCGCTGCGCTGCGGCGGATCCTCTGCGGAACCCGAACTGCTGGCCCCGGTGCTGACGATGTTGAGGGAGAGCCCGGCGCCGCGCCAGTCGAGGGAGACCGTTGCCGACGCTTCGGAGCCCGCGTGCTTCATCGCATTCGTGAGGCTCTCCTGCACGATCCGGAACACGCTCAGCTCCTGCACCTGGGAGAGCCGCTTGCGTTCGCCGAGGTGTCGCAGCTCGACCTCGAGCCCGGCGTCGCAGGCCTGATCGATGAGGGCGCCCAGCTCATCGAGCTTCGGCTGCGGGGCTGAGCCCGCCCCGCCGATGTCCTCGAGGAGGCCCTGCAGTTCGAGGAGCGTGCTCCGAGCGTTGTCGGCGATCTTCTGCAGGTCGTCGGCGGGTTCGCCGCGCGACTCGCGAAGCAGCCTAGAGCCATCCGCCATCGAGATCGTCACGGTCAGCGAGTGCGCGAGCACGTCATGCACTTCGCGAGCGATGCGGGACCGTTCGTGCAGCACGAGGACCTCCGTGGAGGACGCAGACAGCTCCTCCGTCAACGCGGTGCGCATGGCGCGTTCGCGCGCCCACTTGATCGCGAACTGGGTCGAGGTGCCGAGTGCCCAGGCCAGGACGGTCAACGCGACGAACACCAGCGCCAGCTGGGCAGCCGACGAGAGCAGGAGCTCGGGCATGGGTGGCGCGACCGTCACGCCGGCGATCTGTCCGTCTGGCCCGGTCATCAGCTGCACCATGCTCTCCTGCATGGTCAGGTCGATCTCTCCGAGGCCCAGGTTGCGCGCCATATCCTGGGCACCGTCCTGGAAGAACAGCTCGCCGCTCGCGGAGTAGCGTTCGACACCGGCTCCGTAGCTCCCGGTCCAGAGCAGCCACTGCCCGAGGTAGACCAGCATGAACGCGAGACCGGCCGCATGGGCCACGCCTGCTGCAAGCGATCCCCAGGTGAGTGCGCCTCGCGAGCGAACGGTAACGAGGAACACGATGAGGGGCATGGCGAGGTGCACGGGCCAATCGTTTGCCGAGGCCATGGGCAGCATCCCCGACAGCTGCAGGACCGGGACCAGCAGCCCCATGCCCAGGGCGACCCGCGGGAAGCGTCGCGAGATGCCGATGGCAACGCCGTAGATGACCGGTGCCGCGTAGAACGGCAGGTGGCTGTTCCACCGCCCAACCTCCGCGAAACACCACAGTGCGACGAAGAGCGCACCCACCGCGGGCTCGAGAAGCCAGCGCAGTCGGGCGGTGGAGAGGCGATCGAGGATTCGGAGCATGCTCACCAAGCTAGGGGCGATTCCGGTTGGGGAGGGCGACGTGGACGCCTGCGGTGTCCCGTTTCATCCGAAGGGGTGAGCGGGGGCGGTGCTCGCGGCGCTGATGCCGCGCATCCGCACCCGTGATGTGCGCTTCGGGCCGTCGGCCGCCAAGCTGGAATCGCCAGCGTCGGCACCGGCGCGCCCCGCGAACCGAAGGTCGTGACCCCACCGATGACTGACAACCGCGCCGCATTCGAGCACTTCGTCGAGCTGTTCTATACGCGCAAGCGCGTGGCTGAGGCCTTCGACTCCCTGGTCTCCGCCGACTACCGCCAGCACAACCCGAACATCGCCGACGGGCCCGCGGCTGCCGTCGAGGCGCTCACGCCGAAGTCCGACGGGTCACCGGATGCGACGTTCAGCGTCGAGCGCATCATCGTCGACGGCGACCTGGCGATGGTGCACGTGCGTGCCTCCCGCCCCGGAGCCCCGGACGCGGCCGTTGCGGACATCTACCGCTTCGCGGGTGGCCGCATCGTCGAGCACTGGGACGTGCTCCAGCAGGTGCCGGCCACGAGCATCCACGACCACCCCATGTTCTGAGGCTCAGACCACGCCGGAGGTGCCGAGCAGCGAGCCGATCAGGAACGTCGCGCCGAGCGCGAGCGCGCCTCCGGCGACGACGCGGATCGTCGGTCGCAAGGGTGGGCTCTGCCCGATGCGAGCGCTGAAGTAGCCGGTCGCTGCTAGGGCGAGCAGTACGACGGCGAAGGTCCCTGGCACTCGGATGCTCTCGGGCAGGAGCAGGATCGACAGCAATGGCAGCAGTGCGCCGGTCGTGAAGGCGAGTGCGGATGCGCCGGCCGCGGCGAGCGGGCTCGCGACGGCTTCCTCACTCAGTCCGAGCTCGGTCTCGAGATGGGCGGCGAGCGCGTCTCGTGCCGTGAGCTCGATGGCCACCTGCTGCGCGGTCTCCGGAGTCAGCCCCTTCTGCTCGTAGAGGCCCGCGAGCTCGGCGAGCTCTTCCTCGGGCTCCTCCTCGAGCTCGCGACGCTCCTTCGCGATGAGCGCGTGCTGGCTGTCGCTCTGGCTGCTGACGGACACGTACTCGCCGAGCGCCATCGAGATCGCGCCGCCCACGAGTCCCGCGGCCCCCGCCGTGAGGATCGCGGGCGTCGCGGTGGTGGCCCCGGCCACGCCGACGACGAGCGCCGCGACCGACACGATGCCGTCATTCGCGCCGAGGACTCCGGCGCGTAGCCAGTTCAGGCGGCCGTGGATGGACGCGTCGTGCGGTTCGTTCGCGTGGGCGCCGGGGGCAGGCGCGGCGGGTGCGGTCATGGGCGTCATCCAAGCACGCAGGATGCCGTGTCTGAGCGGTTCGACGGTGGCGTTCTGGTGAGTGCGACCTTCGAAGACCTCGTGCCTACTCGGCTGCGCGAGGGTCGATGAGGATGTCGAGCTCGTTCCACAACCGCTCGGCGGCGTCGATGCGCACCTTGGTGGCCTCTGGGTCGAGCTGCGCGAGCGTTGCGACGAGGCCCTGCTGCACCGCCATGGGGACGGTGAGCGACGGGAAGAACGACGTGCCTTCTGCGGGGATCTTGATGAGGTCGTCCACTGCGCCCTCGAGCTGCGGAGGCAGGTAGTCGGTGAGTGCCACGACCGTCGCGCCCTGCCGGTGGGCGGCGTTGGCGGCCGCCACGATGGTGCGGTAGTGCCGCCAGTAGCTGCACACGATGAGCAGGTCCCCGGCGCCCATCTGGGCGACGCTGTTCGAGAGCGCGCTGTCGCGGTCGAGGAGCGCGTGCACGTGATAGCCGGCGATCTGCAGGTTGTGGACGAGCGCCTGGCCGACGGCGGCGAAGCTGCCCATCGCCGTGACGTGCACGCGCTTCGCCGATTGCACGGCCGACGCGACGCGGGCGATCGCCACGTCGTCGATGTCGCGCATCGTGGCTGCGAGGAGTGCGGCGTCGTTGCGCAGCGCGTTCTGGAACGGAGTGTCCGTGAGGCCGTGGATCTCGGCGATGTCGACCATCGACAGCTGTGCGAGGTAGCGGGTGCGCAGGGCCTGCTGCAGGTCCGGCCAGCCCTTGAAGCCGAGCTGCTGGGCGAGGCGCGTCGTCGTGGATGCGCTCACCCTCGCCGACGCTGAGATCTCGGCGGCCTGTGCGTAGCTGGCGGCGTTGATGTTCGTGACGAGGTAGTTCGCCAGCTTCTGGCTGGTGGGGCCGAGGTTGCTGCCGGCGAGGACGCCCCGCAGCCACGCGTCGGGGGAGAGTCGCGTCTCGTCGTCGGTGGGCGGTTCGACGGCTGGCATGTGTTCATTTCAGCACGGATCCGCTGGGGGTTGCGTGCCGCGGGTCGGTTCCCCGGACAATCCTGCAAGAGATTTCGCGCGGGTTACATTTCTGCAATCTCTGTTGCATGATGGATGCGGCTGGATCATGCTTTCTCGAACACCGACGTTCCGATCCCTCAGGAGACCCCGTTGTCACTCACAGCACGGCTCGATCGCCTGCCGATCAGCAAACCCCACTACGCGCTCCTCCTCATCGGCGGGCTCGGCTACACCTTCGACGGCATGGACGGCGCGATCGTCGCCTTCCTCATGCCGAGCGTCCGCGACGTCTTCAGCCTCGAGGCCGCGCAGCTCGGCCTCGTCGGCTCCGCCGCCCCCTTCGGGTTCCTCTTCGGGGCCCTCCTCGCCGGCTACCTCGGCGACAAGATCGGCCGCAAGAAGGTCATGATGTGGTCGCTGGTGCTGTACGCGGTCGCATCCCTCGTCGCGGCCCTCTCCTGGAACTTCGAGATCTTCCTCTTCATGCGCATCCTCGCCGGAATGGGAGCCGGAGCCGAGAGCGCCATCATCGCGCCCTTCCTCTCCGAGTTCGTGCCCAAGCACCGACGCGGCTGGTTCGTGGGCACGCTCGCCGGGTTCTTCTCCTTCGGGTTCGTCGCCGCCGCACTCATCGGGCGCTTCGTCGTCCCCGCCTCAGAGGATGGCTGGCGCTGGGCGCAGGTCCTCACCTTCCTGCCCATCGTCATGCTCCTCTGGTGGCGACGCTCGCTCCCCGAATCGCCGCGCTACCTCGCCAGCGTCGGCAGGCACGCGGAAGCGGAAGCCGTGGTCGCGAGCTTCGAAGACCGAGTGCGCGCATCCACCGGCAAGGACCTCCCGGCCGTCGACCCGAACGCGCCAGAAGAGGAAGCACCCGTCAAGTTCGGCTTCATCAAGGCCGTCAAGTTCCTGTGGGGCCGCACGATGTGGCGCATCACGGCGACGACCTGGCTCATCTGGTTCGTCATCACGTTCTCCTACTACGGCTTCTTCACCTGGATCCCGACGCTCCTCGTCGACCGCGGCATCGACGTCACGACGAGCTTCACGTACTCGCTCTACATCTACCTCGCACAGATCCCCGGCTACTTCAGCGCCGCGTACCTCAACGAGAAGCTCGACAGGAAGTTCACGATCGCGCTCTACCTCATCGGCTCCGCCGGTGCGGCACTGTGGATGAGCCAGGCCAACGACCCGATCATGGTCACGGTCGCCGGCATCGTCCTCTCGTTCTTCCTCAACGGCACCTACGCCGGCGTCTACGCCTACACGCCGGAGGTCTTCCCGACCTGGCTGCGCGCGACCGGCGTCGGGATGAGCTCGTCGTTCGGCCGCATCGGCTCGATCACGGCCCCCATCATCATCGGCACCTTCGCCGCCCAGTGGGGCTTCGTTGGAGTGTTCGGCATGACCACGACCGTGCTCGTCATCGGCGTCGCCTGCACGCTCCTCTTCGCCGTCCGCACCGCCGGGCGCTCGCTCGAGGACATCACGGGAAGCGGCAAGGGCACGGACAAGCAGGCAATCGAGAAGAAGGAGAGCAACGCATGACCCCGAATGGAGAACGAGTGCGCAACGGAGAACTCGGACGGAACAGCGAGGTGGCACTGGAAGCGGTGGATTGGGCGGGCATCCACCACACGATCGAGCAGGAGGTGGGGGTCGTGCTGTTCACGGTCCTTCGCTTCACCGAGGGCGGGGCCGTCATGGAGCGCATCTACTCGTCGCACGCCGACGAGTACCCGGTCGGCGGCACGAAGCAGGTCGCGACGCAGGTGTCCCCAGACTGGGTCGCCGCCTGCCGCGACTCGGGGGAGCCGTTCCTCGGTGCCACCCCGGCAGACCTCGACCGCATCTTCGACGACGCGAGCACGATCAAGGCCCTCGGCTGCGGCTCCATCCTCAACGTGCCCATCCTGGGCCCGGGCCCGGACGGCACCCCGCTCGCCACCGTCAACATGTGCGCCCCGGAGGGCACCTACACGCCGACGGCGCAGGAACGCGCCGTGCAGATCATCGACACCGGCGTGGAGAGCGCCGAGCAGCAGGGAGCATCCGCATGACCTCGAACCTGATCATCCGCAACGCCACGTGGCTCGACGTCGACGCGGGGGAGTACCGCACGGGCGACCTCTCGATCCGCGACGGGCGCTTCGAGCGGGTCGGTGGCCAGATCGAAGCGCAGGACGGCGTCGAGGAGCTCGACGCAGCCGGTCGATACCTCCTGCCCGGCCTCATCGACTGCCACGTGCACGTCACCGCCCACACGGCAGACCTGCCCTCGATGGGTGAGGAATCGCCGAACTACGTCGCGCTCCAGGCGGCGAAGCTCATGGGCGAGATGCTCGACCGCGGCTTCACGACCGTGCGCGACGTCGCCGGCGCCGACTTCGGCCTGCACGACGCGCAGGTCGACGGCCTCGTGCGAGGCCCACGGCTCTTCTTCGGCGGCAAGGCGCTCTCGCAGACCGGCGGGCACGGCGACCCGCGATCGCGGGGCCGCGACAGCCATGACGGCGAGTACACGTGCTCCCACATCGGCAGGGTCGTGGATGGCATCTCCGCCGTCCGGCACGCGGCCCGAGACGAGATCCGCCGCGGCGCGCACCACATCAAGATCATGGCCGGTGGCGGAGTCGCCTCGCCCACCGACCGCGTCGACTCCACGCAGTTCTCCGTCGAGGAGATCGAGGCCGTCGTCGAGGAGGCGACCGCCGCCAACCGCTACGTGACCGCACACGCCTACACCGCGCGCGCCATCAACCGCGCCCTCCGGGCAGGCGTGCGCGGCATCGAGCACGGCAACCTTCTCGACGACGAGTCGATCGAGCTCTTCCTCGAGCACGACGCCTACCTCACCATGAACCTCGTCACCTACTGGGCGCTCATGGAGGAAGGCCGCGAGCACGGCCTGCCGCAGGACAACTGGGTGAAGGTCTCCGACGTGCTCGAAGGCGGCAAGGTCGCGCTCGAGAAGGCCCACAAGGGCGGCGTCAACCTCTGCTACGGCAGCGACCTGCTCGGCGGCATGCAGCGCCACCAGGCCCGCGAGTTCGAGGTGCGCGCCGAGTTCATGCCCGTCATCGACATCATCCGCAGCGCGACGACCACGGCCGCCCGCCTGCTCCAGCGCGAAGGTGAGCTCGGCGTGATCGCGCCGGGCGCACACGCCGACCTGATCGCCGCATCCACCGACCCGCTCGACGACGTGAGCGTGCTCGCCGAGTCGCGCCTCGACTGGGTCATGCAGGGCGGGACGCGCGTCTAGGACGGCGGGCGCCGGCCGGCCCGGCGGTTCGGGGCTCGAGAGTTGTGGCGGAGTGCTGTCCGGGCGTCGACCGGATGCACTTCGCCACAACTTCGGACGCGAAGGACAGCCCGGGCGCGCGCGGGTACCCGGACGCGCGTCAGCTGTCTAGCGAATCTCGCGCACCTCGAACTGCATGCGCGGGTTCGCGAACGCATCCTGAGCCGCGACGATCTGCAGCTCGCGCTCGCCGGAGTCGAGCGTGGTCTGCAGCAGATCGAAGACACTCGAGACGGTCGCGGAGAGTGCCTCGGCTGCCGAGCCCGACGTGCGGTAGTGCGCCGTGAAGAGGGCCGACGTGACATCGCCGGAGCCGTTCGCCTTGAACGGCAGGTACGGGGTCTGCACGATCCACGCCCCCGAATCGTCGACGGCCATCATCTCGATCGTGCCCTCAGGTCGGTCGGGTCGCTCGACGCTCGTGACGAGCACCGTGCGCGGCCCGAGGTCGCGGGCGCGCTGCACCGAGTCGAGGGTCTCCTCGATCGTCGCGGGTGTCGTGCGCGTGAGGAAACCCAGCTCGAACTGGTTGGGGGTGAGGATGTCGGCGACCGGCACGACCCGCTCACGGATCAGCTCCGGGATCGCAGGAGCGACGAAGCAGCCCGACTTCGCGTTGCCCATGACGGGGTCGCACGTGTAGCTCGCCGCCGGGTTGAGCTCCTTGGTGCGCTTGACCGCGTCGACGACGACATCCACGATCTCCTCGCCACCCAGGTAGCCAGACAGCACCGCGTCGACCTGGGCGAGCGCGCCGCGCTCCTCGATGCCGAGGATGACGTCGCGCACATCGGACGCAGGAAGGAGCGGACCGCGCCACGCGCCGTAGCCCGTGTGGTTCGAGAACACGACCGTCGAAACCGGCCACACCTCATGTCCGAGGCGCTGCAGCGGGAACACGGCGGCCGAGTTGCCCACGTGCCCGTAGGCGACCGACGACTGGATCGACAGGATCTTCATCCCCCGATCTTGCCACGCCGAGCGCCGCAGCGCGCTCGGGCGACGCCATGCGACGGGTTCGGCTGCTCGCCGCATCTCCCACGTGGGGCGGATGCATCTCCCGCCCACGGCCGAGGCCGGTGTCGGTGGCTGCCCATAGCGTTGGAGGACGGGACAGGAACACGGCCGAGAACTGGGGAAGCGAATGTCACACGAACGTCAGCAGGAGCACCCTGCCGGGGCGCCGCAGATCGCAGAAGCACCGAGAGGTCCGGCGAAGCGCATCCTCGTCATCACGGCACTCGTGGCAGGGATCGTCGCGGTGGTGCTCGGCATGGTGGTCGGCCCGCAGCGTCAGTCGCTCGGCACGCAGGTCGCCGGCGATGAGGCGCTCGCGGCCAGGGTCGTGGATGCGGTGGGCGGGCACGGCGGCTTCCGCTCCGTCGTCGTCGCCGAGGTCACACCGGAGAGCACGACGTGGGCCGGGGTGGGCAAGACGGGTGATGGCCGCAACGGGCCAGTGCCCACTAACGAGACGCTCTACGAGCTGGGTTCGGTCACGAAGACCTTCACCGCCGCGCTGTTCGCCGATGCGATCGAACGCGGAGAGGTGGGCGCCGAAGACCCGCTCTCGACGCACATCCCCGAGCTCGAAGGGACTCCGGCCGGTGAGGTGACGCTCGCGAGCCTCGCCCAGCACAGCTCCGGCCTCCCGCGCCTCGGCCCGGCCTTCGCCATCGAGTCGCTCGCGGCTTCCCTCTCCGGAGGCAACCCCTACGGCCCGCAGACGCGCGAGGCCATGATCGCCGACGCGGCCTCCGCTCCCGTCGACCCCGCGCAGGGCCCCGTCTACTCGAATCTCGGAGTGGCGCTCCTCGGCACGGCCCTCGTCAACGCGTCGGGCGCCGAGAGCTACCCGTCGCTGCTCGAGGAGCGCGTGCTCGGGCCCGTCGGCATGCAGTCGACGACGATCGCCACGACCGAGGCCGAGGTGCCGGCCGAGACCACCCCAGGCTTCCTCACCAACGGCGCTTCGACCGATCACTGGTGGGGCGAGGGGTACGCGCCGACCGGATCCTCGACGACAATCGACATCGACGACCTCGCCGCGTGGGCTGCCGCCAACCTCGACGGCTCCGCACCTGGCGCGTCGGCGCTCGAGCCGACGGCGCAGTTCGCCGAAGGCAGCGACATCGGCTGGGTCTGGCAGAGCACGCAGGTCACGAACCCCACGGCCGACTCGAATCCGACGCTCACCTGGCACAGCGGCGGAACCGGTGGGTTCGCCTCCGTCGTCATGATCGACCGCGAAGCGCAGAAGGCGGTCGTCGTGCTGGGGAACACGCAGCAGGTCGTCGACCCCATCGCCGTGTCGCTGCTCAGCGGAGCCGAGGTGCCCGACCTCGGCGCGCAGGGCTCGCTCCTGCTGTGGGTGACGTTCGGATTCGCTGTGCTCGCCTCGGGTCTCGCCCTGCTCTTCGCGTTCCGCTCGAAGGCGGCGCTGCCCATCGTGAACTGGCTGCTGCTCGCCGCCGCGGGCCTCGTCAGCCTCTGGTTCGCTGGACCATGGGCGAGCGTCGGCGGCTGGGCGTTCGGGCTCGCTCTGGCACCAGCGCTCGCGGCGGTCGCGGTCGGCGTGCTGCGCTCTCCAGCGCTCCGCTTCCAGCCTAAGAGATGGGCCTGGCTCAGCTGGGTCGGCCTCGCCGTGGTGCTGCTCATCCTCGGGTCGACGCTGCTCGTCATCTGAGCTGAGACGTCAGTGCACCGGCGGGCCGCACCCGACCGGCGCGGCGTGCTCGAGGTCGCGCTTACGCGCAGCCCTCGAGCACGTCGCGCATCGCATCGTGCTCGGCCTGCGTCACCCAGAGGCGGTAGGTGGCCTTCACGACGATCTGCCGTGCAACGTAGGTGCAGTGGTACGACTCCTGGGGTGGCAGCCAGTTCGCCGCATCCTGACTCTTCTTGTCGTCGTTCACCCACCCCGCCGTCGCCTGCAGGTTCATGGGGTCGTTCGACAGCTCCACCCGCTCCTCGAACGACAGATCCTTCGCGCCAGTGCGCCACGCATTCGCGAGCGCCACGACGTGGTCGATCTGCACGAGCGGGCTCGTGTCGGGACCCCGCTGGAAGTCGATCTCGTCCCCCGAGTACGGGTCGACGAAGACGCCCGTGTCGACTCGGCAGCCGTCTCGGTTGCGGTTGACCTCGGTCATGGATGCGGCCAGTGCGTCGTTGCGAGCGTCGCAGCCGTTGCCGTCCGGGTCCTGCCAGCCCTCGCCGAACGAGCCCTCGCGGTCGAACTCCTGCCATTCGTCGCGCGGAGCGACGTCGAGCTCGCCGAGCACGTCGAGGGCATCAGCGGCGAAGGATGCCGGATCGTCACCCTCGGCGGCGGCCTCGACCTCGCCGGCGAGGTCGACGAGCTGGCTGGACTCGGGAGCGGTGCTGCCGTCTGCGGGCGACGTCGCCGGAGGGGCGAGGGGCGTGCATCCCGCGAGCAGGGCAGCGACGCCGATGAGCGCCGCGGCCGCGAGCGCACGGCGGCCGGAACGGTGAACGGAGCGGCGCGCGGTGGGCGAGGAGGTGGGAGGCACTTGGAGCTTTCTCGAGCGGGTCTGCCGCTCAAGACTGCCACAGGGCGGGGCACCGAGCACGAAGCTCACCTCCTCTCCTCGTGCGCGGACTCAGAGGGAGCGCCTGGCATGACGGTGGCAGAATGTGGGAGCCGCGGCTGCCCGCGGTCACACGCCGCACACCCCCGGGGGAACATCCATGACTGAAGTAGGCCAGACCGGCTCACCCGCTGGGTCCGAAGGCGACTCCCAGCGACCTGTTGCCCTCGTCACGGGCGCAACGCGCGGCATCGGCGAGGCCATCGCGCAGGAGCTCGGTCGCACCCACCACGTCCTGGTCGGCGGCAGGGAGCCGCGCGCGGTTGCCGAAGCCGCGGCGCGCATTCCCGGAGCCACCCCGTTCGTTGCCGACCTCTACGACGAGCGTCAGCTTGCCGAGGCGACCCGCAGCATCCGCCGTCTCGACGTGCTCGTGCACTCGGCGGCCGTGCTCGGCGGGCACGACGCGATCGCCGAGAGCTCACGCGAGCGCTTCCGCCGCGCCTTCGAACTCAACGTGTTCGCGGTCGCCGACCTCACCCGCCTCCTGCTGCCGCTCATCCGCTCGAGCGAGGGCACGATCGTCATGATCAACTCAGGCTCCGGCTACGCGAGCGGCGCGGGCACGAGCGTCTACAGCGGCACGAAGTTCGCGCTGCGCGCGCTGACGGACGCGCTCCGCGAGGAGGAACGCGAACACGGCGTCCGCGTGTCGAGCATCCACCCGGGACGCGTCGACACTGACATGCAGCGGGAGCTGCGCCAGCTCGAGCACGGCAGCTACGAGCGGGAGCGCTACCTGACCCCCCAGGCCGTCGCCCAAGCTGTACGCCTCGCCGTCGACACTCCAGCTGGCGGGGCGGTCGACGAGCTCAAGATCCGCCCGATGCGCTGAGGACGCGGACCAGACCATGGGCGGCACCAACCAGATCTTCACCATCGTCGCGTTCGCGCTGCTCGTCGTGCTCGTGCTCGGCCTCGGCCTGCTCGTCGCGATCTTCGTGCAGCGACACCGGGCGAAGAAGGCGAAGGCCGCGTCGGACCTCCGGAAGGCCGAGCGCCGCAGGGCTGTCGATGCGGGCATCGCAGGCCTGCACGAGGACACCGACACGAGCGGCGGCATCTCCCTCCTTGGGCTCTCTGTGCAGCAAGCGGTACCGGATGCCCCGAGCGGCGCACCTGCGAAGCCATCGCCCTGGGCGGCGGCGCCGCGCCCTGCCGAACGGCAGGCCGCCTGGCTGTCGGCTTCAGTGCAGCGCGCGTCTGGAACCCCGGGGTCTGGGTTGCCGGGGTCTGGCGTGCCGGAGTCTGCGGTGCCGGAGTCTGGGGTGCGCGGGCCTGGAGCGCCGGTGCCCGGAGCTCCGTGGTCTGGAGGACAGGGAGCTGGAGGACAGGGAGCTGCAAGAGAGGGAGCTGCAGGACAGGGGTTCGCGGTGCGCGCGCCCGGCGTCGCGGAGTCCGGAGTTCCGGGGCTCACGGCCCATGGCGGAGGGGCACAGGACCGAGGGGCGCAGGCTCCTCCAGCCCCGCCTCGGTACGCGCCCGCTCCGCCAGCTCCGGTCGAGTCTGCTCAACGACCGGCGGCGCCTGACCTTGTCCCTCCTGCGCCAGCGCCTGCCGCGGCGTCTGATCCAGAAGCCTCCGTTCCAGCGCCGCACCAGTACGGGTCGACGTTCAGCGGCCGCGGACCCCGAAGCAGCTGACCCCACTCCCACTCCCGCCCCCACAGCCACAGCCACAGGAGCGAGCCAGAAGCATGTTGCCGGCGCGCGGAGGGTGTTCCTGGGTGACTTGTCTGTGCCCGGGGCGCAGAGACAGAGACGCGCCCCCGGCGACCGTGAAGGTCGGGCCGGGGGCGCGTCTGTCGAGTGCTGCGAGCAGCTACGCGTGCGAGGCGGCGTGGTCTTCCACGGCGTGCTCGGCTTCGGAGTCGTCACCGGAGAGGACCGCGTCGAGGCTCTCGCGCACGATGCGGAGACCCGTCTGCAGCTCGTCGCTCGTGAGCGTGAGCGCCGGGAGGAACTTGAGGACCTCTTCGAAAGCGCCCGCGGTCTCGATGACGAGTCCGCGCTGGAACGCCTCGGCGGAGATGCGCGAAGGCAGGTCGCGGTCGTCGAGGCTGACGATGCCGTACATGAGGCCGCGGCCGCGCACCGTGAGGCCGAGCTGCGGGTAGTCGGCGGCGATGCTCTCGAGGCCAGCGCGCAGTTCGGCGGAACGCTCCGCGACCGTCGTCATGAACACGTCGTCAGCCCAGTACTGCTCGAGCGCGACGCGTGCCGTGACGAATGCGAGGTTGTTGCCGCGGAAGGTTCCCGTGTGGGCGCCCGGCTTCCACACATCCACTGCGGGGCGGAGGAGGACCAGCGACATGGGCAGGCCGGATGCGGAGATCGACTTCGACACCGTGACGAGGTCGGGGACAATGCCAGACTCTTCGAACGCGAAGAAGGATCCGCTGCGGCCGATGCCGGCCTGGATCTCGTCCAGGATCAGCAGGATGCCGCGCTCTTCCGTGATCGTGCGGAGGCGTCGCAGCCATTCGGGGCTCGCGACGTTGATGCCGCCCTCACCCTGGATGGCTTCGACGATGACGGCGGCGGGCAGGTCGAGGCCGCTGCCGGTGTCGTCGAGCATCTTCTCGAACAGGTCGAGCGTGTCGAGCTTGTCGCCCAGGTATCCCTCGAAGGGGAGGCGGGTGACGTCGCCAAGGGTCGTCCCGGCGGCGTCCCGGTACTTCTTGTTGCCGGTGACCGCCACCGCGCCGAGGCTGAGGCCGTGGAAGCCGTTCGTGAACGCGACCACGTTCGTGCGCCCCGTCGCCTGGCGCGCGACCTTGAGGGCCGCCTCGACGGCGTTGGCGCCGGTGGGGCCGGTGAACTGGATCTTGTAGTCGTAGCCGCGCGGCTCGAGCACGTACTGCTCGAACGCTTCGATGAACGCCCGCTTCGCGGAGGTCGCCATGTCGAGGCCGTGGAGGATGCCGCCGTGTTCGATGTACTCGACGAGCGCCTTCGTGAAGAGGGGGTTGTTGTGCCCGTAGTTGAGCACGCCCGCTCCCGCGAAGAAGTCGAGGTATTCGTCGCCGTCTGCCGTCACGAGGGTCGAACCGGATGCGCGGTCGAACACCACGGGGAATGAGCGGATGTATCCGCGGACTTCTGACTCGCGACGGTCAAATACTTCAAGGGGCGAGAAGTCGCTCATGCTCAGTTCACCTTCTGCTTGTTGACGGGGCCCGTTTGTGACGGGCCGGGCTTGCCTTTATGGAGCCGCAGGGCGGATGCGTGGGGCTGGTCGCCGCGCATCCTGAGATTCTGAGCTTACGGCTATGCCCGGGAATCCGGAGGCTGGCTTGCTACATTGTGGCCGTTCGGGCGGCGATCGTCCGCAACGAGATGGGGGTTCCATGACTGAAATCACAGTGCCTGCGCCGGTGCAGGCCCTTGTCGATGCGATCAACGACGGGGATGAGCAGGCGTTCGTCGACGCGTTCGCCGAAGACGGCTGCGTCGATGACTGGGGCCGCGTGCTCGAGGGGCGAGAGGGTGTCAGCAGCTGGGCGCAGAGTGACGCCATCGGGCAGAGCGCTCAGATGGTCATCAAGGAGTCGACTACCGAGGGCGACACGACCGAGTTGTTCTTCGACTGGCGCAGCAACCGTTTCAACGGCACCTCGCGCGCGTTCGTGACTGTCGAGGGTGACAAGATCAAGCGGTTCAGCATCCCGTCGCACCGCTAGTCGGCCGATGCGCGGCCTGGCGGTGCGGATTCTGCAGGGGGTGGCGCTCAGCGCACGGTGAAGAGGAATCCGTCGACGAGATCGGTGAGCTGGCTCGGCGTGACCCGTTGGCGCTGAGGGACCAGCCAGGCTGGCTGGATGCTCTCCAGCAGCCCTTCTCGCACCATGATGTCGGCTTGTTGCGCGTATCCGCGGGCCACATCTTCAGATAGGCCGTACAGGACGACGTCGGCGAAGCCGAGGTTCTCGGCGAACGTTTCGAGGTAGACGACTCTCGTGGGTCCCGCGCCGCGCTCGCCGAGCGGTAGCTCGTGGAGGTACTGGCTCTCTTCGCGGTATCGGTCCCAGAGCTTCGACCAGCGGCGTTGCAGGGGTGACCGCACGAAGGTGAGTGCGACGACGACGGCGAGCGCCGCGAGGTAGACGGGCACCGCCCAGGCGGGGAGCAGAGGGGCCAGCAGCAGCAAGCCGATCGGCACCACCAGGAGGCCCGCGAAGGCGCGGCTGTATGGGCTCCCGAGGAGCCGCGACACCCAGGTGCCGCGGGCCGACGTGTCGACGCGGTGGCGGTCGAGTTCGGCGATGACGCTCGTCTTCAGCGCCGCTCTGCGGGCAGGATCGTCCCTGCCGGTGCGGTCGACTCGCGCCCGGTCCGCTGGCCGGCGTGTCCCCGATGGGAAGTAGGTGTCCACGACAGCCTGCGACCAGGCAGGCAGCAGCGGATCGTCGCCGAGGAACTCGACCTCCCACCCCGTCGCAACCGGGGGCCGGTAGCCCGCGTCGGTGATTCTCGCCGCGCCACCCGCGTCGTCGACCTCGTGGATGCGCAGCATCCCGCGGTGCGCCAGCCAGAGGAGCTCGCCAGCGAAGGCTGTCTCCCAGCCGCGGCTGTCGTCGTCGAGTCGTTTCAGACGGTGCTGCGCGGCGAGTGGCGTCAGCGGCAGTCTCGAGCCCGGAGAGATCGGCAATTTCATCAGGAGAAGCGCGATCGCGGATGCGGTGATGATCAGGAAGGCGGCGAACGCAATTGCTGCCCACAGGTCCTCGGTGCTGGCAGTGGTGATGGTGGTCTCGTTTCGAAGCAGCGGCCGGATCGGAACGCGCCTGGAGTCAGGCTGCGGGCACGCGGGAGGGGGGAGCCGGGCTCGCGGGCCCTCCCGCGCATCCGCGCTCGATGCGCCTAGCGCTTGCCGCCGCCCAGCAGCCCGCCGAGAATGTCGCCGAGCCCGCCGCCGCCCGCAGCGCCGCCCGAGCCGCCTGCGGCGCCGCCGAGGATTCCGCCCAGGATGTCGCCGAGCCCGCCGCCTGCCGCGCCGCCCGCCTTGCTGCCGGACGCCGAACCGCCGCCGAGGATCCCGCCGAGGAGGTCCTCGAGGCCGCCGCCGGAGCTCGCGCCCGCCGTGGTGGATGCGCCCTGCTGGCCGCCGAGGAACTTCTTCGCGAGCCACGCGAGCACGATGGGCGCGAGGATCGGGAGCAGCTTCTGCACGAGGCCGGAGGTCTGGCCGCCTGGTGCCGAGCCGAGGGCGGCGGCGACCTGGTCGGTGTTGCTGCCGAACACGTTGTCGACGATCTTCTGGCCGTCGTTCGTGTCGATGTCGGCGATCGAGACACGGCCGTCGACGAGGGTCGTGTCCTTCTTCGCCAGCGCATGCTCGAGCGATGCGGCCCCGGCGGGGTCGGCCGCGTTGGCCTGCAGTCCGCCGATGAGGGTCGGCAACGCTGCCTGGATCCCCTGCTGCGCGGTCTGCTTGTCGACGCCGAGCTTGCCGGCGATGTCGTCCACCGGGATGAGCGCGAGCAGTTCAGTGAGGTCGGTCATGAGTTCCCCTTGATCGATGGCGCGGCACCGATCGTGGGGCCACGTGAGCCCGAGGGTAGCGGTGGGGGTGGTGGATCCGCCGTGCATCGTGCTGAGCTTGTCGGACGGTTCGTCGAAGGTCTCAACCACGAACCGACACAGCGTCCACCCAAACGGTAGGTCTGCAGGGTAGACACGAACAAGCAGATGGCCAAGACCCCCACCCGGAGGACATCAATGACCACGTTCGATCGAGCAGAAGCTGAGATCAGCCAGGAGCGCGTCGCCGCGGCGCTCGCTGGCGCGAAGGCCGCAACGTACTGGCTCGACGACCCCGGCCGCCCAGCGGCACTGCCCCCGTTGCGGGGGAAGATCACCGCGGACCTCGTCATCGTGGGCGGCGGATACACGGGGCTGTGGACCGCACTGCTCGCAAAAGAACGCGACCCGAAGCGAAAGGTCGTGCTGCTCGAGGGCAGGCGCGTCGGCTGGGCGGCGTCCGGCCGCAACGGAGGGTTCTGCGAGGCGAGCCTCACGCACGGCGAATCGAACGGCAAGGAACGTCTGCCGCACGAGTACCCGAAGCTCGAGGCCCTCGGCCTGGAGAACCTGCGCGAGATCGGCGAGGCCGTGAAGCGCTACAGCATGGACTGCGATTACGAGGAGACGGGTGTGCTCAACGTCGCCACCGAATCGCATCAGGTGCCGGAGCTCGAACACGATGCTGCTGGCGACTCCGGGCTCGAGTTCCTCGACCGGCGGGCGCTGCAGTCGGAAGTCGCTTCTCCGCTGTTCCTTGCAGCGAACTACGAACGCGAGGGCACGTCGCTCGTGAACCCCGCGAAGCTCGTGTGGGAGCTGCGGCGCGTGGTGCTCGGCATGGGCGTCGCGATCTTCGAGAACACCCCGGTCCGTTCGCTCGACGCCGACGGGGGCGGGATCACGGTCGGGACCGACGAGGGCAGCGTCTACGCGCAGCGCGTGGCCCTCGGCACGAACGCGTTCCCCGCGCTCATCAAGCGCGACCGCTTCTACACGGTCCCCGTCTACGACTACGTGCTCATGACGAACCCGTTGAGCGACGAGCATCTCGAATCGATCGGCTGGAAGCGGCGCCAGGGCATCACCGACCTCAACAACCGCTTCCACTACTCGCGACTGGTGACGGATGCGGATGGCCGCACGCGCATCCTCTACGGCGGGTACGACGCCGTATACAACTACGGCGGGCGCATCAAGAAGGAGTACGACCAGCGCCCCGAGACGTTCGAGAAGCTCGCGGCGCACTTCATCGCCACCTACCCGCAGCTGGAGGGGCTCGGCTTCTCCCACAAGTGGGGCGGCGTCATCGACACGTGCACGCGCTTCTTCTCCTTCTTCGACACCGAGTACGACGGCCGCGTCGCGCATGCCGCCGGTTTCACAGGCCTCGGCGTCGGCGCGACCAGGTACGCGGCGAACGTGCTCCTCGACCTGCTGAGCGGCGAGGAGACCGAGCGCACGCGCATGGACTTCGTGAAGAAGAAGCCGCTGCCGTTCCCGCCGGAGCCGTTCGCGTCGTTCGGCGCGAAGGTGTCGCTCGCCGAGATGGCGCGCGCCGACCGCAACGAAGGCAAGCGCGGACTGTGGCTGAAGACGATGGACGCAGTCGGGCTGGGGTTCGACTCGTGAGCGGCGACGCTGCTCGTGAGGCGGATGCCGAGGCCGCAGCCGTGAGTGGGATGCTCCCCGGTTCAGTCGTGCACGCGCGGGGTGCATCCCTGTCGCACGACTCCGTCGAGGGCTGGCAGAAGGTGAGCGGCGAGCCGACGACCGCCGCCCTCGACCTCGGTGCCTTCGCGGGCGCGGAGTTCGGGCTGTGGGAGATGTCTGCCGGGTCGATGCTCGACGTCGAGGCCGACGAGGTGTTCCTCGTCATCAGCGGCACGGCGACGGTCGAGTTCCTCGAGCCGGAACTGCCCTCGATCGACCTCGAACCCGGCTCCATCGTGCGACTCGGTGAAGGGATGCGCACCCGGTGGACCGTCACCGGCGCGCCCCTGCGCAAGCTGTACCTCGTGGAGAGCGGCAGCTAGCGGCGGCGGGGGCGGCTTCTGCTTCCGCCGCCGCTTCGGCTTCCGCCGCCGCTTCTGCTTCCGCCGCCCTGCCTTGGCCGTGATGGCTTTCGGTGACCGTGATGGGTTTTTACCCATCACCGGTCGCCGAAACCCATCACGTGCATCCGAGAAACCCATCAGCGTCGCAAAAACCCATCCGTGTCGCGAAAACCCTTCAGCGTGCTGCCAAGGGCGGATCTCAGGCAGCGGCACGAGGCACCGGCCCCGCGCCTCCCTTTGTCCCGGGCCGCGCCTGCCGCTGACGCCGGGGTCGTGATGGCTTTCGGTGACCGTGATGGGTTTTTACCCATCACCGGTCGCCGAAACCCATCACGTGCATCCGAGAAACCCATCAGCGTCGCGAAAGCCCCGCACGAGCCTTTCCTGAGCCGGCACCGAGCCACCGAGCCACGGAGGCACCGAGCCACCGAGCCACGGAGTCACCGAACCACCAAGCCGCCGAGCCGCCGAGCCGCCGGGGACGGGGACACCGCGCCCGCGCCCGCGCCACAGGCGCACCGGTGCGACGCGGGCGGCATCCCGACTGTGGATAACGCGGAGGAGACGGCGCGCGTCCGTACTCTGGCCGCATGTCTGGACCCGAGAATCTGCCGGATGGCGCCGCAGCCGGTTCCTTCAGCGTCGGGGACGGGCGTCGCGCGGGAATGACGGCGGGCCAGCTGAACTCAGCGGAGTTCACGAGCCCGCACCGAGGCGTGCGAATGCGCGGGATCGCAACCACGCCCCTCGAGATCGCGCAGGCGTTCGTGCCGCGCCTCAGGGAACGGAGTGTTCTCGGCGGCGTGAGCGCTGCACGCGTCTGGGGTCTCCCCGTCCCGCGTCGCCTCGACGGCGACTCCACGGTGCACGTCCTCGTCCCGGCGGGCCGGAACCGGCCGGCGGGGCGCGGAATCCGGTCGCGAAGCATCCATGAACAGTTTTGGGATGCCCGCGACCTGCACGGCGTGCCAGTCGCCCCGCCGGCGCTGACCTGGGCGACGGCCGCGAGACATCTCGAGGTCTCCGAGCTGGTCGTGCTCGGCGATGCACTCGTCGCGACCTCCACGAACTACGAGCGGCTGGTCCGGCCGAACGCGCCGTCCGACGGCGCGCGGACAGCGCCGCCACTTGCTTCACTCGAGGAGCTGACCGGCATCGCGGATGCCTGGGGCAATCGCGAAGGGGGAGCGTCGCTGAGGGTCGCCGCCGCGCGGATTCGTCTCGGAGTGGAATCTCCGATGGAGACCTGGACCCGGCTGGTGATCGTCGCCGCCGGCCTGCCGGAGCCGGAAGTCGGCGTCGAAGTGTGGAATGGTCCGGAGTTCGTGGGACGGGTCGACCTCGCCTATCGGGCGCAGAGAATCGCCATCGAATATGAGGGTGACCATCATCGGACCGACAAGCGACAGTGGCGGAAGGACATCGGGCGCGTCAACCGTCTGCAGGAAATCGACTGGTTTGCCATCAGGGCCACCGCGGCGCAGCTCTGGCCGACGCCGACACGCTTCGTGGACCAAGTGCGCGCCGCGCTGCACAGAGCTGAGGCGCGTGGTGCGTAGCGGGCTGCGGCTCCGCCCGGCGCCAGCGGGCACGACGTCGAAGCTGGTGCTGGTGGCAGCCCGCAGCCCGCAGCCCTCAGCCCTTCCGGCCGACCATCACCGACCGCGGCGAGTAGTCCTGGCCTCTCCAGTACAGCATCACGCGCTGACGGCCGATTCGGTACTCGTCGCGGCTTCGCTCGTCTTCGTCCGGAGGGAGGGCCTCCTTCGGGGCACCGAGGTGCTCGAGGACTCCTTCGCGCGTGAACGGGGAGAGCCCCGTGATCAGGTACGACGTGCGCGGGTAGTTGGCTTCCGGGGCGTTCCGGTGCGGGTGGAAGACGAGCTCGACGCATTTCACCGCGCCGCCCTTCATTCCCACGATGAGGGAACGATCGGTGCTCCGGTAGGCGCACTGGTACGCGCCCGAGCGGTTGATCTCGATCGGTCCGTCGATGAGCCGGAGCAGCGCGAGGGCCGCGGGATCCTCGATCTTCTTGCCCAGCGCGGCCGCCGCAAGCGTGAGGTCTCCGGCCACCGTGCGCTTCGCGTCGCCGTTGACCCGCATCGTCGGCGGCGTGGATGAGGTTGGGTCGAGCGCGTCGACGAGCGCGGTGAGGCGAGCGATTTCCCGGGCATCCTCGTCGGCCTCGGAGTCCTGCGCGGCTTGCTCGCGAAGCAGCGCGGCTGCTCGTGCTTCCTCGCGGTGCCGCGCGAACCGCGATGCCTCGGCAGTCTCTCCTGCCGCCGCGAGCTGCGCTTCGACGATGCGGTGTCCGTTGAGGAGCGAGAGGGCTCGCTCGCTGACCAGCAGCATCCCATCTCGCTGGGCGAAGTCGTCGTCCGTGTCCGGACGGCCGGTGGGCGCGAGCCGCTCCCAGCGCTCCGGGAACGCACCCGCGTACGAGACGAACTCCGGCGACTTCGTGACGGTCGCCTCGCGCAGCTCGAACCCAGTGAGGTCCGAGGCGCGCAACGCGTCGGCGAGTGCGCCCGTGACGACGAAGTCCGGAAGCACGCTGACGAGTTCATCGCCCAGCCAGCCCGCGAACTCGCAGCGCAGCGGGTCTGCCTGCGAGCGCGCGCCATTCGCGTCGTGCAGCCATTCGGCTCCGGCGCCGACGGTTCCGGTCGCTTCAGGTTCCAAAGCGTGGTGCTGCATCGTGGCTCCTTCTCCCCGAGTGCTTCTCGAGTTCAGCTTCGGTCGCTCGCGGCGAGCGCCGTCATGCGCGGGGCGGGGCGGGCAGGTCCCAGATGTCGGCGAACCTGGCCGCGATCACGGGCTGCGTCCAGATCAGCGACAGTCCGGTCGCCGCGGAGGAGATGTTGTTCAGCTCGGGGGCGAAGACCACGAACTCGTGGGAGATGGGTCGGCCAGCGCGGTCAGTGCGTCCTTCGGGATCGGGGAAGCGCAGCGCCGCCCGGTCGTCCCCGAGATGCCAGAGCTCGGAGTCGTCGCCGAGACTCGAGAACGCCTTGTCGTACTCGGGCAGGGGGTCGGCGTAGCCGCCGTCGAGGAGGAAGCGATGCCCCCAGGTGCGGCCCCTGGTGGCCCAGATGAGCTTCACTTCTTGCTCCGGAGGAGGACGCCCTTGCGTTCGGCGTCTTCGAGGTCGAGCTTGAAGCGGGTGAGCATGGCCGTGAGGTAGTCGCGTTTGGCGAGCGCCTCCGCGTTCACCGCCTTGAGCTTGTCGCCCGCGAGCGAGGCTCCGCGTTCGATGGCATCCTTCGAGACGAAGGATGCGGCGAGCCCGGCGAGCAGGCCGAGCGGTCCCGGCAGCTTGACCTTCTTGATGACGAACAGTGCCCCCATCGCCGCGACGCCGGCCACGTCGCCGGCCTTGCCGAAGATCTTCTCGGCCACCTTGCCGCCGTCGTGCAGCGTCTTGGCCCACTTGACGTGGCGTTCGAAGGGGAGGATGGCGGCCAGAGGGAGGACGGCGTCGACTCCGACGCGCTGGGTCACTTCGATCTTGCCCGGCTCGAACTTCGCGGAGGAGAGCAGGATGAAGTCCTCGGCAAACGACATCGCCTCGGGTGCTTCCACGAAGCCGCGCAGCTCCTGGCGCAGCTGGTCGAGCTCGTCGCTGACCTTCTCGACGAGGAGCGCCTTGAACCTGTGCGCATCCATCCCGGGAAGCAGGTCGGATTTGGACAGCGCCAGCACCCAGATGCGCGGGAACTGCGTCAGGGGCTTCCCGTCCTTGAGGAGCTCGGGCTTGAGGCGGAGCAGCTCGGAGCGGATGTTGGTGAGGAGCGACTTTAGATACAGCTCCTCAGAGCCCTCGTTCTCGAGGAGCAGCTGCCCGTCGACGAGCAGCAGCGCGACGTCCGAGCTGAGCAGCGCCGTGAAGGTCTCCACTCGCCGACGGGTCTCCTCGGCGCCCACCGCGGACTCCTCGAACCACTCGCCCGGGTAGTCGTGCCAGACGAGGCGGAGCGCGTCGAACGGCTTCGACTGCTTCGCCCGCTGCTGGGACCAGGCCTTCGGCCGAACCATGAACGAGTAGGCGGTGTGCGAGAAGCGAGTGGATGCGGGCACCTTCGCTGCGTTCTTCATGCCGAGGTAGCTCTGGTACAGCTTGTCGCTCTGCCCCGTGTCGTCGGCGACGACCTCGTACAGGTTGTCCTTCGCGAACTGCGGCTCCTGCGTCGGGCCGTAGAACGAGGAGACGAGCACCGTCTTCCCGCTTCCGCTGCCGCCGAAGACAGCGATGTGCTGCTCTCGCGTCCTGCTCTTCGCTGATGCCATGGGCGCGTCTCCTGCGGGTCGGGGCGGGTTTCCGCGGGTCTCGCGGAAGTGGTGCGCGGAGCGTCGAGCCTAGGCGCTCGCCTCTGCGGCGTCCTGGGAACTGTCGCCGTCGCCGTCGCCGTCGCCGCCGCCGCCGCCCAGCTCCGCGAACTTCTGCGTCATCGTCGGGTTGCCGCGCGTGAGCTTCTTGATGGTGACGTCCTGCGCCTTGTCGTTCGCGAGGCGCAGGTTGCGTTCGGAGCCGAGGAGCGCATCCTTCACCTTCTGGAGCCGGGCGATGGCCTTGTCGATCTCGTCGATCGCCTCCCCGAAACGGCGGGATGCGAGCTCGTAGTTGCGGCCGAAAGCGTGCTGGAACTCGTCGAGTCGCTCCTCGAAATTCGTGACGTCGACGTTCTGCGCCTTCACCGACGCGAGCTCCGCCTTGTACTTGAGGGCACCCGTGGCAGCCGTGCGCAGGAGGCTGATGAGGGGGATGAAGAACTGCGGCCGAACGACGTACATCTTCGGGTAGCGGTGGGAGACGTCGACGATGCCCGTGTTGTAGAGCTCGCTGTCCGGCTCGAGGAGGGAGACGAGGACGGCGTACTCGCAGCCTTTCTCGGTGCGGTCCTTGTCGAGCTCCTTGAGGAAGTCCTCGTTGCGTTTCTTCGTGGCGGTGCCGTCTGCCTCGTTCTTCATCTCGAACATGATCGACACGATCTCCGTGCCGTCGGTGTCGGAGTCGCGGAAGATGTAGTCGCCCTTGCTGCCGCTGCGAGCGTCGTTGTCCTTCTCGAAGTACGCGTTCGGGAAGGCGGTGGCGCGGAGCTGGTTGAAGAGCGTCTCGCAGTGCTGCTCGAGGGTCTCCCCGAGCATCTTCGTGGACAGGCGTGCCTTCATGTCCTTGAGGCGCTCGATGGCGTCGTCGCGGTCGCGCAGCTGCGTCTCGTACTTGTCCTTGAGGGAGTTCTCGACGAGCTGGCGTTCGAGCTCCGCCCGCTGCAGGCCGTTCTTCAGCTCGTCGCGTTCCTTCTCGACGCGTCCCACGGCTTCGTTCACGGCCAGCTTCTTCTGCGTCTCGAGCGCGCCGAGCTTCGCTTTCAGCTCCTGGATCTCGGTCTCCTTGGCGGATGCGGCCTGCTGCAGTTCGCTGGCACGCCGCGCCTCCGCGAGCTGTTCTGCGGCCTCGCGCTCCTGTCGTGCCGTCGCGAGCTCGTTCGTGAGCGCGTCGCGCTCCTTCTCGACCTTCTGCATTGCTTCGGCGATCGCCAGCTTCTGCGAGACCTCACCCGCCTCGAGCTTCGCCTTCAGCTCCTGCAGCTCGGCGTTCTTCTTCGCGGCGGCCGCCTCGAACTCCTGCACGACCCTCGACTCGGCCAGTTCGATCTCGGCACGCTTCGCCTGCTCGGCGAGCTCGAGCCGCTCGTGGAGGTCCTTCTCGAATTCGCCGTCGCGGACCTGCTTCGCGATATCCGCGTATCCGGCCTCGTCGACCTTGAACGCCTTGTGGCAGTGGGGGCAGGTGATCTCGTGCACGTCAGTTCTCCTTGCAGTGCGTCATCGGCGATGCTCCGTGTGGTCATCGTAAAGTGCACAGGCCTCGGGAACGCTCCCCGGGTGTCCGAATGCGACCCGACCGGCGTCTGTAGAGATGGGGCCCCTAGCCTGGGCGCATGACGGAACCAGAACGCTCGGAAGGCTCAGACAGGAAGTCTGCGAACGCGGTCGGCATCGGGATCGCGCTCGGCCTGCCGTTCGGCGCGGCGATCGGGATGCTCCTGTTCGACAACCTCGCGCTCGGCGCTGGCCTCGGGATCCTCGTCGGCATCGTCATCGGCGCCGCCTACCAGGCGAGATCGAAGTAGCGGGGCCTACTTCGCCGCGAGGTGCCCGATCACCACGTCGACGCGGTCGCCGACGTCCTTCTTGAGTTTCTTCCTGAGCGCCGCGCTCACCGAGATGAAATGGTCACCCTGCCCGGTCGGCATGAGTGCGGAGGTCACGGCCACTCCGTCGACCGTCGTGTCGGCCTTCACCGACTTGCCGGTGCCGAAGAACTCCTTGGAGCCGGGCACCTCGATGACGGACCACGAGGGCATCCACTCGGGGTTCACGATTTCACCACTGAAGACGAGCTTGTCGGTCATGGGGTGAGCGTAGCCCGCTCGTGTCAGACCTTGCTCGGTGCTCCAACCGCCGCGGCTACCTTTGCGACGGCGGCCTCGAGGCCCAGCTTCACCGAAGCCGCATCCTCCGACTCGCGGATGAACGCCTTCGCCCCGCGCGGCATGCCGCAGTAGTCGAAGACGCCGTGCTCGATCTGCGTGCTGAATGACTCCTCGTAGCCATGCCGCGCGAAGGACGCCTCCGAGAAGCCGGAGACCGGCAGCAGGTGCGCCGTCAGATGCCCGAGCTTCCCCAGCACGCGGCCGTCGTCGCCCAGCTCGAAGGCCCACCCGGTGATGAAGACGCGGTCGATCCACCCCTTCAGCAGCGCCGGCATCGACCACCAGAAGACGGGGAACACAAGGACGACATCGCTCGCGCGGTCGAGTCGCGCCTGCTCGGCGAGCACGTCGGGACCTGTGATCGCCCCGCCCTTGTAATCTGCGCGGTCGCGCGCGGTGAACCGCGGGTCGAAGCCCTCCTGCGCGAGGTGCGCGAGCTCCACCTCCACGCCGTCTGCTTCGAGGCGTTCGCGCAGCTGCAGCGTCGCGGCGTGGGTCAGGGAATCTTCGTCGGGATGCGCGGTCACGATGAGCGTAGGCATCCGATCATTCTCGGGGTCCCACCTCCGACCACGCTCAGGGACGCCGGCTCGCCGCTGCAAGGCGCTCGGCGAGAGCCGTGGATGCTTCGACGAGCTGCTGCGGGCCGAGCACCGTGAAGTCGGCATCGAACCTCGTGATCGACGCGAGGACGCCGGTCCACGACCACGAGCCGAGCAGCAGCCGACAGGAGGAGTCGTCGACTTCGGTGACCACCGCATCCGGCAACCACTTCGCGGCTTCGCGCGCTGGAACGCGGAGGAGCAGGTCGCCCGTGCACGGCCACCGGTCTTCCGCGCTCGAGCCTGTGAACCGCGCCGCGAGGAAGGCAGCGGCGTCGCCGCTCGGCAGCTGCCGCTCCTCGAACTGGGCGCCCAGCTGGCTCCGCGGCACGATCCGGTCCACTCGGTAGACGCGCCACTCACTCCGGTCGAGGTTCCAGGCGACGAGGTACCAGCGCCCGTTCCGTGCGAGCACCGTGTGCGGTTCGACTCGCCGAGGGGGCGTCGGGGGCGCCGCGTCGACGGCGGCGTGCGATGGGCCGCCTACGTAGTCGAACCGAAGCGTGCGGTGCTCCTGGGCCGCTCGGCTCACGAGCTCGAGCACGGCTGGGTCGACGAGCTCCCCGGCCCGCGCTCCAGTCGACCCCGTGAAGCGGACGCCATCGACCCGGTGCCGCAACCTCGACGGCATGACCTGTCGCACCGTCTCGAGGGCGCGCGCGGCCGCATCATCGATATCGACTCCCAGCGCGGGCGCACCCCGGAGTGCCACCGCGATCGCGACGGCCTGCTCGTCATCAAACCGCAGCGGCGGCAGCTCCGAGCCGGCCGCGAGGCGGTAGCCGCCCGCGGGCCCTTTCCATGCCTCGATCCGATAGTCGAGCTCGCGCAGCCGGTCGACGTCGCGGCGAACGGTGCGCGGGGTCACGTCGAGACGCTCCGCCAGCTCCAGGCCCGACCATTCTCGCCGAGTCTGCAACAGCGACAACAGGGTGAGGATGCGCGAGGAGGTTGCCGAGGTCATGCGATCAGTGTCCCCCGAGTAGAGGACCGAACCCGTCCGCTACTGCTGTCATCCTCGCCGCAGCGGCACGAGCCGCGCACCATCGAATCCAGTCAGGAAGCGGGAACACCATGAGCATCACCACGACGACCCACCTCAACTTCGCCGGCACCGCGCGCGAGGCACTCGAGTTCTACGCGGGCGTCTTCGGCGGCGAGGTCTCGATCGCCACCTATGCGCAGTTCGGGATGCCCGCCGAGCTGCCGGGCGCATCCAATGTCGTGTTCGGCAGAGTGGATGCCCCCAACGGCTTCCGCGTGCTCGCCTACGACACCCTCGGCGAAGCTGCCGAGGGGCTCGCGGGCGCGGTGGGAGAGACGCGGCGGGAGCAGGGCGCCACCGTGACGACCCAGCCCTTCTTCCTCGCGGCGAGCGGGGACACGCTCGACGAGATCACCGCCTACTGGGATGCCCTGTCCGTGGGGGCCGCCGTCATCGAGCCGCTCGCCGCCTCGGCATGGTCGGCGGGCTTCGGGATGCTCCGCGACCGCTTCGGGGTGACCTGGGTGCTCGATGTCGCGGCTGCCGTCTGAGCCGCCGGACCGAGGTGTCGGCCACGGCTCACGGTGACATGTCGCCGTGGGCGACGACGCGGCAGAGCTCCACTCGCCCGTCCGGCAGGTGCCAGGCGTGCAGGCGTCTGGCACCCGCCGCCTTGAAGCCGACGGAGTAGCGGAAGCACCTCGCGCCGTCGTCGCGGACGACGTCGTGGGCGTGCGCGCCATTGCCGCTGCGCAGCGGATGCGCGCCCCTCGAGTGCAGGTGCCGACCGCGTCCGGTCACGACGTCGACGGCCGCACGCCACACTTTCGCCTGGAGCTGCGGCGCGAGTGATCTGACCGAGGCGGCGAAGGCGGGGCCCACGAGGTACTCGCCGAGCGGATGCGCGGACCGGTCGATCGCGGAGGAGTTCTGCAGCCAGCTGACGTGGATCTGGTGGCGAGCCCATTCCTCCTGGTCGGCGAAGTCGATGCTCCCGACGCGCTCATCCCGGGCCTTCTGGAGGACTCGAAGTCGCTTCTGAACGCCCCGGAGTCGCGCCTCACTCTCGTGGAGTCTCTCGGCGAGGTCGCTGTTCTCCCGGCGGAGTGCGCGCAGCTCTTGGAGGAGCTGCGCGTCGGTCCTGGCATGCGCGAGCCTTCGTGGCTCGACCTGCTCGCCCGCCTCCACGAGCCGGAGCGTGCCCATCGACATCACTGCTGAGGGTTTGGGTTGCGCGGACATCGGGACTCCTCACCTCGCTGGTACCTGGCGTATTCGGGCCAAGCTATGCGGGCGTCGTCAGCTGCGAAACGGTCGCTGACTCGGGGCGTCTCGGGTCTGAACTTTCCGTCGCACTGCGCTGCGGTGGCGGATGCGCGCTACTCGGGCTTCCATGGGCTGTCGTCGCGCCACGGGGCGACGTCGACTTCGTTGCCCTCCGGGTCGGCGAGCGTCCAGTGCTCCGGGGCGTTGGTTTCGTCGACGATGCGCCCGCCGGCGGCGAGCGCCGCTGCGACGCGAGCGTCAGCCTGGTCGCGTGGAACGTACACGTCGACGTGCATCGTGTTCCGCTCGGCGCGGGGCGCGTCGATCTGCTGCAGCCAGACGTTCGGTCCGACGGCGATCGGGTCGGCGAGGTCTTCGCCACCGCGCCGCTCGTACGCGAGGACTGCTTCCCAGAAGGGGAGCGCGGCGTCGACGTCGACGACGTCGATCGCGATCTGGATGCTCTGCACGGCGCCCGTGCTCGCCTCGATGCCCAGCCCGCGGGCGATCTCGGAGATGCGTGCGGCGAGGGCGGTGTCTCGTTCGCTGATATCGCCCACGTCGTGGCTGATGAGGCGCACCATGACCGAGCCGTAGCGGAGGTCCACGTCGGGGTGATGATCGGCTTCGTCGGCGGCGCGGGCGATCTCAGCAACGAACGCGGCACCTTTCGCGAAGCCGCTGGTCGTGAAGTTCGCGCGGGCGCCGTCGCCCACGACCCGCCAGTCGGCGGTGCCGTCCGCTTGCCGAAATTGTCTGGGGGAGACTCGATCGCTCATGACGGCGATTCTCGCCGAAGCGGGTGAGTTATGCCGGTGAGATGTGGCGAGCGGGGAGCGGGCTGGAGTAGACGACGTTCGTCGTGATGCCCCCGAGCGTCGCCAGGCGGCCCGTGATCCGTTCGAGGTCCCGCATCGACCTGGCGAGCACCTTGATGATGAAGCAGTCCGCCCCGGTCACATGGTGGGCTTCCACGATCTCCGGCGTCGTCGCGACGAGGTCGTGGAACGGCTTGTAGTTGCCGGAGGGGTAGGCGAGTCGCACGAACGCCATGACCGTGTACCCGAGCGCCTCCGCGTCGACGGTGACCGCGTAGCCGGTGATCACGCCGGTGTCCGTGAGGCGGCGTACCCGCTCCGCCGTCGCGCTGGGCGACAACAGGACTGACCTGGCGACGTCGGCGATGCTGGCGCGACCGTCCGATTGCAGGTGCGCCAGGATCGCATGATCGGTGCCGTCGAGGCTGGACCGTTGATCGGGTGGCATGAGACCGAAACTACCGTGGAATCCGTTCCCTCGAGAGCGGAGGGCCGTTGAGTGAGCCTTCACTCTCCGCGCAGCCCCGGATTGAATGGATGGCACACCAACAACCGAAGGATTCGCCTCATGTCACTCCACGCAGTCCCCGCCGTGACCGCCGCCATCGACCTCTACTTCCAAGCGCTGCACGAGTGCGATGTCACCAAGCTCGACCGGGTCTTCGACAGCTCCGCGAGCCTGTTCGACGTCACCGACGGGACGTTCACGGCCATGCCGTTCGCCGAGTGGCGCGAGATCGTCGCCAATCGACCGTCGCCGCAGTCGGTCGGGCAGGCGCGCGAGGACGAGCTGCTGTCGCTCGACTTCCTCTCCGCCGACCTGGTCGTCGCGAAGGTACGGCTGCGGATCCTCGACCAGGTCTTCGAGGACCACCTGTCGCTCGCCAATATCGACGGTGATTTCCGGGTCGTGGCGAAGACCTGGCGCGACGCCTAACGCTGCCGCTCGGCCTCCTCGGGTGCCTCCGCGGCGACAGCCCCTTCAGCGGCCTCGGCTGCCTCCGAGTTCGGCGGCGGAGTCTCCGCGTACGACTTCGAGAGGAGACGGTACTGCGGGGATGCGAACGCGACGATCACGAGGCTGAGCAGCAGGACGCTCGCGACCAGGAACACCAGCGCGATGCCGCGGGCATCGCCGTCGCCGAGCATCCACCCGAGCGACTCCTGGCCATCGCGGGACTCCATGTAGGGGATGAGCCAGAACTCCGCGATGGGGCCGATCATGAACGCGCTGATGGGCGTCGAGGCCGACTCGACGGTAGCCGCGAAGCCGAACACGCGTCCCTGCTTCTCGAACGGCACCACGCGTTGGATGACGGTCTGCTCTGCCGCTTCCGCGATGGGCATGATCGCCATGAAGATGAACATGCCGACGATGAACAGCCAGCCGTACTCGCGGATGGTGAACGTCGCGCCGAGCAGGGCGACGCCGATGTTGACGATGAGGAGGGTGCGGACGGGGTTCTTCCCGAGGCCGAACTTCGCGACGAGGCCGCCGCCCACGATGAAGCCGATGCTCGTGACGCCGAGCCAGACTCCCCACATCTCGACCGAGAACAGGGTGAGGCCGTACGGGTCCATGAGCGCCATGAAGACGCCGCCGACGAGGTTGTTGAGCGTCGTGAAGAGGATGAGCGCGAGCAGGCCGGGCACGAGCATGACGGCGGGAATCGCGCCGCGGAAGTTGACCTTCGTGGCTCCTGCTTCTGGGTCGTGGGCGATGCCGCGTTCGGGGATCGACACGAAGAGGAGGTGAGCGAACGAGACTGCGGTCGCGACGATCGCGATGAGCACGGTCGGCCCCATGCCGAGCAGGCCGATCGACAGGCCGGAGAACACGCTGGTGACCATGAACGCGATGCCCTGCACCGTGCCGACCAGGCCGTTCGCCCGGTCGCGCCGGTCGGCGGGCACCAGCAGCGTGACGGTGGTCGACAGCGCGATGTTGCGCAGGTTCTCGACGACCCCGCCGACCAGGATGACGCCGGCGAAGAGCCAGAACCAGATGCCGTTCCAGTCGACGAGCGCCTCCTCCGGGAAGCTCAGGTAGAGCACGCCGGCGAGCAGGTAGGTGATGAGGGTCACCGCGCTCGAGATGAGCATGACGGCCTTCTTCTTCATGTGATCGACGATCGCGCCGAAGATCATGCCGAAGACCGCCACGAGCAGCATGTAGCTGCCGCCGATGATGGACGTCGCCAGCACCGAACCGGTCTCGAGGTACGCCCAGAAGGTGAGCGCGAACCACAGGTAACTCGTCGTGACGTTGGCGATGAGCGTGTTGACGAGCACCTGGTAGAAGCTGCGCAGGGTCGCCAGCGTTGGCACGTCCTGATGTGGCAGCGCTCGCGGCGAGGCCTCTGGAGCCGAGGAGCGTTCTTCAGGTGTGGACGGGGGTGTGGTGTCGGCCATGCGTATCCCTGATTTCCTGAATCGGTGTTCTCATCATCCACCTGTCCTCCGACATTCGGAAGCGGGTCGGGTGATGCTTGCAGGATTCACGATGACGGTAATTGCGGACGAATACTGGCCGCTATCTCCCTACGATGGGATCATGTCCACCGGATCCCGCATGCTCACGCTGCTCACGCTCCTCCAGAACCACCGGTTCTGGACCGGCGATGAGCTCTCCGCGAAGCTCCGGGTGAGCCCGCGCACGCTACGGCGTGACGTCGAGCAGCTCCGGGAGCTCGGCTACCCGGTTGAGACGACGCGCGGCGTCGGGGGCGGGTACCGGCTGAGCGCTGGCGGTTCGCTCCCGCCACTCATGGTCAGCGACGAGGAGGCCCTGGCGATCGTGCTCGGACTCAGGGCCGTGACTGCCAGTGGGGTCCAAGGGGTGCAGGACGCGGCGGTCGGCGCGCTCGCGAAGATCGTGCCAGTGCTGCCGATGCACGTGCGCAAGCTCGCTGCTGGTATCGGCTCGACGGTCGGTGCCGGGCAGGCGCGCGAGGGGGCGCCCCAGGTCGAGGTCGCCGTGCTCGCCAGCGTCGCGACGGCCTGCCGGGACCGCACGATGCTGGCGTTCGACTACGAGAAGCGTGATGGTGCCCTCTCGAGTCGGCTCGTCGAGCCGCATGCGCTCGTTCCGGTCGCCCGCCGCTGGTACCTCGTCGCGTTCGACGAGGGGGCGGGCGGCTGGCGCACGTTCCGCCTCGACCGGATGCGCGGCGTCGAGTCCTTGCCGAAGAGCTTCGGCTCGCGGCCCATTCCGGGAGGCGATGCTGACGCGTTCGTGCAGTCGAGCATCCGCAACCTGCCCACCCGTTACGAGGCGGTCGTGCGAGTCGAGGTGCCAGCCGAGGACGCACGGGCTGAGGTTGGCCAGTGGGGTGTGGTCCTCGAGCTCGAAGAAGGGTGGAGCGAGGTGCGGATGCGCACGGACGACCTCGACTACGTCGTCTACCTGCTCGCCAGGCTCGATGCCCGGTGCGAGGTCGTCGGACCACCTGAACTCGTCGACGCGCTGCGAGCCTGGGGTCGCCGGCTGCTGCGCGTCGGCCTCCCAGAGGAGGCGGACGCCCCTGAGTGACTGCGCCGGTGTCAGACGTAGCGATTCATGGCCGCGAACTCGATGGAGACGTCCCTGATGTCGTCCCAGGTGAGTGCGCAGGCGGAATCGGTCGCCGGTGGCTGCGCGGCTCGGTCGCGGATGCGTCGAGCGAGCAACTCAGGGTCGTCGCAATCGGCGACGAGGAGAAATGTCGTGACCAGGTAGTCGCCGTGTTCTCTCGCGACCCGTTCGCAGAGTCGCGAGGCGGCCTGCTCGCAGGCGGTGAGAACGATCGAATCCCTGAGGCCCGGGTCCGCGAGCACCACGATGACGTGGCGCAGCTTCGGCAGCTTCGAGGAGAGCGCGACGCAGTCGTGCATGACCTCCTGGAGGAGGTCGGACAAGCTTCGGCGATTCTCTCTTCGGGAGGCGTCTCTTCCGATAACCAGGGAGACAGGAGAATCCGCCAGTTCCTCAAATTTGGAGGGTCCGTTTTCATCTGTCCGAAAACGTGGATCAAGGGCGGCAAGGCACGGTAACGCGTCGCCCCGAAGAATGAGCTTGGGCACGATCTTCTTGGCTGCTTTTCCTGCGTGACGATGCCCCGGCGCCGAAAAGGCGCCGGGGTTCGACGAAAACATGGCTTGATACCTCGTTCAGAGCTGCGAAGGAGGCGCGTGGGAGCCTCCGGTGGTCTCAGGTGTCCCGTGTGGCCTGTCGTTCTAGCTCTTTCGCTTGAACGGGTCCTCTGCCTGGGTCTTGTCTCGCTTGAGTGCGCGTCGCTCCTTCAGCGTGAGCTGGGGTGCCTTCTTCGCGTTTTCCTTGGACTTTCTGTCTGCCATTCTCTTACTCGCTTCCCTTTTCTCAGCTGGCGGGTATCCGGACGACCATAGTCCATTTCCTGCGCGTTCTCATCCTCGGGGTAAATGGCTTTTCTGGGGGCTTTCGGGCTATCATGATCGTTTACCCTTTTGTCGCCTCGCGACATGAAAGAGGAGGTTCCCGTGGAAACGGTCTGGATGACGCCGACGGCATTGCGTGCCCTGCAGGACGAGCTCGAGGCGCTGCTGCGCGTGGGCGCCGACTCGTCGGCGCGCGGCAGGGAGATTCGAAAGCTCATCGATCATGCCGAGGTCGCCGCCAAGCCCGACGATGGGCTCGTCGAGGCTGGTATGCAGGTCACGGTTCGCTTCGACGACGCCGGGCGCGAGGCGACCTTCCTGCTCGGAAGCAGGGTGCTCGCCGGGTTGGACCCGAGCGTCGCGATCGACGTCTACTCGTCGGACTCGCCCCTCGGGGAGGCCATCCTGGGGAGTCGAGTCGGCAGCACGGTGACCTTCACGCCACCGGCCGGTCAGCAGCGCGTCACCATTCTGTCTGCCGTGCCGTTCTCCTGGTAGTGCTCTCGCCCGGGGAGAACTCCCCGGGCGATAGCGGGAATTCACCGGGGAAATCCGGGTATCGTAAGCGCCTCTTCTCCGCACCTCGGTGCGAGAGCCGTAGCCGTACGACCTCCCCGATGGCTTCCGCAGATTGGACCCCCGCCATGCCCCGCACCACACCCTCCACACACGCCGCCGGCGCCTCGAACAGCGAGCGACGCGAGATCGGCCGCCGCAGCATCCTCACCGGAGCAGCCTGGTCTCTTCCGGTCATCGCTCTGGCCAGTGCCGCCCCGGCCTCCTCCGCGAGTGGCGCGACCGGCGCAGACCTCCAGCTCACGAACGGAGCTGGCTACACCGACTCCTGGTACAGCGAGGACGGTCTGCAGCTCCAGTCGCTCACGGTCGGGACCATGTTCTCCGTCACGAATCTGAGCACGGCGCCAGCGCCGACGGGATTCACGGCGCGCGCGAGCTGGGACGCCCGCTGGGCGACGGCAGTCGAATGGACCGAAGGCTCGGTTCCGGGACCGATCACGACGGTCGGGAACGTCTCGACCCAGTCGGCCGAGCACCCGGAGTCGATCGCGGCTGGGGCGGAGGGCCGGCTCCGTGTCCTTCCCACTCAACCGAGCGCGCTGACGGAGATGCTCCCCGACCTCGCCCCCTGGAAGGTCGAGGTGATCACCAGCGGAGACCCGGACCTGAGTAACAACACCGTCACGTACACGTCCCAGATCGAGGACATCGAGCCGTGGGATGCGACGCTCTCGACCGTGTGGGGAGTGCATCCGGTCACGATCGATGGAAGCGAGTACACCTACTCCTTCCCGCGGCAGCTCACGATCACGTCCACCGGACCCAACCCGATCCCTGCCGGCGAGACCATCGAGTACTCGTTCGCGAGCCAGCCGACCGACTTCATCACCGCGTTCGACGTCGCCACGGTGGCGATCGACGGGGCTGCTCGCCCCGGCTTCCTGAACGAAGAGGACTGGGCCACGGCGCCGAGCAAGGTGTGGACCACGACGCAGGAGGTTCCCGTCGGCTCGACGCTCACCCTCGACTTCACGTTCTCAGCGGGCCCGAACGCCGAGGAGGGCGTGGTCACCTCGCTCGCCTACGGCTACCTGCGCGGCGGGAAGCAGCGCGTTCCTCGCGAGGACATCCAGTTCCTCGCGCCGCGGACGTCGCTCGCGGTCTAGTTCTCTGAGCGTTCCGCGACGAAGCGTCTGGTGACGGCGATGTCCCGCTCGCCCAGGCCAGCATCCACGAGTTCGTCGAAGGCGGCCCGCAGGGTGGGGAGCAGCACCGGGTGCGTGCCGGTCGCGTCGGCGACGTCGGCCGCGAAGGTGAGGTCCTTCACCATGTACTTGGCGACGCCGGAGGGGGAGTCGTCTCCCGTGACGAGCTTCTCGCGCCTGCTCTCGAGCAGCTTGGATCCGGCGTAGCCGCCGCCGAGCAGGTCCCAGAGCACGGCGAGATCGATGCCGCTGCGCTCGGCGAGCACGCTCGCCTCGCCGAGTGCCAGGATCGTGGACGACACGATCATCTGGTTGCAGGCCTTCGCGACCTCGCCGGCGCCGAGCGGCCCGAGGTGCACGGGGCGTCCGCAGGCATTCAGGATGCTCGTGGCTGTCGCGACCTCGTCGTCACCTCCGCCGAGCATGATCGAGAGCGTGCCAGCCTTCGCGCCGTCTTCGCCTCCGGAGACAGGGGAGTCGATGACGCGAACGCGGCCCTCGGTCTCGATGGTGAGGCGCTCCGCGAGCCCGCGGAGCCCGGTTGGCGACACGGTGGAGCCGACCATGATGAGCAGCTCTCCTGCGCCAGCGAGCAGGCCGTCGTCCCCGGCGAGCACGGCCTCGAGCTCTGGGAGGTCGGGGAGCATGACGAGGATCGCGTCGCTGGCCGCGGCGAGTTCGCGTGGCGACTCGTGCCAGGTGGCGCCCGCTTCGATGAGGGCGCTTGCCCGGTCGGGGCGGCGCCCCGTGAGCTGGAGGGTGCCGTGCGCGGCGAGCAGGTGGCCGGCCATCGGGAGACCCATGGCGCCGAGGCCGAGTACGCCGACGCGAGGAGTGTGAGCAGCAGTGGTCATGAGCACACCCTAGCCTGCTGATCATTGTGTGGGACAGTGTCCACAGTGTTGAATCGACGTAGACTTCACCACGAGAGACTGCACCTGTCGCCACGAATCGAAGAGGATCCCATGACTGACAGCCCCCAGAAACTGCGCGCGGTCGTCGCCGTCGACCTGAGCGAGGAGCTCTGCCAGCTCGTCGAGCGCCTCGAGCCTCGACTCGAAGTCGTGCGGGACCACACGTTCTACCGGCCTATGCGAGGGCCCGCCGACTGGTCCGGAGATCCGAGCGTGACTCGAACTCCCGAGCAGCAGGCCGCGTTCGACGAGCTGATCGACTCGGCCGACGTCCTCTTCGGGCTCCCGGATGTCGACTCCGCCTCCCTCGCGCGCACGGTCGCGGCCAACCCGCGACTCCGCTGGGTGCATGCGACGGCGGCGGGCGGTGGAGGGCAGGTGAAGGCGGCGGGCCTCGGTCAGGATGCGCTCGAGCGAATCGTCTTCACGACGAGTGCCGGAGTCCACGGCGGGACTCTCGCCGAGTTCGCGCTCTTCGGCGTGCTCGCCGGAGCGAAGGATCTTCCGCGCCTGCAGCAGCAGCAGTCGGCCCGGCAGTGGACGGGCCGCTGGGAGATGCGCCAGCTCGATGAGATGACCGTGCTCATCGTGGGCCTCGGTGGCATCGGCAAGGCAGCGGCGCTGAAGTTCTCGGCCCTCGGTGCCACCGTGCTCGGCACGACGCGCAGTGGCGAGGCCGTCGAGGGTGTCGACAGGCTGGTGCCCATCGACCAGCTCGCCTCGGCCGTGTCCGAGGCTGACGCCATTGTCGTCACGCTCCCCGGCACCGATGCGACGACGGGACTCCTCGGTGAGGAGGTCTTCGCGAACGTGAAGCCGGGTGTCATCGTCTCCAACGTCGGGCGCGGCACGGTCATCGACGAATCCGCGCTTCTCGCGGCCCTCGACGACGGCCGCGTCGGGTTCGCGGCCCTCGACGTCTTCGAGGTGGAGCCGCTGCCAGCCGAGAGCCCGCTCTGGGCGCACCCGAACGTGCTCGTCAGCCCGCATACGGCCGCGCTCTCGAGCGCAGAGGAGCCTCGAATCGCGAAGCTCTTCGCCGAGAACGCGCGCCGGCTCCTCGACGGTGAGCCGCTCAAGAACGTTGTCGATATCGTCGAGTTCTACTGATTTCCCACCTGTGGGCCCGTTGCGACGTCAACGGGCCGGCAGGCGTGACGAGGCGAGGAGCGGCACCGTGCCAGAAGCTGCGGATGCATCAACGAAGGCGGGCGCGCAGGACGCGTCGGAGCGCGACCTCGCGCCGGCGGTGACGCGCTCACTGCGCATCCTGTCGCTGCTGGCCGACGCTGATGGCGCGCCCATGACGCTGAGCGATATCGCCAGGGCGCTCGGTATCGCGAAATCGTCGACCGCCAATCTGGTCGCCGTGCTCGAAGACGGGCGGATGTTGCAGCGTGTGCCGCAGGGGTACCAGCTGGGCAGGCGCACGGCCGAGCTCGGCGGCGCGTTCGCGCAGCAGTTCAACCAGATCAGAGAGTTCTTCGGGGTGTGCGATGCGTCTCCCGTGCTTCGCAGCGAGCTCGTGCAGGTGGTCATGCTGGACGGCCCGGACACGGTCTACCTCGCTCGTCACGAGGGTCGACGGCGCTACCAGTTGGGCACGCCGCTGGGTTCGCGCCTGCCGGCGGCGCTCACGGCCTCGGGTCGTGCGCTGCTCATGCGTCTCGACGACGAGGAGGTCGTGGAGCTCGTCGGCGCCTCCGCCTCCTTCCCGAAGCTGACGCCGCAGAGCATCGGGACGACGCGGGAGCTGCTCGACTGCCTTGCCGTCGCTCGGGAGCGCGGCTACTCGATCGACTCGAACGGCTCGGTCGGGGGAGTGACGGGCGTCGCGGTGCCGCTCGCCTCCTGGTCGCCGAGTGATCCCCCGTTTGCGCTCGGGGCGGCTCTGCCGACGGAGCTCGCGGATGCGGAGCACGTCGCTCGCGTCGGTGCGGCGCTCATCGAGGCTGCGCGGGAGCTCACGAACCCGCTGGCAGGGCGGTAGCTCAGGCCTCGGCAACATCTCGTGCGTTCAAAGTGTTGAACGTCGTCCACTGGAGTGTTAGCTTGTGGTCAGCAAGCATGCACCGACGGGCTCACCACGGCCTCGGTGCACCGCACATCAAAGGAGATGTTTCGTGACTGAGAACACCCGGCCTCCAGTGCCGACCGACGACCCGGAGTACGCAGACAACCTGCGCCGCGCGACGTTGGCCTCGAGCATCGGCTCCGCCCTCGAGTACTTCGACTTCGCGCTCTACGGCCTCATGACCGCGCTCGTCTTCAACAAGCTCTTCTTCGACCAGAGCGACCCGGCCGTCGCCGTCATCGGCGCCTTCGCCATCTACGGCGTCGGCTTCGTCGCCCGACCCTTCGGCGGGCTCTTCTTCGGCACGATGGGTGACCGCCTCGGCCGCAAGGGCGTGCTTGTCATCACGATCGTGCTCATGGGCGGCGCATCCACCGCCATCGGCCTTCTCCCCACCTACGAGACGATCGGGCTGTGGGCCCCGGCACTGCTCGTGCTCCTGCGTCTCGCTCAGGGCTTCGGTGCCGGCGCCGAGCAGGCCGGTGCCACGGTGCTCATGGCCGAGTACGCGCCCGTGAAGCGCCGCGGTTTCTTCTCCGCGCTCCCGTTCGTCGGCATCCAGGCCGGCACGCTCCTCGCCGCCGTGGTCTTCAGCCTGCTGACGCTCATGCCGGACGAGGCGTTCCTGTCGTGGGGCTGGCGGATCCCGTTCCTCGGGTCCTTCGCCCTCATCCTCGTCGCGCTGTTCATCCGCATGCGCCTCCGTGAGACCCCGACGTTCGTCGAGCTCGAGAAGAGCGACCAGGTCGCCGACCAGCCGATCCGTGAGATCTTCACCCGCGGCATGCCGGGCGTCATCACGGGCATCGGCCTGCGCATGGCCGAGAACGGCGGCTCGTACATCTTCCAGAACGTGTCGCTCGCGTTCGTCGCCGGCACGTTCATCGCGAACCCCGTCGACCGCGGCATCGCGACCTGGGGTGTCACGATCGGCTCGCTTATCGGCATCTTCTCGGTGCCGCTCTCCGGGCACCTCTCCGACAAGCTCGGCCGCCGCGCCGTCTACCGGTTCGGCGCCGTCTTCATGCTGCTCTTCGCATTCCCTGCATGGTGGATGCTCTCGCTCGGCAACGGACCCCTCACGATCGCCGTCATCGCCGTCGGTATCGGTGTGGCCGTCAACTCGATGCTCGGGCCGCAGTGCGCCATGCTCCCTGAACTGTTCGGCAACAAGCACCGGTACCTCGGCGTGGCCATGGCCCGAGAGCTCTCTGCCGTGCTCGCCGGCGGCCTGGCCGGCGTGGTCGGCACGTGGCTGCTCACGCTCACCGGCGGCAACTGGGTGGTCATGGGGCTCTACCTCGCGACGCTCGCCGCGATCACCACTGCAGCGACGTTCCTCGTTCCAGAGACGAAGGGCCGCGACCTGCTCCGCAAGGAAGACGCCATTCGCGTCTCCACCGACGAGGAGGACACCGGCCTGATCGACCTGCAGGACATCTACGAGGCCGCACCTGCCGCAGGCACCGCGAGCAGCGCATCCGCCGCGGTGGGGGCCAAGTCGTGAGCCTCCCCGCCGGGCTGAAGGCGTTCGACCTCACGGGTCGGACAGCCCTCGTCACGGGGTCGAGCCAGGGCATCGGCCGGGCACTCGCGGGCGGTCTCGCCGCCGCGGGGGCCAGGGTCGTGGTGCACGGACGGGACCGGGCGAAAGCAGAGCGCGCGGCGGCGTCCATCGCCGAGGCCCTCGGCCTCGAGGGAACGACGGCCGAGCCGATCGTCTCGACCTTCGACGTGACGGATGCGTCAGCCGTCGATGCCGGCATCGGCGAACTCGAGGCGAGCATCGGAACGGTCGACATCCTCGTCAACAACGCGGGCATCCAGCGGCGCGCCCCCATCGCCGAGTTCACCGACTCCGACTGGCATGAGCTGCTGGCCACGAACCTCACGAGCGCGTTCCTGCTCTCGCGCCGCGTGGCTCGCGGCATGCTCGAGCGCGGCACCGGCAAGATCGTGAACATCGGGAGCGTGCAGTCGCAGATCGCCCGCCCCTCGATCGCGCCGTACAGTGCGACGAAGGGCGCCATCGTGATGCTCACGAAGGGGCTCTGCGCCGACCTCGCGCCGGCGGGGATCACCGTGAACGCGCTTGCACCCGGCTACTTCGCGACCGAGCTCACGAAGGCGCTCGTCGACGACGCCCAGTTCTCGGCCTGGGTGGCCCAGAGGACGCCCGCCGGGCGCTGGGGGCAGGTCGACGAGCTCGTCGGCACGCTCGTGTTCCTCTCCAGTGACGCTTCGGCGTTCGTGAACGGCCAGACGATCTATGTCGATGGCGGAATGACGGCGGTTGTGTGATGCGAATCTCCAGGATCCAGACCAGTGACGGCACCGTCACGCACGCGTTCGCCGATGGCGACTCGTGGGTGCCCTGCAGTAACCCCTACGAGGCGTTCGCGCGCGGCGTCGAGCCGACGCGCGAAGGCGAGGATGTCGCGGATGCGACGCTGCTCGCTCCGAGCGAGCCGCGCATCGTCGTCGGGATCGCGCAGAACGGCCCAGAGCATCCCTCTCCGGTGCAGGCCTGGCTGAAGAGCCCCCGCACGGTCGTGCCGAGCGGAACCCCGGTGGCGCTGCGCCGAGGCGTCGGCAAGGTCGTCATCGAGGGCGAGGTGTGCGTCGTCATCGGCCGTGACGCGGTCGACGTGTCTGCGGAGGACGCGCACACCGTGATCCTCGGTCTCACCGCCGTGAACGACATCTCGAACCCAGACCGGGGCAGCATCGACCCCCGGAACTTCGAGGGCAAGGGCGGCGTCGGCTACACGCCGCTCGGCCCCTGGATCGAGACAGGAGCGGACTTCGCCGCCGCCGAGCTCGAGGTGCGCATCAACGGCGAGCGGAAGGTGCTCACCGGAAGCCAGGAGCTGCCAGCGGGCATCGCCGAGTGCGTCGCCTACGTCACGAGCTGGGTGCCGCTCGGCCCCGGCGACATCATCATGACGGGCGCCCCGAAGTCGGGGTTCGCAGCCGAACCCGGGGACCTCATCGAGATCACCGTCGCGGGCGCGCCGCTGGTGACGCCGTGCGTCTGACTCACGAACCATTCGACGTGCAAGGAGTTCGCAAGTGACCCAGGAGAACCTCGGAGTCGTCGCCCACGGCAAGGGCGACCTGCGGCTCGACGCGCTGCCGGAGCCGGAGCCGACCCCGGATCAGGCCGTCGTCGCGATCGCGTATGGCGGCGTGTGCGGCTCGGACCTGCACTACTGGATGCACGGGGCCGCGGGGGAGTCGATCCTGCGCGACCCGCTCCTCCTCGGCCACGAGATCGTCGGCACCGTGCTCGAGGCAGCGGCTGACGGCAGTGGCCCTCAGCCCGGCCAGCGAGTCGCCGTCCACCCCGCGACGCAGGGTGACGATGGTGTGACGCCGTACCCGGCCGAGCGACCGAACCTCTCTCCTGCCGGCACCTATCTCGGCTCCGCCGCGCGCATCCCGCACACTCAGGGGGCATTCGCGCGTCGAGTCGCCCTGCCAGCACGCATGCTCCGCGCGCTGCCAGCGGGCCTCGACCTCAAGCTGGCATCCCTCGCCGAGCCGGCCTCCGTCGCCTGGCACGGAGTCGGGCAGGCTGGAGACGTGCGAGGCAAGCGGGTGCTCGTCATCGGCGCCGGCCCGATCGGCGCGCTTGTCGTCGCCGTGCTGAAGCACCACGGCGCCGGCGAGATCATCGCGAGCGATCTCCACGAGCTGCCGCTCGCCGTCGCCACCGAGCTCGGGGCGAATCGCGTCATCGACGCGCGCGATGCGGCTGCGATCGCCGCCGTGCACGCCGACGTCGTCATCGAGTCGTCTGGCACGGTGCCTGGGCTCGCCAGTGCCATCCGTGGCGCCGGTCGCGCGGGCCGCGTCGTCCTGCTCGGTCTGCAGCGCAGCGGTGAGGTCCCCGCCCTGCTGTCGCTCGCGATCACTCGCGAGCTGACCCTCGTCGGCTCGTTCCGCTTCACCGACGAGATCGACGCCGTGATCGGCGCGCTCGCCGACGGCTCACTGGTCGTGGATGCAGTGCTCACGCACGAGTTCCCGGTCGAGCAGGCGCTCGAGGCGTTTGCCGTGGCCGGTGACGCCTCCAGGTCGTCGAAGGTGCTGCTCTCGTTCGCCGACGCCGACGCCGACGCCGACGCTCGCGTGGACGGGGCCGCGTCGTGAGCGCTGCGGAGGCCGAAGGCGCCGCGCGTCCCGCTCCTGCGCGTCCGCCCATGGTCGTTATGGGGGTGCAGGGCACGGGCAAGACCACGATCGGCTCGGCACTGGCGACGCGACTCGACGTGACCTTCATCGACAGCGACGACCTGCACCCGCCCGCCAACAAGGCCAAGATGGCGGCAGGGAACCCCCTCGACGACGAAGACCGTGTGCCCTGGCTCAAGGTCATCGGCGAGACGATCGCCGCGAACGCCGCCGAAGGGCGCGTGACGATCGTCGCCTGCTCGGCGCTCAAGCGCTGGTACCGGGAGCTGCTGCGCTCGAGCGTGCCAGAGCTGCGCTTCATTCACCTGTCAGGCCAGCGCGACCTCGTCGCCTCACGCCTCGCAACGCGACAGCACGAGTTCATGCCGACGACGCTGCTCGACAGTCAGTTCGAGGTGCTCGAACCGCTCGCGCCCTGGGAGGCGGGGGTCGTGGTTCCCGTCGCGGACACGCCAGCCGAGATCGTGGACGCGATCGTCGCGTACCTCGAAGGAGCCGAACCCTCCGAGGCCTGAGGGGCCATCAGAGCTCGACCTTCACCGTGCTCGCGAAGTCGACGCCAGTCGCATCGACGAGTGCCCCCACAAGCGGGTGCCATGGGCGAGTGTTGGGCCCGGACAGCACGAGCTGCCGCGGCCTGCGTGCCGTGAGCGGGCGCATCACGAGGTCGTCCGGGAGCATCCCGCGCCCCAGGGACGGGATGACGGCGACACCCATGCCCTGCTGCACCATGCGGAACATCGTGCTCATCTCGCGGACGCGGTGCGAGAAGACGTAGGGGAGCCCGAGCTCGTCGTGCATCTTCCTGACGTGCGTCTCGCATCCGCCCGTCGACACGATGAGGCCGTCGTCGTCGAGCTCGTCGAGCGGGATCGAGTCCTGCTGCGCGAGCGGGTGGTCGGCAGGCACGAGCGCGGCGAACTCGTCCGTGGCGACGAGGAGCCCGCCTGGCGGCGCGGGGGATGGCTCGACGAGGACCGCGGCGTCCACGAGTCCCGCTTCGAGCCACTCGGGCATCTCCTCGTCGTCGCCCTCGTAGATCGAGACGGCGATGTTGGGCAGCCGCGCGGACCACAGGGCCAGCAGGTCAGGGACCAGTCCCTGGCAGACCGTCGCGACCGCCCCGAGTCGGACGGTGCCGGACAGGGTCTCGTCGCGGCGCACGGCGCTCTCCAGCGCTGAGACGGAGGCCAGTGCGGCTCGGGCGTGCTCGATCACGCCGAGGCCGAGCGCGGTGAGGGTGATCCCGCCGTCGCGGCGCAGGACCCGGCCGCCGACAGCCTTCTCGAGGCCCGTCACGGAGTGCGAGATCGCCGACTGGCTGACCCCCAGCTCGGTGGCGGCAACGGTGAAGGACGCGCGATCCACGACCGTGACCAGTGCGCGGAGCTGGGCGATGGTGACACTCATGAGGTCTCCTCATGTGGGGATGAAGCAGATGCATTTGCCTCATGTGGAGGTGCCGCCAACAATAAGTCCCATGAGTCCTACCGGCAACACCCGCGGCACCGTCGCCGCCTTTGTCGTCCTCTCTCTCGTCTGGGGTGCGAGCTTCCTCTTCATGAAAGTCGGGCTCGAGGGGCTCAGCCCAGCGCAGCTCGTGTTGGGACGGCTCACGCTGGGGGCCGCGGCACTCGTCGCGATCATGCTGGTCACTCGGCGACGCTGGCCCAGGGGTCGGAAGATCTGGGTGCACATGCTCGTCGTGTCCCTCGCGCTCGCGGTTGTGCCCTATTCGCTCTTCGCCTGGGCTGGGCAGTACATGCCGAGCAGCCTCTCGAGCATCTACAACGCGACGACACCCATCATGACGCTCCTGCTCATGCCGCTTGTGCTCGTCGGCGAGCGACTCACGCGCACGCAGGTCGTCGGCCTCGTGGTCGGCCTGAGCGGGGTCGTCGTGCTCGCGGGTCCCTGGCAGCTCATCGGCACAGGCCAGGTGCCCGAGCTGCTGCCCGCCCAGCTCGCCTGCCTCGGCGCCACCATCTCCTACGGATTCGCCGGGCTCTACATGCGCCGGTTCCTCACGAGCTCGGGATACGACACGATCACCCTGTCGACCGTCCAGATCGGCCTGGCCGCCGTCATCGTGTGGCTCCTCGCGCCCCTCACCGCGCGGGGCGAGGTCGCGATCGACCTGCCGGTGCTCCTGGCCGTCGCGGGGCTCGGCGTGCTCGGGACCGGACTCGCCTACATCTGGTACAACCGCATCCTGCGCGACTGGGGTCCGGCCCGCGCATCCACCGTCACCTATCTCTCGCCAGTTGTCGGCGTCATCCTGGGGGTCGTGGTGCTGGGGGAGTCGGTGCACTGGAACCAGCCGCTCGGCGGTCTGATCGTCGTGGTGGGGGTGCTCGCGAGCCAGGGGCGCGTGCCCGGGATCCGGGCTCGAACCGCTGTCGCCGCCCCTGTCGCTGCTCCCGTCGAAGGTGTGCTGCCAGTGGAGTCGAGCACACGGGAATAGATCCGTACGCGCTACGTTGTATGCATATGCATGGAGTTGGGAATCCAGAACCAGGACCGACCCGGCCCGTGCATCCACAACGAAAGGGCTGAACATGCAGTTCGGAATCTTCTCCGTCAGCGACATCACACGCAACCCGGTCACCGGCGAGACGCCGAGCGAGGCCGAGCGCATCGACGCGATCGTCAAGATCGCCCAGAAGACCGAAGAGGTCGGCCTCGACGTCTTCGCCATCGGCGAGCACCACAACCCGCCCTTCTTCTCCTCCTCGCCCGCCGTGCTCCTCTCGCACATCGCGGCACTCACGAAGACGCTGCGCGTCTCCACATCGACGACCCTCATCACGACCAACGACCCCGTGCGCATCGCCGAGGAATACGCGATGCTGCAGCACCTCTCCAAGGGCCGCATGGACCTCATGCTCGGCCGCGGCAACACCGCCCCCGTCTACCCGTGGTTCGGCAAGGACATCCGCTCCGGCCTGCCCCTCGCCCTCGAGAACTACAATCTGCTCCACCGCCTCTGGCGCGAGGACGTCGTCGACTGGGAAGGCAAGTTCCGCACTCCCCTGCAGGGCTTCACCTCGACGCCCCGCCCCCTCGACGACGTGGCACCGTTCGTGTGGCACGGCTCCATCCGCACCCCGGAGATCGCCGAGCAGGCCGCCTTCTACGGCGACGGGTTCTTCGCGAACAACATCTTCTGGCCGAAGGAGCACTACATGCGCCTCATCGACTTCTACCGCCAGCGCTACGAGCACTACGGCCACGGCAAGGCCTCGCAGGCGATCGTCGGCCTCGGCGGGCAGGCGTTCATCGCCAAGAACTCGCAGGACGCGAAGGACCAGTTCCGCCCCTACTTCAACGAGGCGCCCGTCTACGGCCACGGGCCGCGCATGGAGGACTTCATGCAGCAGACCCCGCTCTCGGTCGGCAGCCCGCAGGAGGTCATCGACAAGACCCTGACGTTCCGCGAGCACTTCGGGGACTACCAGCGCCAGCTGTTCCTCATGGACCACGCCGGCCTGCCGCTCGGAATGGTGCTCGACCAGCTCGAGCTTCTCGGCTCCGAAGTAGTTCCCGTGCTGCGCCGCGAACTCGAGGCGCTCCGCCCCGCCGAGGTCCCCGACGCGCCCACGCACGAGTCGCTTGTCCTCGCGAAGTACGGCGACGCCGCGCCGCGCCAGCCGCGCCCCAACGAGAACCGAGGCGACAACGTCACCGGCTCCTCGCCCTACCAGGACACCGCGCTCGTCGCCTAGCCACCGCGAAGCGAGTGCGCGGGGCCGGCCCATTCGACCGGCCCCGCGCATCCGTTCGGCTCCTCGCCTCTCCTTTTCGCTCTTTCTTCAGCTCCAACCCGTTCGGAAGGACTTCCATGACCAACGCACAAGGCGCCTACCGCGTCGCCGTCGTCAACGCCGGTATCAGCGACCCGTCGTCGACGAAGCTGCTCGCAGACCGCATCGAGCGTGGCGTCTCCAAGCTCGCGGCGACACGAGGCCGTGACGTTGTATCGACGCACATCGATCTGCGGATGCTCCTCCCCGAACTGCCAGCAGCCCTCGGCTCGCAGAGCTTCGGCCCCCAGTTCGAGCGCGCCATCGCGGCGCTCCGCGACGCCGACGGCATCGTCGCGGCCGCCCCCGTCTACAAGGCCGGGCCGAGCGGACTCTTCACGTCGTTCTTCCAGACCCTCGACAACGACCTCCTCATCGCCAAGCCCGTCGTGCTCGCCGCAACCGCCGGCACCGCGCGTCACGCGCTTGTCGTGGACGAGCAGATGCGGTCGATGTTCGCGTACCTGCGTGCCATGACCGTGCCCACGTCGCTCTTCGCCTCAACCGAGGACTGGCAGGATGCGGGCCTCGGGTCCCGCATCGAGCGCGCATCCGTCGAGCTCCTCGCCCTGATGGAGGCTGGCGTCGAGCAGACGATCCGCGGCGCCAACTGGGGCGGCTACCAGCACGAGCTCGGCAGCGCAGGCGGAACCGAGCTCGGCATCGAGCTGAACTCCGACCTCATGCGCATGGCCGCAGGTGGAGGCGCGGCCTAGCCGCGCTGCGGTTCGCCGCTGAGGCTCTGATCAGACCGAGTCGGGACAATGGGGGCATGACTTCTCCGAGAACCGACCTCCGCAAGCGCGCGATCCTGGCGGCGGGACAGGGCGCGCTGACCGCCCTCTACTACGCCACCCCTGACGTGATCTCGTCGAGGGCTGGTCGCGGAGTCGCGAAGACGATGCTGGCCCTCGGCGTCGGCGGGCTCGCGGCGTCGGAGTACGACGAGCTGAAGATCGGCAAGCGCGGCCGCACCGAAGACACCGACCTGCTCGTGCAGCCGGCGGCGCAGGCACCGGGCGAGCTCATCGGCGGCCCAGGCGAGCAGGCTGATGCGCCACACCCAGCGTCGGGCGAGCGACCGAACGGTGAAGACGGTGCAGATGGGAAGCCGCAGAGCTTCTCCCAGTTCTGGATCTCGCTCTCTCCGGCGAGCCGGGTCTCCCTCGGCGGGCTCGCCACGGCTGCTGGAGCCGGGGCGATCCTCGCCGCCGTCGCCGGCGAGCGGTGGATCTACCGCTTCGGCGAGCGTCGCGCCAATGGCGGGGTGACGGCCGCGCACACCAAGACGGGCCTCGTGATCGGCGGCCTCACTGCGCTCATGGCGCTGATTCCGCCGCCCGAGGACAAGTAGGCCCTCGGCCGCGGGCGTTCCCTGCGGCGCGAAGCCGCGGCTGTCCAACTTCCGTGACGCCGTGATTGCGCTGACGCCCCGGCGGTCCGCCGGTGCCGAATCGTCACGGAAGTTGGACAGGAATCGCGATTCCGTTCGCGGCGACGCCCATTGCCGCAGCAGTCCAGTCGTGCAGGAGCGCGGCGGCGCCGAGGCCCAGCGCTCAGAATCCGGCGAGCACCTCGTCGATGATGGCAATGCCGCGGAGCGCATCGGCGTCGGTGATGACGGCGGGTGGCACGACGTGGATGCGGTTGTCGGCGACGAACGGCAGCAGGCCGCGGGCCACGAGCTGCGACTTGATGGTCGCCATGTCGGCCGCGGCGAGCGGGGCGCGCGTCAGCGGGTCGCTGACCAGCTCGACCGCCCAGAAGACACCCTTGCCGCGCACCTCGCCGACGACGTCGTGGCGTGCGGCAAGCTCGTGCAGTGCGGGGCCGATGACCTCGCGTCCGAGGCGGGCCGCGTTCTCGACGATGCCCTCCTCCTCCATGGTCTCGAGGGTCGCGACGATGGATGCGGCGGCCAGTGGATGCCCCGAGTACGTGAGCCCGCCTGGGAAGACCTCCTCATCGAAGCGCGCGGCGATCTCCTCGGAGATGATGACCCCGCCGACCGGCACGTAGCCCGAGTTGACGCCCTTCGCGAAGGTGATGAGGTCGGGACGGACATCGTAGGCATCGAACGCGAACCACTCGCCGGTCCGGCCGAACCCGGCCATGACCTCATCGAGGATGAGCAGGACGCCGTAGCGGTCGCAGATCTCCCGCACGCCGGCAAGGTACCCGGGCGGCGGCACGAGCACGCCAGCGGTTCCGGGGATGCTCTCGATGAGGATGGCCGCGACGGACGCGGGGCCCTCCGCCTGGACGACGCGCTCGAGGTGTCGAAGTGCCCGTGCGCTCTCCTGCTCGGGCGTCTCGGCCCAGAATTCCGAGCGGTACAGGTACGGGCCGAAGGCGTGCACGTGGCCGCGCGCGTACTCGTTGGGGATGCGTCGCCAGTCGCCGGTCGCGACGATCGCGGCTCCCGTGTTGCCGTGGTAGCTGCGGTACAGGGACACGACCTTGTCGCGCCCCGTCGAGAGGCGAGCCATGCGAATCGCGTTCTCGACCGCATCCGCACCGCCGTTCGTGAAGAACACCTTCGAGAAGCTCTCTGGGGCGTGCGACAGGATCAGCTCCGCCGCCTTCGCCCTGGTCTCGTTGGCGTGCGCCGGGGCGATCGTCACGAGCTTCGCGGCCTGCTCCTGGATGGCCGCGATGACCTTCGGGTGCTGGTAGCCGATCGTGACGTTCACGAGCTGGCTCGAGAAATCGAGGTACTCGTTGCCGTCGAAGTCCCACAGTCTCGCGCCTTCGCCGCGGTCGATGGGCAGCGGCGAGATCTTCCCCTGAGCTGACCAGGAGTGGAACACCGAGGCGAGGTCGCGCTCGCGAACGTCCGTGTTGCTGAGGTGGGTGCTGAGGGTGGGAGCGGTCATGTCTCCACTCTGCGGCCCGGAATGCGTCGCGTTCGTGGTCAAATCGGTGAGAATGGGTGCCATGACTCGACAAAAGCGTCAGCATGGTTCCGCGCCCAGGGGGCTGGCGTGAGTGTCACGCTGCGCGAGCTCGTGGAGGAGACCGAGTTCAAGCTGCGGGTGCTGCACGCCGCGGACGCGAGCGCACTGGACCGCGAGCTCGTGTGGGCGCACAGCTCCGACCTCGGCGACCCGACACCGTGGCTCGAAGCCGGCCAGCTCCTGCTCACCGACGGCATGCAGTTCGCGGTGTCCGAGGCGCCGGACCCCGGAGCGCAGCCGCAGAGCGCCGCGAACGGACTGCGCTCGCCGGTGTCCGCGACCGCGACCGTTCGGTTCCAAGCGCTTGCCAGCGAGGATGTCTTCGACGCGTATGTCGCCCGACTGCGGGCGGCCGACATCGCGGCGCTCGGCTTCGCGACCGAGGTCATCCACGCGGAGGTGCCCGCTGCCCTCGTCGCCGCCTGCGAGCGCCACGGCCTGACGCTCGTCGAGGTCGCCGAACGCACCCCGTTCATCGGCATCATCCGCTACCTCGCGGACCAGCGCGCCCTCGAGCAGCGAGCACGGCTCGAATGGTCGCTGCAGGCGCAGCGCAAGCTCGCGAGGGCCGCCCTCAGGCCCGGCGGTCTCGGCGCGATCCTCGTCGAGCTCGAACGGCAGCTGGAGAGCTGGGTGGCGCTCTACGACTCGACGGGGCTCCGCGTGGACGCGCAGACGCGCATCCGGGTGCCGGAGAGCGAAGCCCCTGAGATCGAGCGGATGGTGCAGAGCCTCCTCGCGCGCGGCGGTCGCTCGGGGGCGCACCTGCACGGCGAGAGCGGTGACGTGACCCTGCAGACCGTCGGCCAGCACGGCCAGCTCCGCGGGGTGCTCGCGGTCGGCGGGCGAGCCCCGCTTGATCTGGCGGGCAACGACCTCGTCGCGAGCGCGATCGGTCACGCGTCGATCGCGCTCGAGCAGAATCGGGAGCTGGATGCGGCCCGCGGGCACCTGCGTGTCGGCCTCCTGGAGCTGCTCCTCGCCGGCGAGATGGAGGTGGCTACGCGCACTGCCGAGACGGTGTGGGGCAAGCTCCCCGCGGCTCCGATCCGGGTCATGCAGGCGCGGGGCGGTGAACCCGGGCAGGCGCTGCTCGACCGGCTCGAGCGGCTCGCGGGGTCCGGTCCTGAGCCGATCTTCTTCGCCGCACGGGATCACGACCTCGTGGCGATCGTGCCGGCACGAGGGGGCGCGGCACTGCTCGAGGCGCTTACAGAAGCTGGCTTCTCCGCCGGCGCCTCCGCGCCCGGGGACTGGCCCGAGCTGCCGCGACTGCTCGCGGAGGCGCGCAAGGCCGCGGAGCGCAGCACGCCGAACCGGCCGTCCGTGCGGTTCGAGGACCTCGCCACGACGGGGATGCTCGGCGCGCTCGAGGCGGCCGACGGCCGAGTCACCGCGCGCCGCGTCCTGCAGCCCCTGCTCGAGCATGGGGAGCAGGGACGCCTGCTGCTCGACACGCTCGCCGCCTGGACGGAGGGGAACTGCGCGTGGGACCCGGTCGCGAAGTCACTCGGCATCCACCGGCACACGCTTCGCAGCCGCGTGACCACGGCAGAGCAGCTCCTCGGCATCGACCTGCAGTCCTTCGCCGGGCGGGCCGAGGTGTGGTCGGCGATGCGCCTCCTCGACGACGCCTGACTCCGCGCGGCGGCTACCGCCCGTTCCGGAGCCGGTCTGCGAGCTGCCGCATGCTGAGGGCGCGCTTCTGCCAGAACATCCACATCCCGAACCACACGAACGGGGTCAGGAGGCCAGCACCCAGCTTGAGCTGGTCGCGGTAGAGCGTGCGACCGCCGGGCAGCGGCGAGACGACCATCGTGTGCTCGAACGTCGTCATGACGGCCATGAGTCCCGACTCCGGGTACCCGCGGTCGCGGAGCTCGTGCATCCCGTCTCCCAGGTCGCGGTACTGGCCGTCGATGACCTGCGTGCCGAGCGGAACCACGCCGAGCAGGCGGATCTCGACGCGGTGCGGGCGCTCGGGTGACCAGCGTTCGGGGAAGCCGCCGGGTTCGAGCGAGCGCACTTCCGCGAGTGGGCCCGCCACTGCGCGGAAGGCTTCCGGCCGCTGGAGGGCGTCGGCGAGCAGTTCGGTTGGGCAGTCGAGCTCGAGCTTGAGGAGGATTCGCACGTGTGCATCCTCCCTCGTGTCTCCGCGCGGCACCTGCACGTCTCGCCCGTCCGCGACAGCGGTGTGGCTTGATGCTGCTGCCGCGGTACCGAAGCGCATCTCGCCACAACTCCTGCGCGGGGAAGCGGGCACGGGGCGGGCGCGAAGCGGACACAGGGCGCCCACGGGGCGGGCGCCCCGCCTCCTAGTCGTTTTCGGGGAAGCCGAGGTTGATGCCGCCGTGCTTGGCGGGGTCGAGCCAGCGGCTGGTGACGGCTTTCTCGCGGGTGTAGAAGTGGAAGCCCTGGAGGCCGTAGGCCTTGGAGTCGCCGAACGCGGAGTCTTTCCAGCCGCCGAAGGAGTAGTAGGCGACGGGCACGGGGATGGGGACGTTGATGCCGATCATGCCGACCTGGATCTCGTTCTGGAAGCGGCGGGCGGCGCCGCCGTCGTTGGTGAAGATCGCGGTGCCGTTGCCGAACTGGCCG
>NZ_PSTU01000020.1:0-59372 GCF_002931215.1 Pseudoclavibacter sp. Z016
GGAATGCTGGCCACGGCCCACCTCACTCAGCGGCACCGGTTGGGGAACCTCGTGCGGACCGTCGCATGCGGCACACGCGTCAGGGGACAAAGTGCGCGCGACGTCCAGCTCGGTGAGGTGTCCCGCGGTGGCTTCCGACAACGCACTCGTTGGAAGCCACCGCCATCCCCACCCCTGGGATGAAGTGCGCGGAGGAAGCTCCTCTGCAACACGGCAGACGACCTCCTGCCCGCTCAACATGACGACCGACCACCAATCGGGCGTGGACGTCGTCGCAGGCAATGAATCCCCTCGGCCCCGGGCGGAGGGGATTCATCTCAGAGGACCTGACCTCTGTCACCTGACCTCAGATGATGTCGAGGCCGAAAAGCAGCGTGGCCGCGATCTGCGCAGCGCGCAGACCTCGATCCCACCAGACTCCCTTCGGCTTCGAGAAGCGCTTGAAGAATGGCTTCTTCATGGGCTCCTCCTTCCCGCTCGCGATGACGCAGGAGGTGGCAGGCATGGTGAGCGACGCGCGATCACCAGGAGAGGCGCTGGTGAAATCACCAACACACGTACAACTGGAAGAACACGTGTCATGTCACGTAGAATCAGTGAAGTTGGATCACGGAAATATACGTTTCCACGCACGGCCACCAGGCCTCGCAGAGTCTGACCCCGGTGTTCCAGCACCGGGGTTTTTCTCGTTGAGGGAAGCCGCCCCTGCCTGATGACGGCTACTGCTCTAATCCTACTTGCTGCCCCAGACATACGCCCGAAAATGGCGCGTCGCCGGACGCGGAGAAGAACACCTACCCTTCCTACTATCGACAGGCCTGGAGGAAGTTTCCGCGGCCGCTCAGGGGGCTCTACGGGGCGGTCGAGCAAGGAAGTAGCGCCGTCGATCCGGCGGAAGTTTCTTCCTGAATATTCACCGCGAACTCACGCACCACGTACTCGTAGGTCTTGCACTGCGCACACATGAGGAGGCCGGGGGCGCGCGTGCAGACGTGCGATCTCGGCGGGGTGCGCGAGGGGTGCCCCCTCGCCCGAGCTGCCCGCAGCGAGGCCGGCGACTCGGACCGGGAGCTAGTCAGTCTGACTGCTCTTCCCATGCGCTGCTGGCCTCGGCGGCGAGGTCCGGCCCCTGGCGCGGTTTGCCCTTCGGGCGCTCGACGGTGACGTTCTGGCCGCGCAGGCTCACGGTCACGTTGTCGGCGTACACCTTTTGGCGAATTGCGCCGGTCTCGTCGGCTTCTTCGATGAGGCGGCCGGTGAACTCCAGGGCGACGTTCCCGCAGCGCGTCGCGAGGTCGACGACGGCGGCGGCGAGGTTCCCGGTCACGTGCACGTCGTAGACGATGCGGGGACCGGACTGCCACTCCCCCGTCGCCTTGTCCTTGAAGCGGCGCGAGCACGCGATGCTCGCGTACGTGTACTTGCCGCCGTCCTGGTCGCGAAACAGGGTCGGGGCCTTGGTGAGGTTCCCGGTGCGGGTGATCTGCGTGAACATGTGCCCTCCTCGGCGTCGTCGCGGTGTGTGTGTGGTTAGTGGAGTTCGTAGGTGATGCCGTCGATGCGGGCGAATCCGTCGCCTTCGTAGATGCCGCAGCTGTGGCCGTTCACCCCGTACTCGTACCAGTGCGCGTCGTCTTGTTCGACGCTACCGGCGTCGACGGGCCGCAGCTGCTGCACGCCGAGCTCCTGGAGCTCGTCAGGGCTCGAGCCCGTGTACGTGATGAGCGCGGCGCCCTCCTGGTGGATCTCGTAGACCCCGGAGCTGTCCTCGTTGCGGCCGACGAGCGTCATCGCGCACCTCCCGCGATCTCCGTCAGCGCGTGGTCGTCGACGTGGCCGTCTCGCACGAGCTCCAGCGCCTCGACGTACTCCCAGACGGTCGTGTGCTCGATGAACGGGCCGCAGGTTTCGTCCCATGCCTCGCCGTGCTCCAGCGCGGCCCAGCGGCTCGCGAGCTCGACGTCAGTGTCTGCGGTGAGTGTGGCAGTGGGGGTGATGAGTTCAAGCATGATTCGAGTCCTCTCGATGTGGCAATCTGTGGATGCTGCGAGGGCCGGTTTTCCAGAGCACGCGGCCCTCGCCGTCTCGCCGGTTAGGCGGGCTGGTGGTCGCGGTCGTAGCGGCCGAACCAGCGGAAGAAGTTCATGTCGAGGCGGTCACCGAAGCGGCGGATGCCGTCTGCGAGGTCGATCGTTTCCTCGGTCGCGGCGTCGTTGATGTCGGCCAGGCTGAGCGGCACGGTCTCCCATGCGCCGTAGCGGGCGAACCAGACGTCGATGCGGTCGAAGTCCTGCTCCACCTCGCCCACGCCTTCGCCGTTGATGACGGCGGCCGTGCCGTGGTCGACGACGATCAGCATTTGGGGGCGGGGGCCGTGGGTCAGTGCCTCGGGCACGAACCGCGGGTTGCGTGCGGCCTGGGCCGCGCGAGCGCGGTTCAGGAGGATGTCTGCGTCGAGCTTGATCGCGACGGCTCCTGTGGGACGTTCCATGATGTGGGTCTCCATCTCTCCATCGTTTTTTTGCCTGGGAGGCACGCAGTGTCGATCAGGACGTGGAGTGGAGCAGCAACCCGCAGGGCAGCGGGTGGAGAGAGTTTCGGACCGGAGTAAGCGAGCTTGCGAGCGCGGGTCGAAAGTCTCGGAGGAGCTGGCCCGCGCAGCGGGCTTGTGCTCCACGCAGCGTCCGTACAATCGCCGCAGGCTTCCAGGCAAAAGAACGAGCGCCGCAGGCGTGAGGAAGATGCTGGCCGCGCAGCGGCATCCCTCGCGACCGCAGGGAGCCGCTTGTTGGCCGGGGGTGCGCGAGGGTCCCCACTCGCGGCGGCCGCCACGCTGCCTGGGTGCGGCTGGGGTCTCCCCGCGCCGCACCCAGGGCGGCTACGCCACCTCGGCGGCTGCCGTCTTCGCTCGGGCCTCTTCGAGCTGCGCGGCCGTGCGGTGGTCTTGCACCTCGTGCCAGGGCGTCTTATGTGTCCAGCTGTACTCGGTTTCCACGGCGACCGTCTTGGCGTTGCAGCGGGCCACGATCCACCAGGTGCCGCGCACGAGCACGGCGTCCCCTTTCGTGACGTTGTGGCGGCCGTAGTCGGTCGCCTGCCCGCTCGCGATCTGTTCCGCGCGGATGCCTTCCCAGAACTCGATCTGGTCTCGGAGCTCCGCGAGGGGCTGTGCGAGGGCTTCCGCGCGGGCTGCTCGTTTCTCGGGCGTCGCGTCTTGGTAGCCGTGCTCGTAGGAGTAGGTCTGCTCCGTGATGCGGCGTTGCATGCGTCGCTCGTCGGCTTGCAGCTTCTCGATTCGGTTGGCGACCGTGACCGGGTTGTGGCGGGCTCCGTTGGCGCTGGCCGCGATCTTCGCGCGGCGTTCGGCTTCCTCGGCGGCGCGGTCGGCCTCGACGCTCTTGCCCAGGCTTGACCAGGCGCGGTCGTGGGCGCGGCGGTGGCGCGCCTCGGAGTGGTGCCCGATCTTGATGGGCTCCCCGCCCTCGGGCAGCCGGTTGTAGTCGGCCTGTCGGCGCAGCTCAGCCGCTGCGGCTTCGTTGGCCTTGCGGTCGGCTTTGGCGTCGAGCGCTGCGGCACGGTCGTTCGCGCGCTCCGTGCGGGCCGCGTCGACCTCGGCAGCGCTGCGCACGGTTTCGTCGAGCTCGGTGATGACCTCGAACCCTGCCGCCTCCAGCGCTGCCACGGTCGGGCGGATCACGTGGTGCTTGGGGCTGCGGTCCCGGCTCTGCGGCACATACCAGGCCCCGAGATTCCGGCTCCAGCGCCAGCGCTGGTCCTTCAGGACCGCGGCGCTGCCGTCGCCGCGGGCGGTGCCCTCGATCATCGTTCCGGCCTCATGGGTGTGGGTGATCGTGAGGACGCTGCGCGTCCGCTCCCCCATCTCGGCGGCCGTCTCGGTGGCTGTGGAACTGTTCATGATGACTCCTCATCTCTCCATCGTTTTTTTGCCTGGAAGGCACGCAGTGCCGATCAGGACGAGGAGTGGAGCAGCAACCCGCCAGGGCGGCGGGGGAGAGAATTTCGGCCCGAAATGAGGGAGCGAAGCGACCGCGGGTCGTAAATCTCGGCGGAGCTGGCCGCGCGCAGCGCGGCTTGTGCGCAATGGAGCGTCCGTACAATCGCCGCAGGCTTCCAGGCAAAAGAACGAACGCCGCAGGCGTGAGAAAGATGCTGGCCGCGCAGCGGCATCCTTCGCGACCTGAAGGAGAGCCTCTTGTGCTCGGGGGTGCGCGAGGGGCTGCGTCCCCCCTCGCGGCGGCCGCGAGGCCGCCGGCTGTACTCGGTCTCCACGGCGACGGTTTTTGCGTTGCAGCGGGAGACCTTCCACTAGGAGCCGCGCACGAGTGCCGCGTCTCCCCTGGTGACGTTGTGGCGACCGCGGGTTTGGTGCGCTATACCTGCCGGCACTTGCACCGCAAGGGCCCGGGCCTGCTGACGCTGGCGTGCGACGATCAAGGACCGGGGACACCGCACACCGTTGCCCGCCCTGCGCCACCGTCGAGATAAGAAGCCCTCATGTCCACACCACCACAGGCCTCCTTCACGCCGAAACGCAACGTGACCGGGGCGCTGCTGTTCGCGTTCATCCTCGTCATCCTCGGCGACGTGCTCGGCGCAGGCGTCTCCGCCCTCGTTGGACCCACCGCGGGCGAGGTGGGTGGTATCACCTGGCCGCCGCTCGCGATCATCTCCGGTGTCCCCCTCCTCACCCAACAGAGCGGCGACGTGTGGCTGCGCGGCGGCCTCCTCGTCACCGCCGGTGTCCTCATCTATGTAGCGCTGCGCACCGCCCGCGGCTCGCGCAAGCCGACTGCCGGAGTCCAGGAGTGAGGGCGCTGCGGCGACGAGCGAGGCGGTGGCGCGAACACAGCCGACTGGTTCGGCTCTGGCGGCTCGCGCGGACTGCGCGACCGGCGACCTTCACCGACAAGGTGAAATACAAGATGCTCCGCGACCGGCGACCGCTCCTGGTGACGTTTGCCGACAAGGCGGCGGTGCGCGACCATGTCGCGGAACGCGTCGGCGCGCACTACTTGCCCGCCGCCTACGCCATCGTCGATGACCCTTCCGACCTGGCCGACCTGGACCTGCCGGACGCGTACGTCGTGAAGCCCACCCACGGATCCGGTGCAGTGGTCGTTGTCTCCCCCGCAGCTCCCGCAGACGCCCGGCTACCTCGTCCGGAATGGGGGTGGGTGTACTCGCACGTGCGCCCCGAAACAGTCGACCGCGAGCAGCTCGTGCGGATTGGCGAGCAGTGGGTCGCGAAGCTCTACGGCCAGGGCCCGAACCGCGAATGGGTCTACGGGCACGTGCCACGCCGAGTCATCATCGAGGAGTGCCTCATCGGCCCCGATGGGGAGGTACCCGAGGACTTCAAGTTCTTCGTCTTCCACGGGCAGGTGCGGTACGTGCAGGTCGACGGCGGACGCTTCGGGAAGCGCACGCAGGACTTTTTCACCCCCGACTGGCAGCGCATCAGCATGTCCGGCGGGCTCCCCTGGCAGACTCCGACACCTGCAGCTCCCGCCCGCCTCGCGGAGATGCTCGACGTCGCCGCGGCGCTTGGCGCCGACACCGATTTCGTGCGCGTCGACCTGTACCACCTGCCGGATCGAGTGGTGTTCGGTGAGCTCACCAACTACCCTGCCGGTGGCCACAGCCCCTTCGAACCCGAATCCTGGAACGCCACATTCGGGGCCTGGTGGCATCCCCCGAAGCGGTACGCGCAGGAGTAGCCGGCATCGCTCAGCCCAGAGCACCCCGGAGTTCGTAGATCCCACGCATAAGAGTGCCAGCTAGCACCAGCACGCCACCACCGACGGGACGCTGCCCATCAGCTCTACGCGCTCGCATCGACGGACGTGGTTCTCAGTTCCGCGACCGCCGCGAGGCATGAACCGACCCTGATCAGGACACCTCCACCCCTCACTCAGAGAGTGCTCTGTGCCCGCAAGGGCACGACATGCGCGACCGCAGCAGGTAGACACTCGGTCTCGGTTCTGCTCGGGGCGTTCAACAACGAAGGGCAGCCGGTGTTGCCCGGGCGTCAGATGTGCAGACGACGACACACTGCGTGGCACCCGTCGAAGGACCGACCTCGGGTGTTCTGCAGAACCCGGATGGCCTGCGGCGACAACCGGCGGCGAACCGCCTCGCGCAGCAGGTCCTCCCCCGATGCCGGATATTCCACGTTCCAGAGCAGCTCGCGAAGCTCTGCGCGCAGCGGAGCATCGACGAACGACTCGCGAACGTCGATGACGCCAGGAACGCGGTCTGCGGCCGCTACCCCCGCGACCGTCTGAGGCTGGTGAGATTTCATGAGGACCTCCTCGTCCGTAGAGGACCAGCGTCTCGAAGGCACCTGAAAACCAGAAAGCCTTGAACTGACCAAGCGCACATGGTAAGCGCAGCGCCGGTAGGCCATGAATGCGATGTTCCCGATTGCTGCCCCGACGAGGCAGATCCAGAGCATGGCGAATTCGATGATCAGGATGACGCCTGCTAACTCAAAGATCGTCATGGCCCGGGGCGGCGGAGCTTTCGTCGACTGCTCCCGTGAAGAGAACTTTTCAGGCGGGTGGGTTCCCGAAGCTGAACCTCAGTCAGCGCCGGGACCGCTCGGGTACTCGTGCTGGGTGCCACTCTCAACCCGACTCAGAAGGCGGGGGTCCCTCCGGCGACCGTGATCGTCGCTCCACTCGTATAGCTCGACTCCGGACTCACGAGGTGCACGTAAGCCGCCGCAAGTTCCGCTGGCTGCCCAGGCCTGCCATACGGTGCTTCCTCACCGAAATGCGCCACTCGCTCCCCGTCCTGGGAGGCGGGCTGCAGCGGCGTCCACACGGGGCCCGGTGCAACGGAATTCACGCGGATGCCCTTCGACGCGAGCTGCTGCGCAAGTCCGGCGGTGAACACGCCGATCGCTGCCTTCGTGAGCGCGTAGTCCAGCTTGTCCGGGGACGGCTCAGCACCTTGGATCGACCCGGTCGTCACGATCGAGGACCCCGGCTCGAGGTGCGGCAGAGCAGCCTGGGTGAGCCAGAACAGGGAGTACACGTTCGTCTTCAGTGTCTGGTCGATGCTCGCGGTTGTCATCGTGGCGATGTCGCCGTGGCTCTCCTGGTGGCCCGCGACCATCACCAGCGTGTCCAGGCCGCCCAGTTCCTCGACCGCCCGATCGATGAGGGTCCGGCAGAACTGCTCGTCGCTGATGTCCCCGGGAATGAGCACGACCTTGCGCCCCTCGGCCTCGAGGAGATCCCGCACCTCTTCCGCGTCAGCTTGCTCGCTCGGCAGGTAGGTGATGACGAGGTCGGCACCCTCTCGGCTCAAGCCGATGGCCGCGGCGCGGCCGATTCCGGAGTCTCCACCGGTCACGACGCCGCGGAACCCCTTCAAACGCCCGAGCCCCACGTAGCTCTGCTCACCGTGGTCCGGTTTCGGAGTCATCTTCCGCGCGAGACCGGGGAGCGATTGCTCCTGCTCGGGGAACGGCGGGATCGGGTAGAGGTCGACAGGGTTCTTCTTGTCGTATTGGCTCATGATCTGGACCCTACGCACGCACCCTCCGATCCAGCGCAGTGCTTGACGAAGCGCGACGCCACGCTTATACGGCGAGGGTCGGCGCCGCGGCCTGTATCTGAGTGCGCCGTGCGGCGAAAGGTCAAGACTTGAGGCGATTTTGCGGTTGGGCGCGAGAATTGTTGGAAGAAAAAGCAGCAGCAGTGGCTACGGCCATGCTGGCCTCAGCGAACGCTCCAAGCGGACGGGCTCTCGACCCGTTCGGTTCCTGAGGATGGTGGAAAGGGTTGGTCTTGGGATTTCTTTACTACGGCAGCAGCGATCACTCCGTGGAAATCAACGATCGTGGGCTCGCCCATCTGAAGATTGCGATGATGAGTTTGCTTCGTGTCGGGCAGAGCTTCGCGTTCTCCCACCCGCGTCCTGTGTCGCGGGGTGGGGGTCGCGAGACGCTGTGGATATCGCCGTCGATCGAGCTGCGGTTCCGGTTTCTCGGCAGCCGCCCGCCGACCATCAACGCCGACTGGTTGCACGCGATCGTAGACACCGCTGACTCGCATACCGGAATGCGTCTCACCGCCGAACCGCAGACCGAGCGTGCTGCTGCCCACCTCAGCAGCCAACGCAGAACCACACCGAAGGGCGCGAAGTCTCAGTCGCTGAGCGGGCCGAGCCATTCGGGTGGATCCCAGCGTTCCAAGTCGTAGTAGGCAGTGTCTGTAGAAATAGCGTCGTCGTGCGCGGTGATCGGCTCCGGGGCAGCTTCGATACGGACCGGGGTCGCCGGCGTGATCAGTTCAACGCTGTCGGTGTGTGCAAGCTCGGTCACGTTCACGAAAGCACCCCCGGCCCGGACAGCATCGAGAATACGACCGCGCAACGCCGCGATTGCGGAGCGGGCCACGTAGTGCTCGTGCCCGTTGATATACACCACAAAGTTCATCTTCACCTGCCGTCGAAACTCTGAAACCAGCTAACTCAATCTCGAGCAGCGCAGACACCCCATTGACGTAAACGATGAGATCTGAGAAACCCAAGTCATCGATAATCCGCGTTCGGTCCCGATCAGAACACAGTGCCCTGTGGCAACGACCGTGGGTTGACAAACGCCGCACTGGGCCCGTCGGTAGAGTGCGGAGCATGGTTGGCTCGCTTCCCAATCGAACCGTTCGCGGCGTTCGAGCCGCGGTAGCCCCGTCCCGTCTGCTGCTTGCGGGCAAGACCGTGCTCGCGATCGGCATCTCCTGGGCGATCGCACCGCATATGCCCGGCGTTACGGACCAGTACCCCTACTACGCGCCGCTGGGTGCACTGGTAAGCATGTACCCGACGCTGATGGGTTCCGCCAAGACGGGGGTGCAAACCCTGCTGGGGCTCGCGGTCGGTATCGGTCTCGCCACATTGGTGCTGATCACGGTCGGACCGAACTGGTGGTCGATCCCCATCATCGTGGGGATCGGGACGCTGCTCTCCGGGACGGGATGGTTCGGAGCAGGTCGCGAGTACGTGCCGATGGCAGCGCTATTCGTCCTCATCATCGGCGGGCAGGACGCCGACTCATACTCGCTCGGGTACCTCGTCCAGATGGCCGTGGGAGTACTCGTCGGCCTACTCGTGAACGTCCTGATCGCGCCTCGACTTTCCAGCGCCGCGGCGAGCGCTCGCGTGGACGCCCTCGAAGCGCAACTCGCGACCCATCTCCGCACGATCGGCACCGCAGTCACGGCCCCGCAGCCGTTGCAGCACGAAGAATGGACACGCAGCATCGCAGCCCTGCAGCGCACCGTCGATGATGTTCGGCGAGAACTCGCGGACGCGGACGAGAGCCGCAAGGGCAATCCCCGTGCACTGCTGCATCGACACGATGCTCGCCGCGACCACGAGCGACTGCGCATCCTCGAGAGCCTCGCCTTCCACGTGCGAGACATCTCTGCCGTACTCGCCGACGCCGTCTGGGAACGCCCCGGCGCCTTGGCATTGTCACCAGGGCTCGAGGCGCCTCTCAATGAGGCCTGTGCGGCGGTTGCGGACGCGATCGAGCACGGCCGAGGCATAAAGGACGCAAGCGCTGCCGCACACCGTACGAGCGGTGTCGCTGCCAGGGCTGTCCGTCAGCTCGTGCAGACTGTCAATGAAGGAACAGCGTCGGAGGGCAGCAGCATGGGTCCGGGTGTCTTCACCGCGATGCATCTTCGGCGGATCCTCATGCAACTCCAGGAGCCGGCCTCCTGATCGTCGCTCGCATCCTCGGCGCTTGAATCCGTCCGAGTCGGGTGTTGAGCCCCTGGCGACGAACCGTTTCGTTGCCGACGCGACGCGGATACGTGAGGGCCTGACGCTCCGCACCGCACAGTTGCCCCGCACGATCCAGCGCAGCTCGCGAGCGATGCGTGGCCGCCCACTGGTAAAAAAGGAACGCTCGAATGGACAATGACCAGGAAACACCCGCAGAGCGGCGCGCGATGCAACGGCGACGGCGACTCAGCGCCCGCTACTGGGATGCCTACGCACGCCGCACCATGCCAGTGTGGGTGCTGTTCATCGGCGGCGCCCTGATCGTCGCCGGCATCGGGGCGGTCGCCGCGGCCCTCGCGTTGCGATGACCGACGGCCACGGTCGGGGCGGGCAGCGTCGTCCGAACAGGACGGCACAATATGGTCTCCGCACCCAGGCCGCGGCCCGACTCACAGGTCGTTAGTCGCGGAGCAGGGCCTCGAGCTGCTGCAGTGCCGCGTGGACCGTCTGGCTCAGAATGCCGTCGGGGTCACCATCGAAATCGCAGCGCATGCTCCCCACGGCTCCGTCGACACTCCAGCCGAGGTACACCGTTCCCGCCGGCTCCCCTTCCTCGGGGCCTGGACCACCTGCACCGGTCGTGGAGATCGCCACGTCGGCTGCGAACAATTGCGCCGCGCCGATGGCGAGCTCTTCCGCACAGCGTGCTGTGATGACCGGTCCTGGTGTCACGCCGAGCACACGTTGCTTCACTTCCGCTTGATACGCCACGACCCCGCCGCGAAGCCAGGTTTTCGTGTCCGACCCACGCCCCAGGGTTGAGACCAGCCGTCCGCACGTGAGCGACTCAGCTACGGCCAACGAGCGGCCGTCCGCCTCCAGTAGGCCTGCGATGAGCTCGACAAGGTCCAGATCGTCGTGTTTCCTCATGCGAACACGCTAGAGCAGCAGAATCCAGCGCACCTACGGCTTGACGTGGACCCACGGGAGTCGGCAGCAGGAACCGAAACACCCACGGACCGACCTTCGCTCGCGACCCGCGCACGAGCACCCGTTGCCTCGAGGGTCCGCTTCCCAGCTTTGCGGCAAGCCATCGACGCGCTCATCAGCTGATCCTCAAACCTCAGCGGAGATCTCCTGACGCCCAGTCTGCCCCTGCAGGGCCGGAACCTGGCTACCGGGCGCGGGGAGTCCTATGCTCGGGGCATGGTGCAGACGGTGAGGTCGCTGTTGCGGACCTGGACTCTTCTGGCGTTGAGCACTGTCCTTCTCGCCGGGTGTTCCATCAGTGTGCCGAGCGACCCTGACGGCACACTCGATCGGGTTCGTGGGAGTGAGCTGCGTGTGGGCATCTCCCACAATCCGCCCCATACCGGTATCGAGGCGGGTGAGGAGCCAAGCGGTGTCGAGGCGGACCTGGTGCGCGGGTTCGCGGATCATCTCGACGCGACCATCGTCTGGACCCCAGGATCGGAAGCAGCACTCGTCCAAGGACTGAAAGACGGGAACCTCGATCTCGCGATCGCCGGGTTCCGCGATGATTCCCCCTACGCAGAGGAAGCGGGAGCCACTGACACGTACCTGGAGACGCTGGCCCCTGACGGTTCGACGGTGCACCACGTCATGTTCGTCCCCACTGGTGAGAACGCCTTCTTGACCGAGCTCGAGATCTATCTCGCTGAGGCCACGCGATGACGCACCTCCCGGATGAACACCTCGAGGCGAGACGCAAGGCCATTCGGCTCGAGTGGATCACGATCGCCTTCCTCGCGGTGACGGTGACCCTGGTCTATCTCGTGCTCGGGAACTCGCAGGCGATGAAAGCCGCCTGGCTTGAGGATCTGCTCTCCTTCATCCCGCCCATCGCCTTCCTGATCGCTGTGCGTGTCAGTCGACGGGCCGCGACGATCAGTCACCCGTACGGCTATCACCGCGCCGTGGCAGTCGGTCACCTCGTGTCCGGGATCGCGCTGACCTCGATGGCGGTGTTCCTCATCGTCGATTCCGGGAGCGGTCTGCTCCTCGCCGAGCATCCGACGATCGGCACGATCGAGGTCTTCGGGCAGCGCGTGTGGCTGGGGTGGCTCATGATCGCCGTCATGCTGCTCATCGCCTGGCCACCGGTGATCATCGGACACAAGAAGATCAAGCTCGCCGCTAAGCTGCACGACAAGGTGCTCTACGCCGACGCGGACATGAACAAGGCGGACTGGCAGACCGCGGTCGGCTCCGCAGTCGGCGTGGCCGGCATCGGGCTCGGGCTGTGGTGGCTCGACTCGGTGGCCGCTCTTTTCATCTCGGGGAGCATCATGTGGGACGGTGTGCGCAACCTGCGTATCGCCGTGCTCGACCTCATGGACGAGCAGGCGCGCACCTACGACGGGAAACGTCCCCACCCGCTCGGCGCGGAACTCAACACGCTCGTCGCGGCCCACGACTGGGTCGAGCGAACCGGGTGCCGCCTGCGGGATCAGGGCCATGAGCTGCACGCGGAGGTCTTCGTCGTTCCCCGTGCCCCGGCCGATGCTGGCCTGATCGAATGCGCGCAGCTCACCGAAGCGTGCCTGCGTCTCGACTGGAAGCTGCGCGATGTCGTTGTGGTCCTGGTCGCGGAGCTTCCGCCCTACGCACACCGCTTGCTGTCCCCGCACGACCACGCGAACGAAGACTGACGCCGCGCGGTGGCATGCTTTTCCGGATGATTGCCACCAGGCAATGCGGTCGGCAGTTTCAAGTGGCGGTCGCAACACCGGGCTGGACTGATGCTGTCGAGTAGCTCGGTGCGCACTTCGACGGGCGTGCGGTAGCCGGGACGCTTACGTGGACGTCGGTTGAGTTCTCCTGCCGCGTCCTCGAGGATCCCAGGCTCGTGAAAACCCAGGCCCGGGCCTTCGGGGAACTACTGGCGCAGCAGAACCGCGACCGCGCAGAGCCCGCGTGTGGCGCCCGCGGAGCCGCTCAACGACGTAGCGGCGACTGACTGACATCACCCTGGTGCGGATGAGAGTGAGACATCCGTCAAGCCAAAGAACACGCGGCGGCAGTTCACGTTGATGCCCCCAGGGGACGTGCGCGAGACTGCTCTTGTGTTGGTCTTCGATCTGCTCTACCCCACCCCGGACAGTGGTGAAGATGACTTCGTAGAGCTCGCTCGCCGGTCTGTGCCGCCGGCGCAGGTGCGACCGACCTACTTCCCTTGGCCCACCGATGTGGAGGACCTCGCGACTTTGGGGACTGCGGACCGCTACGACGCTGTTCGCCGTCTCGGGAGTGAAGAACACCTCCGTGCGGTGCTCCCACCGTTGATGGGAGCTGAGACCCGTCCGAACGTGTCGATGTTCGGGGTGACGAGCGCGAGTTTCATGCAAGGGCGAGACGGTGCAGCGGATCAGCTCCGAACGCTTGCGGAAATCACCGGCGTTCCTGTAACGAGCACCACCGTCGCCTTCCAAAGGGCGCTGGTACACCTCGGGATCTCTCGGGTATCCCTGGCATCGATCTACCACCCGATTGGCTCGGACCATTTTGTGGACCGGCTTCGAGATGCCGAGGTGCGCGCCGTGGGCCGAGTCGACGTGGATGCGGGATCCCGCCTTAGCGTTCTGAGCAATCAAGGCGACAACTCGACTCGATGACTCGGTGAGCGCCCAAACAAACGAACGAAGGGCCTGAAAACCGATCACCAAAATTCTGCCCGGACCATCGTCGTGACGCGGAAACCCTTCCCTGGCACAAGATATCCGGGGCCGCACCTGTCTCACCACCGCGGCGTCTCAGGACAACAGGGGTCGTGAAGAATTTCGTCCATAGTTGCGGAGCCGGTGATCTTCACGATGGAGACCGTCACGCAGCAGACCTCACGTTCAACGCCAGTGGCGATAGGCCGAAGGCGGTGGCGGCGGGAGTCCGCCAGTCATCGCGTGGAGAAAGCTTCGAGGGGGCGAGCCCATCGCTGGCCGACGACGTCTCGTTCGAATCGTGGGTCGATCTCTTGAGAGAGCAGGGAGAAGCCGGCGCTCTGGAGGAAGCCAGCGGCGGCAGTGAACTCACGGGCGCTCCAGACCTCTACGTGTGTTGCCTTTCGTGTCTGGGCGAAGTCCACACCAGTGTCGACGAGCGCCCGGCCGATGCCGAGGCGCTGCGCGTCGGGTGTGACGATCAGCAGCCGCAGGAGTGCGGCTTCTCCTTCCTCTCCGGGCATGCAGAAGATGCATCCCACGCGTCTTCCGTTGAGCTCGGCGATCCATGCTCCTTCACGCTCGCGTTCCTCGACGGAGGCGTAGCCCTCGATGGCGTGCGCGACAAGACGTTCGTAGGTACGGCTGTCCTCGAAGGAGTCCGAGAAGATCTTGTGAGTGAGCAGCACCCAGGCGAGGTCCCCGGGCTGGTCGAGCTGGCGGATCGTGTACTGGGGCGTGGACGGTGCTTCGGGAGAGGTCATGACAGCCTCCGTCGAGAGAGAAGAAGTGGACTGACTCCGGTCAGTGCGTACACTCCCACGGTAACGCCACCGGGTGGTAGGGCCGTAAGAAGAACACTTGATCGAGCAGAGGGAGCCACCGCAGGTGCCTGCATACCTGTTGTGGATGTGTCCGTCGACGGTGGAGGGCAGACCTAGTGGTCGAATGAGACCACAAGGACTGCATCAGAAAGCATTAGGTTTTCGAGATGGAATCAGACCGTTTTGGTCGAGATCACCAGTCCGCAAATGAGGCGCCGCCAGCAGCCCCTGCCGGGCCGACGCCTGGCCAGTCACCGAACTCGGGCGACCACGACACTGCCCCTCCCCCGTGACCTCTTGAGCAGGGCGCAGGAGTGTCTTAACTCTGTAACTCTGTAGTTATGCGAGTCTTAGCCAGGGCGAGACGCCCAGACCCTACCTAGCTGGCCGATCTTTGCTCGATCGGCGGTCGGGACTGCGGTGATCCTGACATTAGCGTCAGAGCTCCTGTACGGCCCTTCGGGTGGCGCATGGACACGGGCAGCACCCCACCCCCCGCCCGCCTTCAGGTAGCTCATGCCGAGTTTGCAACTCAGTAACTTACGGACTTACAGAGTTTAGACGACCCACACCCTCGCGACTCGCCCCTCCAGAGCCACAAGGACAGTCAATTTCGACGGGCCTATCGCAGCACTGTGCAGGCACACGCTATTGCATTTTTACAGAGTTACAGACTTCCGGACTTCCGGACTTCCGGACTTCCGGAGTTCCGGAGTTCCGGAGTATCAGGCGTGCGCTCGTGCAGACCGACTTCGCAGCAAGAACACAACTTACAGAGTTCGGAAGTTACAAAGTTTCTGCCTGCACGCTAATGAACGACACAGCCAAGCGTAGGCACGGAGTTCCGAAGTTACAGACTTAAGGAGGGACGTCGTTGCTGCCGCCGGTGTCTGCAGAAGCCCGTTTGGAGTGTTCCCAAAAGTCAGGGGCCCGCCAACTACGTTGGTAGGCATCTTCAGGTGCGAGGTGCGCAATCCAAGGATTCCTGCAGTCCGATCGCCCGCGCCTGAGCTCCCTAGGATCGACGGCTCAGCGAGCATCTCTCCCTGCGACCCTGCTGGTCGCTGGGCGTAGCGTGCGTCAGCTCGCGGCGCTGGCGAGGTCAGTGGAAGAACATACAGACTCTGTAAGTTCGGGACTTGCAGAGTCAACACGCCGACAGGGTGCAACGTTAGATCTCACTAGTGAGCTTGAATCAGCACATGCGCATTGTGAGCCTTGTGGGGCAAAAGGGTGGGGTTGGCAAGACGACGACCACCATGAACCTCGCCGCAGTCATGTCGAAGCACTCGAGAGTGCTTGTCGTCGACGTGGATCCGCAGCGATCAACGACATGGTGGGCGGAGAACGCGGGGGAGGGGCTTCCCTTCGATTTCGCGGCCGACGTTGACCCTTCCAATCTCGCGCGCCTGCGTGAGCTGTCTTACGACACGATTTTTGTCGACACCCCCGGCAGTCTTGAGGACACGCGAGTCTTGTCAGCAGTGCTCGATGTGTCCGACTTTGTGATTTTGCCGCTCAACCCTGAGCCGCTGAACACCCCGGCCATGATCCGAACCATCAAGCAACACATCGCCCCGAGAGGACTCGACTTCCGCGTACTGCTAAGCAAGATCGATAGACGACGAGCTGGTCAGCTCGAAGATTGGGAGGCGCTCGTAGACGAAGGACTTAAGCTCCCGCGCTTCAGGCAGCACGTTCGACACTACGCGGCACATGCTGATGCTCCGCTTGAGGGCAAGGTAGTTACGCAGTATCCCGATACGCGCCAGAACGCCAACGCCATCTTCGACTACACCCACGTGGCCCTCGAGCTCATGGCGATCTGGGCAAACCAGCCGATGAAGCAGGGGGCCGCCTGATGGCTCGAGCTAACCTGTCAGCGATGCTGGGACGGCTCGAGGATGGTCCGAGCCCTGAGTCCGCAGACGTTAAGACTCCTGTTGCCACGGCACCGAGCCCGGCAACGGCTCGCGCAGTTTCTCCCGATCCGCCGGTTGCGCCCGCAGTTACGGGAGGGGCGAACAGATCCGCGCCCACGCCGGGCGCGGTTCCGAAGTACCTTCGTCTCGAGCGCAAGGAAACACGTCTACGTGCTGATCAGTACGCTGCCCTGACCGAGAATGCCAGGAGGCTTAACAAGGCAAAAGGGGTGGGCGGTGAGCGGATCACTGAGAACACCCTCATCAGGATCGCTGTCGACCTCCTTCTCGATCGCGCTGGTGATCTGGCCGGGTTGGACGAGCGTGAACTCTTCAAGTCTGTAAGTTCGTGAGTTTGTAAGTGGTTAGGTGCTGTCCACAGACCCGACGTCCCGACTCGCACAACGATCCTCTGAATTGGAATTTGGTCGTTGAAGACGTCTGAGGCAGTAGGCGTCAGCAGAAGGGCCCCTTCTCAAACCGTGTCAGCTTGCGCGCGCGCTGTGTGTTCTTTCTGGTGTCGGTAGAGCGTTGCGCGGCTCCACCCAACGAGACGAGCAGCCTCCTCCGCCGTCCGACCGCGCTTGCGTGCATCGGCAACGACTTGAAGCTTCTCTGCGACCTGGACGGGGTCGGAGAGTGGCCGTCCAAACTTTGTCCCGTTCTGACGAGCCGCGGCGATCCCAGCATTCACGCGCTCGACGATGAGCTCGCGCTCGTACTCAGCAAGAGTGGCCAGCATGTTCAGCATGAGACGGCCCGTAGACGTCGCCGGATCGATACCGTCGGAGACGGAGCGCACGTTGACGCCTCGCTCCCGCAAGAGGTTGACGGTGTTGAGGACGTCGATGAGCGAGCGCCCCAGTCGATCGACGCGCCATACGACGACGGTGTCGCCGGCCTCTGCATGATCGAGCAACCGCTTCATGCCAGGACGCTCTATCGCGGTGCGGCTCCCGGACGTTACGTCGGCGAAAACGTCGCGCTTCTGCACCCCGACGTTGACCAGTGCGTCGAGCTGGAGCTGTGCATCCTGAGTTGCGGTGCTGACGCGGGTATAGCCGAGGAGTCTCACTCGGACAGTTTGCCTCAGAAACCCCGTGGCTCGCGCAGGTTGAGACGACTCATGATGAGGCGAGTTTTCGAGACAAGCTAGGTCCCGGGCTTGCGGGGGAGTGGGCGCACCACGAACAAGCCACAGTCGTGCCTCGGAAACCTAATGTTTTCTGAGGCATTTTAACGAGCCCTAGGCACAGCGGCTCCATGTCCTGAGCTCCGTCCACATACGGGTGGCGAGCGGCACCGCCCCTCATGCGTACTTGGCGTGCTTGCCCGCAGAATCGGGTGATTCGCCACGCAGAGCAGCGGAGCGGAGCGGATCACCCAAATCTGCCAGCTGCTAAGGCGTCGTAAACCTCCTGGCCAGTGCGCTAATTGGCTCCGTCTTGCCCAGTCTCGTGAGTGGCGAGGCCCTCGCATCCGGCTTGGGTCCAGTCGTATTCACCGGTTTGGCCGTATTCACCCCACAGGGCGACGTAGTACGGGTCACCGACCTCGTAGGTGTTCGGGTTTACGTCCCCGCGGTCGTCGGGGTGGGTCTGCCATGGGAGCTGGAATCGGTAGTCGAAGCCCTGCTCGTCCATGCACTTCGCGACGATGAACCCCTGTTCGACGGCCAATTGCTGCTCGGCGAGGGTCATCCCTCGAGCACCTTCTTCGTAGACGATCTCATTACGGTCAGAGTTGATGTCCCAGTAACGAACCCCGTAGGCGTCGGTTTCGTATGTGGGCTGCGGTGCCTCTGTGACAGCCGTCGTCTCTGTGGGTGTTGCTTGCTCGGTTGCGGCGAGCGGAGATTCAGTGGGGGACGCGCCCACGACAGGGGCGGGGCCTTCGACATTGAGTGTTGCCACAAAGATGAGCGCGGCGACCGCTGCACTGGTGGCGGTGAGAATCCCAATCGTTAGCGCTCGGCGCAGGGGCGTCTGTCCCCGTCGCCTGCGTATGGCTGTGATTGGCCGCTTCTCTTCGTCGAAGGTGCTCGCGAGGATGCTTGCCTTCGAGTCCTCGGAGCGCGCTCGCTGGTCGTCGGTCAATGAAGTGAAGGGGGCTGCATCCAGGTCACGCAGCTGGTTCAGATATTCGTCGTTGACGTTCATGCCTGGTGCTCCGTTTGTCTCGTGGTGGTAGATGGTGTCGGTGAGTCCAGGTACTGCCGGAGGGCAGCGCGAGCTCGGTGAAGACGTATGCGATAGCTCTGCGCACTGATGCCGAGCACTGTTCCCGCCAGCGAGGAGGGCAGCTGCTCCCAGATCGCGAGCGAGAGGACCTCTTGGTGGGCTGGCTCTAGCCGTTGCCAGGCAGTCGCAAGGTCGAGTCGCGCATCGGCAAGGCGCGACTCATCGTTTGATGGGCGATTCAGCTCGACGTCAGAGACCCGGGCTCCTAGCTCCTCCCGCCGACCGAGCTCGCGCCACTCTCGGAGTAGGCAGTTGCGGGCGGTTCCGAACAACCACGCGCGAGCCTCGTCCCGGTAGGTGGGCACATCGTCGAAGCGACGCCAAGCAGTGAGGAAGACCTCGTGGGCGACATCTTCGCCGTTGTCGTTGTTCGTGCGGCGCGTGATGAATCGCAGCACGTCTAGGTAGGCGTCGTCGTACAGCGCAGAGAAGCGCTGTGCGCGATCGGTCTCGATTTTGTTCGGGCTCACATCTACTACATGCCCAGAACTTGCCCGCTGTTACAAATCCGTCTGGATTCACCTGTCCCACCGATCGACATCCATCGTCGCTGCAGCAAAAGCAGCTCTTCGAGCGGTCGGAGTCTTCGTCCAGAAACCGGGATGTGGGCAAACCATGGCCGAGATGGACATTATTTTTCAAAGTGGGAAGTTTTACGACAGGAACAGTGAGATACAACCCTTATCGCGTTTCTTGAGACGTAGACTTACCTCAAGAACGAATGCGGTAGTAGGTCCCCGCACCTCACTCACTCGCTGGTCGCAAACGGTCGCCGAGTTACGTACTCGTTCGTGGACCCCTGTGTCGACCAGGGGGACCAGACGGCGCCCGCCGTCGATACACCCATCAAGAAGGAGAAAATTATGGCCACTTGTGCCCAGTCCCAGTCGCAGCGCATCGCTGTTCGCTCGCAGTACGGATCGTCGGAGAGTCAGGTGTCCCAGTCGAACTATCCGCCGACTGTCGCTTACTGGCAGTCCGAGGTGACGTGCCGTGGGCTCTACTCGGGACCGTCCGATGGCGTCTGGGGTCCCAACTCGCGCAAGGCTGTGCAGCAGGACCTGAAGAACCGACGCCTTTACAGCGGTCCCGTTGATGGCGACTGGGGCTCGAACACCTGGAAGGCAATCCAGCGTGACGTGCGTGTCACCCAGGATGGCGTCCCCGGACCCATCACGTGGCGAGCACTCTACGCGTACAAGGTCCTGTCCCACAGCTAACAGTGCCCCATAGGCCCGAGGGGCAGGTCAACGCTTGCGCTGCCCTGACCCTCGGGCCTATTTCCGTCAAGGCGAGCAGTCATCCACTGCGCTTCCATTGCAGGTGAAGTCGATCAGAAGCCGGGGCTGCAGCCGATCGCGGCGACGCCGGCCTGGGTGGCGTGACGCTGAGTCCGACAACCGCAAGATTGCCGCCCAGGAGGCACGGAGCTCGCAGCTCACGCCGAAGCGAGACGCAGCTTTTCCGACGCCAATGCGTAGTTGTTTGCCTGCGACATCCAAGCCCTGAGAATGTCGGGCGTGACCTGCAGCTCGTCGCACCACTTTTCTGGCGATTCGGGCCACCGCTGCGCGCAGTCAGCGACCATCTGTGCACCCAGGAGCATGTTGGCCGCCCATTCGTCTGCTGCTCGCTCTGCTCGAGCTCCATCGCAGACATGACCGAGGACGGCATGCCCGAGCTCGTGCGCGAGGACAGACCGCACCTCGGTCTCGGTGAGATCTGACCGCAATGAGATGGCCTGCTGCTCCGGGTGCCAACTGCCAGCGTCGGCCATGTCGTCGCGCCAGAACACCTCAAGGCCGAGCAGTTGGGCAAGCGTGAAGAGAGGCATGCCTCGATGGTCTCGTTGACCACCGACATTGCTATTCGCGGTCTGAGTCCAGCTCATTTGCCGAGGAGTCGCTCTTGGCGACCTTGCGCATGTCCGCTTCGGCCCAGTTGGGCGTGCGCATCGGGGTCACGTTGCTTGGGGCTTCGATCTCCGCATGACGCAGTAGCTCGATGGGTGCGATGTCGAAAGCTCGCGCGATGTTCTCGAGGTCATTCAGGGTGAAGTCCGTCTGATCGTTGATCCGGGCCCGAACGTACGGCTCGCTCTTACCCATCAGCTCGGCAAGCTTCGTCCGGGACATGTTCCGGTCACCCAGCTCGCGGCGAACGATGCGGCTCAGGCTGCGGGCGAATAGGCCGGCACTCTCCTGCTTTGGTCTTCCCATGCACCCATGGTATCTCGTGAAGCGCGACATGTCCATTTTCTTTCACGCCGCGTCTGAAAACATCCTTTAGATGTTTCATATGCCCGCAATCGCGTCTCATGAGATGTACAGTGGGGTCATGAGTTCCGATCGAGGTTTCAGCAGCCATGTGGTTGCAGCGATCCGCGCGGAGATGGACTGGCAAGGGCACACCACACGGGATCTCGCCCAAGCCCTCTCCATCTCACCGCGAGCCGCTCAACGACGACTGACCGGCGACGTCGACATCAGCCTCAACGAACTCAGCGAGATCGCAGGGTGGCTTGCCGCAGAGATCTCGGAACTCGTAGACCTCCACACCCCACGACAAACCGCCACCACACACAACCACCCGAGCCCCAAAACGCGGCTGCAGGGCCTGCCCAACCCCGAAACGAAAGGTCGAGACAATGCCTGAAACCCTCGCGCTCCTCCCGACTGCGGGGAGCAGCATCACTGGCGTTCTAGAGCACGCCGAACGGAACGCACGCGGAGAATTCACCGCGGTCACCATCCTCACCGACGCCGGTACGATCCGCGTTCCATTCGACCACCCCGACCTCGCCCGTGATGCCGATCGAGAACTGCGCGACTTCTTCGCCCGCCATCCCAACACTCGCCCTGGCATCACGATCGCCCGCGACGTCGACAGTGCGGCACGCATCGGCGACCTAGCCGCGGGGGAGCGCGCCCAGATCGCGTGGGTGTTCGTCCTCCGACACACACCGCCCGAACCAGCACCCCTCAACGAGTCGTCAGTCTGGCGCCCGTACCCGAGCAGCGTCGAGTTCACCCAAGCCACCTGGGACGCGGCAGTCGCCGCCGCGCCACTCCCACCCAGACCGGAAGGACACGGCCATGCCACTCGCGACGGTTGATCACGTCTTCCGCACCCACCAGAAGTCCTCCCGACACGGATCGAAAGTCCGCGCCCTGCAGCTGCACCACGCCACATCCACGTCCTGGCGCAGCGTCGTGAACATGATGCTCAGCGGCAGCCGAGAGGTGTCCTCCAATGACGTCATCGGCGCGGACGGGGAGCTCATCGAGGTCGTCGAGCGCGGAGCCAGGGCCTGGACCTCCGGATCCGCGACCTTCGACGCGCAAGCGCACACCTTCGAGATCTGCAACGCCACCCTCGGCGACGCGACCGGGTGGCCCGTCTCCGACGCAGCCCAGGAGACCGTCGCGAACCGGTGCGCGGACATCGCGTTCGAGAACGGCTTCACCATCGAACGCTCCACCACCAACTTCTCCCTCTACGGACACGGCGAGATGTACCCGAAATGGGGCGTCTCCTACCCAACCGCGTGCCCAGGCGGGCTGAACCTCGACTGGATCTTCACCACCGCAGAACGCCGCCGACAGCAACTCGCCACCGGCACCCCACACCCACTCACCCAAGCTCGACACCTCCTGGAGGAACTCATGGTGCTCGTCTCCCGCGTCGAAGACGGCGCCATCTACCTCGTCACCTCCACCGGTGCATCCCACATCCAGGACATGGACACGGTCTACGCCATCCAGTCCCTGCTGCAGCAGTGCGGCATGAAATCCGACCCGATCCGCCTCTACGCCTCACAGATCACCCTGATCAGCGAACAGTCCCGTGAGTCCAGCAACATCAACCCGCTCCGCGCCGACGTCTCGAAACTCCTCGCAGCATGATCCCCGACCCGCTCATCATCGCGTTGCTCAGCCTCGGCGGAGTCGCGCTCACGGTGTGCGGTGCGATCGTCGGCCATCTGCTCTCCGCCCGGGCATCCGCCCGCACCGCCACCGTGCAAACCGAGGCCAACAAACGCTCCAACGAACAGCAAATGATCGACCAACTCCAAGAAGAGCTCTCCGGCTACCGCGCCGCGGCCGACGCCCGCGCCGCCGAACAAGACCGACGAGCGACCGTGCAAGACGAACGCATGGAACGCCTCGAGCACCGCGCCGAGGGCTACCGCGACTACGCCCACACCCTCCGCGCCCACATCTACAACGAACTCCCACCCCCACCGCCGGCCTGGCCCGACGGACTACCCCGCTAGGACCCGGCCCATGACCTTCACCCTCGACCCCATCCTCATCGGACAACTCGTCTTCTCCACCGTCCTCCCACTCCTCGTCGCCATCGTCACCACCCGCGTCACCTCCGCAGCCAGGAAGGCCTGGCTGCTCGCCGGCCTCGCCCTCATCTCCGCACTGCTCGCCGAAGCGATCAACGCGTGGCAGCAAGGCCACCTCTACGACCTCGGCACCGGCCTCCTCCTCGCGCTGCCCTCGTTCCTCATCGCCGTCGGCCTCCACTACGGCCTCTGGAAACCAACCGGCACCGCCACCGCCCTCCAAAACACCGGCACCACCAACTAAACCCCGCACCCCCGCCACACCGGCCGGGACGCCCACACACTTCAGCACCCCTCACCGCGGCGGCAACCCGCCAGCGCGATCCATCGCGCCCAAAACCCGCCCGATTCGGTGCTGAACCACCAAAAAGAACACCAACCACAAGGAGCACACCATGTCCGACCCCTGGGTCACCAACGTCCAAACCTGGATCAACACCGCCTACGCGCACGTTTCAGGAGTTCCCACCGTCACCGTCAACGGCAAGACGGGATGGCCGACGATGTACGCGCTCACGCGCGCGCTCCAGCACGAACTCGGAATCACCGCGCTCTCTGACACCTTCGGCGAGGGCACCTACGCAGCGCTTCTCGCCTACGGCAATATCAGCGGGATAGTCCCACCCGGGCCAGCCACCCTTCCGGCAGTGCTCAAGTACCGACGCCTCGTGAAGCTCGTACAAGCCGCCATGTACTGCAAGGGATACAACGGGGGGAACGGAGAAATCGACGGCATCTGGTCCACGACCACGACCGCCGGGATCACCGCGCTGCGTGGGGACATGGCGGTCAGCACGACTAACAAGACCGTCTCACCCAAGATCTTCAAAGCACTCCTCAACATGGACGCCTACGTCCTCGTCGACGGCGGCTCCTCAACGATCCGTGCAATCCAGCGCGAGCTGAACACGAAGTACGCGGGCAATCGCAAAGAGTTTTACATCATCCCCACCGACGGCTTCTACTCCCGAGACGTTCAGCGCGGCATGATGTACGCAATCCAGTACGAGCTCGGCATGAACGACAATGTTGCCAACGGCAACTTTGGACCTGGTACGCGCACCGGCCTGACCGAGCAGGCCGACTTCGGGGTGGGGAGCACCGGCTCGTTCCTCATCAAGCTGTACCAGGCTGCTCTTATTTTCAACGGTTTCACAACTGCATACACCGCCACGTTCACGGCGAACACTGCGGGCGTCACGCGCGAGTTCCAGGCATTCTGCAAACTGAGCACGACTGGACGCAGCGACTTCAGGACCTGGGCTTCGCTACTCGTGTCAACCGGTGACACCACCCGCCCGGGAACCGCCTGCGACACCATCCGGGAAATCACACCAGCGAGGGCTGCAACCCTCAAGAGCGCCGGATACACCACGATTGGTCGGTACCTGACGAACACTCGTGTCACGGACCCTCTCGACAAGAACATCAAGCCCGGGGAGCTTCAGGCAATCTTCAACGCCGGCTTGAAGGTGTTCCCAATCTTCCAGGAAGGCGGGACCGGGACAAGCTACTTCTCTTATGAGAACGGTGAGATCGCTGGCTACCGAGCACACGAGGCTGCAGCCAGCTACGGCTTCAAGACCGGCACGACGATCTACTTCGCGGTCGACTTCGACGCCATGCAGGACGAAGTCCTTGAACACGTCGTCCCCTACTTCGAGGGTGTCAAGTGGGGCATCGAAAATTATGGGAGCAAATATCGAGTAGGTATCTACGGTTCACGCAACACGTGCATTCAAGTGTCCGAGCGTGGCCTCGCCGAATTCAGCTTCGTGAGTGGCATGTCAACCGGCTTCAGCGGCAACCTCGGCTACCCGCTGCCGAGTAACTGGGCATTCGACCAGATCCTCGAGTACGAAGTCGGTGAAGGACTGGGATGGGTCAACATCGACAAGAACATCCAGTCAGGCAGGGACCAGGGGCAATCTTCGGTCACAGTGAACACCGCCGACGCGAAACTCGATGTTCAGCTCAAACCAGAGCTCAAGGCGGGCATGCGTGCAGATCTTGTTGGCCAGTTGGCTGCCGAATTGTCCCCACTGCAAGTGGCGGGTGCGGTCCGCCCCATCCACGTGGTCGTTGAACATCTCCTGAGCGCGGACGCTCTGATCACGAACCTCTCCCGAGAGTTCAAGATTCGAAAGTCGTTTATCCAGACGGTCTTCGCCTGGGAGGGCGTCTGCACCAACTGGGGAGATATCCTCGCCGACACGATCGTGATGCGAAGCAATCTGTTCCGCCACGGTGGAAACGATGGCACTCCGCCACCTCCCGTTCCGGCCTATGACAGCTCGACTGGTCTCTGCCAGATCTTTGCGAAGCGAGCCATCGAGGCCTCGAACTGGGGGCGACTCCACGGACTCTCAACAGAACCCTCGAGGTCCTTCGTTAACCTGGACCATCTCGAACTTGTTTGGAACAGGCTCGGCACAGAAAACTCCTGGAATATTCGCATGGCGGCGCTCGCGCTCGTCCAGGGAGCAGCATTCAAGCAGGTCCAAGGTTCACTTCTGGCGATTCACCCCGACCAAGTCGAAGTCGTCCTCGCGAGCTACAACGACGGGGGATACGGCGTAAAGACGGCGCGGATCTACAACGTATTGGAGGCTTACAACAAGGCCTCACGCGCCTGAGAGTGTTGCAGGGGTTGGATAAAGGATGCTTGTCCGCACCCCATCCCCTCGCCCATCCTCCCAGGCCCCTCGAGTTGACTACGGTGATCGGAGGCGCGGGTCGGCTACGCTTCGGTTCGGTCGTGCAGGCCACGACATCGCTTGACGGGACATGAGATGAATACGAACACGATGGCAGCAAGACCGGATCTGCGCGGGGGCTTCCTCGTGGCTGGAGTGACAGTCCTGATCGGTGCCACTTCACTCCTAGCCTTCCTAGGGGCGGGGTTAGCAGTTTCGATCCGCGACGCGGAAGAATACCTAGGCCAACCCGAGGAGGTCAACCGCAGCGCATCCGGCATGGCCCAGGAATCGTACGTCGAGGCAGGTGCGCTTCTGGGCGCTTCAGTCGTGATCCTCATCCTTGCTGCCATCGCGTGCGCGGTACTCATACGGAAGTCCCGGATCCCAGCCTGGCTGAGCGCTGTGCTCAGTATCGCCATGATCAGTTTGATGCTGGCCGTGCATGCCCTCTTCGCATACTGGCTGTGAGTACGAGGGATCAGGAGCCTGTAGCGCTACCTCTAGCAGCGCCATAGGCTCCTGAGCCTCACAGCACCACTGGCCAGCTACGTGATCTTGGTTTCCACGGTCTACACAGCATGCCCGCCTCCGAAGAGCAGGCGGACTCCGCCGACCGCGCATCTTCCCGGAATGGGGCCTCGACTGCTCACTGAGGACAACGGGTTGCGCAGTCGACCCCGAGCACTTCAATATCTCTCCGGAATTCACTTCCCACCTCCGGTCATGGGTGGCAAAGTGGGGCGCTTTAGGTAGCCCCCTTCGAGTCGGAGGACCGTACCGACTTCGACGAGACCAACAAATGGCGTCGAGAAGAGATCATCATCGCGACCGACCTGCAACGCGCAGCTCTACGTGACAACAGTCATGATCCCCAAGTTCGGAGGGCTTCGCCACAACGGGTGGGAGTTCTCATGGCCCATGGGTTTTGAGGTGTCTCACGCAGCAGAGAACGACCCCCAACACACCTCGGCGCGCGACGGCACCACGACGCGCGACGGCACCACGACGACTGCGCCTCGGTCCCCGCAACCGTCGTGGATGCCTGCAAATGGCGAGCATGCAAGCTGGTGACATGCCATCGAACGAGAACAGGAAAATACTCACGCTGCTTGTGAGCCTAGGAGCAGCGGTCGTGCTCGTCTGGCTCACGCTGACCAGCGGCATTCTGGGGCACATCTTCGACCCCGGCTAGATCGACTCGCTGCAGAAGCATGCTCGCAAAACCCTAGGGTTACGCGACAACGCCGATGAGACACCGGGCCGGGGGAGTGAGTACCGGGATCTCGCACCTGTCAGATTCTCAAAACCATGCTTCATAACCGACTCGCCGCAGACACGTCGCAGGGGTCGGTTTTGCGACACATATGGTGCATGAATGACCAAGCTCATCGGCTACGCCCGAGTCTCAACCCGCCATCAAGACACCGATCGGCAAGAGGTTGACCTCCGAGGGGCCGGCGTTCGTGCCGACGACCTTTACATCGACCGGGGGGCTTCCGGTGCGCACGCATCCCGACCCGCACTCGACGCAGCTCTGCGATCCCTGGAGAGTGGCGACACGTTCGTTGTTACCACCCTCGACCGCCTCGGGCGTTCAACCGGCAACATGCTGACACTGGCCGAAGAACTGCGCGCCGAGGGAGTCGCACTGCGCGTGCTCAACCTCGGTGGGGGAGACGTGGACACCTCGACACCGATGGGGTCCATGGTGTTCACCGTGATGGCAGCACTCGCTCAAATGGAGCTCGAGATCAAGCGCGAGCGCGTCTTGGACTCCGTGAGCAAGCGTCGAGCTTCCGGGGCTGACCTCGGGGGACGACCCCGGAAGATCACGGACAGCCAACTGCGCAACGCCGCCCAATTGATCGCCGCCGACGTACCGGTGGCTGAAGTTGCCCGGAACCTCGGCATCTCTCGCGCAACGCTGTACCGGCGACTGCCGGAGGCGAAGCCCGCAGCCGTGGAGCTGCCGGAAGTCGCAGATGGAACACACCCTCCGGCACTTCACGGCCTGACAGTCCCCATCAAGCGCCTGTAACCACACCACAGGCGGACACCACCCCTAACCGTGCGCCGTTAAAGGCAGAGCACACACGGGGTGTCTCAAAACTTCGCGCTTATGAGACACATGAAGACAGACTCCTGCATACCCAGAGGAGGATGTGCTTTTTTGAGCTAGTGGCCGTTGGCGCGGGCGATCATGTCGCCAATCGCGCTCAGAACCGCCACGACGCGCTCAACGGGCTCATCGCTGGGTCCGAAGACGAGCATCGCGAGGAACGCGATGACGACCAGGAACACTCCGATGAGGGTTGCGAGCAGCGCGGTGGGGTTCACCTTGCCGACGAGCTCAGGCAGCAGGTTCATCATGTGGACCTCCACTGAGTTCGGCGCACGGGTGTGCGCCAGGATTCACCGCCCGGGACGGACGGTGAGCTTGTCGAGTGCTCGGCTCTGAGCACTCGTGAATCCGGGACTTCTGTCTGCATGACAGAAGAGCGGGCCAGCAGGGCGGCCTGTGCCCGGGCATGAAAAAAGCCGACACGAGGTGTCGGCGTCGCATCCGCGGGCACACGGATCATCAGTACAAAAGGAAAGTACCGGATTTCCCACTTTTGCGGCAATCACACGGTTCCATGATCACGGTAGGAGCGGACATCAGCTCAGCGCAAGAAGATCTCGGGCAGACGTCTCCCCGGAACCTCGATCATCGCGCGGAACGCGGTCGCGCCGCAACCTCGCGGCGGAATGCCTCATCCTGAAGCTACTGGGTGACATCGCTCACGCGTCAAGACCTGCACCGATCGAGATGGCAACAAAGAAGGCCAACCGCGAGGTTGGCCTGAGGCGGAGTGAACCGCCAGGGGCGATCCTATCCCGGAGGTACGAAATCCGTGCAACCAGTGGGATGTCGACCACTCACATCTTCAACGTACTGGGTGAAGACTGTGGGGCGTCAAGGTCGTCCTGGAACGAGAAAAGGTCAGCTGGTGGCTGACCTTTTGACCGCAGAAATCCGCGTAGGGACATCATCGCTCGATTTGCGCGTCGAGGACTTCGACGCGGGCGCGGATGTCGTCACGAACGAGGCGTATGCGGCGGTCCATGCCTTCGATTCCACGCTCTGAGGGCTCGCCCGTGATCCATCGCCGATCTCCTGCCCGAGAAGGCGTAGCCGACCACGGCGGATCTCAGCCAGCGCCGCAGCCGGCCCCAGCAGAGACAAACGCACCAGAAGCACCAGAAGCACCCGCCGGCACAGAGAGCCAAGGGCACGGATAGGCTTCGAACATGGACGAGCTGGCACTTCCGAACGACTACACGAGCGTGCTCGTTCGCCTCAAACAGCGTGTCCATGAGTCCCGCTACCGAGCTCAACGTCGAGTCAATGCAGAGCTCACCTTCCTGTACTGGCACATTGGTCAGGTCCTCGCCGAGCGCACCGACGACGCCCAGTGGGGCACCAAGATCATCCAGCGACTCTCCGCCGACCTGCGAGCAGAATTCCCCGACTCCCGCGGATTCTCGCCCCGCAACCTCGTCTACATGCGCTCCTTCGCCCGCGCATGGACAGACGTCACCGAGATTGCGCAACAGGCCGTTGCGCAATTGCCGTGGGGACACATCACCGTGCTCCTCGACAAGCTCGACGACCCGGACCTACGGGACTGGTACGCAGGTCAAGCAGCCGCCAACGGGTGGACTCGGAGCACCCTCGAGCATCACCTCAAGACCACCGCACACTTGCGGTTCGGTGCCGCTCCAACGAACTTTGATCGCCTCTTGGATCCTGCCTCTTCCGACCTCGCGCAGCAGATCATGAAGGACCCCTACGTTTTCGACTTCCTTCGCATCGAGCCCGGTCACGCTGAGCGCGAGCTCGAGCAGGCCCTCGTCGAGCGCATCATCGAGACGCTGGGGGAGTTGGGCAGTGGGTTCAGCTTCGTTGGCCGGCAAGTGCCCTTCGACGTCGATGGCGACGAGTTCTTCGTCGATCTGCTGTTCTTCCATGTGGAGCAGCTGCGCTACGTCGTGGTCGAGCTGAAAGTTGGCAAGTTTAAACCGGAGTATGCCGGTCAACTCGGGTTTTACGTCGAGCTCGTCGAGGACCAGCTTCGACGGCCCGCACACGCGCCAACCGTCGGATTGCTCCTCTGCACGGACAAGAACGACCGGGTCGTGCGATATGCACTTGCCGGCAGCAGCCACCCGATAGCGATCGCGAGCTACGACCTGCTCGCTCCCGCCGAGCAGGCTGCGCTTCCGTCGGAAGTGGATCTTCGGCGCGCGCTAGACACTCCATAAGCAGTTCGCGCAACACACCGTTGCGCGAACGAAGCCGCCCTTCGAGGAAGCTCCGAGCGCCCGACGACGATGACTTGCCCAGATTTCTAAGCGGCTCGCAAAACCGGCACATCGATGGAGCCGGCTCGCACGAGAGCAAGCGCCAGACGATGATCGCCACGTCCAGCGCTACGCGGATAACGCGGGTACTCCGGACGATCACTCACACTCAAGAGCTGCACCGCGGTAGGGGAACGGCGTCGACGACGCTTCCCTCGCCTCGACATCCATTGCACCTCCGCCTGCCACCATGCCCAGCAGTGCCGCTCCTCGGCGTAGCGCACTCGACGAGCTTCGAGATGCCCTGCAACGCCGAGCATGCGTGCAGCCGCCTCGACAGTTGGCTGTTCTCCTCGGGTCCAGCCCTGGTCAAGGCGTTGGAGAAGTCCGTGAGCGTGGAGCGTGCGAAGAGCTGTGCGAGTGCGAGCGGCGTCAAGACCAGTACTGCGGGTGAGCTCGTCGACTGTAACCACAGAACCTTCGTCGACATATTTGTAGACCAGACCGGTAGTGCGGCCGAAGCTGTGCGGCGCCGTGAACGCATCGTGGGCAAGGGCCTGCAAGTTCTTCGCAAGGCGGGCAATGTGGTGCGTTCGAGCCTGGAGTGGGAGGGCAGCGCCAGGGCGTGCAAGCACTTGTGTCCGGTTACCGACCTCTGCCTCTGTGGAGAACTTCTGGGAGAGGCGGTAACGCTGCGCGTGGGCGCCCTCCGGGGTTCCCTCTCGGACGATCCAGGCCGACTCGGGTGAGGCTTCGTCGGCGGCCGTCGCGAGGCGGCGCAGCGCCTCGTGCACGGTGGTGCGGCCGTACCCGGTGTCGGCGGAGATGCGGCGCACGTCGGCCTCGACCGTGAGCTGCGCGGCTTGGGCCATGTAGAGGCAGAGGGCGTCGAGGACGGCGCGGGTGCTGTGCGTGCCCGTGCGGGACCGCTGCGAGGACGAAGCGCGGTCGCCGCCCCAGAGCCCGGGCATCGCGTTCGCGCGCGCCTGCGCCGCGTCCACAGCCTCCACAGTGGTCGCGCAGCGGGCGAGGAAGTCTTCGTCGCTGCCGTCGCCCGTGGAGGGGTTCGCGGCCACGTACGTCACGGCGTGCCGCCACGCGGAGACCAGGGTGCGTTCCCGACCCTGCGGGGTGCGGGGGATGCGGTGGCCGTGCTTGTGGCGCTGCGAGCGCACGTGCTCAAACGCGGGCGCATCGTCCACGAGCTCGCGCACATCCCTGAGGGCCCAACGGGCGTTCGCGCAGCCCGCCAGGACCGTGGCGAGCGAAAGGGAAGCGTCATCGACTGGGGGAGTGTCGAGCACCAGGCGCACGCGCGCGCTGAGCGGCCGGCGCGTGCCGGTGATGTGGGGGTAGCCGTCCGCATCGACGACCATGCCCTTAGTGAGCGACGTGACCGGAGCAAGCTCTTCAGCTCCCGCGTCGATGAGGAACGCGCGGAGCTCGCGTACTTGGTCCGGCGTCACCGATGGATCAAGCAGCGCATCGATCGGGCCGGCCGGCCGCGAGGAGTCACCGTTGCGGTGAGGCGATCCAGGGGGACGTACGCAACCCGTACGCGGGTTCGTAAGGGGAGTGGGGTCCAGCGAGGGGAATAGCTGCGTGGCGAGCTGCGCGATCTCACGCACGGTCTCGGCCGACGCCTCACCCTCAAGAGCGAGCCAGACGTGACGGCCTTCACTGGGACCGGACTTCGTGAGCACGTGGTCGATGCCGAGCTCGTTCAACCAAAGCGTGAGCTTGCCTGCGTCGTAGACCGTGTTGCCGCGGCTCGCGTCGAGGTCGAAGCAGAGGAACCGATAGGCACCGGCATCGGTCGCGAGATACATCGCCCAGGGGCTCTGCGGCTGCTCCGCGAACACCGAAACGTCGCGGCTGTACGCGTTCAACACCTCGCCGTCAGCGAGGCGATCCGCGACACGAATACGGGGCCGTGGGCTCAGCGCGCGGGCCAGTTCCCACCCGCTCGGAGTGGTCGGAACACCCTCATGGGCACGACTCAGCGCCAACACAGGGACAAACGAGACAGATTTAGGTACTATGAGGGCACCTCCTCCTCGGAGTGGGTACTACAAAGGCCCGGCCGGTAACCGGAACTGCGTGGGGATTAGCTCGAACCTCGTGTCGCCAAACAGAGATGGTGAGAGCTACGAAACTTCATGAAGCCCGTCGCGCAAGCGGCGGGCTTCTTCGTTTAAGCCGCTGCGGAGTGAGCCTCCGTTTCAAGGGGGAGCTGAGTAGCTTGCTGGGCAGGCTTGTCCGGCTTGGGGGCGTACTCGGGCATGCCAAGGGCCTCTGCCACGATCATGGTGATGTAGTCCCCGTTGGTGTAGCCGGATGCCTCGGCGTTCGCACGAATGACCTGTGCCAACGGCATCGCTGGCTTGGCCATGATGGCGTCACGCTTGCCCTTACTCGGTCTTCCCATGTTGAGAATCATGCCGTGAATCGTTTCTCGAAACGCAAGCATCTGCGCGTGTCGCGTGAAATGCCGCCAAGCTACGACCCGGCCAACACTCCTGGCTTGCTTCAAGAACACGATCCTGGGCTCTGACGTTGCGGAGCTCGGCAGCTTCCGCACGAGTCGGTACTACCCCAAACTGCCATGAACGGCGCCGGTGCCGCGCACTGAGCGACATGAAATCCACTTTCGGCGGCGCTCAGATGTCGTCGATGACGCCCGAGCGAGGCGCGAGGAAAGTTCGCCAACAGGCTGTTGGCGAATCGCGCTGACGCTGGTTCGTCCTGCCGTCCGGTGGAGGATGCTGGGGGAGTGGCTGAGAGCCTGCCGTTCGGGTGCACGAACGCTCGCCCTCGTTGCCCGCCGCGCACAGGGAGCACACGTCGTCATGTAGCTAAGGGCATACGCCGAAGTCATCGCACCCTGGTGGTTCCTCGCGCACCACCATCGAACGTCAGCACATCGAGTCATGAGGAAGCATCGGACGTGCCCGCTTCGCGATGGGCATCCGCGCCGAATTCCCTACGATGAAGGGCTCGAAGCCGAATCTGTAGTACGCGCGACGACTCACTGAAGCCCATCGCGCAGAATACTTCGAGCCGTAGCCTTCGAGCTTCGGAGGCTTGGCCGCACTATCAGACCAAATTTTGCCCGGAGCTCCGTACAAGAATCACTAGTAACCTCGACTCCATAAGTAGAGCGACTGATCGCTCGCGAATGCAGCTGGAGCCCCACCAGCTGACACAGCGTTCCTGCTCTGATCATTAGCGAACACCACTCAACGACCTGGAAAGGAAATCGTGGACACAGTTTCGCCAAAAGGCCCCACGTCCAGCAACGCCCAAGAGAGAATTACCGTACTTCTAGGCGCGGGCGCATCCGCCGACGCAGGGCTCCTCCTCACGTCCGGCCTCGCCAAAGAGGTCGTCCACCGCGCGAATATTTCTAGCGATGGAACTCGTTATAGCGGACCGCGAGACTGGGTCCGAGCGTTGAACGCCGTTTACGCAGGTATGGTCGGTTACCAAGGAGCCCGCGGCGAGAATCCGCTTTCCGCAGTCAATATCGAGACACTCATCTCCGCAGTCCGGCTTCTGAGAGTACGCGATGATCACGAGATGGCTCCGTTCGTCGCCAACTGGGCACCTTCTCTAAGCAATTTCGGGTCCACTGACCTGCCCACAAGTGCCGGGCGGAAAATAGCCAAGACGATCAAAGGTATGTCTAGCGACCGAGGGACGCACTTTGCTGAAAGCGAACTCACGGATGCCGTCGCCGAGATAGCTAGAGCCGCGGTCCGCCCCGATCTCGAAAAGCCCTTCGCCAAAGCTGAGACTTTTATCTTAAAGACACTGGTTGAGCTCTTGGGCGCACATAAAGACGTTTCATACTTCGCTCCACTTCTGGATCTTGCGTCCACCCAGCCCGGAGGCCTTGACATAATCACGCTGAACTACGACCTCACTGTCGAAACAGCTGCCAAGGATCGTGGCACATCTATAAACCGTGGTATTGATTCTTGGCAGCCAGGGGAGAACCTCGTATTTGATGCCGTTGACGGTCAGGTCAACCTCCTGAAGCTGCACGGTTCACTCGATTGGCGACTTTCACCGCCCGCTGGCTACTACCAATCTCATCTGTCACCGCGAGGGATCGAAGTCGTTGAATCCATCGATCCAGAAAGTACTAGCGAACACGACCTCCCTTGGATCGTCGTGGGAACCCGAGACAAACTCGCCACAGACGGACCAACGCTCGCGCTGAACGCAGCCGCCCGGTCAGTGTTTCGTCGCACCGACCACCTCGCCGTTGTGGGTTACTCATTTAGCGATGCCCACATAAACGCCATGATTCGGGACTGGCTCAACGGAGGTCGAGATCGAACAGTCTCAATACTCGACTACAGCTGGCCACGCGAGCGTTACCGCTCCGGTCGCGCTGACTTCAGGGCTGAACTAATCACCAAGCTTGCCATTGAGAACACGCAGGATGGGGCGATAGAGCCGCCTCGCGTTCTGCCCATCGAAGGCCCCGCCGCAAAACGATTGCACGAAGTTCTTCATGGGCGACCGTCTCTGGCGCCTACTCACTTGGCTTCAATAAAAGTGACGAAATCTGAGACTTCATTTTGCCTGGAAGTGACATGGCACGGTTTCGATCTGTCAGATTCATGGGTGCGCGCCTCGGAAGAAACAAATGATGAATTCCAAGGGAGAAATAATAGTCCCCTGCGGGTCTTTGCAAGAGCCGAAGACCTTGGCAGCAAGTCCAATTACATGATGGAGAATACAAGCATCCATTTCGAATCTTGGGCTGAGGGTGAGACCAAAATTTTCTACACACGTCACGATGCGAATCTTCCGATCCACTTGGAAGTGGATGGCGCTTCAATCATCGGCAGGCAACACTGGATTGGATCAACTGAATAGAATCAGCCGATTCAACAACTCAGGTGGTGAGCATGTGCGCGTTGCGCTGTGGCCCGAAAGATTCGGGTGCTGGACCGGCGGAACACGGGCAGGCGCGACCCGCATCGACACTTACACCCGAGCAACCCACGCTCAGAGTCAATCTCATCAGGCGAACCCGCCAATTCGCGCACGATTCACGGAGGACAGACCAGTAATGTCATAATAAAGGTTATCGGATTCAGATTTTGGCCAGGGGAGGAGTCGCAGCAATCGAAGATCCGGGCCCTGACGTCGAACCCAAAGGCACGGAAACGCGCGCGGCCACCGCAGCCTAATCACGTCGTCGAGCTCTCTGCCCCAAAGCTCTCACCACGAACGTCCACCCAGCGAAATCTGGGTGCCTCGTGGATGCCGGGTCGTCGACCCAGCTGTCGGTGACACACACATTGCTGGGCCCTGTGAGCCCCCGACCGAACCCTCGGAGTGGTTGCACGCGCACCCTCGTGAGAGTAGATTGTTCCATGCCCACCGTTACGACGGCTCGGGAAGAAGGCCTTAGAAGACCAGCCGGACGACTGGATCTAGGGCCTTTCGTCTTACCTAGGGGCAACGGAACTGGTCGTTCGCTCGTTCAACACGATCGTGTGCTCCAGCACACGCAGGTACCCAGGCTCGCCGCGATGCACATCGTTGATGGCGCCGAGCACCGCGTCAGCGATCCAGAGCATCGGTTCTGCCTCCCCTCGAACATGCGCGATGCGCATGCGCCTATCGAGCCCATGGCTTCCCTGCAGCGCCACGATGTGCGCTCGGTCGTTCTTGTCCTGTGCGCGAGTTCGACACTCGAGCGTCAGATCGAATACCTCTGTGCCGACGAGTTCGAAGTAGAGCAACTCCAAGCACTTACGTCGGAACCGTTCCTCCTTGCGCTGCGCTTCGCTGAGATGCGTCACGACGACGTTCATCGGCTCGAGCGCCGCGATGGTCTCTACGATCTTTCGCCTGTCCGCAGAACCAGCATCCGTCCAGTGCAGCTTTCGCTGGCCCGGCCTGAGCAGAGGTCGCAATCGCTCACGGATCGCCTCCGTCTCCGCCATCGGTGCGATCGCCGCGCAGATGAGGTACTCACGTTGTCCCTCACCTCGGGGTGCTGAAGACTCGTCCACGAAGCCCGCCATTGCAGGAGCCACCCATGGTGTCGTCATCGTCGCGAAGGGGGCATGCCGGCATCCGCCAGGCGCTGCAATTCTTCGAGTGAGAGGAGCTGCGAGGAGCTGTGGCCGAATGGCGGTTTCGCCTCCCTGATGAGCCGATACTCGGTCAGCATCCTCGAGTACACCTCGTACATCCTCATGTGCGAATTGCCACTGCCCGAGCCAAGTATGAAATCACGCTGCTCTTCCCAACGGCCATGCAACACGAGATAGCGGACGTATCCCAGCATGCTCGCTTCGAGCCTGTCATTGAGGTCAAATCCACGGAAAGAAGCCGCGTACTCGAGCCCATCATCGACGCGAGCACCCTCGTCCCGGAGGCGCTTGACGCTCGCCTGAGCGCATCGGAACATGTCAAGAACATCGAGCACGAAGCCGCTATCGCGTCGCGTGAGCTCCGTGTCGATGCCTGCGAACTCGACCCAGTACTCCTGAGTGAAGCCTTCCTCGAGGACCTTCGCCCGCTCGAGCTGGTAGTCGCGGTCGCCGTCGACATCGGAGGCATCTTCGGGCAGCACTCTGGCGAGAATGCGGTGGAGCAAGGCAAGCTGATGCCTCTCCTGCGGGGTCATCGTGTCCGGATGGAAGCCACTCGAAGCAATCTCACTGTCGGTTCGAAAACGGTAGACCGCATCTTCAAGCGTCGTGCGAACGAACTCGCTCATAGACACGCGCCTCGCGTCGGCATGCTCTTGCAGCGAGTCTCGAATCGCGTCGTCGAGGCGAATAGTGATCGTGGCCATGAGAACTCCTGTAGTCGTGTCTTACGAAGAGTAACACATGTCTTACATGAGGTCTCCTCGCTCGCGATGCATCCTCGCGGTCAGACCGGCGCATGGCCGATCACCTCGCGACAGGACTGCGATCGACGCCAAGGAGGTGCCTTGCCACGCGGCGAAAGTTCTCCAGAGCTTCGTCTACGCCGACAGGCTGAGCTCCAGGGTCTTCCGCGTCATCCTCATAGTGCTTTCGGAGCGAGTCCACCCATGCGAGCTCCAGCCCTGAGGCGCGCCGTGCGGCGGTGGATGCTTCCGTCGGCAGGTAAATCGATACCGCGGACAGAGCGTCATAGAGGGCAGTCCGTGCGGCGTTGTGGCCACTAATGCGTTCGATATCGTCGTCAACTACGAGCTTCCCCGGTCGATTTTGAGCAAACTGTGAACGCGCGTACGTGGCCCCCAGCATCTTGGCTGAGCTGTACGAATAGGCCGCCATCGCCGCAAGAAAGTCAACGGCTGCGGCCCGCTGATGCTCGAAGAGGCGCGCTTCTACGTCCGCCTGCCGCTGATGCTCGAGCTTGAACCGTTCGAGTTCAACCTGCCCTAGCTGCCGGTGCTCCTCGGACTGAAGCTGAGCCCGCAGATTCCGTGTAGCTATCCGTCCTGACAAAAAATTGGTGAGCAGCGACGCAACCAGCGTGAGTCCCCCAGTCACCAGTGCAACTAGCCACGAATCCACTATTCCTCCGACTCCGATGCATCATCATCGTTCAACCTAGATAAGAGCCTGTTTCGACTTTGGCTGCACTCTTGATTGCCAGCTCGAGTTCACGCAGAGTCAAGTAATCGTCGCGTATGTCCCCAACTACCGGGGCCATCGCACTCGTTCTCACCGACCTGAACTGCCTCAAGCGACGCCGCCGAGTCCGCTACGAGCGCTCGGAACCCATGGGAGGCGAGCACACTCGCCAGCACGCTCTTCACGAGCACAACCACATCCGAGCCATCCACGACGGCGCTCGTGCTTGCCCTGAGGATCTCGACCTTCAGAAGGGCCGCTCGCAGAACCTCTTCAAATGCTGGTGCGTTCAGGATCCTCATCAGCTGCGTGCGCTCGTCTGAGCCTGACAACTCGAGGAGATGCTCTCGGAAGGCAGCACCCTCGCCTCCGGTGAAACCGTTGGCGCGAGCGAGAGGTGCGAGGTGCTGCGACAGGACCGCGAAGTCGACGCCGCGCGCCCGCACTGCGTCTCCCAGGACAGCACCAACGAGGCTCAGGTCCTCGTGGTCCGCCACCAAATCGGCGACAGTCCGCTCGATCGTCGTTACCGGAAGACCAGCGCGCAGGGTCACATCCCGGGGCGAAAGATTCCGTCGTCGCAGCCTCAGTCCCGCGTGCTTGGACTGTCGTCGCTCCGTGGTGCTGAACTCGAATGGGGAGGGCTGCAGATCTCCGTAGCCATGCACGTAGCTCGCGGTGGGTCCGCTGACCACGATGGCCTCTCGGCCTGTGGTCAGGCGTTCGATTGCGGTTGCGCCCGGTTCGAGGACCAGCCAGTGCGCTCGCAGCTCGTCGAACTCATCGAGGCCAGCAGCAGCGTCTTTGTATACGCCACGGATGACTCGAGCGAGCAGGCCACGCTGCTCGAGGCGGCTCAGTTGATCGCGGCGAACCCCCTGCGACTCAGCCTGCTTCGCCGTCACTAGACCCCACTGGTTCGACATAACGTCAACCAGCGCTCGGAGCGTGCTCATCCCAGTCACGTGACCATTGTTGCACCGTGAGTGCTACAAAAGTAGATCTCTCGCGCCGGGTCCATCGTTCTCGGCTATGCAATCTACGACTGTCTATGGCTGTCTAATCTCAAACTTAGATTCGGTGAGATGACGCGCGAAGCGTTCCTGCTGTCACCGCCGCGCTAGTTAGCCGCGTCGTAGGCATCAACGACGTCGGCAGAGATACGTCCGCGATCGGCGACGTTGTGGCCGTTGGATCGTGCCCATTCGCGGATGGCGTTGAGGTCGCGCTTCGGACCCGATGCCTTCTTCGCGGAGCCGCTCTTGCCGCTGGTCTTGCGGGCCGCTTCTACGTAGCGGTTGAGCACGCTGCGGAGCTTCGTGGCGTGCGTGTCAGTGAGGTCGATCTCGTAGGCGGTGCCGTCGAGACCGAACGTGACCGTCTCGCCTTCGCCGTCAGGGATGGTGCTCTGGTCGAGGTCGTCGGTGAGCTGGTAGATAACTTTCTTGGCCATGAGGAGGCTTCCTTCTGATTAGTCGACGATCGCACGCGGCAGATTTCCGCTGCGCGCTCGTGGTGAATTCGTTGCGGAGCATGGTCCCGGATGCGCTCTCGCTCTAAGTTCCTGACGTTACCAAGACCAGCCTGGGTGGGGCGGACACGCGCGTGGGTACGCCCCAAAGTGGGTGACCCGCAACCACTGAAGAATCCCACTCGATGGAGCGCGCCGATTCCCCTGCGAATTTGAGGGATAACGGTGCTTACCGTCCGTCACTATTGACCCGAGCGGGAATGAGATCGATGCGGCAAGTGGCGTCACCCAAATGCAGCGTCGTACCGGAGTGCAGCACATACGGAGTGCCGGCCTCGAGCTGCGTAGGTGGATCGGTCTGTGCCTCGGTGCCGTTCCCGGAAGCGTTGTCGGTCACGACGATGCGGCCGCCGTCGTCGAGGTCGACGAACAGGTGCGTGCGCGAAACGAGTTGCCGTGGACTCGTGACGCGAATGGGGGTTCGTCCATCGACCGCTTCTGGGTCTCGCCCAATCGCCGCGCGCCCGTCCACCACTACCGGGATCTGCCCGTTGAGCGTGAGCTCCAGGCGCGTCTGAGACACCTGATCCTGCTCAGACGCATCGAGCTGCCCCGCATCATCGCGCAGGGTCGCGAGTCGTGCGCTCTCGACCGTGGTGGCGTCGACTTCCACGCGGTGCGGCTCCGGCGTTGCGCACTGTGAGCACGCAGCCGCGATGACCGGCTCGAGGTGTCGGCAGACGCGGCAGCGTCCCTCGATCGGTGCGAGCCCGTCTGCTGACGGCAGCGTGCCGCTCTCGTCGGCTTCTTGCACGATGCCGTCTGCTCGGACGGCAAGTGTCCAGGTGTTCGGGGGTTCGTCGACGTCGAGTCGGACGGGGCGGCCGAGTTGGATCGCGTAGGAGACGCAGCGGGCGATCATGCCGGTGCGGAGCTCCTCGATGGAGGCTGCGGCGCACGCGCGTTCGGTGCCGTTGATCGTGAGCGAGCCGCTCCCGTCCGGCCGCACGAGCGCGACCATGCGCGGCCACGAGGCGAGCTGCTGCCCCTGCCGCAGCGTCTGGGTGCGCGGCATCGTCAGAGTCCCCTCGCGACGGCCGCTCCCGCAGCGAGCCACGCGCGCTGGGTCTTCGCGCCGAGCGAACCATAACGCAGGACGCCATCGACCATGGCCTGGTCGAATGGAATGGTCGCGACGTCGCGCACCAGGCCCCGGTAGCCGTTCGCGACGTGGTCCACGTCGGCTTTGCTGCCCTTGGCGTTCGCTTGGTTCACGACGACGACGGCCTGGTTGGCGAGTTGCGCGGACTTCTCGTTGCGCTGGGCGAGCGCCTCGAGGAGCAGAGCACCGGCTTCGGCGTGGTCGTCGCGGGTGGTGGTGGCGAGGACGAGCTGGTCGGTGTGGTCGATCATGCGCAGCCACATGGGATCGGACTCGTCGTTGCCGGAGTCGATGAACACCAGTCGGTAGTACTTCGAGGCGACGGCGTGGATCGCGTCGACGTCGGCTGGCGCCATGCGCTGCTCGTGGGCGAGGTTCGTGGGCTGCGAGCGCAGCACGTCGAACCGGTCACGCGTCTGGTGGTGCACGTAGTGCGCAAGGTCCGCGGACTGCGCCCCGGTCGACAGCAACCGGTCCACCTGCGGGAGCAACTCAAGCAGCGTGGATTCGTGCGGGCCCTGCTCGGTGCGCCAGCCGAGCGTGCCGCGGGTCTGGTTGTTGTCCCAGGTGAGCACGCCGGCGCCGCCGAAGCGCGCGAACACGGCAGCAAGGAGGATCGTGGTGGGTGTCTTCGAGCTGCCACCCTTCGCGTTCACGACAGCGATCGTGCGAGGTCCTGGCCAGTGCTGGCTCACGGCCTGCACGTCAGCGCGCTCCGCTCGCTCGTCCTCGGACGGGCTGAGACGGATACCGACACGGGAGAGCGCGCCGCGCCAGCCGTTCGTTGCTGGCTCTTCGGTCTGCTCCTGGGTGAGGAACGATCGGCGAGCGTCGCGGCGGTTCTGCGGATCCGCGGGCTGCGACTGCGGGGACGGGGCAGGAGCTGCTGTTGCCTGGTGTGCCGCAAACGTGGGCGCCGGAGCCGACGCCGCGGGGGCCACGGACGGCTGCGCGTAGGTGGGCGCCAGAGCAGAGGCCGTCGGGGCGGCCGCCGGCGGCGCATAGCTGGAGGCAAGCGCAGGTGTCGCCTGGGGCACGGCGGTCGCCGCCGGTGGTCTCGAGATGAAGGAGCTCGGCGCCGCGTAGCTCGGCGCTGCAGGAGCAGCAGGTGCCGCCGGGGCGGGGAGTTGCACGGGAACGATCGGGGCCGGGGGTTCGGTCGCGACGATCGACTGCGGCGCGGTGATGGGCTTCGGCTCGCGGCGCGGCCTCGAGGGCGACTGCGCGGTGTCCTCATCGATGCCGTCGTTGCGGTGCTGCACTTCGGCCTGCACACGCCCCTGCGGGTCCACGACGAGCGTCCACACCCCGTCCGGATCGGTAGTCGCGGCCCGGACGACTTCGTTCCGGTTTCGGGCGATCGCGCTGAGCTTGTCGACGATGTATCCCCGCGCCACGTCAACCGTGGGGGCATCGAACGGCTCCTGCACGCCATCGACGGCGATGTGTCCGGTGCCGGATGCGTCGGTGTAGGCGGTGATGACGGGGACTGCCTGATTCGTGGCCATGGGGTGCTCCATCTATCCGAGGGTGATGCCCACTTGGGCGAGGAAGGGTTCGGGGTCCACGGTCTCGTCGTTGACGAGCACCATGAAGTGCAGATGGCAGCCCGTTGATTGGCCGCTCGTGCCGGTCATCGCGATCTGCTGCCCAGCTTGGACGGTGTCTCCGACATTGACCAGCAGCCCACTCTCGAAGGAGTGCAGGTACTTGGTGGTGATGCCCTCGCCGTGGTCGAGGGTGATGGTTCCGTTGCCGCCGGAGTCGAAGCCGCGGAAGGTGACCGTGCCGGCCTGGGCTGCCCAGATCGGGCCATCGCAACCGCCGGCCGCGAGGTCCGTGCCGGAGTGCAGGCGCTGGTCCCCGTAGATGGGGTGGATGCGCATGCCGTACGGGTCGGTGATCGGGCCTTCTCCGGGAGCTGCCCACCCGGTCGAGGAGACCTGCCCTGGGGTGCCGGCGACGCCGGAGCACACCTGCGCACCTGCGCCGGCCTTCAGGCCGGTGGCGGTGCCGGAGAGTTCCTCCACGACCTGCACGGCTGGGTCCCAGAACTGTTCGTAGTAGTACGGGTCGAGGTTGACCTGCGTGCGGTTCGCGACCAGCGTCGGTTCCACCGAGTCGCGCTCCGGCAAAGGGACGGAGATCTCCATCGCCGAGTAGAAGATCTGGGATGCCCAGTACGGGTCCAGGCGCTCTTCCCTGCTCCCCCAGTGGTCTTGCTGCTGGAAGAGCCCGATCGACGTCGTGGGGGTGCCGTTGGGGTTGGTGACGCCGCTGGTTTCCCAGTCGCCGTAGTCGATGTTGTTGAGGGTGGATTCGCCCATGGCTGTCATGACGCCCATGGTTTGGTCCCGGACACTCAAGCCCATGTCTTTCCCGGCCAGGATCACGTTCGCGGCGTTCACGAGCTGTTCGCGGCCGTAGCCGGCGATCTCAACGTCGGGCACGCTGTTGGGGTCGACGGAGACGCCGCTCGCGCTGCCGGAGGCGGGGTTGCAGGCGTCCGCGTTGGTGCCGAGCAGCAGGACCAGGCTGAGCACGAGCGCGATGACGACGCCTGGGACGGCGACGATCGCGATGATCGCGCCGGAACCCTTCTTCCCCTCCACCGTTAGTGGATCCCCTCGGGAGGCGTGAAGCGTTCGACGAGCCACGGGGAGTCGCCGTATTCGCGCACGATCATCACCGTCCACGTGCCGGCGTCGGTCGGTACCTCGACGTGCGCGAGGTACACGCTGTCATCGTTGACAATCACCCCAGGTCCCGTGACCTGGGTCGCGGGGATGTTCCCGTTGCGAATGAAGTTGTAGTCCTTCGCCGCCTTCGGCGTCAGCAGCGGCGTCAAGTCCTCGATCCACGTGTTCGGGTCGACGCTGGGCCGCGCGTACGCGGTCATCGCCGTCTCGGCCGCGCTGACCGCAGCTGCGCGAGAGGTCTCGTCCCAGACGGCGGGGGCTTTCGGCCCGGTCGTTTGGCCGGTTTTGTCGTCGATGATCCCCGCGGGTGGCGGCGTGAGCTGCTCGAGGTCGGGCACGTACATGGTCGACGTCGGCGTCGCCACCGGAGTCGCCTCAGACTCCCCCACATCTGCCGTCCCGCACCCGGTGAGGGTCAGCGCCGCCAAGAGGGCGAGGCCGAGGGTGGAGCGTGCGTGGCGAGTCATGGGGGGAGTTCTGCCCTTTCGTTATGTCACGGGTTTGTGGTGGGCTTGATGTTCGATCCGGCTTCGAGCGTGGCCCGGAGAGAGGTCCGCGTGATGAACCAGGTCCGACCGACTTGGTATCCCTGCAGGTGCCCCTCTTTGAGCCACTTGTAGATGCCGGGTGGGGTCATTTGCAGCAGCTCGGCCACCTGAGCGGCCGTCAGGATCGGCGGGAGTTCAGCGAACGCCTCGTCGAGATCACCGTGAGCGCCACTCACGACATCGACCCAACAGCCACGGAACATGACAACAGACTAACGCAGAACGCATCTTGGTTTACGATATGTGTCAAAAACATAGTTAGAACCACCTGTAACTGTTAGTTTGGAATGGACCTGTACTGCGTGAACAGTGCGGCGTGCTCATTATCCGGGGAGGCTTTTCGTGACGACCGAACACAACCCGTGGGTCTCGCAGCCGCTGGTCCCGGCCGTGGCAATCGAGCCACCTTCTGGGCACGCTTCTGCTGGGGTGCGGGGGCCTCTGGCGCCGCAGTTGGGCGTGCCGGCTCCCGACCGGGCGGATCAGCTCGCTACCCGCACCTTCGCCCGCGATGCCGACCTCTTCGTCGTGGGCGCGCACGGCGGCGCCGGTGAGTCGTCCCTCGCGGCCCTCTCCCCCAGCTGGGTTGCAACGGACCATGCGTGGCCGCACATCGCCTCCTCGAGCAGTCGAGCTCGAGTGGTGCTCGTCGCTCGCTCAAACATGCAGGGCCTGCTGGCCGCGCAGCGCGCGGCAACACAGTGGGGCTCGGGACTGGTGCCGTTCGTCGACGTCCTGGGCCTCGTGATCGTTGCTGACGCCCCAGGCAAGCTCCCCCGCCCGCTGCGCGACTTCGCCGCCGTCGTCGCCGGCGGTGTCCCTCGCGTCTGGAAAGTGCCGTGGAGCGAGGCGCTGCGCCTCGGAGAACAGCCGAACCCCGCCACAGCTCACAAGGACGTGCGTGCCCTGGTGACCGATTTGACCGCAATTCTCACCGGTGCCGCGCGCACCGCCCACTGAAAGGAATCGTCATGAGCCTCGAACTCATCACCACCGTCGCTCTCGTCGGAGACTACGCCGCCACCGTTGCTCCCCTGGGCATCCCGGACTCCCCGCCCATCCAGCCTCCAGGCACCGAAGGCGTCACCACGATCCTGGGCTGGTTGAAGTGGGTCGCACTCGCGATCTGCGTCATCGGCCTCATCGTGGCCGGTGCCCTCATGGCCATCCAGTCCCGGCGAGGCGAAGGCGGCGAGCACGCCGGAAAGATCGGCATGGCCCTGGGTGGCGTCATCGTCATCTCCGCAGCAACCTCCCTCATTGGGTTCTTGATCTAAGGAGCACCGAGCCATGGCTAACAACGAAGAAAATACCTCCAGCCCGTTCACGCGCCCAGGGTTCATCGTCGCGGCCATCGTCGTCGCGATTGTGCTGACGCTCGGCATCACGCTCACCGTCGTCGGAGCATTCAGCCGCAACGAGGATGATGCCGTGGCGGAACCGACCAGCACCTCTGACCAGCCCTCCGACACAACGCAACCGCCGTCGCCGTCTGCTCCCGAAGCTGTGGAACCCGATGGAGGCGGCAGTGTCTGCGGCCTACCCGGTGAAGAACTCAGCGGCACTCTTTCGGAAGCTCCGGCCACCGAGTGGGCCTACCAAGGTGTCATCCCATATCCGACCTCGACTGAACATGGTCCGGGCGAAACCGGCCCCAGCGGGGTTCGCACCTGCTTCCAGCACACTCCCGCGGGTGCGCTCTTCATGGCCGCCAACGCGATGTCCCAAGGCAGCGATGCAACCACAGCGACTGAGTGGATCGAGGCATCTCTCTCCCAGGGGCCATACCGGGAGCAGCTTCTTTCCGAAGCTGGCGCAGGGGCTGCCTCCAGCAATATCCGCGTGAACGTGGCCGGATACAAGATCCTGTCCTACGACGGAGCCTCCGCAACCGTCGATCTCGCCGCCCGCATCAGCTCGTCAGGTGAGAACACGGTCGTCTCCTCCATTTACTACTTGGTGTGGGAGGACGGCGACTGGAAAATCGACGCCAGCAACATCGCACCGATGAACATCACCCCCATCCCCGACGTCGCGGGATACACGGCCTGGGGCGTGTAATTCATGACCAACCAAGGAGGATGCGACCTCTTCGACTGGCAATGCGGAGCGGAAGACATCGCCTCCTCCCTCGCCGCCGGCGCGTTAGACGACGCAGCCACGAAAGTCTCGGAGGGCGTGGGCAAGATGATCGCGTCCCTCGGGACGATCTGGGTCTACATCGGCACCCCGAACCTCACAGACACTGGTGGCACGGTTCCGGTCGGCGCCCCGCCGATCAGCACCGAAATCGAAGTGCTGCTCGGTTGGGTGACCTGGCTTGGTCTGGTTTTCGCTGTCATCTCCGCGGTCTTCCTGGCTATGCAGATCGCGACCCGCATGCGCGCGGGTGAGGGCTTCATGGCGGTCGGAAAGCTCGGCTTCATCCTCGGCGGCGTCGTCCTCATCAGCGCCGCAAGCGCCCTCATCGCGCAGATTGTGCGTGGTGGCGGCCCACAGGGCGTCGGCGGTGCCGCGTTCTTCATCCAGTCCTCGCTGTGGTGGGTGCTGGGTGCCGTCGCAGTCCTCTCAGTCATCGTCGGCGGCATCCGCATGGCATGGGAGAAACGCGCGGAGCCCGGCCGCGATCTCGTGCAAAGCCTCATCACGCTCATCGCGGTGACCGCGTTCGGAACTGCGATCATCGGCATTCTCATCAGCGCAGCCGACCAGTTCGCGGTGTGGGTGCTGAACGCGGCGACGAACTGCCCAACGGGGGTGGACACCGAAGGTAGTGCTTGCTTCGGGGAGAACATCACGACCCTGCTCCAGATCGCCACCATCCCCGGAGGGGCCGCAATCGGCCCGATCCTGGTCATCATCTTCGGGCTCATCGCGATCCTGGTGTCGTTCCTCCAGATCGTGCTCATGGTCGCCCGCGGCGGCATGCTCGTCGTCCTCGTCGGCATCCTGCCCGTCGCAGCCGGAGCGACCAACACGGAGATGGGGAAGACCTGGTTCAAGCGCTGCGTGGGCTGGATCGTTGCCCTCGTGCTCTACAAGCCCGCAGCTGCCATCGTCTACGCGGCCGCGTTCCAGCTGACCGGCACGGAAGTGAACATCTTCCAGGACGACGGCAGCGGCATCCTCGCCGTCACCACAGGCCTCATGCTCATGATCATTGCCCTGTTCGCGATGCCCGCGCTCATGCGGTTCGTGACACCCATGGTCGGGTCGATGGCCGCCGGCGCCGGTGGCGGCATGCTCGCCGCTGGTGCCCTCGCAGCTCTCCCCAGCGGCGCAGCCGCCCTCGGCCGCCTCTCCACCGGAGGCGGTGGCGGAGGTGGAGGTGGGAACGGCAACAGCGGCAAAACAGGCGAGAAGGGCGACAGCGGTTCGAGCTCGGCACCTACAGGTGGGAAGTCCGGCAGCCAGTCCGCGTCATCGTCGGCGCAGAACGCTGGAGCGCAGAGCGCAGCCGGTGGGAAGTCCGGTGCCGCAGCATCCTCCGGCGCGGCGTCGACCGGGGCCGCGACCAGCGGTGCCGGTGCAGCAACCGCTGGAGCTGGGGCCGGCGCAGGAGCTGGAGCTGCTGCGGGAGCCGGTGGCGGTGCCGCAGCGGGTGCGACCGCGGGGGCCGCGGGTGGCCCAGTGGGCATGGCCGCTGGAGCTGCCGCGGGTGTGACGCTCGGCAAGGCAGCAGAAGCAGGAAAGGCCGCGGCAGGAGCCGTGAAGGACCTCGGTGACCAATCGACTGGAGAAGGAGGCGGCCCAGATGGTAGCCGTTGACCCTAACAACCGCGCGCCCCGTACCTACGGGAACTGGCGACGTCCGACCTCCCCCGGCCTCATGGGGCTCGGGTCGGTCGGAACCGCGCTCATGCTCGGCAGCCTCGTGCTGGTGGTGCTGATCGTCATGATCGTTGGCGTGCTGGAGGCCGCGATCACCTTCGGTGTGCTCTCGATCCTCATGCTCGCCGTGGTCACGAAGGACTCGCACGGGCAGTCCGTGGTGAGTCGGATCGCGACCCGCCTCGGGTTCGCCGCGGCGCGCAGCCGGGGTGCGAACGTGTACCGGTCTGGCCCCATCGGCCGCACCGACTGGGGCACGTTCCAGCTCCCCGGCCTGGCCGCACCCACACGCCTCTCCGAGCACCGCGACTCCTACGGTCGCCCGTTCGCGCTCATCTACACGCCGGCCACGCTCTCCTACTCCATCGTGCTCGGCACCGAACCCGATGGAGCAGCCCTCGTCGACCCAGAACAAGTCGACTCATGGGTGGCCGACTGGGGGCACTGGCTCTCCAACATCGGGGACGAACCGGGCCTGGAGGCCGCGGCCGTCACCATCGAGACCGCCCCGGACTCGGGCACGCGCTTGCGCCGCGAGGTCGCAACGAACGTCGATGCGTCAGCGCCCGAGTTCGCGCGCAGCATGCTCGCGGACATTGTGGACTCGTACCCGTCTGGCTCCTCGACCGTGAAGGCGTACGTGGCGCTGACGTTCTCGGCCACGATGCGATCCGGCGGCAAGAAGCGCAGCACCGACGACATGGCGCGCGAGCTGGCCGCTCGCATCCCCGGTCTCACCGCGGGACTGGAAGCCACGGGCGCTGGAGCTGCGCACCCGGTCGCCGCGCAAGAGCTGTGCGAGACGGTTCGTATCGCGTATGACCCGGCCGCGGCCGCCCTGATTGATGAGGCGCACGCGAACGGTGAGACGCCCGAGCTGACCTGGCCGGACGTTGGCCCCACGGCAGCGCAGGCCGACTGGGGCGGCTACCGCCATGACTCGGCGTACTCGGTCACCTGGTCGATGACGTCGGCTCCTCGCGGCAGCGTGCAGTCCGGTGTCCTCGCGAAGCTGCTGGCCCCGCACCGTGACATTGCGCGCAAGCGGATCACGCTGCTGTATCGGCCCATCGACTCGGCACGAGCTGCCGCCATCGTGGAAGCCGACCTGTCGGCTGCGCAGTTCCGCGCGACCGCGACGGCGAAGCCTTCCGCCCGTGACAGCCTCGGCATCCGCGCTGCGGAAGCGACAGCCCGCGAGGAAGCCTCGGGGGCGGGTCTCGTCGAGTTCGGCGTGCTCGTGACGGCAACTGTCGACGACCTCGACATGGTGGCCGATGCAAGGGCCGCCATCGACAACCTGGCCGCGACCGCACGCCTGCGTGTGCGTCCGGTCTTCGGATCGCAGGACTCCGCGTTCGCGGCAGCCCTGCCGCTGGGCCTAGTGCTCCAGAAGCACGTCAAGGTGCCAGCTGAACTGAGGGACAAGCTGTGACCCTGATGCGACGCACAACAACATCATCGAAGAATGCGACAAAAACGTCGAAGGACGCGACCTTTTTGCAGAAACGCGCCTCGGCTACCGAGCCCCAACAACCCCGACCCAAGCGGCCCGGGATGCGCGGCTGGATCGGCAAGGGCCGCGGCGAATCCACGTACGTGCAGGCTCCCCAGGAGTGGCGCGGCACGACCGTCCAGGTGTGCGGCCTCTGGCCGTTTGCCATCGGGACCGGCACGCCTATGGTGGGCGTGCCGCTCGGCCGTCACATTCACACGGGCGCGACGCTCTGCTGCGATCCCATCTCCTGGTTCCAGCGGGCCAAGCTCATCTCGAACCCGTCCGTGTTCGTGCTCGGCAAGCCCGGGCTGGGGAAGTCCTCAATCATCCGGCGGATGGCAGCCGGCCTTTCTGGCTACGGCGTGATCCCCATGGTGCTGGGCGACTTGAAGCCGGACTACCTGGTGATGATCCAGGCCCTCGGCGGGCAGGTCATCGAGCTTGGCCGCGGCCGCGGCTACCTCAACATCCTCGACCCCGGCGAGTCCACGGAAGCCGCCAGGCGTCTGCGCTCGGAGGGCTACGAGAAAGAAGCACTCCAGGTGCTCGCGGACGCGCACGGCCGCCGTCACACGATGGTCTCCGCGCTCCTGACGATCATGCGTGGCGCTCCTCCAACTGACCGTGAAGAGACCATCCTCGACCGTGCGTTGAAGGTCCTCGACGAGCACCACGAGGGAGTGCCTGTTCTGGGGGATCTCCTCAAAGTCATCCAGGACCCGCCACTAGAAGTGCGCGCGGTCGCCCTCGACCGTGGCAGCGACGTGCGGTACAAGGAGATCACCGAAGACCTCGAAGCTTCCCTCATCGGTCTCACGGGCGGTGGCCGACTCGGGGAAATTTTCTCCAAGCCGACGACGAACCCGATGCGCCGCGACCGGCCCGTGGTCTACGACGTCTCCTCCATCGACGACTCCGAAATGGACCTCCAGGCCGCAGCGCTGCTCGCGTGCTGGTCCGCTGGGTTCGGCACGGTCAACGTCGCGAACGCCCTCGCTGACGCGGGCCTGGAGCCGCGCCGCCACTACTTCGTGGTGCTCGACGAGCTCTGGCGAGCCCTCCGCGCTGGCCGCGGCATGGTCGACCGCGTGGATGCGCTGACCCGTCTGAACCGAACTCGAGGAGTGGGCATGGCGATGGTCACGCACACGATGAGCGACCTCCTCGCGCTGTCCTCGGAGGAAGACCGGATGAAGGCGAAGGGCTTCGTGGAGCGCGCGGGCATGGTCATCTGCGGCGGCCTCCCCGGCGCAGAGATGCCGCAGCTCACCTCCGCTATCCCGCTCTCCCGAGCGGAGCAAGAGCTGCTGGTCGGCTGGCAAGACCCGCCCGCATGGGACCCGACAACGAACCAGGAAGCGACCCCTCCCGGGCGCGGAAAGTTCCTCGTGAAAGTGGGTGGGCGCCCCGGCATCCCCGTCGACGTGCAGTTCACGGCCGCCGATGACCTGATGAGCGACACGAACACGCGCTGGCACGAGCAATCCCGTGTCGGTGACAACGAGTACGAGGAGGGTGCAGCATGACGCAGCAGAGCAATCGCCGCGCGGAGGCCAGCTCCATGTCGGGCGGCGCGCAGTTCATGTTCGTCTGCATCGGGCTCCTGGTCGTCGTGGGCGGCGCGATCTACTCGGGGATGCACTTGGGGCACCAGCTCACGGGCAGCGGCGTCACGGTGCCAAAGAACCCGTGGGAGGTGCTGTTCGGCGTCCTGTCTGGAGATGTGGCATGGCCGGGGGTGCTGGGCACGGTCATCGCAGTAGCAGTTGGGCTGCTCATCACATTGCTCGTGGCGTCCCCGTGGTTGCTCGGCTGGTACTTCCGCCGCGGTCGCTCCCGCGTCGACGCCGCCGCGACCTACATGGGCCACGGCAAGGCCGTCGAGGGTGTGAGCTTGAAAGCGGTCGCCGCGACCGCGCAGCGTCTCGGCGTCACCGGCTCTCCCGGGTTGAAGGTCGGAGACCTCGTGTTCGATGGGAAGCCGGTCTACGGCTCCTACGAGGACACGCATATCGACATCTGGGGGCCTCGCACGGGCAAGACGACCAGTCGCGCGGTGCCGTCGATTCTCGACGCTCCAGGGGGCGTGCTGGTCACCTCGAACAAGCGCGACGTTGTGGACGCGACCCGCGATCCCCGCGCCGAGCGCGGCGCGGTGTGGGTATTTGATCCGCAGGGCGTGGCTGAGGAGCAGCCGACGTGGTGGTGGAACCCGCTGTCGTACGTGACCGATGAAGTGCGGGCGAAGAAGCTCGCCGGTCACTTCGTGATGGGCTCTCGCGAGACCGGCTCCAAGGGCGACGCCTACTTCGACGCGACGGGGCAAGACCTCCTCGCGGCGCTCTTGCTCGCCGCGGCCAGCGCCAACCGACCCATCACCGACGTCTATCGGTGGCTGACGCAGCCCACGAACCCGGAAGCAGCCGCAATCCTCGAAGACCACGGGCACACGCTCATTGCTGACCAGGTGCGCGGCGTGATCGCGTTCTCCGACAAGCAGCGCGGCGGCATCTACGGCACGGCCATGCAGGCAGCCGCGTGCCTCACGAACCGGCAGGTGGCCGCGTGGGTGAACCCGCAAGGCGAACACGACACCCGGGAGCAGTTCAACCCGGCCGCCTTCGTGCGCTCAGAAGCCACGCTCTACAGCCTCTCGCTGGAGGGCGCAGGCACCGCCGGCCCTTTGGTCACCGCGCTCACGGTCGCCGTCACTGAGGCGGCCGAAGAGCTCGCGAAGCAATCTCCCGGTGGGCGTCTCGCGAAGCCCCTCGTGTGTGTCCTCGATGAGGCCGCGAACGTGTGCCGGTGGGCGCAGCTCCCGAGCCTGTATTCGCACTACGGGTCGCGCGGCATCATCCTCATGACGATTCTGCAGTCCTGGTCACAGGGCGTGGACGTGTGGGGCGAGTCCGGCATGCACAAGCTCTGGTCGGCCTCAAACATCGCGGTCTACGGCGGCGGTGTGCGTGAGGAGAAGTTCTTGGAGATGCTGTCCAAGCTCATCGGAGACCGGGACCGGCGCACCACCTCCACCTCAACCGGCCGCGGGCAGCGTTCGGTGTCGCAGCAGCTGCGCCGCGAACGCATCCTCGAAGCGTCCGAGCTCGCAGAGCTCCCCAAGGGGCGAGCGATCGTGCTTGCCTCCGGTTCTCGCTCCATGCTCGTCCGCACCAAGCCGTGGATGACCGGCCCGCACGCCGACAAGGTGCGCGCGAGCATCAAGCGTCACGACCCGCTCGGCACCGCCACCATTGCCGAAGCCGAAGACGAGCTGCGCGCGGTCCAGGCGGACGAGAAGCAGCGCAAGGGCCGCGGCTGGGAGGCGTTGAACCGTGCGTGACGACTGGGAAGAGCAGGACGAGGAAGCTCCGTTCGCGCCCGCGCCCGACGAGCGCCGCGAGAGCAACGACGCTGCGTCTGACGATGCGTCCGAAGCTGTCGCAGAACCAACGACGGTGTACGCAAACGTCGACGAGTTCGTGCGGGGGTTCGTCATCGAAGGACTCTCCCGCCCCATCGACGGACAGCAGCGGGTGTGGGCGGCCGAGTGGTGGAAGTACCCGGAGGCGATCTCTCGGCTCGACGCGATGTGGCGGTCGTGGGAACACATGCGCCTCGACGGCGCGACCGGGCTCAGCGCCTGGTACATCAACCACGCCGACCCACACATGCGAGTCCTGATGGACCCCCACGGGCCATTCGCGGGAGCCAAGGTCTACGCCGATGAGAACAAGAACCGGGCAGGCGAGCCGCTGCCCTACACGCGTCCTCCAGACATGTGGTGACGTTCGCGCAATGAGCGCACGACGAGGGCCGCGGTGGATTTTCCACCGCGGCCCTCGTCGTCGTTTGCGTTACCGGCCGAGCTCAGCCTGTGGGCCTGCCTTGGCCCTGGGTGCGCGAGCCTTGGGAGCGCGTTTCGGTCCGCCGTTCGCAACGGCGGCGCTGGGTGGAGTTCCCTGGCCGATGTCTTGGTGCATGCGGGCCTTGATGGCGTCGGGGTCGATGCCGCGCCCTTCGAGCTCGCGCGCGGTCGCGTCGCGGCGCTCGGCGCTGTCGTACAGCACCTCACCCTTGTCGCGGGTGGTCACGGACTCGGAGTCGCGCTGCACGGCTTCCTGCGCAGCCCGCTCGCGGTCGTTGGGGTCTGCTTCGAATTCGGCGGCGCTGCGGGCTTCGTCCGCGTCGCGGTCGTCGCGGCTGGCGTCCGCGTCCAGCAGCAACGCTTCCGTGCGCTCTCGTTCCGCGCGTGTGCGTTCGGCTGCCGCCTGCTCCTGGTCGAGGCTGCCCTGCACTGCGGTGCCGACCTGTGCACCGGTCACGCCTCGTCCATCCGTGGGCACGTCGATGCCGTACCGGGACTTGATCTCGCCTCGCATGATCTCCTCGGCGCGGGCCGCTTGCGGGTCGTCGTTCTGCCAGGCGCGTGCGGTCTGGAAGCGTTGCCCGATCTCGTCGGGTGTCGCGCGATCCCACCACTCGGGGCGCTGCACGTCGGCGTACTGCGTGCGAGCCAGGTCGCGTTCCGCGGTGAGGCGCGTCTGGAGCTCACGCGCTTCCCGCTCGCTGCTTTGCTGCGCTCGACGTTGCGCATCTTGGCGCGCTCGGGCGAACATCTCCCCGGCGCGGGCGGCGGTCATCGCGACCATCCGCATCTGACCTTCGAAGGCTTCCTCGATGCCGTCTGATTCCTCAGCCATGATCTCTGTTTCCTTCCTAGCGACTCACGCCGCGGTCGGCGTCGGGTTGATGGACTCGTGGTGGTTGCAGCGGCTCCGGCACGGGTGAACGCAGCTGCTCGCCAGGGCGGGGCTGGTTCAACCGGAGGTGCTCCGCTGCGCGACGCGCAGCGGGGTCCAGGTGGGACAGGTCTCGCTCCGCGGTTGTGGTCGTTGCTGGCGCATCTGCCGTGGCAGGCGAGGTGTTCGCGACGGCCGTCTTCAGCTGGTCGCGGATGGTTTCGATGCGGAACCGGGTGTCGTTGGCGATGTGCTCTGCGTACCGGGTCTGACCGTCCTGCTTCACGACTTCGTGGACGGCCTGCGTGAGGCGCATCATCTGCCGCATCATCGCCAGTTGCGCGGTCAACCCTTGACCGCCGCGAGCCGCCGACGCGACGAGCATGGCGGTGCCGCCGAGTGCCTGCATGTCGACCTTCGATGCACGCTCGGAGTGCCGGTAGGTCTGCGCGGAACGCGACAGCGACTCGGACGCCAGCGCGAGCTCTCCGGGCTCGGTTTCCGTGGCCGTGGACCAGGCCGCGAGCACGCCCGCGGACTGACGAGCGACCCGCGCCCACGTCTCGCGATCCTCCATCGGAACTTCCCGCAACCGGTTCACGGTTTCGGTGAGCTGCTGACTGCGCTGCGCCCACATGTCCGGGTCGATCTCCTGCGTCTCACGTCCAGGCGAGACGGCGCGACGTCCTCGGTACGCGGCTTCCCATTCCTTCGCCGCGTCAGACGCACCCGTGGGGGTGTCGGGCCACTCTGCGCGCAGCCTCGGCAGCGCGAGATCGCGGCCCAGCTGACCTCCCCCGTACCAAATCGGGCGCTCACCGTAGCTGGGCCGAGCGGCAACCGAATACCCCGTCACGACGTCGGTTCGACCGTCCGCAAATCGGGGACGAACCAGGAGCCCGTTCCGCCGCATGCGCCGCACGAACTCACCCTCGTCCTGCGACGCGGTGGCAGCGCCACGCACCCGCAGCGCGAGGAGGTATCGGGGCTGATCTGTGCGCAGCTCGGCCGCGATCTTCGCCTGACGGTCGGTGCCGGGCAGTGCGTCCCAAGCGGGCATCTGAGCGTCGCTCTTCGTGCGCTCCCGCTCGTGGCGAGCTCGTGCCCGTGACCGCGCCTGCGCCTCGCGCTCGGCGGGGTCGTAGCCACGCGTCGCGCGCTCCTTCTGCGCCGACTCCAGTTCTTGCAGCCCGTGCTTCTGCTCCAGTGCGCGAGCGATCTGCTGCGCACGGTGGTAGTCGTTGTGGATGGCGGCCTTCGTGCCGTCTTCACGAACCAGATTCACGGCAATGTGAATGTGGTCGTTGCCGTTCGTCGAGACGCCGTGACGTACAGCGACCCAGCGGCACGGGGCCTTCGTTCCCTCGTGGTCGTCGAACCCCATCTCACGCACGAACTCTTCCGCGATCTCCCGCCACTTCTCGTCCGTCAGCTGCCCTTCTTCGGCGCGCAGCGACAGCGACGCATGCCACACGTGACCGCCGTTGACTTCGGTGCCGTACATCTCCTTCGGCCGGTCGAGGTGACGAGCAATCGCGAGGGCACTATCGCGGCCCAACTCTGCTTCGTCGAACCACGTCATCAGCGGCCCATCGCCCGCGACCAGGTGTGGCTCTTCGTGCTCATTCGAGCGCCCAGGACCCACCAGGTACGTCATGAGCCCAGCCATGCGATCTCCGCGCACCACGTTGGGCATCATCGGGCGTCACTCAACCCATCAAGAGCTGCGTCGATGTGGTCGGCGACCTCGCGCACCTTCGCGAGCGTCGCGGCCATATCCGCGTGAACCGCACCGGTCGCGTTGGTCGCTTTCGCCATCTGGTTCACGTTGTTCGAGATCGCAGCCATGAGGCGGTACAGCGCGAACAAGTTCGCCATCGCCTCGCGACGCTGCGTCGACGTCTCCCCCGTCTCCGCGGCCAACGCCGATTCAACAAGCAGTCGCGGAATCGTCACGTTCTGCGCGTTCGCGAGACGCAGCAGTTCCCCCTCCTCCTCGGGAGTCACTTTCACCTTGTGGAAGTGCTGCCGAGCCACCGGCGCATTCGCGCGACGACGACGAGTAAAGAACCGCGCACCGGGGGTCTGCTCCTCCATGAACACCACTCCCCTTCCGGCCTAGCGCAGCGAACCCGCATCCGCGGGGACCACACGTCCAGTGTGCCAAGCCCGCGGCAGAATGTCGAGGGCCAAGCCAACTTAGGGAACCTAAGTGTATAGCTTGCTCCGTCCCGGACTCGGTGCGCAGCGGCTCACGTCGAGAGACGGGTACTGCGTCCAGCGGTCTGCGCCCGCATTTCGGAAGGCGCTCCGCGCTCGACGTCCTCGCTCCCCATCTCTACGATGGGGCTATGAGCAAAGACGTGAGCATTGAAGAGGCCGTAGAACGCGCAAAGCGTGCGGAGCAGGACCGAATCGAAGCGATTCGGCAGCTCGCCACCGCGCGGCAGTCGATCACCGACGTGCGGGAAGACACGGCGCGCGAGCTCGCTGAGCTCCAGGCGCACCATGCGGAGCTGCTGCGCGATGCGGAAGCCGCCGACGTGCGCGCCTACTCGGCGGCCGTCAAGGCCGGGTGGAGTGCGGAGGCGCTGCGTGACATCGGCTTCGCGGAGCCGGACAAGAAGAAGCGCGTTCGCGCACGCTCGGCTCGGAAACCGAAGGTGGCGGCAGCCTCCTCCCAAGCTGACACTAATGGCGGCGAAGAGCAGCACGCAGACCAACAGTAGCGTGGACAATCGTCGTCACGAAACGAGCCCCTGCCATGGGTCACCATGGCAGGGGCTCGTTCGTCTGCTGCGACGCTTACCGACCGAAGTCGGTCCCTCGATTCGGGTCGATCTGCGGCGGTGGCGGGGTGTTCGCCTGATAGTGCTTTGCAGCTGCTGCGGCCTGCGGATCGACGAGCGGTCCGCCTCGTGACGCACGTTGCATGTCTACCTCCCAGGACGCGACCGCGGGACGCTCGGGCGTGCTCTCCTGCGTGGTGCGATAGACGCGATAGCGCTGCACCACCGGGCACTCCTCAGCGAGCACCTTCGCGGCAGCCTCGGACTTGGTTTTGCCGTTCGGTCCATCGAACACGCTGCGTGCGTATTCACTGGGCACCCAACGGCCACCGAGCCCGCCCTTTTCGGTGGCTTCCTCGTAGGACTGCTGCCAGCGTTTCGCGATGCGTCCCTGCGAGATGTCGTAGGACACTTCGACGTCCAACACCTCGGCCGTGTACCCCTCGGCTGCGAGCTGCTGCCCGAGCTGACGGGCGCTCGTCTCCGACGACAACACGGTGTCGATGATGACGTTCTTCCCCTCGCGCAACGCCTCGTCGCGAAGCTCTTTCGCGAGCATCGAGGACTCCTCGTGCACAAGCGACGCAAGCTCCAACGGGAAGAACTGCTCACCGCTCGATTCGAGCGACTTCACCGCGTCCGGCTTGATGAACGATTCGTAGCTGCCATCGCGCAGCGCTTCACGCATTAGCATCGCTTTGAACTCGTCCGCGTCCACCGTTAGATACTGCTCCGACCGCTCGCCCAGCACCTCACCTTTGGCGGTCGACTTGCCCGCGCCGGGAGGGCCAGCGAGCACCATGGCGCGTGACTCGTTGCGCACGTCCGGGTACTTCTCCAGGTACTCGCGTTTCAGCGCTTTGTGGAGCTCGCGACGCTGCGGCGTCGGCGTCGACACCCCGCGCTGCGTGACGAACCACTCAGGGTTCCGAATCGTGGCCGTCGGCGCACTCGGAGCGAGCGCCGCACCAACACGCGAAAGCTCCACCACACCTCGCCGGTGACGCTCCACCAGCGACGTATCGACCACTAGGCAGCCCCGGCCAGCACATCACCAGAGGCAGCCTCAACGAACCGCTGCGCGGCCTCGTTCGCCTCCTCATGGGTGAACCCACGGTAGCGCTCCCCCGCGGCCTCCTGGCGCGCGTCCAGCGCAGCGGTTTCGCGCTGCACGAACCCGTACACATCAAGGCCGATCAGTCCCTCACTCTCGGCGCGCACGATGTCATCCCATGAACCCGGCACCGAGAACAGCAGGTCGTTGTACCCGTCCGTGCGCTGCGTCGGCAAGTAGTCCCACCGCAACAGCTCCTCGACAAGCTGGAACAGCGTCAACTCACCGATGGAGTACCGCTCTGCAATCTCGTACGGGTCAGCGCCCGAGAACCCCTCCACCAGCGGCGGTGCAGCCGCTGCAACCTTGAGTGTCTTTGAGACATTTGGCTGCGCGATCCCGAGAGCCCGCGCTATCTCCCGCTGCGACCCAAGCTCCGCGAGCTCGGCCACCTTGCGACGGTACGTGAGCCGATCCAGCTCAGAACGACGACGGAGCAAACGCGCCTCCTTGGCGCGGTCTTCAAGCTGAGTAGACATGCGAACCTCCAAGTAGTGATACCGCACGGTATCACCTGCCGTTCAAGAAAAATGGTTCTCGTGCCCGCTCCACCTGAGGCGAACTCGTTCAATGAGGCGCAGCCCCCTCAGAGTCGGGAATCGATCCGCTGGCGACTGCGCTTCTCATGCGCCTGACGGTTCCAAAGCCGGACCCTCTCGCAGCCATGCCAGCGGTCACGCCATCTGCGATCAACCGCTCCGCGAGGCGCACGCGGGCGCGCCGAAGATACACCGACGGTGTCTCGCCCGTCGCTACGAAAGCGCGATAGAGGTGTGGCTGCGAGACTCCAAGCGCTGTTGCCATCGAGTACACCGTGGTCGCCGCATCTCCGGCGAACAGGGCCACATACTTCACGGCTTCGCTGTAGACGCGAGCGAGCTCGCTGTTGGCGCTCGGCAGCGTTCGAAGTTCAGTGTGGGTAGCGAGCGCCCAAATCAATGCCTCTACGGCCAGCCCGACCCGCTTGAACGCGGCATCCTCCACGCCCGCACGGCTACTCAGAATGGAAGCTGAGGCATCGACCAGAATACGCAGATACGCCTCCGACGCCACGGCCTCACTCACGTAGTTGTCCGTGACCGGCTGCGAACGGGGAAAGATCACCATCAAGTTACTGACCGGCACCTCCGCCCGCTTGCCCGCGAGGTCTTCGGGGTTCGCGAAGAGCACGCGGCCGGGCGTCAGCCTCTCCGTGACCCCTGCGACCTCAACCTCAACCTCACCCTCGAGACAGGCCAGGAGCATCCGAGCGGATCCCCCCGCGAACACCCGCGGAGCCTCGTAGCGGAACGACGCTGCCGGGTGCCAATAGCGACTCAGCGCGAAAGTCTCGTTCTTCACCACGTCACCGCGCAGTGCGAACTCCTCCGCGGGCGATTGCAGGTGCCACCCCCAACCGCGCGCCGTGTCCTCCGCAGCCTGTCCAACCTCATCGATAGAGAGAGAAATCGCCCGCGAGAGATCTGCACGTTCAGCATCTTCGCGAAGTTCGAATCGGGAACTGATCGGCTGTGGCGACACAAACACTCCATCCGTAAACACCAAGGAAGAGCCCACAACCGAGGAAGACACATGGGCAGCAACGTCCCTGGCGGTTGCTCGGCTCTACGTAGAGACGAAGTCGGGGCCCCATTCGTCACGTTATGGGACAAAAAAGATGGCAGGTGCCACGCCTTCAAGCAAAAAATCCCCGGACAAATCCCGTTGTCGCCCTGGAAATCGCGGATCACACAAACCACATGGCAGTGATCAGAATGATTTTGGTATGACGCGCAGAACGGAAATAGCAATACGACCGACACGGGCCTTGAAGCACCTTAAAAGACCAGATCAGCATGCAAAATCCGTCGAATCCTGAGCCGATAGACGTTGACACCCATCCTTCATCGAGACAGCGGTCTATGCCTATGCTCAGCGCGCGGCTGTGAGTTCACTTCGATATGTGCGCCGCACGTCAACCGTCTTGCCCCCGCATTGAAGAAAGTGGTAGACCATGCCCTCCCCCGAACAGCAATCCACCGTCACCCGCCGATCAATCGTCCAAGGCGCTGCCTGGTCCCTCCCAGTGATCGCGACGGCGGTCGCCGCACCTGCGTAC